>JBAQKF010000045.1:0-26515 GCA_049300695.1 Usitatibacter sp.
GGGAGACAACATCAAGATGGTGGTGACGCTGATTGCGCCCATCGCGATGGAAGAGAAGCTTCGCTTCGCCATCCGCGAAGGCGGCCGCACCGTCGGCGCCGGCGTCGTATCGAAGATCCTGGAGTAGACCCATGGCACAAGCCCTCGCAAAACAGAAGATCCGCATCCGCCTCAAGGCGTTCGACTACAAGTTGATCGACCAGTCGGCCCTCGAGATCGTGGAAACGGCCAAGCGCACAGGTGCCGTGGTGAAGGGCCCCGTGCCAATGCCGACGCGCATCGAGCGCTTCGACATCCTGCGCTCGCCCCACAAGAACAAGACCTCGCGCGACCAGTTCGAGATCCGCACGCACCTTCGCCTCATGGACATCATCGAGCCCACGGACAAGACCGTGGACGCGCTGATGAAGCTGGATCTCCCGGCGGGCGTGGACGTCGAGATCAAGCTGTAGCGGTCCCGGTCTCGGGAGCCTTCGGGCTCCCGAAGTGCTATAATTTATGGCTTTACTGCGCCGGGGGCTCATCCCCGGCACACGAGATGAAGGGCTGGCCAATCGTTGCCGGCAACTGTCGGATCGCGGCGCATTGCGCAGATGGCAGCGCGTTGCAGGGGCTGCACCGGCAGGACAACATGAAAGGGTAGAACGATGAGTCTCGGTCTCGTCGGCCGCAAGGTCGGCATGATGCGCATCTTCAAGGATGACGGAACGTCAGTCCCCGTGACGGTGCTCGATTGCTCGGGCAACCGCGTCGCGCAAATCAAATCGCAGGACACCGACGGCTACGTGGCCGTCCAGATCGCTTTCGGCAAGCGTCGCGCGACACGCGTGACCAAGCCGCTGGCGGGCCATTTCGCCAAGGCGGGCGTGGAAGCCGCCTCGGAACTGCGTGAGTTCCGCGTTGACGCGGGCTCCGTCGGCGAGCTCAAGGTCGGCTCCGAGCTCAAGGTCGACATGTTCCAGCCGGGCATGAAGGTCGACGTGTCGGGCACGACGCTCGGCAAGGGATTCTCGGGCGTCATCAAGCGCCATCACTTCTCGTCGAATCGCGCCTCGCACGGCAACTCGCTTTCGCACAACAGCCCCGGCTCCATCGGCATGGCGCAGGACCCGGGCCGCGTCTTCCCCGGCAAGCGCATGTCGGGCCACCTCGGCAACGTGAATCGCACCGTGCAACTGCTTGAAGTGGCGCGCGTCGATGCCGAGCGCTCGCTCATCATGGTCAAGGGCTCCGTGCCCGGCGCCAAGAACGGCTCTGTCGTGGTTCGCCCCAGCGTGAAGGCGAAGGCCGGCAAGACCGCCGCGAAGGGAGCCAAGTGATGGAACTCAAGGTCATCAACGAGAAGGGCGAGTCGCAGAAGTCCGTCGACGCTTCGGAGGCGCTCTTCGGCCGCGAATACAACGAGGCTCTCGTGCACCAGGTTGTCGTCGCGTACCACGCGAACGGCCGCCAGGGATCGCGCGCGCAGAAGACGCGTACCGAAGTGCGCCACTCCACCCGCAAGCCCTGGCGCCAGAAGGGCACCGGCCGCGCTCGCGCGGGCATGACGTCCTCGCCCCTGTGGCGCGGCGGCGGGCGCATCTTCCCGAACAAGCCCGACGAGAACTTCACGCAGAAGTTGAACCGCAAGATGTACCGCGCGGGAATGGCTTCGATCCTTTCGCAGCTCGTCCGCGAGGAGCGCCTCGCCGTGATCGAGTCGCTCACGATCGACGCGCCCAAGACGAAGGCGCTCGCAGGGAAGCTGCGCACCCTGGGGTTGGACAACGTGCTTATCCTCACGGACAAGGTCGACGACAACCTCTACCTGTCCTCGCGCAACCTGCCCAACGTGATGGTGCTCGAGGCACGCCATGCCGATCCCGTGAGCCTCATGCGTTTCGAGAAGATCCTCGTCACGAAGGCGGCGGTGAAGCACCTCGAGGAGGCCCTGGCATGAACCAAGAACGTCTCATGAAGGTCATCGTCGCCCCGGTGATCTCCGAAAAGGCCACGCTCGTGGGCGAAACGCACAGGCAGATCGTGTTCGAGGTGATCCCCGACGCGACCAAGGCCGAGATCAAGGCCGCGGTGGAGTTGCTCTTCAAGGACCAGAAGGTCCAGGTGAGCGCCGTGAACGTGGTCAACGTGAAGGGCAAGGAAAAGCGCCATGGCCGCTTCATCGGCCGCCGCAAGCTCGTCAAGAAAGCTTATGTGAGCCTCGCCGGCGACGGCGACATCAACTTCGTGGAAGGAGTGGCCTAACCATGGCACTCGTCAAGACGAAACCCACCTCGGCCGGACGCCGGTCGATGGTGAAAGTGGTCAACGCGGACCTGCACAAGGGCGCGCCCTATGCTCCGCTCGTGGAAGCCTCGCCCAAGCGCGCGGGCCGCAACTCCATGGGCAACATCACGACGCGCCACCAGGGCGGCGGGCACAAGCACCACTACCGCATCATCGATTTCCGCCGCAACGACAAGGACGGAATCCCCGCGAAGGTCGAGCGGCTCGAGTACGACCCGAATCGCAGCGCCAATATCGCGCTCATCCTGTACGCCGACGGCGAGCGCCGCTACATGATCGCGCCCAAGGGGCTCACGGTCGGGCAGAAGATCGAGGCCGGCTCCGAGGCGCCCATCAAGTCGGGCAACGCGCTGCCGCTTCGCAACATCCCGGTCGGCACCACGGTCCACTGCGTCGAGATGTTGCCCGGCAAGGGTGCGCAGATCGCGCGCGCCGCGGGTGCGGGCGTGCAGCTGCTCGCTCGCGAGGGCGAGTACGCGCAGCTGCGCATGCGCTCGGGCGAGATTCGCCGCGTGCACGTGAACTGCCGCGCCACGATCGGCGAAGTCGGCAACGAGGAACACAACCTGCGCGTGATCGGCAAGGCGGGCGCCAACCGCTGGCGCGGCATCCGCCCGACGGTGCGCGGCGAGACCATGAACCCCGTGGATCACCCGCTGGGCGGCCGCACTCGCGGCAACCGCCATCCGGTGAGCCCGTGGGGACAACCCGCCAAGGGCAAGAAGACCCGTTCCAACAAGCGCACGCAGACGATGATCGTGCGCAGCCGCCACAAGAAGGCCTGAGGACTAGACGATGGCACGCTCAATCAAGAAGGGCCCGTTTGTCGACGGGCATCTCATGAAGAAGGTGGAGGCCGCTTCCGCCTCGAAGGACAAGCGCCCGATCAAGACCTGGTCGCGCCGCTCCACCATCCTTCCCGACTTCGTGGGACTCACGATCGCGGTCCACAACGGCAAGCAGCACATCCCCGTGTACGTGACCGAGAACATGGTCGGCCACAAGCTGGGCGAGTTCGCGCTCACGCGCACCTTCAAGGGCCACTCGGCCGACAGGAAGGTCGTGACGGGCGGCGGCACTCCGGCCCCGGCTCCGGCTGCGGCCCCCGCCGCCGCCGCCGCGGCGAAGAAGTAAGGAGATAGCGACATGAACGTCGAAGCGAAACTGTACGGCGTGAGGCTTTCGGCCCAGAAGGGCCGCCTCGTCGCCGACCTCGTGCGCGGCCAGCCCATCGGCAACGCGCTCAACATCCTTGCCTTCACGCCGAAGAAGGGCGCCAAGATCATCAAGAAGGTGCTGGAGAGCGCGATCGCGAACGCCGAGCACAACAACGGCCTGGACATCGACGAGCTCAAGGTCACCAGCATCTGCGTCGAGAAGGGCCCGGTGTTGAAGCGCTTCCACGCGCGCGCCAAGGGCCGCGGCAACCGCATCGTGAAACCCACCTGCCACGTGTTCCTCTCCGTCGGCGACGGGAAAAAGGACTAGCCATGGGACAGAAGATCAACCCGATCGGTTTCCGCCTCTCGGTGAACCGCAATTGGGCCTCGAAGTGGTTCGCGAACACCAAGAACTTCCCCGGCATGCTCGCCGAGGACATCAAGGTTCGCGAATACCTGAAGAAGAAGCTCTCGCACGCGGCCGTGGGCAAGGTCGTGATCGAGCGTCCCTCGAAGAACGCGCGCATCACGATCTACTCGGCGCGTCCGGGCGTGGTGATCGGCAAGAAGGGCGAGGACATCGAGGGCCTGCGTAACGCCCTGCAGAAACTCATGGGCGTTCCGGTTCACGTGAATATCGAGGAGATCCGCAAGCCCGAGCTGGATGCCCAGCTCATCGCCGATTCAATCACCGGCCAGCTCGAGAAGCGCGTGATGTTCCGCCGCGCGATGAAGCGCGCCATGCAGAACGCCATGCGCCTGGGCGCCCAGGGCATCAAGATCACGAGCGCCGGCCGCCTCAACGGCGCGGAGATCGCGCGCACCGAGTGGTACCGCGAAGGCCGCGTGCCGCTGCACACGCTGCGCGCCGACATCGAATACGGATTTTCCGAGGCGAAGACCACGTACGGCACGATCGGCGTGCAGGTGCTGGTCTTCAAGGGCGAGACGCTGGGCAAGGGCGAGCAGCCCGTGGCCCCGCCGCCCGAGGTGGAGCGCAAGCCCGCCACGCGCAAACCGGGAGTGAGAAATGCTGCAGCCAGCTAGAAGGAAATACCGCAAGGAGCAGAAGGGCCGCAACAAGGGCGTCGCCACGCGCGGCGCCAAGGTGTCCTTCGGCGAATACGGGCTGAAGGCGATCGGCCGCGGGCGCCTCACGGCGCGCCAGATCGAGGCCGCGCGCCGTGCCATGACGCGCCACATCAAGCGGGGCGGCCGCGTCTGGATCCGCATCTTCCCGGACAAGCCCATCTCGAAGAAGCCGGCCGAGGTCCGCATGGGCAACGGCAAGGGCTCGCCCGAGTACTTCGTGGCCGAGATCGTGCCCGGCAAGGTGCTCTACGAAATGGATGGTGTCGAGGAGGCCACGGCGCGCGAGGCATTCGCGCTCGCCGCGGCCAAGCTGCCGATCCGCACGACGTTCGTGCAGCGCGCGCTCGGCTAAGGAGAAAGTGACATGAGCAAGAACGACGAGCTGCGCTCGAAGAGCGCGGAAGACCTGCAGAAGGAGCTGATCGAGCTGCGCCGCGCGCAGTTCGGCCTTCGCATGCAGGTGGCCACCCAGAGCCTCACCAAGAACAGCGAGATCGCACGCCTGAGGAAACAGATCGCCCGCGTGCACACGTTCATGACCCAGAAAACCAAAGGAGGCGCCAAGTGAACGAAGCGACGAAGGCGCAGCCTGCCAAGAACCAGCGCCAGCTCACCGGCACGGTCGTGAGCGACAAGATGGACAAGACCGTCACGGTCCTCGTCGAGCGCCAGGTGATGCACCCGACGATCGGCAAGGTCGTGAGCCGCACGAAGAAATACCACGCCCACAACGAGGGCAACGACGCCAAGATGGGCGACAAGGTCGTGATCGAGGAGTGCCGCCCGATTTCCAAGACCAAGGCCTGGAAAGTGGCCCGCGTCGCGGAGCGCGCGCGCCCCGAGTAAGTCCCCGTGGCGCTTGAGTTTCTGGCGCGAAAAGTGCTATAATCGCTGTCTTTTCAGCTCCCGGCCCTAAGGCTTCGTGGCCGGGAGTCCAGTTGAAAGCCCGGAAGGAGCATTTTCCGGGGACGGCCCGGCCGCCAGCAGAAGCCAGAACGACCCAAACGCCCGGGCCCAAAACGCGGTTGCAGTCAGACCCTCCCCGTTTGTTGGGGAACCCAAGACCAGCAGTCGCCGCATGTCCCATTGGGAGGCGGCGAGTGCGGAAGACGGATCCAAGACTGGCCGGAGGCCTCGCGCCCCGGGTCAAGTTGGAGATAGAACAAAATGATTCAGATGCAATCGATTCTCGACGTCGCCGACAACACCGGCGCGCGCTCGGTGATGTGTATCAAGGTGCTGGGCGGCTCGAAGCGCCGCTATGCGGGCATCGGCGACATCATCAAGGTCAGCATCAAGAGTGCTGCGCCGCGCGGCCGCGTGAAGAAGGGCGAGGTCTACAGCGCGGTCGTGGTCCGTACGGCCCACGGCGTGCGCCGCTCCGACGGCTCGGTGATCAAGTTCGACGCCAATGCCGCGGTGCTGCTGAACCCCAAGCTCGAGCCGATCGGCACGCGCATCTTCGGGCCGGTGACTCGTGAACTCCGCACCGAGCGCTTCATGAAGATCGTGTCGCTCGCGCCGGAAGTTTTGTAGGAGCCCCACATGCAGAAAATCCGCAAGGGCGACACTGTCGTCGTCACCACCGGCCGGGAGAAGGGCAAGCGCGGCACGGTGCTGCGCGTCTTCGAGACGGGCAAGGTCCTCATCGAGGGCGTGAACCGCGTGAAGAAACACCAGCGCCCCAACCCCGTGAAGGGCCAGACGGGCGGCATCATCGACAAGGAAATGCCGCTCGCGATTTCCAACGTGATGCTGCTGAACCCCGGCACGGGCAAGGGCGACCGCGTGGGATTCAAGTTCCTCGAGGCGCAGGCCGGCAACCCGCCGCGCAAGGTGCGCTTCTTCAAGTCCAACGGCGAAGTCGTGGACGTTTGAGTCAGGACTAGGACATGGCCAAAGAAGACAAGGACACGAAGGCAAAGGGCGGCAAGGACGCGAAGCCGGCGGGCAAGCCCGCGGCGCTCGACGCCAAGCCTGCCAAGGAAGCGAAGAAGCCCAAGGACGCGAAGCCCGCGAAGCCGGCCGAGAAGGAAGCCGCGCCGACCCAGCCGCCGCGCCTCCAGGTCCAGTATCGCGAGACGATCGTGCCGGCGCTGATGAAGCAGTTCGGCTACAAGACGCGCATGCAGGTGCCGCGCGTGACCAAGATCACGCTCAACATGGGCGTGGGCGAGGCCGTGGCGGACAAGAAGGTCCTGGACAACGCCGCGGGCGACCTGCAGAAGATCGCGGGCCAGAAGCCCGTGATCACGAAATCGAAGAAGTCGATCGCCGCGTTCAAGATCCGCACGGGCTACCCCGTGGGCGTCATGGTGACGCTCCGCAATCGCCGCATGTACGAGTTCCTGGACCGCCTGGTCACGATCGCGCTGCCGCGCGTGCGTGACTTCCGCGGGATCGGCGCGCGCGCCTTCGACGGGCGCGGCAACTACAACATGGGCATCAAGGAACAGATCATTTTCCCGGAGATCGAGTACGACAAGATCGACGCGCTCCGGGGTTTGAACGTCTCAATCACCACGACCGCCAAGACGGACGACGAGGCCAAGGCGCTTCTCGCCGCGTTCAAGTTTCCGTTCAGGACTGAGAGGGCTGTGTAATGGCCAAGCTTGCCGTCATCAACCGCGAGGCCAAGCGCCGCGCGACCGTGAAGAAGTTCGCCGAGAAGAGGAAGCAGCTTCTGTCGATCGTCCAGGACTCGAAGGCCACCGACGATGCGAAGGAAGAGGCGAGGGCGAAGCTGCAGTCGCTGCCGCGCAATGCTTCGCCGGTGCGGCTACGCAACCGCTGCGCCATCACGGGTCGCCCGCGTGGCACGTTCCGCAAGTTCGGCCTCGGGCGCAACAAGATCCGGGAGATCGCCATGCGTGGCGAAATCCCCGGAATGATCAAGGCGAGCTGGTAGGAGCCATCTATGAGCATGAGTGATCCCATCGCCGACATGCTGACGCGCATCCGCAACGCGCAGGCCACCGAGAAGGTGAGCGTGCTGGTGCCGTCATCGAAGGTGAAGCGCGCCATCGCGCAAGTTCTGAAGGACGAGGGCTACATCGAGGACTTCGCGATCCGCGACGCCGAGGGCAAGCCCGTGATCGAGATCGGCCTCAAGTACTACGCCGACAAGCCCGTGATCGAGAAGATCGAGCGCGTCTCGCGCCCGGGGCTTCGCATCTACAAGGGCCGCGAGGATATCCCGCCGGTCATGAACGGGCTGGGCGTTGCCATCGTGTCGACCTCCCGCGGCGTGATGACGGACCGTGCTGCGCGCGCCATGGGCGTGGGCGGCGAAGTCCTCTGCATCGTGGTCTAAAGGAACGCGCCATGTCCCGAATCGCAAAGTATCCGGTCGCCGTGCCCGAGAAGGTCGAGGTGACCGTGGGCGCCGCCGACGTGACCGTGAAGGGCCCGCTGGGAACGCTCAAGCAATCGATCGCCGCCGGCGTCGTCGTGAAGCGCGAGGGCGACAAGATCACCTTCGCCGCCGGCGACGAGAGCCAGCAGTCGAACGCCCTGTCCGGCACGATGCGCAACCTCGTCGCCAACATGGTGGCCGGCGTGAAGACCGGCTTCGAAAGGCGCCTCACGCTCGTGGGCGTGGGTTATCGCGCCCAGGCGCAGGGCAACAAGGTGAACCTCTCGCTCGGTTTCTCGCATCCGATCGTGCACGCGCTCCCCGACGGCGTGAAGGCCGAGACGCCGACGCAGACCGAGATCGTGATCAAGGGGGTCGACAAGCAGAAGGTCGGCCAGACCGCCGCCGAGATCCGCGCGTACAAGCCGCCCGAGCCGTACAAGGGCAAGGGCGTGCGCTACTCGGACGAGAAGGTCTCCCTCAAAGAAACGAAGAAGAAATAGACATGGACAAGAGAGCATCCCGGATCCGCCGCGCCGCGAAGACCCGCGTGCGCATCGCGCGTCACGCTGCAGTGCGCCTCGCGGTGCATCGCACGAACTCGCACATCTACGCGCAGGTGATCGACGCCTCGGGCGGCAAGGTGCTCGCCTCGGCCTCGACCCTCGAGAAGGAAGTGCGCGCGAGCCATCCGAACGGCGCCAAGAAGGAAGCGGCCGCCGAGGTGGGCAAGCGCATCGCCGCCAAGGCGAAGGCCGCGGGCGTGACCGAGGTCGCATTCGACCGCGCGGGATTCAGCTACCACGGCCGCGTGAAAGCGCTGGCGGAGGCGGCCCGCGAGGGCGGCCTCAAGTTCTAAGGACACGAAGACATGGCGAGACCTGACCAGAAGGGCCAGCACGGCGACGAGCGTGGCGACGGCCTGCGGGAGAAGATGATCTCCGTGAACCGCGTCACCAAGGTGGTGAAGGGCGGACGGATCCTGGGCTTCGCGGCGCTCACGGTGGTGGGCGACGGCGACGGCTCGATCGGCATGGGCAAGGGCAAGGCCCGCGAGGTCCCGGTCGCCGTGCAGAAGGCGATGGAGCAGGCGCGCCGCAACATGGTGAAGATCGCGCTGAAGAGCGGCACGATCCACCACGAGGTCCTGGGCCGCCACGGCGCCACGCGCGTGATGATGAAGCCCGCGCAGGAGGGCAACGGCATCAAGGCGGGCGGCGCCATGCGCGCGGTCTTCGAGGTGATGGGTGTCACCAACATTTCGGCCAAGTGCCATGGCTCGACGAACCCCTACAACGTCGTGCGCGCGACCCTCGACGGGCTCACGCAGCAACGCCGTCCTTCCGAGATCGCGGCCAAGCGCGGCAAGAAGGTCGAAGAGATCGCGGGCTAAGGGAAATCGACGATGACTGCGAAGACGAAGCCGGTTCAATCCGGCAAGAAGATCAGGGTGACGCTCGTGAAGGGAATCACCTCCACCAAGTACAAGCACCGCGAGTCGGTGAAGGGCTTGGGACTGAAGCACCGCAGCCACACGGTGGAAGTCGAAGACACGCCGTCGATCCGCGGAATGATCAACCGGGTGAGCTACCTGGTGAAGGTCGAGGAATAGGACCATGGAACTGAACACGATCAAGCCCGCCGAGGGCGCGAACAAGGCGCGCAAGCGCGTCGCGCGCGGCGGCGGCTCGGGCCTGGGCAAGACCGCGGGCCGCGGCCACAAGGGGCAGAAATCGCGCGCCGGCGGATTCCACAAGGTGGGATTCGAGGGCGGGCAGATGCCGCTGCAGCGGCGCTTGCCCAAGCGCGGCTTCCTCGCGGTGACGATCACCAAGGCGGCGGAAGTGCGCTCGGGCGACCTCGCGAAGGTCGGAGCCGAAACGATCGACCTCGACGGCCTGAAGAAGGCGGGGCTCGTGTCGGGCGGCACGGTGCGCGCCAAGATCATCCTCGCCGGCAAGGTCGAGAAGGCCTTCAAGGTCTCCGGCATCAATGCCAGCAAGGGCGCCAGGCAAGCCATCGAGAAGGCGGGCGGCACCGTGACGCTGCCGCCCCCGGCCCCGGCGCCCGAGAAGAAACTGAAGGCCAAGCCGAAGCAGGCTGCGGCCTAAACGGAGAGAAACGACTTGTCGTCCAACCCCCTCGCGACCCTCGGGAAGCTGACCGACCTCAAGCGCCGGTTGCTGTTCCTGGTGGCGGCACTCGTGGTCTACCGCATCGGGGCGCACATCCCGGTGCCGGGCATCGACCCGAACGAGCTCGCGCGCCTGTTCAAGCAGAACGGCGGCGGGATCCTGGACATGTTCAACATGTTCTCGGGAGGAGCGCTATCTCGTTTCACAATTTTCGCCCTGGGGATCATGCCGTACATCTCGGCCTCGATCATCATGCAGCTGATGACCGTGGTCTCGCCGCAGCTCGAAGCCCTCAAGAAGGAGGGCGAGTCGGGCCGGCGCAAGATCACCCAGTACACGCGCTACGGCACGGTGGCCCTCGCGGCGTTCCAGGCGATGGGCATTTCAATCGCGCTCGAGTCGCAGCCGGGGCTGGTGATCGATCCGGGCCTCGTGTTCCGCTTCACGACCGTGATCACGCTCATGACCGGCACCCTGTTCCTGATGTGGCTGGGCGAGCAGATCACCGAGCGCGGCATCGGCAACGGCATCTCGATGATCATCTTCGGCGGCATCGTGGCGGGCCTTCCCCACGCGATGGCCGGCACCCTTGAATTGGTGCGGACCGGCTCCATGTCTGTCTTCATCGCCATCGCCGTCTTCGCCGTGGTCCTCGCGGTGACGGGCGTTGTCGTGTTCGTGGAGAAGGGCCAGCGGCGCATCCTCGTGAACTACGCCAAGCGCCAGGTGGGCAACCGCCTTTACGGCGGGCAGAGCTCGTTCCTGCCGCTCAAGCTCAACATGTCGGGCGTGATCCCGCCGATCTTCGCCTCGTCGATCATCCTGTTCCCCGCGACGCTCGCGTCGTGGTTCGGCTCGAACGAGCACATGTACTGGCTGAAGGACGTGGCGGGCGCGCTTTCGCCCGGGCAGGCGCTCTACATCATCCTGTACGCCTGCGCGATCGTGTTCTTCTGCTTCTTCTATACGGCGCTGGTGTTCAACTCGAAGGAAACGGCCGACAACCTGAAAAAGAGCGGTGCTTTCGTTCCCGGCATCCGGCCGGGCGAGCAGACCGCGCGCTACATCGACCGCATCATCACCCGCCTCACGCTGATCGGCGCGATCTACGTGACGCTGGTGTGCCTGCTGCCCGAGTTCCTGCATACGAACTACAACGTGCCCTTCTACTTCGGCGGCACGTCGCTGCTCATCACGGTGGTGGTCACCATGGACTTCATGGCCCAGCTCCAGGCGTACCTGATGTCGCACCAGTACGAGAGCCTGCTCAAGAAGGCGAATTTCAAGGGCGGCTCGGGATTCCCGGTGCGATAGATGGCGAAAGAAGAAACGATCCAGATGCAGGGGGAGATCGTCGAGACCCTCCCCAACGCGATGTTCAGGGTGAAGCTGGAGAACGGGCACGTGGTGCTCGGGCATATTTCCGGGAAGATGCGCATGCACTACATCCGCATCCTGCCCGGCGACAAGGTGACCGTGGAGCTCACGCCCTACGATCTGACCAAGGCGCGGATCACGTTCCGCGCGAAGTAAGGAGAACGGCAATGCGAGTGCAAGCATCGGTCAAGAAAATCTGCCGCAATTGCAAGATTGTGCGGCGCAAGCGCGTGGTGCGCGTGATCTGCACGGATCCGCGCCACAAGCAGCGCCAAGGCTAACGAGGACAACACATGGCCCGTATCGCAGGCATCAACATCCCCAATCACCAGCACGCCGCCATCGCGCTCACGGCGATCTTCGGCATTGGCCGCTCGCGCGCCCGCGACATCTGCGATGCCGTCGGCGTGAAGCAATCGGCCAAGATCAAGGACCTCACCGACGCCGAGATGGACAAGCTGCGCGAGCAGGTGGGCAAGTTCACCGTCGAGGGGGACCTGCGCCGCGAGACGTCGATGAACATCAAGCGCCTGATGGACCTCGGCTGCTACCGCGGCGTGCGCCACAAGAAGGGCTTGCCCGTGCGCGGCCAGCGCACGCGTACCAATGCGCGCACCCGCAAGGGGCCGCGCAAGGCAGTCCGCCTGTCCAAGGCCGCGACCGCTTAACGAATCGAAAGCGAAGGAATAACGAATGGCCAAGGCACCCACCGCAGCGCGCGTCCGCAAGAAGGCGAAGAAAGTCGTCTCCGAGGGCATCGCGCACGTGCACGCATCGTTCAACAACACGATCATCACGATCACCGACCGCCAGGGCAACGCGCTCTCGTGGGCGACCTCGGGCGCCGCGGGCTTCAAGGGCTCGCGCAAGTCCACGCCCTTTGCCGCGCAGGTGGCCGCCGAATCGGCCGGCCGCGCCGCGCAGGAGCATGGCGTGAAGAACCTGGAAGTGCGCATCAAGGGCCCCGGCCCGGGACGCGAGTCGGCCGTGCGCGCGTTGAATGCGCTGGGCCTGAAGATCGTCTCGATCGCCGACGTGACGCCCGTCCCCCACAACGGTTGCCGGCCGCCCAAGCGCCGCCGGATGTAACAGCTGCGCCGCATACAGAACGAATACATCAGGAAGACACCATGGCACGCTATACCGGACCCAAGTGCAAGCTCTCGAGAAGGGAAGGTACCGACCTTTTCCTGAAGAGCGCGCGCCGCTCGCTCGACACGAAGTGCAAGCTCGACTCGCGCCCCGGCCAGCACGGCGCCAAGTCGACGCGCATCTCGGAGTACGGCACGCAGCTTCGCGAGAAGCAGAAGATCCGCCGCATGTACGGCGTGCTCGAGCGCCAGTTCCGCACCTATTTCGACAAGGCGATCCAGAAGCGCGGCGCCACGGGCGAGAACCTCCTGCAGATGCTGGAGAGCCGCCTGGACAACGTCGTGTACCGCATGGGGTTCGCCTCCACGCGCGCCGAGGCCCGCCAGCTCGTCTCGCACAAGGCGATCCAGGTGAACGGCAAGCCGGTGAACATCCCGTCGTACCTGTGCCGCGCGACGGACACCGTGTCGGTGCGCGAGAAGTCGCGGGCCCAGCTGCGCATCAAGGCGTCGCTGGACCTCGCCGCGCAGAACGGATTCCCGAGCTGGGTCGAAGTCGATCCCACCAAATTCCAGGGAGTGTTCAAGAGCCTCCCCGACCGCGCGGAGTTCGCGAACGACGTGAACGAGCAGCTGGTGGTCGAGCTTTACTCGAAGTAACCGGATCTCGCAGCAGCGAATTCGTAAGTCATCGGGCGGGGGCGCTTGCCCCCGCGTAACCGGCAGAGGTACCCGCGAATGCAAAGCAACGCCACGACTTTCCTGAAACCCCGCATCATCGACGTCCAGAACCTGTCGCCCACCCACGCGAAAGTGGTGATGGAGCCCTTCGAGCGCGGCTACGGCCACACGCTCGGAAACGCCTTGCGCCGCATCCTGCTCTCCTCGATGCCCGGCTACGCGGCCACCGAGGTCAAGATCGCGGGCGTGCTGCACGAGTACTCCACGATCGAAGGCGTGCAGGAGGACGTCGTCGACGTCATCCTCAACTTGAAGGGCGTCGTGATGAAGCTGCACAACCGCTCGGAGGCCACGCTCAAGCTGAAGAAGGCCACGGCGGGCGCGGTGACGGCCGCCGACATCGAGCAGACGCACGACGTCGAGATCATCAATCCCGACCACGTGATCGCGCACCTCACGCAGGGCGGCAAGATCGACATGACGATCAAGATCGAGAAGGGCCGCGGCTACGTGCCGGCGACCTCGCGCCGCGCGGACGACACGCGCGCCATCGGGTCCATCCTCCTCGATGCATCGTTTTCGCCGGTCCGCAGGGTGAGCTACCAGGTTGAAAGCGCGCGCGTCGAGCAGCGCACCGACCTGGACCGCCTCGTGATCGACATCGAGACCAACGGCGTGATCGAGCCGGAAGAAGCCGTGCGTTACTCGGCTTCCGTGCTCGTGGACCAGCTGTCGGTGTTCGCCTCGCTGCAATCGACGTCCGAAGAGCGCGTCGAAAGCGCCCAGCCCCAGGTCGATCCGATCCTGCTGCAGCCGGTCGACGACCTCGAGCTCACGGTGCGCTCGGCCAACTGCCTCAAGGCCGAGAACATCTACTACATCGGCGACCTCATCCAGCGCACCGAGAACGAGCTGCTGAAGACGCCGAACCTGGGACGCAAGTCGCTGAACGAGATCAAGGAAGTCCTTGCCTCGAAGGGCCTTACGCTGGGCATGAAACTGGAGAACTGGCCGGTCGCCGGCTTGACCAAGTAAGTCATTCCCGCGTAGGCGGGAATCCAGCCGGAACGCGCGAGCGCCTTAGCTGGGTCCCCGTCTCCACGGGGACGACAAGACACCAACCACAATACCAATAAGGCCGAATAGGCCAAGAGAGTCGAAAGGAAAACGAACATGCGCCACCGTCACGGGCTTCGAAAGCTCAACCGCACCAGCAGCCACCGCCTCGCGATGCTGCGCAACATGACAGTCTCGCTGCTCAAGCATGAGGCCATCAAGACGACGCTGCCGAAGGCGAAGGAGCTGCGCCGCGTGGCCGAGCCCATCATCACGCTCGGCAAGAACCCGACGCTCGCCAACAAGCGCCTCGCGTTCGATCGCCTGCGCGACCGCGAGATTGTCGTGAAGCTCTTCGATGAGCTGGGACCGCGCTACAAGGCCCGCAACGGCGGGTACCTCCGCATCCTCAAGTTCGGCTTCCGCCAGGGCGACAACGCGCCCATGGCCCTCGTGGAGCTCGTGGACCGCCCGGCGCCCGTCGAAGACGCCCGCGACACGGGCGACTCGAGTGTCAGGAGCTAGCGAGCCGGCACACGGAGAAAAGCCGGCCCTGGGCCGGCTTTCTTTCTTCTGGCGGCCTTGAACCTGCGCCGTGTCGCACCGGCAATGGGGTTCGTCCTCGCGGCGACCCTCATGTTCGTTTTCGCGTGGCAGGACAAACTCGCCTCGTTCGGCGACGACAGCGTGAGCTACCTCGTGCTCGCGAACTATTTCGCCGGATCGTCGGGCAACGCCTTCGCCGCGCAATGGGCGCCGTACCATAGCCACTTCCCGCCGCTTTTCCCCGCGCTGCTGTGGCTGAGCGGCGGCGTGTCGGACTACCGCATCGCCTATGCGCTCGTGGCCGCGTTTGCCGCCCTCGCGCTGCCGCTGATCTATCGGTTCTCGGTCCTGCAGCTCGGCAGCGCACGCGCTGGCCTCGCCGCGACGGCGCTCTTCGTTCTCATGCCGACCGCGTGGATCGCGCTGAAGGGCGTCATGAGCGAATCGCTCTACCTGTGCGTCGCGATGGCCTGCTTGCTTCACTTCGAGGTGCGCTTCGCGGAGCGCCAGCCGTCCGATGGCGATCGCGTGGCCTTCGGCGCGCTCCTCGCTCTCGCGTGCCTCTCGCGGGTGCCGGGCGTCGCGCTCGTCCTCGCGTACGTCGCGCACACCGCGGTTCGCGTGGCGCTTCGCCAAGAGCGGGCCCGTCCCCGCCTGCTGCTGCCGCTCGTTCCCGTGGGCGTCGCGCTGGCACTCTGGTACGGGTTGCGCCCCACGCTCGGATCCGACACGTACCAGCGCACCGCCGGCCAGATGATGGCGTCCTGGCGCGACAATCCGATGCAGATGTTTTCCGCGGGCGTGGATCATCTCTCGTCGGCATGGATCGCGACCTTCGCCGCGCAGGATGACGTGCCGGGGGCGCTCGCCGCGGTCGCGCTCGCCCTTGGCGCGGTCGCGCTGGCGGGTGTTGCGTTGCGGGTAAGTCGCAATCGCCTCGACGGCTGGTTCCTGCTCATCTCGCTCGCGATCGTCTTCCCGTGGGTGTTCTCCGCCGAGAACACGCGCCGGCTCATCTACCCGCTCGTGCCGTTGCTCATCGTCGCGGGCGCCGACTTCGTGCGCTGGGCCCTGGACCACGCGCCCGTGCCGCTGAAATCGCGCCCCTACCTGCTGGGGATCGCCGCAGCCGCCCCGTTGCTCGCGAGCTTTCCCGCGCTCGTGCTGCTCGCGCAGAAATCGCTCGATCGCGAACCGGTGATCCCGGGCTACGCGTACACGTATCGCGAGGTGGCGGAGTACTACACGACGGTGAACCTCGAGACCGCGCGCGAGCGCGCGAAGCTCGTCGTCGTGACGCTCGAAGGTCTCGAATCCATCGATGCCGTGACGCCGAAGGCGGCGCGTGTCATGTGGATGCGCCCCGAGTACGTGGGGCTCCTCGGCAAGAGGCAGGCCGTGCCGTTCCTCTACCGCTGGAGTCCCGCGGAACTCGCGCGCGAGGTGAAGAAGAGCGGCACGGGCTACATCGTGCAGGGGTGGCTCTCCAAGACCGACCTCGAGGTCGCGCAGGGCAATCCGCGCCTCGAGATCGCCGACTACGCGCGCCCGGCCTTCAACATCGGCGACATCTTCGCGCTGATGCGGGTGGATCCGGTCGCGCTCGACGCGTATCTCGATCGCGCGGGGACGCCGCGATGAGCCCGGGTTTGCTGCGGCGGCACGCGGGACTCGCCATGTTCCTCGCGATCGTGGCGCCGCTTGCCGTGGCGTTCTGCTGGCACGACGTGATCGCCTCCGTGGGCGACGACAGCGTGAGCTACATCGCGATGGCGCGGCACTTGTCGCCGTTTTCTTCCGATACCCTGGCCGAGCCGTGGCTGCGTTACTACAGCCACTTCCCGCCGCTCTTCCCGCTGCTCCTCGCGCTCACGGGCGGTGCCTGGAATTTCTTCGCGGCCCACATGCTGGTCGCCGCCTGCGCGGTGCTCGCCGCGACGATGGTCTACGCATACGGCGTCACGCGGTTCGGAACTCCCGGCGCGGGCCTGCTGCTTGCGATCGTGTTCGTGTTGCTGCCGACCGCATGGATCAGCGTGACCGGGATCCTGAGCGAGCCGCTTTACCTCGCGTTGTCCCTCGCGGCACTGGCCTGGCACGACAAGCGCGAACCGGGTGGCCTCGTCGTGCTGAGCCTGCTCTTCGCCGCCGCGTACATGACGCGCGTCGCCGGCGTTGCGTTGCTCGCGGCCTACGCTGCGCACCTCGCCGTGCGCGCGGTGTCGCGGCGCGAGCGACCGGCGCTGCGGAGCCTCCTTCCCATCGCGATCCCCGTGGTCCTGCAACTCGCGTGGATGGCGCTTCGCCCGCCGCTCGAATCCCGCGGCTACCAGATGGACCTCCGGTCGATCCTGGGCCACTGGATCGACGAGCCCGCACGCGTCGCGACGAAATCCTGGCAAGCGCTCTCGGGCGGCTGGATCTCGTCATTCACCGGCGATTCGGAAGAACCGTTCGGGTTGCGCGTGTTGTTCGGCGTGATCGCCGCGATGGGTCTCGCGGGCGCGATTCGCGGCGCGCTCGCCAACCGCCTGGACTCGTGGTACGTGCTCGCAAGCCTCGCGATGCTGGTCCTCTGGGTCTTCAGCGAGGACAACCAGCGCCGGCTCCTCTATCCGCTGCTGCCCCTGATGCTGGTCCACGCGGCCGAGGCGCTGGCGGCCCTCGTGCAAATGGTCCGCGATTCGACGCGCGTGAAGATGGGGGTCGTCGCCGGGGCGGCGTTCGTCATCGTGCTGAGCGCCCCGGCGACGTTCCTCGTGTTCCAGAAATCGCTCGACCGGGACCCCTTCATCTCGGGATTCGGATACAGCCCCGCGGCGATGACCGACTACTACACGACCGTGAACATCAAGGGCGCCCACGCCCTCGCGTGGCGCCACGCCGCGGTGCTCGCGGGACTGGAATCGATCGACCGCGCCACGCCGCCGGGGTCACGCGTGATGTGGGTGCGTCCCGAGTACGTCGCGATCCTCGGCAGGCGCGAGTCCACGCCCTGGTACCACTCCTGGGATCGCGCGACACTCGCCCGCGAGATCCGTCGCAGCGGCGCCACGCACGTCGTCGCGGCGCGCCTCTTCAAGTCCGATCTCAGCGGGGCCGACGGCGACGCATACGCGGCGTTCGCGATCGACACGCCGAGCTACCTTCGCACGATCCTGGTGGTTCCCGGGCCGGAACCCGGGGTCCCGGAATTCGTGCTGCTGGAGGTCGATGCCAAGGAGTTGGAGCAGGTCCTGCGCTAGTCGTGCGTCGCGCCGAAGACGATGAAGCGGCGCGCGAGGTAGTTCCAGGAAAAGACCACGCCCGTCGCGACGAGCTTCGCCGCGAGCTTGGGAAGGCCGGCCATCTCGACGCCCGCCGCGAGGATGAGCTGGTTCAGGGCGAGTCCGATGGCGCTCACCACGAAGACCAGCACGATCTCCCAGCGCTTCCTGAAGCGCGAGCGGCTCACGAACACGATGCGCACGCTGAGGAAGTAGTTCACGAGCGTGGCGACCATGAAGCTCACCGCATTCACCCGCAGGTACGGCAGGTCGAGGACGCTCGTGCCGAGGATGAAAAGGCCGATGTCCACGCAGGCGGCCACGCCGCCCACGAAGAAGTAGCGCGCGATGCGCTTCAGCTCAGCGGAATAGGTTGTACTTGACGACACAGTAGATCGCGCGGAAGCCGTCCTTGTAGCTGATCTTCTTGCCCTCCGCGTAGGTGCGCCCGTAGTACGAGATGCCCACCTCGAAGATACGGCAGCCCATGCGCGCGACCTTCGCGGTGATCTCCGGCTCGAAGCCGAAGCGGTCTTCCTCGATCTCGATCTTCTGGATGATCTCGCGGCGGAAGGCCTTGTAGCAGGTCTCCATGTCCGTGAGGTTCAGGTTCGTGAACATGTTCGAGAGCAGCGTGAGCAACCCGTTGCCCATGCGGTGCCAGAAATAGAGCACGCGGTGCGGTTCCGCGCCCATGAAGCGCGAACCGAACACCACGTCGGCGCGGCCCTCGACGATGGGCGCGAGGATGCGCGGGTACTGCTGCGGGTCGTATTCGAGATCCGCGTCCTGGATGATCACGAGGTCGCCGGTCGCATGCGCGATGCCGGTGCGGAGCGCCGCGCCCTTGCCCTGGTTCCTGTCGTGGAGCACGAGGCGATCGACCTTGGTGCGGAGCTTGCCTTCGAGCAGGGCGCGCGTGCCGTCCGCGGAGAAGTCGTCGACGACGATGATCTCCTGGTCGGGCCAGGGCGAGGCGCGCACGGCGTCGAGGATCTGCTCGATCGTGGCGAGCTCGTTGTAGCAGGGGATGACGATTGAAAGCTTCATGGCCCTATTGTCGCAAAAGTCGGGCCGGATCGATTTTCACGAGGGCGGACTCGGTGATTCCCGCCGCGTCGGCGCGCTGCCAGATGAGCTCGCCGTGTTCGCGCAGGTAAGGCAATGCATCCATCGGGTCGCCGTCGCGATGCGCGGTGTCGCGGGGATGCACCGAGGACAGGTAGACGTAGTCGGGGCGCTTCGCCGCGAGCTGCGCCTCGAGTCCGGCGCGATCGGCGGGGCGCTGCAGCGCCACACCCTCGCGTCCGGCGAGGAGCGCCACGTATCCGGGCAGGTACCACATGACGCGCGCGGCCTCGGGCGTGGTGTGCCGGATCTGGTCGAAGTCGGCGAGCACGCCGATCTCGAGCAGCGCGTTCGCCTCGGCCGCGGGCCGGAGCGGAATGCGATAGAACTCGGCGATGTCGGCGAGGCGATAGCCCGCGGCGAGCTCCTCGCCCGGCAACAGCGCGCGCCCGGCGACGTAGAACAGGACCGCGGGCACGCAAAGCGCCAACGGGATGAGGGCCGCGACGAGGCTCCAGCGAACGGCGCGCTCAGGTGCCAGGCGTTCGGCGGCACGCCGCCAGAGCCAGAAAGCATTCACCACGAGGAAGGGCAGGGCGGGAAGCACGAGGCGGTACATCTGTCCCGGAAACGGCCAGGCCGCGAGGATCGCGAAGAACGCGAGGACGTAGATCGCGTCGAGCTCGGCTTCGATCGCGCGCCACAGGGTTCCCGCCACGCCGCTCGCCCCGACGAGGCACGCGAGCAGGAATCCGGGCTTCCAAGGCTCTCCCCAGAAGATGAGCATCGCGGCAAGCCATCCGTCGGAGAGGGCGGAGACGTTCGCCGCGACGATTTCCAGCGTCCAGCCCGCGCCGTGCTCCGCGGCGCCGCGCGCCACGCCCGAGCCGAACGCGACATAGGCGTCGTCGCCGCCGCTGGGGCGCAGCACGTACCAGGCGGCGACGATCGCGACCGCAACGGCAAGCATGATCGTCGAGCGCGCGAGGCGTGCACGGTCGCGCGCCCGCAGCCAATGCCACCCTTCGACGATGCCGATGGCCGCCACGAGCGCGATGCCGATGGTTCGCGTGAGGACGACGGCCGCGACGAGCAGGCCGAGGGCCGCGTAGCGGCCGCGCGTCGGGCGTTCGCCGGCGGCGCGGTATTGCAGCAAGGCGGCGAGCACAAGCGCGATGAAGGGAAACTCGCTCAAGATCCCCTTCACGTTGAGCCACATGCCGGGCATCCACGCGAAGACCAGCGCCGCGGCGAACCCGAGTGCGTCCGATCGCGTGACGTGGCGCGCGTGAATCCCGAGAAGCAGCACGGATGCCGCGAACGAAACCGCGACCCACGCATGCGCGATGCGCCAATCGTAGGCGCCGCCGGCGAGGCCGATCAGCAGCGGAAAGAGCGGCGGATACTTCTCGGCGGGAAAGGCCGCGGCGATGGGTGCGGGCGTGGCGTGCCACGGCGTGAACGCCTGCGCCATCACGAGGTAGCTCACGCTGTCGTCGAAGACGGAGGCAAGCCCGGGCTGCCAGGTGAACGCGATCGCGATTGCACCCACGGCGGCGGCGAGCAACACGAGCGCCGCGCGCGCGGCGTTCATCGAACCAGGATGACGCGGTAGTCGTTCACGTTGGTCCGCGTGGGACCGGTCACGACGAGGTCGCCCAGCGCGGAGAAGAACCCGTATCCGTCGTTGTTCGCGAGCATCGCCTTGGCGGAAACATTCATCTTCGCCGCGCGCTCGAGGGCGTCGGGCGTGAGGATCGCGCCCGCGTTGTCCTCGGAGCCGTCGATCCCGTCCGTGTCGCACGCGAGCGCCCAGGTCTCGCCCAACCCATCGAGCGCGATGGCGAGCGACAGGAGGAACTCCGTGCACCGTCCGCCGCGCCCCGTGCCGCGCAGCGTCACCGTGGTCTCGCCGCCGGAGATGAGCGCCACGGGCGGCTTGAACGGATGGCCGTGGGCGCGGGCCTGGCGCGCGAGCGCGGCGTACACCTTCGCAACCTCCGACGATTCGCCGGTCACGCTGTCGCCCAGGACCATCGGCGTGACGCCGTGGTGCTGCACGAATGCCGCCGCCTTCATGAGGCTCGCGTGCGCCGTGGCGATGACGCGGTTTTCCGCGCGCGCGAGCGCGGCGTCGCCGGGCTTCGGTGTTTCGGGAATGCGCCCCCGTGCTCCGCCTTCGAGGTGCAGCGCGACCGTATCAGGCGGCCTGACGGCATAGCGCGCGAGGACTTCCAATGCGTCGCGATAGGTCGTGGGATCGGCAACGCACGGGCCCGAAGCGATGTGCGTCGGATCGTCGCCGGTGACATCGGAGATGATGAGGGCCAGCACGCGCGCCGTCGTCGCCGCGGCGAGCCGTCCGCCCTGGATCGCCGAGAGGTGCTTGCGCACCGTGTTCATGTCCTGGATCGGCGCGCCGCACGCAAGCAACTCGCGCGTCACCGACTTCAGGTCCGCCATCGTGACCCCGCCCGCGGGCAGCGACAGCAGCGACGATCCGCCACCGGACACCAGTGCCAGCAGCAGGTCGTCTTCTCCCAGGGAGCGCGCGAGGGCGAGGATCTCGCGGGCCGCCGCTTCGCCCTGCGCATCGGGAACCGGGTGTCCGGCCTCGACGACGCGAATGCGCTCGAGCGGCAGTCCATGGCCGTAGCGCGTGATGACGAGGCCCTCGAGGGGCAACGCCGCGGGCCAGTGGTCCTCCACGGCGAGCGCCATCGATGCGGCCGCCTTGCCCGCGCCCACGACGACGGTGCGCCCGCGCGGCGGCGCCGGAAGGTGCTTCGCGACGATGGTGAGCGGATCGGCCGCGGCAAGGGCCGCCTGGAAGCTCCCGGTGAGGATCTCCCGCGCGGTCATCGCCTTTAGCCCGAGGCCATGCGCCGCCGCGGCGGTGGCTCGAGGATCGCCTTCAGGAATTTGCCGGTGAAGCTCGCCGGCGCATGCGCGACATCTTCGGGCGTGCCTTGCGCGATCACGCGCCCGCCGCCGTCGCCGCCTTCGGGGCCGAGGTCGATCACCCAATCGGCGGTCTTGATCACGTCGAGGTTATGCTCGATCACCACGACCGAGTTTCCGTGGTCGCGCAGGCGGTGCAGCACCGTGAGCAGCAGGTCGATGTCGTGGAAGTGCAGGCCCGTGGTGGGCTCGTCGAGGATGAAGAGCGTGCGTCCCGTGTCGCGCTTCGAAAGCTCGAGGGAGAGCTTCACGCGCTGCGCTTCGCCCCCGGAGAGTGTAGTCGCGCTCTGGCCCAGCTTCACGTAGCCCAGCCCCACCTCGATCAGCGTGGCGAGCTTCCTCTGGATCGCCGGCACGGCGCTGAAGAACTCGTGCGCCGCTTCGACAGTCATGTCGAGCACCTGGTCGATGGAGCGCCCCTTGTAGAGCACCTCGAGCGTCTCGCGGTTGTAGCGCTTGCCGTGGCATACATCGCACGGCACGTAGATGTCCGGCAGGAAGTGCATCTCCACCTTGATCATGCCGTCGCCCTGGCACGCCTCGCAGCGCCCGCCCTTCACGTTGAAGGAGAAGCGTCCCGGCCCGTAGCCGCGCGCGCGCGATTCGGGGACGCCGGCGAAGAGATCGCGGATCGGCGTGAAAAGGCCCGTGTACGTCGCCGGATTGGAGCGCGGCGTGCGCCCGATGGGGCTCTGGTCGACGTTGATCACCTTGTCGAAATAGTCGAGCCCTTCGATGGCGTCGTGCTCCGCGGGCTCGGCGGCCGACCCGTAGAGGTGATGCGCAACGGCGTTGTAGAGCGTGTCGTTGATCAGCGTGGACTTGCCCGATCCCGACACGCCCGTGATCGCGACGAAGAGCCCGACGGGAATGTCCACCGTCACGTTCTTCAGGTTGTTGCCCCGCGCGCCCGCGATGCGAAGCTGCTTTTTCCCGTCGCCCCTGCGCCGGCGCGTGGGCGTGGCGATCGCCTTGCGCCCGGAGAGATATTGCCCCGTGAGCGACGCGGAGTTGCGCATCACCTGGTCGGGCGTGCCCTGGGCGACGATCTCGCCGCCATGCACGCCCGCGCCCGGCCCCATGTCGACCACGTGGTCGGCCGCACAGATCGCTTCCTCGTCGTGCTCGACCACGATCACGGAGTTCCCCAGGTCGCGCAGGTGCTTGAGGGTCTCGATCAAGCGCGCGTTGTCGCGCTGGTGCAGTCCGATGGAAGGCTCGTCGAGCACGTACATCACGCCGGTGAGTCCCGAGCCGATCTGGCTCGCGAGGCGGATCCTCTGCGCCTCGCCGCCCGATAGCGTGTCGGCGGCTCGTGTCAACGACAAATAGTCCAATCCCACGTTGTTCAGGAACTGCACGCGGTTGGCGATCTCGCGGACGATCTTCTCGGCGATCGCCTTCTTCGATCCGGGCAGCTCCAGCTTGTCGAAGAAGGGCTGCGCCTCGCGAAGCGGCATCGCCGAGAGCTCGTGGATGTTGCGGTCCGCGACCTTCACGTGGCGCGCCTCGGTGCGAAGCCGCGTGCCGTGGCACTCCGGGCACTCGCGCGTATTGAGGTATTTGGCGAGCTCTTCCTTCACGGCGACGGAATCGGTCTCGCGATGCCGACGCTCGAGGTTGGGCAGGATTCCCTCGAAGACGTGTTCCTTCACGGCGCTGCGTCCCTTCTCGCCGGGATAGCGGAACGCGATCTTCTCCTCGCCCGAGCCGTTCAGCGCGACCTCGCGCGCCCGCTCCGGCAGCGACTCGAACGGCGCTTCAACGTCGAATCCGTAATGCTGCGCGAGGGAAACGAGCATCGAGAAGTAGAACTGGTTGCGCCGGTCCCAGCCGCGGATCGCGCCGCCGGCGAGCGACAGGTGCGGGAAGGCGACCACGCGCTTGGGATCGAAGAACGTGATCTCGCCCAGCCCGTCGCAGCGCGGGCACGCACCCATGGGGTTGTTGAACGAGAAGAGGCGCGGCTCCAGCTCGGGGATCGAGTAGTTGCAGATGGGGCACGCGAATTTCGCGGAGAACAGGTGCTCTTTTCCGGCGCCTGCCGGCCCATCCAAGCCTCCGGTCTCGACGGCGATCGCACGTCCCTCGGCATGGCGAAGCGCGGTCTCGAAGGATTCGGCGAGGCGCTGGCGCTGGCCGCCGGGCTTGTCCCCGTCCGGCGGTTCGACCTTGAGCCGATCGATCACGATCTCGATCGTGTGCTTCTTGTTGCGGTCGAGCTTGGGCAGGTGGTCGATCTCGTGCACCTCGCCGTCGATGCGAAGCCGCACGAAGCCCTGGGCGCGAAGCTCGTCGATGAGCTCCGACTGCTCGCCCTTGCGGCCCACGACGAGCGGCGCGAGGATCATCACGCGCCTGCCTTCCTCGAGCGCCAGCACGTGGTCCACCATCTGCGCCACGCTCTGCGCCTGCAGGGGGATGTTGTGCTCGGGGCAATACGGGTCGCCTACCCGCGCGAAGAGCAGGCGCAGGTAATCGTGGATCTCGGTGATCGTGCCCACGGTGGAGCGCGGGTTGTGCGACGTGGCCTTCTGCTCGATGGCGATCGCGGGCGACAGGCCCTCGATCAGGTCCACGTCGGGCTTCTCCATGAGCTGCAGGAACTGCCGGGCGTATGCCGAGAGCGATTCCACGTAGCGGCGCTGGCCCTCCGCATAGAGGGTGTCGAACGCGAGGGAGGATTTGCCAGATCCCGATAGGCCCGTGATGACGACGAGCCTGTCGCGTGGAATGTCGACGCTTACATTCCTGAGATTGTGCGTGCGCGCGCCGCGGATTCGGATCGTTTCCATGGGGCAATCTGCTAATATACAGGAGCAAATTTCCCCGCTCCACTCCCGCAATTTCAGTGAATTCCCCGGCCCGCATGAGCGCCCAAGAGGTGAAGTCGAGCCTCGCGCTCGCTTCGATCTTCGGCTTGCGCCTTTTCGGCATGTTCGTCATCCTGCCGGTCTTCGCGCTTTGGGCCTCCGGGCGCCCCGGATGGACCCTGGAGCTCGCCGGCGTGGCCATGGGCGCCTATGGGCTTACCCAGGGGCTGCTGCAGATGCCCTACGGATGGCTCTCGGACCGCGTGGGCCGCAAGCCCATGCTCTACCTGGGCCTTGCCCTCTTCGCGCTCGGCAGCTTCATCTGCGCCTTCGGGGAGAGCCCCTGGGTCATGATCCTGGGGCGCGTCGTCCAGGGCACGGGCGCGGTCTCGGGCGTGGCCATCGCGACCGTGGCCGACCTCACGCGGGAATCCCAGCGCACCAAGGCGATGGCCATCGTGGGCTCCACGATCGGGGTCGTGTTCGCGGTCTCCTTCGTGGTCGCGCCCTTCCTGGAGCAGGCGATCGGCGTGCCCGGTATCTTCGCCGTGACCGGAGTGCTTGTCATTTGCTCGCTCGCGGTGGTGCGCTGGCTCGTGCCCGATGCGCCCGCGGGGCGCAGCGCCGCCTCGGTTTCAGGTTTGGGCGTGGTCTTCCGGGATGCCGAGCTGCTGCGCCTCTACGTCGGGATCTTCGTGCTGCACGCCGTCCTCATGGCGATGTTCGTCGTGGTTCCCGTTGCGCTGGTCCGTGCCGGGTTGCCGGCGGCGGAGCATTCGTGGGTCTACCTGGGCGCCGTGGCGGCGGGATTCGCGATGATGGTGCCCTTCGTCGTGGGACGCGCTTCGACAATCGAACGCCCGGTCTTCCTCGTGTGCATCGGTTCGATCGGCGTGGCGCTGGCACTGCTCTGCGTGGAGATCTCGAGCCTGCCGGGCATTATCGCCGCGCTCGTCATCTTCTTCGCGGGCTTCAACGTTCTTGAAGCCAAGCTGCCCTCGCTCGTCTCGCGGGCGGCGCCGCGTGAATCCACCGGCACCGCCACCGGAGTCTATTCGAGCGTACAGTTCTTCGGGACGTTCTTCGGCGCGGCGGGCGGGGGCGCCATCGCGCAGCACGGCGGATTCGTCCCGGTGCTGGTAACCTGCCTCGCCATCACCGCCGCGTGGTTCGCCGTCGCGTGGAGCATGGGCGATTTCCTGCCGGCCGCGTCGCCGGCGTCGCGCACTTAGGATAAGAAAGGAAGCAAGTCATGGCATCGGTCAACAAGGTCATCATCGTCGGCAATCTCGGCCGCGATCCGGAAACGCGCTACATGCCCGAAGGAAACGCCATCACCAACATCTCGGTGGCCACCACGGACAAGTGGAAGGACAAGAACGGCGAAATGCAGGAGAAGACCGAGTGGCATCGCGTCGCCTTCTTCGGCAAGTTGGCCGAGATCGCCGGCGAATACCTGAAGAAGGGCAGCCAGGTCTACGTCGAGGGGCGCCTGCAGACCCGCGAGTGGGAGAAGGACGGCGTGAAGCGCTACACGACCGAGATCATCGCCAACCAGATGCAGATGCTGGGCTCGCGCCAGGGCATGGGCGGCGGCGCGAGCGCGGATTCCGAAGGCGGCGGCGGTG
>JBAQKF010000046.1:0-78982 GCA_049300695.1 Usitatibacter sp.
TGTTCGCGTACCTGCCGGCCACGGCATCCGCGGGCGCCCCGATCACGGCGTGGGTCTGCTCGAAGAACGGCACCCCGGCGGCCTCCACGACGATCATCTCGAAGTACCTGCCGGCTACCTGCCGCTAGTCGCATCACCGTTGTTGAAGAGGGGCCGCCACCAGCGGCCCCTTTTCTTTACTCTCTCGCCCGGGGCCCGTCGCCTTTGAACAAGCGTGCCGATTCCGTCATTACCCTGTTCTTCGTCTCGGGATTCGCCGGGCTGATCTACGAGTCCGTCTGGTCGCACTACGTGAAGCTCTTCCTGGGGCACGCAGCGTACGCGCAGACCCTCGTGCTCGTGGTGTTCATCGGCGGCTTGGCGCTCGGCTCGTGGCTTTGCGCGCGCCGGGCGAGCATGGGCAATCCGCTGCGCGTGTACGCGATTGTCGAAGCCGCCATCGGCGTGATCGCGCTCGTCTTCCATCCCATTTTCCTCGCGAGCACCGAATGGGGCTATGCCACGCTCCTTCCCGCGGCGTGCAGCGCGGAGAGCTCCTTCTGCGCCGCGCAGTGGGGGCTTTCGGCGCTGCTGCTGGCACCCCAATCCGTGCTGCTCGGCATGACGTTCCCGCTGGTGACCTCGGCCGTGCTGCGCGCCGATCCGCAGATGCCCGGGCACCACATCTCCACGCTCTACTTCGTGAACAGCATGGGCGCGGTCCTGGGCGTGCTGTGCTCCGCCTTCGTGCTGATCCCCGCGGTGGGCTTGCCCGGCACGCTCGCCACGGCAGGCACGATGAACCTCGCCATCGCCGCGGTCGCGTTCATGCTCTCGCGCCACAAGACCGCGCCGCTCGCGGCCATTTCGGCGCCGGCGGGCGAGGTCTCGCTGGGGAGCGAATCGCGCCTCACGGCCATCCTGCTCGCCGTCGCGTGCCTCACGGGACTCTCGTCGTTCATCTACGAGATCTCGTGGATCCGCATGCTGAGCCTCGTCCTGGGCGCCTCGACGCATTCCTTCGAGCTGATGCTGGCGAGCTTCATCGCGGGGCTCGCCGCCGGCGGCTGGTGGATCCGCAGCCGGATCGACAGGCTGGGCGACCCCGTGCGCTTCCTCGCGCTCGTGCAGGTCGTGATGGGCATCGCGGCGGTCGCGACCGTGCCGCTCTACAACGCCTCCTTCGACCTGATGGCGTGGCTGCTCGGGGCCGTCGAGCGCAACGACAGCGGATTCATCCTTTTCAGCATGGCCTCGACCTTCATCGCGCTCGTCGTGATGCTGCCCGCCACGATCTGCGCCGGCATGACGCTGCCGCTCATCACCTACAGGCTGCTGCGCTCGCGCGAAGGGGAGCGCTCGCTCGGCCTCGTGTACGCGGTGAACACGCTGGGATCGATCGTCGGCGTGATCGTGGCCGTGCACCTGCTGCTGCGGCCGCTGGGACTGCATGGAACGCTCGTGGTGGGTGCCGCGATAGACGTGGCCCTTGGAGCGTGGCTCTTTACCGGCGCTCGCGGACGCGCGTCGCTCAAGGCGGGGCTGAAGCCCGCGCTCATCGCCGTGACGGCTTTCGTGCTCGTCGCGGCATTCTTCGGAGTGGACATGCGCCGCTCGTCCTCGGGCGTGTTCCGCTCGGGCGCTGCGCGCATCGCGCCCGGCACGACCATTGCGTTCCACAAGGACGGCAAGACCGCGACCGTGGACGTTCTCGATGACGGCAACTGGCGCTCCATCCGGACCAACGGCAAACCGGACGCGAGCATCGTGATGACCCAGCAGGCTCCCGCGTCGAGCGACGAGGTGACGATGTTCCTGCTGGGCGCGCTGCCGCTCGGCCACAAACCCGACGCCAAGACCGCCGCGGTGATCGGATTCGGCTCGGGCATGTCGACCACGGTGCTCCTCGGCTCGCCGAACCTGAAGGTCGTAGACACGGTGGAGATCGAACCGGCGATGGTCGAGGGCGCCAAGCTCTTCCGCCCCCTGGTGGAGGCGGCCTACACCGACCCGCGCAGCCACATCGTGGTGGACGACGCGAAGTCGTATTTCGCCCGCGGCGGCGCGCGCTACGACATCATCGTCTCGGAACCGTCGAATCCGTGGGTGAGCGGCGTGGCCTCGCTCTTCTCCGAGGAGTTCTACGCGCGCCTTTCCCATTCGCTCAACGAGGGCGGCGTCCTTTGCCAATGGCTCCACACCTACGAGATGGACGATGCGACGATCGCCACGATCTTCGAAGCGGTGGCCAAGACGTTCCCCGACTTCCTGGTCTACACGTCGATCGATTCGGACCTGATCCTCGTCGCACGTAAGGGCGGAGCCGTCGGTCCTTTCGACGAGCGCGTGTTGCAGTGGCCGGCCCTGAAGCCCCGCGCCGCGCGCCTCGGGTTAGACCAGCCCGGCGCGGTCCTGCGCCGGCCCATGGGCTCGGCGGCCGCCGTGCTGGGCCTTTTCCGCAACGCGGGAGGCGTCGCCAATTCCGATTTCTATCCCATCGTCGACCAGCGCGCCTCCAAGACGCGATTCACGCGAGCGCAGGCGACCAGCCTCACGGAGCTCCACAATTCGCCGCTGCCGTTGCTCGAGATGCTGGACGGCTCGTTCCATCCCTCCCAGTGGCCGGTGCTCGATGGCATGCGCGCGGCCGTCGACTTCGAGGCTTACGAAGCGTGGCTCGTGCACGATGAGCTTCTGGGCAACCCGAGGCCGCCCACCGCGCAGGTTCGCCTCGGCACCGCGCTCCTCGACGCGCGCATCGTGGATGCATGGGCGCGAAGCTGCCCGTCCTCGTACCGATTCGAGGAAGTCCTGCCGTCTTTGATGGGCGTGGCGATCAAGATGAACGCGCGCCTCGCGCCCGACAAGGCGATGGAGGCGTGGACACGCATCGTCCAATCGCCCTGCGCGAAGGCCGTGTCCCCGGCGGGGCGCGAGTGGATCGACCTCTTCGTCGCAACCGCCGAGCGCGATCCCGAAGCGATGGCGCGGCACGGGCACGCTGTGCTCGAAGCGGCGCGCGGCATCAAGAACGGCCTTACTGAGTACGCATTCCTCGCCGCGGTGGCCGGGAACGTATGCCTCGGCAGGAGTGCCGAGGCCGAAAAGCTCTTCTCCGACGGGCCCGCCAACTGGATCGTTCCCGAGCAGCGCTCGGCGGAGCTTCGCTACCTCTACGCGATCGCCCACGACCCGCCGTCGAAGACGCCCATCAAGGGCCGCTGTGTGACGGTGCACGCGAACTAGGGACGCGGCACGTTCGCCTTGAGCGGCAATCCGTTCGACAGATACGAGAGGAAATACTCGATGTCGTTCAGCTCCTCGGAGCCCGCCGCGAACGGCGCCGCGCCCATGAGCTCCAGGCATTCGCGGACGCGCGATTGCAGCGTGACGGGCGCGCCGTCGCGGATCTCGGGCCAATGCGTGGCCTGGCCGATCACGGGCGAGAGCACCACGCCGTCGTAGCGCTTGCCCGCGTCTTGCACATGGCACGAGGCGCATGCGAAGTTGCGTTGCCCCATGCGCGTGAAATACATGCGCCGCCCCTGCTCGAAGCGAGCCGCCGCCGCCGCCGGCACGCGCACTGCCATCTTCAGGTTGTTGGAGAGCGAACGCGCGTAAGCCGTGGCGAGGCCCATGGTGGCGGGATCCGCGGGATCGTAGAGCGCCTCGCCGTGCGACTTGCGGCACTGGTTGATGGCCATCTCGAGCGTCACGACGCGCTTCACCCTCGCGTCGTATTGGGGATAGCCCGCGGCGATGCGCCGGCCGCCATTGGGAAAGCATCCGGCGAGCGAGGCCTTGTCCCTGAACTTCGCGGTCCAGAGCTTCTGCCCGGCCGCGACGACGGCCGCCGCATCCGGCGCGACTTCCTCCGCGGCCGCCGGCTCCGCGAGCTGGCCCTGCAGGCGATCGACGATGTCCTTGCGCACGGCCTCGGGCGCGGCCAACGCGCACGTCGCCGCGAGCAAGAGCGCGAGGGCGGCGAGCCTGGGCTCCCTAGGGAAGCGCATCGAGGAACTCCACGAGCCGGTCGATCTCCTTCGCATCGAGGATGCGATGGCGGCCGAAGGGCGGCATCACCGTGCCGGGGTTGGCAATGGTCGGATCGCTGATGGCGGCACGAATCCCCTCCTTGCCGAGCGCGCGCATCCTCGCGCCCTCGAGCTTCGGGCCGACATCCGACGTCGACGCGGGACCGGCGCCCGCCGGAAGCTGGTGGCACGCGATGCAGTAGCCCTTGTCGCGCTGCACGAAGATCTCCACCGCGGTGAGGGGCCGATCGGCCCGGGCGCAGAGTGCGGCAGCGATCGCGAGCGCGCCGAGGACGGTGGCTCGCGTTCTCAACTGATCTTCAACGCCTTCTCGGCGGCGCGTTCGTTTTCGAGGGCCGCGCGCAACTCGCGCAGGCGCGATTCGGCGATCGACATCTCGTAGAAGTCGCTGCCCTTCTTGAACTTCACCGCGATTTCCAGCTGGTCCACGGCGGCGGCGAGGTTGCCGCGCCGGTAGTACGACTCGGCCTGCGAGCGGTGCTGCGAGAGCGCCTGCCCGGTGGCCTCGAACGCGCGCGCCTGCAGCTCGTAGAGGCGCCAGTCGTCGGGGTGCGAGCGGAGGCGCTCTTCGAGATCGGCGATCGCTTCCTTCGCGTGCCCCGTCTGGAGGAGCTGGTCGAGATAGGCGTAGGCGAGGGCGCGATAGCCGGGCCACGTCTTCAACGCCGTGCGATAGACCGCGAGCGATTCGTCGTTCTTGTGCATGTCGCCGAGGATCTGGCCGGCGAGCACTTCGAACGCGGGGTGCGTGCGGCCCTGCACGCGGATCGGCTGCAGCGTTTTCCACGCCGCGTCGAGGTCGTGGGAGAGGCGCTGGGCGAGCGCGAGGCCGTAGATGTCCTCTCGCGGGCGAAGCACGGTGGCGTCCTCGAGCGCGACCTTGAAGAAGTGCGCCGCTTCGCTCGCGGAGCCCGACGTGGCGCGTATGCGTGCCTTCGCGATCTTGTATTCGATCGAGTCGGGAGCGAGGATGCGCGGCGGCATCTTCTCGAGGCGATCCTGCATCTCGGCGATCCGCTCCGTGGTCATCGGGTGCGTGCGCAGGTACGAGGGCACCGAGCCCTTCTGCTGCTCGTTCACGCGATTGGCGCGCATCATGCGCTCGAAGAAGTTCGCCATCCCGCGCGGATCGTAGCCCGCCTTGTCGAGCAGCGTAAAGCCCACGCGGTCGGCCTCGCGCTCGTGCTCGCGGGTGTAGTTGATCTGGTTCTGGATGTTGAAGGCCGTGGCTCCGGCGAGCGCCGCCTCGGTCATCTGGCCGCTCTGGGCCGAGTTGGAACGCGAGGCGAGCAGCGCGAGCGCAAGCGCGGCGAGCGAGGTCCATTGACCGCGCGAGGCGTCGCGGATCATGCGCGCCTGGTGCTTCTGCAGGACGTGCGAAAGCTCGTGGGCCATCACGCCCGCGAGCTCCGATTCGTCCTGGGTGAGGAGGAGGAGGCCCGTATGGATGAACACGTGCCCGCCCACCATGGCGAAGGCGTTGATGCTGTCGTCCTTCACCATGAAGAACGTGATGTCCGGCGGGGGATTGTCCGCGACCGAGAGCAGCCGCTGGCCCACCGAGGTGATGTAGTCGGTGACCTCCGGGTCGTCGAGGAACGAGGGATCGTTGCGCACCTCGCGCATGATCCGGTTGCCGATGGTGCGCTCCTGGGTATCCGAGAGCGAGGCCGACGAGATGTCGCCCAGGTCCGGGAGCTTGTTTTGCGCGCGCGCCCCGCCCGTGCAGAACGCGACGAGGATCAGGGCGGCGGCGAGGCGCTTTTTCACGGTGGAAGCAGGGGTGCTGCTACTATGATGGGCGCCGTGCAGAGTGAGTTCCCGAGGCGAGAAGTAATCAATTATGACGGAAAAGCTGACCCATTTCGACGAACGCGGGGCCGCCCATATGGTTGACGTGGGGGCCAAGCCCGAGACCCATCGCATCGCGGTGGCCGAAGGGGCAATCCACATGAAGGCGGCCACCTTCAGGCTCGTGGAATCGGGCACGGCGAAGAAGGGCGACGTGCTGGGCGTGGCTCGCGTGGCGGCGATCCAGGCGGCCAAGCGCACCTCGGAACTGATCCCGCTCTGCCATCCCGTGGCGCTCACCTCGGTGGCCGTCGAGTTCACCCTCGACAGGAAGAAGTCCCGGGTCACCTGTCGCGCAACTGTCGAGTGCACCGCGCGCACCGGCGTCGAGATGGAGGCCCTCACCGCGGTCCACGTGGGACTGCTCACCATCTACGACATGTGCAAGGCCGTGGATCGCGGCATGACGATGGGCGACATCCGCGTGATCGAGAAGCGCGGCGGCAAGTCGGGTACTTACAAGGCTCGCTAGAGCTCAAACCGGGGTCTGGCCCCGGTTTATCCCACGGCCCAGAGGGCGAGGCCCGCGAGGCCGCTTGCTGCGATTACCGGTATCACTTCCGATTTCTTCGTGAGCAGCAGGATCGCCGCGATGATGGCGATCGCGGCGCTCGCGTAGTCGAATCCGCCGGCAAGAGGCGCGCTTGTGGTCGCCGCGGGCCAGAGCACGTGCCACGCGAAATACACCGTGAGGTTCACGATCACGCCCACGACCGCCGCGCTGATCGCGGTGAGCGGTGCCGTGAGCTGGAGATCGTCGCGCGATCGCTCCACCAGCGGGCCGCCCGCGAGGATGAAGAGGAACGACGGCAGGAACGTGAAGAAGGTCGCGACACACGCGCCCGCGATGCCGCCTGCGAGCAGCGAGTCGGATCCCAGCGCCCCATGCTGCCAACCGCCGAGGAAACCCACGAACGCGACGATCATGATGAGCGGGCCCGGCGTGCTTTCGCCCAGCGCGAGGCCGTCGATCATCTGCGGCGCCGTCGCCCAGCCGTAGGTTTCAACCGCGTTTTGCAGGACGTACGGCAGCACCGCGTACGCTCCGCCGAACGTCACCATCGCGGATTTCGTGAAGAACCATCCCATCAGCGTGAGATCGCTCGAGACTCCGAAGGCGAACGCGAGTGCGCCCAGGCACACCGCCCAGACGGCGAGAAATACCGCGGTGATCGCGACGATACGTCCCGTCGTGAACTTCGCGTGCTCCGGCGTGGGGGTGTCGTCGTCGATGACGGCCTTCGCGCTGGTGGATTTCGCCTCGGCGTGCCCTGCCATCGTGAAGATTCCGGGAGACACGCGGCCGCCGATCCACCCGACGAGCGCGGCGGCGGCGATCACGGCGGGGAAGGGGACGCCGAAGGCGAAGAGCGCGACGAACGCCGCGGCCGCGATGGCCCATAGCAGCGGATGACGGAGCGCGCGCGAACCAATGCGCCACGCCGCCGCAAGGACGATCGCCACCACCGCGGGCTTCACGCCGTGCAGTAGCGCGGCCACTGCGGGAACGGCTCCGAACCGCACGTAGATCCACGAGAGCGCGATCAGGATGAAAAGCGACGGCAGCACGAAGAGGCCGCCCGCCGCGATCCCGCCACGCACGCCATGCAGCAGCCAGCCGATGTAGGTGGCCAGCTGCTGCGCCTCGGGACCGGGCAGCACCATGCAGTAGTTGAGCGCATGCAGGAACCGCCGCTCCGAGATCCACCCGTGCCGCTCGACCAGCTCGCGATGCATGATCGCGATCTGCCCCGCCGGGCCGCCGAAGCTGATGAAGCCCAGCTTCAGCCAGAAGCGCAGTGCTTCGTTGAAGCCGATGGTGCGCGCCGTCATGCGGGCGGCTTCCAGTTGTGCCGCTCGTGGTCGCCCTCGTGCTCCGCGCGGCACCAGGCGTAGAGGCCGTCGTACACGGGGATCGCCGCTTCCAGCATCTCGTGATCGTCGGTGAATCGCCGCGACAGGCCGAGCGAGGCGGCGACGAGGCCCGCGCATTGCGGCGCGAGATCGTGCCGATCCGTGTCCGCGCCGCGCACGATCGTCGCGAGGCGGTCGAGCGCCGGATCGTGCAGCGCGAAGTCCTCGATCAGCGCATCGAAGCTGCAGTGTTCGCCACGATGCGTGACGACCGCGCCGGGGATGTCGTAGGGCACCGCGTCGCGCGCTTTCGCCTCGTCGAACACAATCTTCGTCGGCACGTAGTCGAAGCTCGCCAGCGGATCGATGAAGCGGCGGATCAGCCAAGGGCAGGCTACGCGATCGATCTTCGGACGCTCGCGCGTGATCCAGCGTGAACCGCCGGGCACGCGCCACTCGGGACGGCGCCGGATCGTGGGAAGCCCCGCCGCGCGCCACGCCTCGATGCCGCCTTCGAGATAGGTCGCATCGCGCCCGGCCTTGCGCAAGGCGCTGGCGCTTTCCTGGCTGACCTCCTGCCCATGCACGCAATAGACAACATAGAAACGCGCCGTCGCGTCCTTTGCGGCGAATGCGACCGGATCGTCCACGCGCAGGGCCGAGACGATGACCTGTGAATCGGCCTCGTACGCAGGGCCGCGGCGCACGTCGAGGATCCACGGCGCTTGCGGCGTGCCGAGGCTCGCGTATAGGGCAAGGGGAGTGATCGATGTGACGGTGTCCATGAATGCCTCCGTGAAGGTTCGGAAGCAGGGCTTGGACGGACACCGTCTTGGCGGCAGGCGCCGCCCCCGGGAGCCTGCGATCCCGGGCGAAATCATCCTAGCGCAGGTACCTTCCGGGTACAACCCTTGGGTTCGATTTGCCGCGCCCCCATGTTAAACTGCGTCCCCTCGGAGAGACCCTGAATGCAGACCCGTTTCGATCGCGAACTCGACGTACGCGGGCTCAATTGCCCACTGCCGATCCTGCGCGCCAAGAAGGCCCTCGGCGACCTCACGGCGGGCCAGGTGCTCAAGGTGATGGCGACCGATCCGGGCTCCGTGAAGGACTTCCAGGCGTTCTGCAAGCAGACCGGCAACGAGCTGCTGTCGCACTCCGAAGGCGCTGAATTCACCTTCTTCATGAAGAAGCGGTGATTGTCATCCCCGCGAAGGCGGGGATCCAGTCAGTCGAGAAACAAATCCTGGTATAGCTTCATCCCCGGCGTGATGGCGTAGACCTCGAAGTCGGTCACGCCTTCCCTGCGCAGCACATCCTCGTCGATGTAGAAATTTCCCGTGTTCGACTTCGCGTCGCTCGTGAGGACCGCGTGCGCCGCGTCGGACATGATCTCGTCGGTGCGGCTCGCCTTGAGGATCTCCGGTGGGAAGTGCACCTCGACGGCAGCCGTCGCGATCGTCGTGCGCGGCCAGAGCGAGTTCACCGCGATGCCCAGGGGCTTCAGCTCCTCGCTCATCCCCAGCGTGCACATGCTCATCCCGTATTTCGACATCGTGTAGGCGACGTGGCCCGCGAACCACTTGGCCTTCATCGAAAGCGGCGGCGAGAGCGTGAGGATGTGCGGGTTCGAGGATTTCCGGAGCGCCGGGATGCACGCCTGGGAACAGAGGAACGTGGCGCGCGCGTTCACGCCCATCATCAAGTCGTAGCGCTTGGCGGGTGTTTCCATCGTGGGCGTCAAGCTGATGGCGCTCGCGTTGTTCACGAGGATGTCGATGCCGCCGAATTCCTGCGCGGCCTTCTTCACCGCCTCGATGATCGCCGCGTCGTCGCGCACGTCGAGCTGGATCGCGAGCGCCTGGCCGCCGGCCTTGCGCACCTCGTCGGCCACCGTGTGGATCGTGCCCGAAAGCTTGGGATGCGCTTGCGCCGTCTTCGCCGCGATGACGACGTTGGCGCCGTCCCTCGCCGCGCGAAGCGCGATGGCGCGCCCGATGCCGCGCGAGCCGCCCGTGATGAACAGTGTTTTTCCGGCGAGGGTCTTCATGTTTGCCTTCTCACGCATGCGTGTCTTCAAGGGGAGGGATGATACCGCGGCGCACGTACATCTCGCGCAGGTGGATCCGGAACGAGCCGAAGCGGAGCACGAAGACGAGCCCGGCCACGACGGAGATCGCGCCGCCCACGACGAAAGTCTGTGGCGCGCCGATGTGGTCCGCGACCCAACCCGCGCTGAAGTGCCCGAGGGGCGCCACGCCGATGAACGACATCGTGTAGTAGGAGAGCACGCGGCTTCGTTTCTCCTCGTCCACGATCGTCTGCAGGATCGTATTCACCGCCGCGCCTGTAAGGAACATGCCGAAGCCTACGAGCACGAGCATCGGATACGAGATCCAGAGGTTGCGCGAAAGGCCGAATCCAACCGCGCCGACGCCCGCGACCAGGGCGCCCAGCCCGATCCAGCGGCTCAATCCCCGCACGTGCGTGCGCCGCGCGAGGCTCACCGCCGCGATGACGGCGCCCAGTCCGACGATGCCGATGAAGTGGCCCACGAGCTCGGCGCCTTCTCCGAACGTGCGCACCGCGACCGCGGGCATCAGCGTCGCGTAGGGGCTGATTGAAAAGCTCACGAGGGCCAGGGTCGCCAGCATCCGCCGCGCGGGCAGCATTCCCGTGATGTAGCGCCAGCCCTCGGCGAGGTCGTGCAGCGGGTGCGACGGCGCCCGCGGCTTGGGCACGATCCGGATCGTGGCGAGCGCCCCGAGCACGGCGAGGTACGAGATTGAATTCAGCGCGAAGCAGAGCGTCTCGCCGAACGACGCGATGATCAGTCCCCCGATGGACGGGCCGATGAGGCGCGTGCCGTTCATGAGCATGGAGTTGAGCGCGATGGCGTTCGGCAGGTCCTTGCGATTGTCGAGGAGCTGCACGAAGATCGATTGCCGCGTGGGCGTCTCGAACGCATTGCACACGCCGGCGAAGAGCGCGAGGCACGCGAGCTGCATCATCGTGATCGTGCCGAAGTACGAGAGCAATCCGAGCACGGCCGACTGCGCCGTCATGAGCCCCAGCACCGTGAGAAGCAAGGTGCGCCGGTTGATGCGATCGCCCAGAACGCCCGCGAAAGGCGCGAGGAAGAGGTGCGGAATGTTGTTGAGGAAGCCGATGAGCCCCGTGAAATAGGTCGACCCCGAGAGCTTGTACGCGAGCCACATCACCGCGACCGACTGCATCCAGGTCCCGATCATCGAGACCATCTGGCCGAGGTAGTAGCGCCGGAAATTGGGCGACTGCAGCGCCCGCAGGCTATGCGGCCAAGTCATGTCATTCCCGCGGAGGCGGGAATCCAGCCAAATCGCTCACGCGGTTCCGGCTGGACCCCCGCCTTCGCGGGGGTGACGAAAGACGGGTCAACCGAGCTTCCCGAGCTGCGTCCGAACGTCCGCGTGCTTGGCTTCGAACTCCGCGAGGCGCTTCTTCATCTGGTCCACGACGTGGGGCGGGGCTTTCTGCACGAACGCGTCGTCGTCGAGCTTGGTGCGCGCCTTGGCGATCTCGGTGGCGAGGCGCTCGGCTTCCTTCGAAAGGCGGATCTTCTCGGCGGCGCGATCGATCTCGACGTGCAGCATGACCTTGCCGTGCGCAGTCACCGAGACCGGCGAATCCTTTGCCGGCAACGCATCGACAAAGTGCACTTCCGAGAGGCGCGCGATGGCGGAGATTTGGGACTGGTAGCGGGGCAGGAACGCGGGATAGTCGGCCACGTAGAGCGGAACCTTCGCAGCCGGGGAGAGGTTCATGGTCGAGCGGAGATTCCTCGCCGCGTTCACGATCTCCTTCACAGTCGCGATCTCGGCCTCGGCCTTCTCGTCGATCTTCGATGCATCGGGCGAGGGATAGGGCGCGACCATGATGCTTTCGCCCGCTTTCCCCGCGAGCGGCGCCACGATCTGCCAGAGCTCCTCGGTGATGAACGGGATGAACGGGTGCGCGAGTCGGAGCGTGGTCTCGAGGACGCGGATCAGCGTTCGGCGCGTGGCGCGCTGCTGCGCCTCGCTGCCGTTGGCGAGCTGCACCTTCACCATCTCCACGTACCAGTCGCAATACTCGTCCCACACGAATTCGTACACGGCGCGAGCGGCCATGTCGAAGCGATAGGCGGCAAGCCCATCGACGGCTTCCTTTTCCGCGCGCTGCAGGCGGCTCGTGATCCACTTGTCCACCGTCGAGAACTCGAGCGGCTTCGATTCATCGACACCCGTGTCCTTGCCCTCGCAATTCATGAGCACGAAGCGCGTGGCGTTCCAGAGCTTGTTGCAGAAGCTGCGGTAGCCCTCGCAGCGCTTCAAGTCGAAATTGAGCGTGCGGCCGAGCGTGGAGAGCGACGCGAACGTGAAGCGCAGCGCATCGGCCCCGTAGGCATCGATGCCCGCCGGGAACTCGCGCTTGATGCGCTTGCCCGCGGTCTCTCGGTGAGAGGCGAGCATGAGGCCCTGGGTGGATTTTTCCAGCAGCGCATCGAACGTGATGCCGTCGATCACGTCGAGGGGATCGATCGTGTTTCCCTTCGACTTGCTCATCTTCTGGCCTTCGGCGTCGCGCACGATCGAGTTGATGTACACGACGTCGAATGCGGTCTCGCCGGTGAACTGCAGCGACGACATCACCATGCGCGCAACCCAGAAGAAGATGATGTCGAAGCCGGTGACGAGCACCGTCGAGGGCAGATAGAACTTCCGCTCGCGCTCGAACTGCGCCTCGTCGGGCCAGCCCAGCGTCGTGAAGGGCACGAGCGCCGACGAGAACCAGGTGTCCAGCACATCGGAATCGCGCGTTTCGGGTGTGATCGTCTTGCCCGCCGCGGTGGCGTGCTTCAGCGCTTCCTCGAATGTGCGGCCCACGAAGGGCGTGCCGTCATCGGCATACCATGCGGGAATCTGGTGGCCCCACCACAGTTGCCGCGAGATGCACCAGTCCTGGATGTTGCCCAGCCACTGGCCGTAGATCTTGGTCCACTCGTCGGGGACGAAGCGAGTCTTGCCTTTGGCGACGGCATCGAGCCCCGCCTTGGCCATGGAATCCATGCGCACGAACCACTGGTCGGAGAGCATCGGCTCGACGACCACGTCGGTGCGCTCCGAGCGCGGCACCGTGAGCTTGTGGGGCTTCACGCTATCGACGAGGCCCAGCTTCTCGAGATCCGCGAGAACGCGCTTTCGCGCCTCGTAGCGATCGAGGCCCTGGTAGGGAAGGGGGCCGTTCTCATTCACGCGCGCTTCGAGCGTGAAGATGGAAAGCGGCTCGAGGCCATGGCGCGCGCCCACCTGGAAGTCGTTGAAGTCGTGCGCCGGCGTGATCTTCACCACGCCCGTACCGAATTCGCGATCGACGTAGGTGTCGGCGATCACGGGAATCAAGCGGTCGCAAAGCGGCAGCATCACCTTGCGGCCCACGAGCTTCGCGTAGCGCTCGTCCTCGGGATGCACCGCCACCGCCACGTCGCCCAGCATCGTCTCGGGACGCGTCGTCGCCACGACGACATAGCCGCTTCCGTCTTCCAGCGGATAGCGCAGGTGCCAGAGCGAGCCGGTTTCTTCCTCGTTGTTCACCTCGAGGTCGGAGACCGCCGTCTGCAACTGCGGATCCCAGTTCACCAGACGCTTGCCGCGATAGATGAGGCCTTGCTCGTGAAGGCGAACGAAGACCTCGATCACGCCCCGCGAGCGGACCTCGTCCATCGTGAAGTATTCGCGCGACCAGTCGCACGAATCGCCGAGGCGCCGCATCTGCCGCGTGATCGTGGAGCCCGACTGCTCTTTCCATGCCCAGACGCGCTTCACGAATTCCTCGCGGCCCAGCGCGCGGCGCGACGTGCCTTCGGCTTCGAGCTGGCGCTCCACGACCATCTGTGTCGCGATGCCCGCGTGGTCCGTGCCGGGCTGCCACAGCACGTTGAATCCCTTCATGCGGTGGTAGCGCGTGAGGATGTCCATCAGCGTCTGCTGGTAGGCATGCCCCATGTGCAGCGTGCCGGTGACGTTGGGCGGAGGAAGCTGGATCGAGAACGACTGGCGCGACGCGTCGAAGCCCGCCTTGAAATATCCTTTCGACTCCCAGAAGGGATACCAGCGCGACTCGATGCCTTTGGGATCGAAAGCTTTTGCGAGTTCCATGGCCTACTTGTTCTTGTTTCGGGCGGCGATCGCCTCGTGCACCGCGTCCGAGATGGACTTGGCGAGCTCCTGGCGAAGGTCGCCGAGGGCGCTGATCACCGCCGTGTGAATCTGGGGCGCCAGGTGCTGCGCGAGGCGCGCCTCGAGGTCGTGCGACAGGCGCCCTTCCACCTGGAGCATCACTCGCTTGAAGACTTCCCTCGCGAGCTCATCGGTGGCGGACTTGTCCTCGATGAAATCCGTGAGCACGGGAAAGGCGCCCGTCTCGCTTTCGCCCGGCCGCGGCGCCGTGCGTTTCAGCAACGCGTCGGCCCTGCCCAGGATGTCCTTGTCGCCTTCCGCCGGCATTCCCATCAACCCTCGATGTCGTTCACCTGGATATCGTAGCCGCGCTTCTTGTAGAACGCATGGCGGTCGCGCGCGCGGACCTTGTCTTCCTCGTCGGTCGAGACGATCTCCAGCACGCGGTCGAACGAGGCGAAGAAGGGCGGCCATTCGTCGGCGAGGTTGAGCAGCACCTCGTGATGCGGGAGCGAATCGCCGCTGGAGGTGAGCACCACGGGCGTTTCCGCCGCGAGCGGGGACTGCGCGTAGACGTGCGGCACGAAGCTCGTCTGGTTGTACGTCCAGAGCGTGCGGTCGAATTCCGAGAGCATGTTGGCGTCGGGCGAATACACGACGAGCTTGCTCGGCTTGGCGACCGCCTTGGCCGCGAGCCGGCATGCGACCCGAAGCTTGTCCTCGGCGTAGCGGTAGAAGTCGATCCGCGTCACGCCGCGCGCTTGGCGAGGAAGTGCGCGAGGAGCGCCACCGGACGGCCCGTGGCGCCCTTCTCGGCGCCGGACTTCCATCCCGTGCCCGCGATGTCCAGGTGCGCCCAGGGATACGCCTTCGTGAAGCGCGAAAGGAAACACGCGGCCGTGATGGAGCCGCCGGCGCGCGACCCGATGTTCGGGATGTCCGCGAAGTTCGACTTCAACTGCTCCTGGTAGTCGTCCCACATCGGCATGTGCCAGGCGCGGTCCCATGCGGAGTCACCGGCGGCAACGACTTCAGCAGCGAGCTCGTCGTCGTTGGAGAACATGCCCGTGGCGACGTGGCCCAGCGCGATCACCATCGCACCGGTGAGCGTCGCGATATCGATCACGGCGGCGGGCTTGTAGCGCTCGACGTAGGTGAGGGCGTCGCAGAGGATCAGGCGGCCTTCCGCGTCGGTATTGAGGATTTCCACCGTCTGCCCGGACATCGTGGTCACGATGTCGCCCGGCTTGATCGCGTTGCCGCCCGGCATGTTCTCGGTCGTGGGAACCACGCCCACGACGTTGAGCGGCAGCTTCATCGCGGCGACGGCCTTCATCGTGCCCAGCACGCTCGCCGCACCGCACATGTCGAACTTCATCTCGTCCATCTCGGGCGCGGGCTTGATGGAGATGCCGCCCGTGTCGAACGTGATGCCCTTGCCGACGAGGACGACGGGAGCCGCGCCCTTCTTGCCGCCCATGTATTCCATGACGATGAATTTCGGCGGCTGCTTGCTGCCCTGCGCGACGGCGAGGAAGCAATTCATGCCGAGGGCCTCGATCTGCTTCCTGTCGAGGACGGTGACCTTGATGCCCGTGGCCTTGCCGAGCTCGACCGCCTGTTCGCCGAGATAGGTGGGCGTGCAGATGTTGCCCGGCAGGTTGCCCAGGTCTTTCGCGAGCGCCATGCCCGCGGCGATCGCCGATCCACGCGCCGCCGCAGCCTCGGCCGTATTCACTTCGGCGCGATCGACGGCGAGCGTGACTTTCTTCAGCGGGCGCTTGGCCTCGTGCTTGCTCTTCAGGCGATCGAAGCGATAGGCCGCGTCGCTCACCAGCATGACCGCTTGTTCCACCTTCCAGCCCGCTCCGCGGCGCTTCAACGCGAGTTCGGTCAAACAAACCGTCGCTTCGGCGGCACCCGTGCCCTTGAGGGCGCGCGCGGCGGAAGTGACCGCCGTACGGTACGCGGCCTCGTTGAATTCGCGCTCGCGCCCGAGACCTACGAGGAGGACCCGGTCCGCGGCGAGGTGGGGCACCTTCTGGAGGAGCAGGGTCGAGCCCAGCTTGCCGTCGAGGTCGCCGCGTTTCAGGACGCCGGCGAGATAGTGGCGGGAAGTCGCATCGATCGACTGCGCGGAAGCCGAGAGCTTGCGGCCGTCGTAGATTCCGACCACCACGCAACCGCTTTTCTGCTTCTCGGGACTGCCGCTCTTTATGTTAAATTCCATGTGGATTCCCGGGCTTTTCTAGAGAGGGCGCGAAGCCTCGCATTATCTCACGATGATGATTTTCCAGCGAAGCCTCGTCCGGGAATTCAGCCTGATCGCCATCGCCGTGGTCGGCGTGCTCCTGGCGATCATCCTCACGCGGTTATTGGTCCTGCTGCTCGGCCGCGCCGCGACCGGCGAGGTGCTGCCCGAAGCCGTGCTCGGCCTCATCGCCTTCGGCGTGCTCACGAACCTGCCGATCCTGCTCGGCATCGGGGTGTTCACCGCGGTGCTGCTCGCCCTTTCGCGTAGCTACCGCGATAGCGAGATGACCGTGTGGTTCACGTCGGGGTTGTCGCTCGCGGCGTGGGTGAAGCCCGTGCTGCAGTTCGCGCTGCCGGTGGTGGTGATCTGCGCGTTGCTCTCGCTCGTGCTCTCGCCCTGGTCCATCGCGCAGAGCGCCGAGTACACGCGCCTATTGGAAAGCCGCGACGAAGTCTCGAGCGTGATGCCCGGAACCTTCATCGAGAGCCGCAGCGCCAACCGCGTGCTCTTCATGGACAAGATGAACGACAACGACGACTCGTTCAACAACGTCTTCGTGCAGTCGATGCAGGATGGGCGCCTGGGCGTGGTCGTCGCCAACAAGGGATACGTGGAGACCGCGCCCAACGGCGACCGCTTCGCGGTGCTGCTGAACGGCCGCCGCTACGAGGGCACGCCGGGCGAGCTCGACTATCGAACGGTGGACTTCGCGCGCTACATGATCCGCATCGAGCCCAAGGAAGTGAAGCGCGACGCGCCGAAGACGAGCGGCCTCACGACGCTCGAGCTCCTGCAGAACCTGCGTCCCGACACGATGGCCGAGCTGCAATGGCGGATCGCGCTGCCCATCGCCGTGCTCGTGATGGCGCTCTTCGCGATCCCCTTGTCCTTCGTGAACCCGCGCTCGGGCCGGTCCTTCAACCTCGTGCTCGCGGTGATGATCTATTTTCTCTACTACAACCTGCTCAGCATCTTCCAGGCGTGGACTCGCTCCGAGAAGATTCCCGGCTGGGTCGGCCTCTGGCCCGTTCACCTCGCGATGGTGCTGATCCTGGCCGTGGTCTTCTACAGGCAGTTGTTCGGGTTCCGATGGCTGCTTGGCTCCGGAGGCGGTCATTCCCGCGGAGGCGGGAATCCAGCCTAAGGTGAAAGCGATCCTTTTCGGGGCTACCGGGATGGTGGGCCAGGCTGTTCTTCGCGAATGCCTGCTGGATGATGGGGTGGAAGCTGTTTTGTCGGTGGGACGAAAGCCTGCCCCTGTCTCGCACCCCAAGCTCCACAACCTCACCCGCCCCGACATGTTCGACTTCAACGTGTCGAGCGCCGAGATCAACAGCTGCGACGCATGCTTCTTCTGCCTCGGCGTCTCGTCGGCGGGCATGAACGAGGCCGAGTACACGCACCTCACCTACGACCTCACGATGGGCTGGGCGCACGCATTGGCGCGCGTGAATCCCGCGATGCGCTTCCTCTACGTCTCCGGCACGGGCACCGGCGGCAAGTCGATGTGGGCGCGCGTGAAGGGCCGCACGGAGAACGATCTCCTCGCGCTATTTCCCGCGGCCTACATGATCCGGCTGGGAGCGCTTCGCCCGATGCACGGCGAGCGATCGAAGGCGCCGTGGGCCTTCCTGCTCACCGTGTTCACGCCGCTCTGGCCGCTGCTCCAGTTCTTCTTTCCCCGCTCGGTGATCACCACCGAGGAACTCGGCCGCGCCATGATCCGCATCGTGCGCCGAGGCGCCCCGCAGAGAGTGGTCGAAAGCTTCGAACTGATCGCCTTGGGGCGGTCCGGCTTGGTATAATTTCGGGCTTCGCTTGTCGGGCCACGGAGAGGTGGATGAGCGGTTTAAGTCGCACGCCTGGAAAGCGTGTTTAGGTTCATAGCCTAACGCGGGTTCGAATCCCGCCCTCTCCGCCATTGCTCTAAATCGCCCGCATCATCTTGAGTGCAGGAAGCGCCGGAGCAATTCCATCCAGCGCCACAATTCCCTTTTTCGCCCTGCTGCGCCATCCGGGCCCACGCGCGTAAATGTTTTTCCAGAGTCGCCGCAGGCGATCCATCTGGTCGGCCCCGATGACTTCTATGAGGGCGGCCGCCTGCTTGAGGTCCTTCGCAGCCTTCTCCGGTGAGCGGTTCCGGCGTTCGATGTGGACGAGAATCTTGTGGAACGCAAAGCGTGCGGGGTCCGGCACCGTGACGACGCACGCGCCGAGCGAACTGACTGCGGCCGCCTGGCTCACGTCTTCAAGGAGGAATTCCATGAAGCGCAGGGGTTGCAGATTGACCCCCAGCTGCTCGTGTTCATAGACCTCTTCCTGGCCGCGAACCATCGGCGCAAGGAAATCGACCTTGAGCGTCTTGTCGGACTTGCTTACGAATGTCGCCGTCTTCTCCCATGGCCGGAATCCAGGGGTTGGAAGGAATCCCGCTTCGAGGGATTCGATCACGCTCTTGGTTTGCACCTTTAGCGTTCCGGGAAGCGCGAGCTCGATACGGTTTCCCGCGTGCGCGAAATCCAGGTCCTGTGTTCTCGCAAGGTCTTCCCAGGAAACGCCAAGCGCATTCCCATAGACGAGAAACGCGTGAGTTCCGATGAGCAGCCCGCCCGCGCCGAAGAAACCGACCTCGTTCAGGCGGCGGATGATCCGGAAGTGCACTGGTGTCGCCGACGAGCAGCCGAGTGCGATCGCAGCCTTCGCCAGGCGCTCGACCTGCCCACGGTCCCGGGCGCGCGACCTGCGCTCGAGCTCGCGCACTTTTGGATCGCTATCGGGGCCGACGAAGAGCTGCCGTACCTTCGAGGTCGAGACGTCGGTATATTGGTAGTACCAATAGGTGGCGCCCTGCACGGTCTTCTTGTTGAAAGACCCGCTCAGGTTCTCGATGGAGCGCGAGAGCTCTTCGTGGCGCGCAACATCGAGGAGCTGCGCGTAGGCGGCCTGGGCGCTCGAATCGAGAGGTTTGCTGAACATTGAAACCATTATACTAGCTGAAAGTTATGCTAGTATAGTCCATCTGCGACAACTATACTAGATAAAATTGACGCTAGTATAGGACTCCAAACAGGAGGAGAACCATGGCAGGTCTCCAGAAAATCGATGTCGTCGAAGGATCCGGCGAAGAGGCGCGCGGTGGCCGCGTCGTCGTGCACTACACCGGCTGGCTGCACGATTCATCCAAGCCCGACGGCCACGGCAGCAAGTTCGACAGCTCCCACGACCGCCGCGAACCATTCGAATTCCGCCTCGGTGCGGGGCAGGTAATCCGCGGCTGGGACGAAGGCGTGGCAGGAATGAAGGTGGGTGGCAAGCGCACCCTCATCATTCCACCAGAGATGGGCTACGGCGCGCGCGGCGCCGGCGGCGTGATCCCGCCCAATGCGACGCTCATCTTCGATGTGGAGCTGGTGGCCGTGAAATAAGCTAGTCGCCCGCTTGTTTCCCCCGAGAAGCGACCGGCTTCACCACATACCGGGGCGCTCCAAGCCCCACAAAGGCCTTCACAGCCGCCCTATCGCCCAGCACCGTGGTATCGAGCACGCATGAGTCGAGCAACGCTGCATTCTTCACCCCGGCCGCTTTGCAAGCCGCAAGAGCGCGCGCGGATTTCTCGCGGGTGAGATCGCTCGCGTAGAACGGCTTCGTGGGGATGCCGGACTTGGTCTCGCCGGTGAAGAGCGACTCTTTCGGCAGAACGCGCCAGCTTTCCGCGTAGACGCTGTAGAGATCGTGGAAGAGCACCGGCGCTTTCAGCACGACCCTGTCCGCGGTCACGAGCTCCCGCCCGTTTCCACGCGGGTTGCCGAGCAGGCCGCGCACCGCGCTGTGAGGCGCAAGGCCCAGGCCCACGGCGACGTCGATCCACGTGCTGTTGAGGGTCGCGCGCACGCGGTTGCCGTGCTCATCCGAGATCGAATAGACATTGCCCGTCCTCGAGACCTGCACGCCGGTCGGCCGCAGGATCGTGTCCCCGTCGGCCAGTGCGGTGGCCGCGCCATCGACATCCAGTCGCGTGGGTTCGATGTAGAGGGCGATGCGAGTGCCCCCCATCCGTGTCGCAATCGCCTTGTTGACCGCGGCATTCGGCCAGAGCGGAGCACCGGAAGCTTGCCGCGCCTGCACCACGAAGTCCGGCCCGTCCTGCGCCAGGAGGAAATCGCCGTACGCCTGGAAGTCGTAGTACACGCCATCGAAGGTCGTGATGTGCGTGTCTCCGATGGTGATCGCGCCGGCGCACGTGGCGGCAACGGAACCGGGAACGTTGCTCTGCCTGAATACGAGCGATGGCGTCCCCGTGTGCATCACGGGGCCCATCAGCTCGACCAGCGTCATGTTGTTGGTCTCGCCCGTGAAGCTGTCGAAGTCGCAATCCGGCGGGTCGGCGGTCCCGCTGGTCACCGCAATGCGCACGTCCATGGTCGTCCCGGTGTTGAGCACGGCCTGGTCCCCGCAACAGCCGCCGAAGAGATTGAACTCGGCCCTCTGCCACTGGGTACTCAGGTCGGGGATGAAGCTGAGGCCATACGCGGCATAGGCCGAGGGGGTGCCTGTGGGGGGAGTGTAGGTCACGATGGCTGTGTCGTCGGCGCTCCCGCTCGCGCCGGCCACCCTGGCCGTGAGCTTCACTTGGTCGACCATGGTGATGTCGAGGGGCCTCGTGACCGTCGAAGGCAGCGCGTCGATGTTCACGCCGTTGGCCACGCAGTTCACCGGACTCGCCGGCGTGAACTGGAACTCGCACCATCCATCGGGATAGACATAGTCGCCCGTGCAGCCCACGTGGTGCGGAGCCGGGCACGTGGTGCCCGCGGGACCGTAGTTCGCCAGCCAGTACTGGATGCCCGTGCCTCCAGACGAGTTGAAGATGAATTGTTCCCAGCCCCGGCATATCGCGTAATCGAGAGTTCCCACGTAGGCCGTCCCCAGGTAGGGAGACGCGCTGCACGCCGAGGTCATGAAGTAATCCGTGTTGAGCTGCAAGCCATAGGAGTTCGCCGCGCCGAACATCATGCTGGTCTCGCTCGTGAGCCCGCTGATGTTCTCGATGTCTCCTTCCACTTCCGATATGTGTCCCGTCACCTGGGCAGCGAAATCTCCGTTGCTGTCCCCGATGGTGGCGGTCCGAGCGCCCACCCCACGCTTCGGCAGGCGGATCCTGGTGGGCTTCGTCGAGCAGGGCACCTCCCGCCACGCGGTTTCCGGATAGGACGCTGTGAAGCATCCTTTCGTCGGCTGCGGGGTGTGGAGAATCTTCTGGCGCCAGGTCTCGATTTCCGCGGCCGTGGGCTTGTTCGTGTCGACGGCCTGGGCCCCCGCCTTGTCCACTGCCCACGAGGAACCGCCCAGCGCGAGCATCAGCGAAAGAAACGAAAGCGCGAGATGGTTACGGGTTTGCCGGTCCATGATTCCTCCCGTATGGATTCCGTAGGCGAGTCTATGCCCGACCAGGCGGCGACACACCACATCATCCGCGCCATGAAAAGTGCGGAAAATTCTGCACTACGGCAGATCTAGCCTCCGCGCTGCACACCAGTACTAAAGGCCCGGGTCCACTAGCCGATAGGCAGCCCGCGTGAGTACGCCTATTGTTGCGTCATGGACCATCACTACAGCCCTTCCGCCGTGCCGGGCGCGAAGATTCAACTGCTCGATTGGCTCAAGGCGAGCGGCTCGTGGGAGGCGATACTCCTCTCCGATGAGCTCCTCGAGGCTCGCACGCTGCGAGAGCTTGCCGAGCGCGCGCATGCCATCGTGCTAAGGCTGCAGGAGGTCAACGAATGGCACGTCGCCGCCTCCTTCTGGGAAGCGGCGAAGGACATCCTCGTTCGTTGGCGGGATCTCGCTGTCAGTCGATCGCCTTCAGAGCGGCAGTGAGGCCGGGCAACTTGCTCGCCGCGGAATACGGCAAGCGTGTCGCAATACGACGTCGCTTGCTCGCATCAACCTGCGAGATGAGGTTGTCCCCGTAGGACTCCGCCGACGGCGGCGAGGGCGCTTGCCTGATTGACCCGCCTGTGTTGTGCGGCCGACCATCACCTGGCGTCAACCGCGCCCGTCATGGGTGCGTTAACGTACAGAGAACGTCGCGTCCAAAGCGGACGATCGACGATAACAGGTGATTAAATCGCCGCACAACACAAAGGCAGGTCTCCAAATGCACATGCCATCGCCTCGTTCCGCATTCTCGATTCTCCTGTTCGGCCTCGCTACGCTCGTCCTGAGTGAATGGGCGGCGGCGGAGCCGCCCTTACGCGTGGCACGCCTGAGCTATCTGCGGGGCACCGTGAGCTTTTCGCCCGCGGGCGAGGACGATTGGGTACGCGCCGTGCCGAACCGGCCGCTCACGACCGGCGACCGCTTGTGGGTGGATGCCGGTTCGCGCGCCGAGCTGCAAGTCGGCGGGGCGGCGATTCGCCTCGGCGGATCCACCAGCGTGACGCTGCTCAATCTCGACGACCAGATCGTGCAGGTCCAGCTTTCGGAAGGCGCCTTGAAAGCGAGGGTGCGCCGCATGGGACCGGACCAGGTCTTCGAAGTGGATACGCCCAATCTCGCGTTGGTCCTCGATCGTCCCGGCGAATTCCGCATCGATGTGCAGCCGAATGAAGATGCGACCGGGGTCATGGTCCTGAACGGCCGTGCGGAGCTTTATGGCGAGGGCGCGTCGTATGAAGTCGCCGCTCACCAAGGCTATCGCTTCTTTGGCACCGGCCTGGGCGACTACGACCGCATGATGGCGCAGCGCGACGACGACCTGGACGCGTGGGCGCGCTATCGCGACCAGCTCGTGGACCATTCGCAGTCGGCTCGCTACGTCTCGTCCGACGTGGTCGGCTACGAGGACCTCGATTCCAACGGCACGTGGCGCAACGACCCCAACTACGGCAACGTCTGGATGCCGACGCACGTTGCCGCCGGCTGGACTCCGTATCACGACGGCCATTGGGCCTGGATCGACCCCTGGGGTTGGACATGGGTAGATGACGCGCCATGGGGCTACGCGGTTTCGCACTATGGCCGGTGGGCGAACATCCGCGGCTCGTGGGGCTGGGTTCCGGGCCCACAGCGTGAGCAGGCGGTGTATGCGCCGGCGCTGGTCGCGTTTGTCGGCGGAGAGAAGTCTTTCGTCGGCTGGTTTCCGTTGGCCCCTCGCGAGGTCTATCAGCCTTCCTATCCTGTGAGCCGCGGTTACTTCGACAAGGTGAACCGCAGCAACGCGGTGATCGCTCCCGCGACAATCGCCAACGTCTACAACACCACCAAGGTCACGTCGCCGTCCGCGACCCGGGTGGTCTACGCCAACCAACAGGTGAAGGGCGCTGTGGTCGCCATGCCGCCGCAGGCGTTCGCGCAGTCCCAGCCGGTGGCCAAGGCTGCGGTTCCCGTCTCGAAGGAAGCTACGAGCGCGCCGGTCGCGCATGTCGCCGCCGTCGCGCCGGTGCAGCAAAGCGTGCAGGGCGGCGCTCCTGCTGCCGGCGCCAAGCCGCGGGCCGCGGAAAGACCCGTCGTCGCTCGCACTGCCCCTCCGCCGCCGCCGGTCGCGTTCGCCGCCCAGCGGCAGCAGCTTGCTGCCAAGCCGGGTCAGCCGATCGATCAATCGCAGCGCAGTCAGCTGAAGCCCGCGAACACGCCGGCGCCTAAAGTCAGCGTGGTGGCTACTTCGCAGGCCCCGGCCCCGAAAGCGCCGCCGCCAGCGACTCCGCCGGCTCCCAAATCTCCGGAGGCCCGCAAGGCAGAGGCTGCAAGACCGCCTTCAGCTAAACCGGAGGCCGTCAAACCCGATGTCGCCAGGACTGAAGCGGGAAAGGGCAACGCAGCAAAGATGGATGCATCGAAGGCCGATGCAGCGAAAGTTGAAGCCGCGAAAGCCGAAGCCGCGAAGGTCGATGCGGCGAAAGGCGAGGCCATGAAGGCTGATGCAGCGCGGGCAGAAGCAGCGAAAGCCGCGGCAGCAAAATCCGATGCCGCCAAAGCTGACGCGATGAAAGCTGACGCAGCGCGGGCCGAAGCGGCGAAAGCCGCCGCCGCAAAATCTGATGCCGCCAAAGCTGAAGCGATGAAAGCCGACGCCGCAAAGGCCGAGGCCGCACGAGCGGAAGCAGCGAAAACCTCCGCGGCAAAATCCGATGCCGCTAAAGCTGATGCCATGAAAGCCGACGCTGCAAGGGCCGAGGCCGCACGAGCAGAAGCGGCGAAGGCCGCTGCCGCAAAGGCTGACGCCGCGAAGGCTGACGCAGCAAGAGCCGAGGCCGCACGCGCAGATGCCGCGAAGGCCGCTGCAGCGAAGGCCAATGCAGCAAGAGCGGAAGCTGCGCGAGCCCAGGCAGCACAAGCGGAAGCCGCCAAAGCTGCGGCAGCGAAAGCCGAAGCAGCGAGAGCCGAAGCCGCCAAAGCCGCGCCAGCGAAACCCGAAGCCGCCAAAGGCCCGCCGGCGAAACCCGATTCCGCCAAGGCTTCGAAGGAAAAATCAGAAGCAGACGCGAAGAAGGAGCAGGAGAAGAAAGCCGCGGAAGAAGCCAAGAAAGGCTAGTCGAATGGCGGTCCAGGTCGGAGCCGACGCACGCGATCGGCCCGATGGGCGACAATGGGCGCCGCATGGCCCTCAAGTCCACGATCTTCAAGGCGGAGCTGCAGGTCTCCGACCTCGACCGCAATCACTTCGCGACGCACTCGCTCACCATCGCCCGGCATCCGTCCGAGACCGACGAGCGAATGATGGTGCGTTTGCTCGCCTTCGCGCTGAATGCCGACGAGGCGCTGGAGTTCGGCCGCGGGCTTTCATCCGAGGATGAGCCCGATCTCGTAAAACGCGATCTCACGGGCGCCATCGAGCTCTGGATCGACGTGGGGCTTCCCGACGAGCGCGCGATTCGCAAGGCGGCTGGGCGTGCGCGGGATGTGAAGGTGTACATCTACGGCGGGCGCAGCGCCGCGCAGTGGTGGACGCAGAACGAGGATGCGCTCGCGCGGCTTCGCAACGTGACCGTCATCGAGATTCCCGATTCGGTTACGGGCGAGGTGAAGGCGCTTGCGGAGCGCAACATGCGCCTCGATTGCACCATCCAGGACTCGCAGGTCTGGCTCGCCGCTAACGGCGAGACGCTTCATTTCGAGCCTGTATCATTGAGGACTCCATGAGCCCGTATCCCTTGACGAAACTCGCGCGAGGCGCCTTCGCGGCGATCGCGCTCTACAGTGCGTTCGCCGCCGCCGGCGAACCGCGCTTCGAAGGCGCGATTCTCTCCGACGACAAGCGCGGCGACGTCAACATGGAGTCCTTCTCGCGCGACACGCGCAGGATCTATCTCACCGTGCACGTCGAGGACGTTCCCAACGACGCGAAGCTGAAAGCGACGTGGTTCGTCGAGAAGGCCACGGGTTTCGCGTCCAACTCGCCGATCGCCGGGAGCGAGGTCACCATGCGCCCGCAGTTGAAGACCGCGAACTACTCGCTCGACAAGCCGGGCATCGGCTGGCCGGCAGGCGACTACAAGGTCGAGCTCGCGATCGACGGCAAGGTGCAGAGCACGGTGCGATTCAAGATCGCTCCGTAGGGTAGCGATGCGATCCTCCAGCGGCGCGCACTACATCGCGCTCGATCACGTTCGCGCGCTCGCCGCCTTCATGGTGTTCACGTGGCACTTCTCGCACGGCCTGACGGGTTGGCCGATACCGTACGAGTACGTTCCTGGTTTCTTTCCCTTCGCGCTCCTGGACGAGGGCCATACCGGCGTTGCGCTCTTCATGACGCTGAGCGGATACCTCTTCGCGAAGCTCCTCGACGGCAAGGACATCCGGTACGGGGATTTCCTCTGGAACCGCGCGCTGCGGTTGCTGCCCCTTCTTGCCGTGGTGATCGCGATCGTCGGTGTGATGAGGGCACGGGGCGGGGCGGGCCTCACGTCCTATGCGAAGGAGGTCGTCGAAGGAGTATTGCTCCCGACGCTTCCCAACGGGGCCTGGTCGATCACCGCGGAATTCCATTTCTACCTGGTCCTGCCGGTCTTCCTCTGGATGCTGCGGCGATCGCGTTGGCTGCCGCTCTCGATCGTCGTCGTGGCGATCGCACTGCGCGCGCTGTTGCGCCACGAGCTGGGCACGGTGCAGGACCTGGCCTACATGACGCTCGTGGGGCGCGTGGACCAGTTCACGCTCGGCATGCTCGCGTATCACTTTCGCGGGGCGATCACGCGGCGGCATTTCCTCGCGCTCGCGCTGATCACTGCCTTCATGCTCTCGTACTGGCGCTTCGATTCGCTCGGCGGCTACTTCGGCATGCCCTCGCATCCGTCACCGAGCATGATCTGGGTCTTCCTGCCGACCCTCGAAGGTCTTGGCTACGCCACGGCCATTGCCTGGTACGACAGCTCGTTTTCGCCGTCGAACCGGGGCGTTTCGCGATTCGTGGGGCTGCTCGGTCAATATTCCTATTCGATCTACATCTTCCACTTCTTCGTGGTGTTCGCCATGACCGAATTCGTCGATGCGCGGATCATGCCGCTCACGAATTTCTACGTGACGTGCTTCTGGTCGCTCGTGTGCTTCTGCCTGATGGTCGTGCCCGGGTATCTCAGCTTCCGCTTCATCGAATCGCCGTTCCTGAAATTCCGGAGGCACTACATCATCCAGGCTAGATAGCGATCCAGGCTAGATAGCGAGGTCAGCCCGTGGGGCAGGGCGCGCCCAGGCAAGAGTTCGAGGTATAGGGGAAGTGGCGTAAGCTTTTTGTCGCCCCCGTTCGATTATCGAACGCCCCTCGGAGAAGCCCATGAACCGCAAACTCAAGATGCTCGCTCTGCCGGCAGCGCTTGTCGTTTTCGCCCTGCCTCTCACCAGCTGCAATGACCTCAAGGCGCAGACCAATCCATTCACGCTCTCCAGCCCGGATCTCGTGGGCGGAGTGTTCCCCACGAAGTTCATCCTCAACGGATTCGGCTGCACGGGCGGGAACGTCTCGCCGCAGCTCGTGTGGAACAATCCGCCGCCCGGCACCATTTCGTTCTCGCTCCAGGTCTACGATCCCGACGCGCCTTCGGGTAGCGGCTTCTGGCACTGGGCCGTGTACAACATGCCCGGGACGACGAATGGGCTCGCGCAAGGCGCCGGCAATAGCCCCGATACGCTTCCGCCGGGATCGCACGGCGGCAACACCGATTTCTTCGATACGGGCGCGACCGGAGGCAACGGCAACTACGGCGGCCCATGCCCGCCCGTGGGAGATCCGCCGCATCACTACATCTTCACGCTCTACGCCCTGAATGTCTCCTCGGTGGAGGTTGCGGCCGGGATACCCAACACGGGCACGGCGGGACTCCACGGCTTCGCGCTGGGACGTGCGGGAGTTGGCCCTGCGGTAATCGGCAAGGCGACCTTCACCGCAACCTACGGACGGTAGCAGGGCCGGAAAGCGTTCCCACCGCATCGTCCACGAGGCGAATCACGTCGGCGCGCTCGACTCGCGCGCCGCACGCCTTTATCTGTTCGCGGCTGAATGCCGCGTGCCAGGTCCTGCCCTGAAGGATTGCCTCCAGCGTCGTCGCTTCCTGCGGAGGCTTGAAATCCTCACCCCGATACCAGAGGAAGGCGGGCGCCGCCGCAATTCCCGAGCTACGAAGCGCCCGGCTGATGGCACGTTCGATTCCCGCCATTCCCGAGAGGTGATGGGGAGTCGAATCGATTGCATTCATGGCCACTACAGCCTGGCGCTCGACACTGCGCCCGTCGGTATGCGATCGGGATTACTTGTCGGCGGCGATACGAATGTGATTCTCCACCGACTTGACGCCCTCCACGGAGCGAGCGATCGAAACGGCTTTGTCCACCGCCTTTTGGCTCGGGGCGGTGCCGGCCAGCGTCACCATGCCTTTGTGGTCCGTATCGACTTCGATCTTGACCAGGCTCGACAGTTTCTCCTCGGCCAGCTCGGACTTGATCTTGGTCGTGATGACCGTGTCCTCGGCAAATGCCTTGGGTGACGAACGGTCGGAAGGGGAATCGGCGGCATAGCCCGCGATCGGCAGCGTCAACGCGCCGGCCAAGAAGCAGATTGAAGCAAGTTTCGTATTCATGGTGTTTCCTACCTTTCTGGTTGAGGGAACTGTCACTTTCGGTGCGTGTTCAGATGTTTCCCAGGAGCACGAGGATCACCACGACTATCAAAATCGTCCCGACAGCTCCACTGGGGCCGTAACCCCAACTGCGGGAATGCGGCCAGCTGGGCAGGACGCCCAACAACACGAGGACCACGCAGATCAGTACGATCATCCCGAGGCTCATCACTGTCTCCTGAGAGTGTCTCCGGAGGATATCGATAGTCCCTGGCGAGGTCTGTACGCCAGCGCACTCACGCAGCGCGCCCCAGCTCCGGGACGCGCCGCGAAATTTGCAACGACTACTTGGGATTACCTGCTGGGATCGGGGCTATCGGGGCTCGATCCCGACTGCTGCTGCTGGTCGCGGCTGTCGCGTGACGACGACGAGCCGGACTGGTTGCGAGAGTTGCGATCGCGTTCGCTTTCCTGTTGGCGTGAGTGGGTGGACTCGTGTTGATGCGTCCGACTCGAGCCCGAGCTTTGCTTCGAGTTGCTGCTGGAATTGCGATGTGCCATGAAACTTTCTCCAATGCAGGGTGGATGACCCTGAAATTGGGACGTGGGCATTCCGGTGAAGTTCCGGGAGATTAATGGTCGCGGCTTGTCGGTGATATCCGACATTCGATGTTGGCGACGGCCTATGGAGGCACGCTCGTCGCAGGCCGAGGATGAACCTCTACGACCAGCGATCAGAGGAACGAGCCATGGCCAGCAGCCAACCCATCAAAGTGGACGCTATCTTCCTGTTGGAGGATGACCACGCCGCGATGCAGGGCCTCTTTTCCGAATTCAGGAAATTCCACGCGGAAGGCACCGAGGGCGTCGATGAAATGAAGCAGGCCCTCGTCGATGACGCCTGCGCGATGCTCGAGGCCCACACCAGGATCGAGGAAGAGATCTTCTACCCGGCGGCGCGCGAGTGCCTCCCGGACGACCCGGGCCTCATGGACGTGGCGGAGGCTCAACACCATATCGCGAAGGAAATGATCAACCGGATCCAGCTGGGCAGCGCTGCCGACGAGGAAACGTGCGCGCTCTTCCTCGAGCTCTCCGATGCGATCGAACACCACATCCGGGAAGAAGAGGACGAGATGTTTCCGAAGGTGCGCGAGGCCGGGATGAACACCGCGGAAGTCGGCGGGCGCCTCAAGGCACTCAAGGACCAGTTGGAAGGCGCGGCCGCGAATACCGACTCGAACGCGGACGGAGCGCTGCGGCAGCGCTTCGTGGATCGCATCACGGACTACCTGGGTCCCACGTTCTGACGCGGGCTACAACGCCGGCGCGGCCTCGTGCCACGGTGTGGCCAGTTGATAGGCCTGCCCGATCCGCAGCGCCATCGCTTCCCCGTAGCCGCGACACACGATCTGTAGCGAGGTCGGCAATCCCTCGGGCGTGAATCCGTTGGGCAGCGCGAGCGCGCACATATCGAGGATGTTCACGAAGCGCGCGAAGCGCACGGGCGCCGCATTGAAGTCGACCTGATCCAGCGGAAAAGCGGCCGTCTCGGTGGAGGGTGTGAGCAGCGCATCGACGCCGTTCATCGCATCGCTCATCTTGCCCTTCAACTCTTCGCGCAGCCGCAGCATCGCCAGGTATTCGTGCGCCGGGATCTTCGCGCCGGTGGTGAGGCGCCTTCGCACGACCTCGTCCATCTTCGCGGCGGGATCGTCGATGGTGGCCTTGTTCACGAAGTAACCCTCGGCATTCGTGATTGTCACCATGTTGGTGAACTCGGACAGGCGAAACGGCAGCGCGATGTCGACTATTTTCGCGCCGAGTTTCGCGAGCGTCTCGAGCGAACGGTCGTAGGCCTCCAGCACATCCGCGGCGACTCCGGGACGTTCGTCCCCCGGCATCCGCGCGAGCTTCAATCCCTTCACGCCGTGATCGAGCGACGGCAGCGGATCGTCGGCATCCTGCAGGACGCGATACAGAAGCGCCGCGTCGCGCACCGTGCGCGCCATCGTGCCGGGCGTGTCGAGCGTGGGACTCAGCGGAAGAATTCCGTGCGTGCTGATGCGGCCGATTGTGGTCTTCAATCCGGTGATCCCGCACCACGATGCAGGCTGGCGGACGGAGCCGCCGGTGTCGGTGCCGAGCGCCCAGGGCGCCATGCGCGCGGCGACAGCGACCGCCGAACCGCTGCTCGATCCTCCCGGCGTGCGCGCCACTTTCAAGTCCCAGGGATTCCACGGCGTGCCCATGTGCTGGTTCGTGCCCCACGCGCCGCACGCGAACTCGACGGTGTGCGTCTTGCCGAGCACGATCATTCCCTGGTCGAGCACGCGGCGGACCACGGTGGCCGTCGTGGTGGCCACGTGATCCAGGCGAGTCGCGGAGCCGCCCGTCGTGACGCGCCCCTCGATGTCGATGATGTCCTTGATCGCGATCGGGACGCCGTGGAAGGGGCTTCGCGAGCGGCCCGCGCGGATTTCCGTCTCGGCGGCAATCGCCGCGGCGCGCGCGTCATCGCCATAGACCGCGATGAAAGCGTGCAACCTGGGATCGAGTTTCGCGATGCGCTCGAGGAGGGCATCGACGACCTCCACGGGAGAGGGGTTCATATTAGGTTTGTAACATGGCATCAAAATAAGTGCGGTATGACACACTTTTCGCCGGGATGAGTCGCGTATAGTGCGGCACCTTGCCTAGTTTCCCTCGGTTCGTCGTTCGCAGGTTCGCCGCTTCTGCCGCTCTCGCGATACTGCTACTTCCCCATTCTGTCCTGGCGGCATCGCCGCGATTCGACATCACCGGCTTCGATGTCCGCGGCAACACGCTGCTGACACCTGCCGAGCTCGATGCGATTCTCGGGCCATTCAAGGGATCCGGCCGCGAGTTCGACGACGTCCAACGTGCCGTCGATGCGCTGCAAGCCGCTTACCTCAAGCGTGGATTCACCCTCGTGCGCGTGGCGCTCCCCGAACAGGAGCTAGACGCGGGCGTCGTGCGCTTCCAGGTCGTGGAGACGCGCATCGGCCGGGTCGTCGTCGAAGGCAACACCTTCCATGACGAGGCGAACATTCGCCGGAGCCTGCCCGGGCTCGTCGAAGGGACCGTCCCCAATATTTCCCGCATTTCCGCGAGCCTTGCGCAAGCGAACGAGAATCCCTCGAAGCGCACGACGCTGGAGATGAAGGACGGCGCACGCGACGGGGAAGTGGACGCGAAGCTCGCCATCGCCGACGAGAAGACCTGGAGCCTCGGCCTCAACGTCGACAACTCGGGCCTCGAAGAGACGGGCAAGACGATGGTGACGGGCGTCTACCAGAACGCGAACCTCACGGGCCGTGACGACGTGCTGAGCGTCCAATACACGACGACCGCCGAGCACGCCGGCGATGTCCACGTCTACGGCGCGGGCTATCACCTGCCGCTTTATTCGATCGGCGATTCGATCGACGCCTACGCGGTCTACTCGGACGTCGATTCGGGAACGGTGCTGGTCGGAATCCTGCCGCTGCTGGTGAGCGGGAAGGGAACCGTCGCCGGCGCGCGCTTCAACCACAGTTTCGGAAACCTCGGCCCCGTCGATTCGATGGCGAGCGTGGGCTTCGAGGAAAAGATCTACAAGGAGAACGTGAGCTCGGAGGGCATTCCGTTGGGCTCCGACGTCACGGTGCGTCCGTTGAGCCTCGGGTACGTGGGCACGTGGAAGGCCGGCGCATCGACGACGGCATTCACGCTGACGCTCTCGCGCAACCTGCCCGGCGGCGAGCACGGCAGCTCCGAGGATTTCGAGCACGCTCGCGCGAGCGCCAACCCTGACTATTTGCTCGCGCGTTACGGGTTCGCGTACACACGCGTGCTGCCGCTCGACTGGCAGTTCCGCTTCGCCGGCGCGGGCCAGTATTCGAGCGATGCCCTGGTGCCGGGCGAACAATTCGGCGCGGGCGGCATGGGCTCGGTGCGCGGCTTCGAGACGCGCCAGGTCACGGGCGACAAGGGAATCTCCGGAAGCGTGGAGATGTATACGCCGAACCTCTGCGGAGGATTGCAGGTTTCGACGTTCTGCCGCGGCCTGGTGTTCTACGACGGCGCCCACGTGGGCCGCAACGAGACGCTTCCCGGCGAGATCTCCAGCCTTTCCATCGGCAGCGTCGGCGCAGGGTTGCGCGCCGCCGTGGGCCGCTACGTCACGCTGCAATTCGATTACGGCCACGTGGTCGAGGGCGGCTCGGTCGAGCCCAACGGGCACAACAAGTTCAACTTCAAAGTAGGCCTCACGTACTAGACGAGGAATCGCTCATGAGACGTCGGAAGCTCTTGGCCCTTTGCGTTGCGGCCTGCCTCGCGCAGAACCCCGCGTCGGCCAACCCCGTGGGTGGCCTCGTGGTGGCCGGCAGCGCGACGATCAACAACCAGGGCAATCTCCTCACCGTCACCAATACTCCCGGCGCGGTCATCAACTGGCAGGGCTTCAGCATCGCGCCCGGCGAGACGACGCGATTCGTCCAGCAGAGTGCGTCCAGCACGGTCCTGAACCGTGTCGTGGGTCAGGATCCTTCGCAGATCCTCGGCGCGCTGCAATCGAACGGGCGCGTGTACCTCATCAATCCGAACGGTGTCGTGTTCGGCGTGGGCTCCCGCGTCGACGTGAACGGCCTCGTGGCGTCGACGCTCGACATCACCAACGAGAATTTCACCGCGGGACGTCGCGTGTTCGACACGAGCGCCTCGTCGACGGCGAGCGTTAGCAACCAGGGCGCCATCACCACGCCTTCGGGCGGCCAGGTGTACCTCATCGCGCCCAATGTCGAGAATAGCGGCATCATCAATTCGCCCCAGGGCGAGGTGCTGCTCGCCGCCGGCCATCACGTGCAGCTCGTCGATTCGGCGAATCCCGATCTTCATGTCGTCGTGAGCGCGCCCGAGGATCACGCGCTCAACATCGGCAGCGTCATCGCGCACGGCGGCCAGGTGGGAATCTACGGTGCGTTGATCGACCAGCGCGGCGTCGTGAATGCCGACAGCGCGGTCGTCGGCGAGAACGGCCAGATCGTGTTCAGGGCGAGCAACCAGACGATGCTCGATGCGGGCAGCGTCACGAGCGCGCGGGGAGCGGGCGAGGGCGGCACGATCCACATCCTCGGCGATCACGTGGGACTCATCGGCGATGCGCTGGTGGATGCGAGCGGACAGACGGGTGGCGGCGCGGTGCTCGTGGGCGGCGATTTCCACGGCGCGAATGCGGCGATCCAGGATGCATCGGCTACTTTCATCGGAGCGGACACGACGATCCGCGCCGACGCGATCGAAAGCGGCGACGGCGGACACGTCGCGGTGTGGTCCACCGGAGCCACGCGCGCCTACGGACAGATCTCGGCCCAAGGCGGACGCGATTCCGGCAACGGCGGCTTCGCCGAAGTCTCGGGGGCTGGTTTCCTCGATTACGGTGCGCGCACTGATCTTCGCGCGGGCCACGGCTCGGCGGGCACGCTGCTGCTCGATCCGAACAGCGTCACCATCCAGAACTCGGGGCCGACGGACCAGACAGTGACCGGCGTGACCGGCTCATTCACCTTCAGCGGGGGCCCGGCGTCGTCGATCCTCACCGTGGCCGACCTGCAGTCACAGCTGGGCCTCGGAAACGTGACCGTGACCACCACGGGGGGCACCGGCGGCTCCGGCCAGATCACCGTGGCGAACGCCGTCGGTTGGAACAACAGCAACTCGCTCACGCTCGACGCGGACAACGGCATCGCGATCAACGGCGCCATCACGGCGCAAGCCGATGGACGCCTCCTGTTGACGAGCCGCGGCGGGACGATCACGCAAACCGCGCCGATCGGCGTCACCTACCTCGTCGTCAATTCGCTGGGCGACGTGAACCTGAGCTCGGCCTCGAACATGGTGACGAATGTTGCAGCGACGGTGGGCGATGGAAGCAACCTGAACCACAACTTCACGCTCGCGGACAGCGAGGCCCTCAACGTCACGAGCCTCAATGGCGTGAACGGAATCTCGATCGCCACGAGCGGCACGTATTCGTCGGGCTCGCCCAATGGCGTGATCTCGCTCAGCAGCACGGGCGCCATCACGCAGTTATCCGGATCGATCCTCTCGGGCAAGGCGGTCTACGCCAGCGGCGGCAGCGTCTCGCTCACCGAGGCCAACACAGCGGGCGTCATCGCCGGCTCCTCGGCGAGCGGAACCTTCTCGTACACCAGCGCATCGGGCCTCGACGTCGGCACGGTCGCGGGACACTCGGGAATCCAGTCGGGCGACAACGGCACCTTCCTCATCGCGAGCGCGGGCAACCTCACCACGAGCGCGCCGGTGACTGTCGGCCTCGCGGCCGCTGTCCTCACGGCGTCGGGCTCCGTCAGCGGCAACGTAACGGCCTCGAACGTCGTCGCCAATGCAGGCAGCGGCATCACGCTCACTACGAACGCCGGGCGAATCGGCGCTTCCAATGCCGGCAGCGGCAATATCTCGTTCACCAATACCGGGCCGCTGTTCATCGGCGAGATCACGCAATCCGGTGGCGGGTCGGTCTCCATCACCAACACCGGCGCGACGACGTTCCAGAGTGACCTGACCGTCTCGACGACGACGGGAAACATCTCCATCACCTCGACGGGCCCGCTGTCGATTTCCGGCCTGCTCACTTCCACCTCGGGCGGCGCCATCAACCTCACGGCCACGCCCACCGGCAGCAACACGGACACGATCACCGTGACCGGCGGAATCAACACGACTGCCACGGTGGGAACGGACATTGCCACGTCGGGCGCGATCGTCCTGCACGCGGGAGACGCGATCAACGTGAGCGGCCCCGTCGCGGGCAACGTGACGCAGCTCGCGTTCATCAACGCGCCGGTGCTTCCCACGCTCACCCAGTGCATCGCGACCCCGACTCTCACCGGCTGCAGCGCCGTGTTGCCGACGCTCTCGCAGTGCACTTCCAACCCGGTCACGCTTGGATGCAGCGCGGTACTGCCGTCGATCTCGCAGTGCGTCGCGAACCCGGCAACCAACGGATGCTCCGCGGTTCTGCCATCGTTGGCACTGTGCACCTCGACGCCGACGCTGGCTGGATGCAGCGTGGTCCTGCCGACGATCACGGCGTGCACGGCGACACCGACACTCGCCGGATGCAGCGCGGTCCTGCCGACGATTGCCGCGTGCGCCGCGACGCCGACACTTCCGGGATGCAGCACGGTGCTTCCGACGCTTGCCGCGTGTACCGCGACGCCGACGCTGGCGGGGTGCAACGCAGTCCTTCCGTCGATCGACGCGTGCGCCGTGACGCCGACTCTGGCGGGATGCAGCGCAGTGCTTCCCACCCTCGTCGCGTGCATAGCGAATCCTTCGCAAGAAGGGTGCGGGGTGGTGCTGCCGTCGACGGCTCATTGCATCGCGGCGCCTTCGGACGTGGGATGCTCGACCGTGCTGCCGTCGCTCAGCTCGTGCGTCGCGACGCCGACCCAACCGGGATGCACAGTCGTGCTGCCGCCGATTGCGACGTGTGTCGCAAACCCTGCGGCGCCCGGATGCAGCGTGGTGCTCCCGACTTTAGCGGTATGCGTTGCAACTCCCACGCTTCCTGGCTGCGGCGCGGTGCTGCCGTCGCTCGCGGTTTGCACCTCGGCGCCGACGCTGGTGGGATGCAACGTGGTGCTTCCGTCGGCCACCGCGTGCACCGCGACGCCGGCGCTGGCCGGATGCTCCGTAGTCCTGTCCCCGTCTCCCGACATATGCGCGATAGCCCCGAACTCGGCGCTTTGCCAGGTGCTCTCGCCGCCGATGGGGAGTGCCTCGCAGCCGGTCTCGCAAGCGCTCAACACGACCATCAATGTGATCAATATGGTGGCGCCGACGGTCAGCAGTCCCACGATCTCGGTGATCGCGCCTCCCACTCTCGCAGCAACCGGCACCTCTACAGCCGGCACCTCTACAACCAGCACCTCTACCGCCTCCAGTGGCACATCTGGCGGTACTTCAAGCACCAGTGGAGTCCCGAAAGATGACAAAACCATCGTTGACAAGACGTCCGACAGTGCCGGTGTCAAGAATGAACCTACCCCGAAAATGTATTGCAACTAGCGCAGGCGTCTTCCTCGCGGCCTTCGGGATCGCGGCGTCCGCGTACGGCGCGCCGCCCGCGGGAACGCTTGCTCGTGCGAACGGGCTGCTCTTCGCCCAGGCTGCGGATGGGCACTCGAAAATCCTCGCCGAGGGCTCCTCGATCGGCGCGGGCGACCGGCTGGTGAGCGGGAAGGCGGGATACGCTCGAATCGAGTTTGCCGGCAAGGGCTACGTGATCCTCGGTCCTGCGACCGAAGTCTCGATCGAGGGCGGGGAAGCCACACTCGTCCGTGGGGCGATGCAGGTCTCCGGCGGCACCGTCGTGAAGACAGCGCTCGGCACGATCTCGGGCAAGGATTCCACGTACATCGTCACGATGTCGCCGGCCGATGAGGCGAAGGTCGCAGCGGCGAGGCCCGTCATGCTCGCCGAGCTTTCGCCGGAAATCTCGGGGATTCTCTCCGACGCGTTGCCTCTGCAGATCGCGCAGAACGCGCCGCCGCCCCCAACCGGAGCGCGGGCGCCGGGGCTCTACGTCCAGGTGATCGATGGCCTGATCAACGTCGCCAACAAGGGTGGAACGACGACTTTCTCTGCGGGGCAATTCGGATTCACGCCGAACTTCGTGCAACCACCGGTCGTCATTCCCGCGAATCCGGGCATGCAGTTCACGCCACCGCCAGCATTCAGCCAGCCCATAACATCGGGCGCAACGTCAGGCTCATCGAAGACGAGCACCGTGGACTGCGTAGTCCGCTGAGCTTCGTCGGTACCGGCCGTCTTCCGTACCCGCTGTAACGTCGTTCGTCAGGCACGCCTTGCCGGGCGTCGGTACCCGCGCGAGACTTGCGTCACGACACAACGACGGGGAGCCGCGAAGATGACCGAAGTCTCGACATTCCGCTTGTACCTGATGAGGGCCACCTACCTCCTCATGTTGGTGGGGTTGGGGATCGTCATCTGGCCCGGGGTCATCCAGCACGCCATCGCAGGAAATCCCAGGCCCGGCGCAGCCCCGAGCCTCCTCGCGGGGGTCGCGGTCATGGCGGCGATCGGAATCCGGTATCCGCTCCAGATGCTGCCGCTCTTCTTCTTCGAGCTCGTCTGGAAATCGATCTGGTTGATCGCGGTCGCGCTCCCGCTGTGGTCCGCGCACCAGATCGACGCGGACACGATGGAATCGATCAAGGCCTGCGTGATGGGCGTCGTCATCATGCCCATCGCCATTCCCTGGCGCTATGTAATGGTCAACTACGTAAGGAAGCCCGCCGATCGTTGGCGGTGAGCCGGTCTACCGGAAGTTGTAGGCGCCCAATCCAAGCACGTGCACGCCCATGCTGAGGTTGCCCGCCGGAGTCTGGCGGAAGACCTCATGCAGGACGCCGAAATCGGTCATCACGTAGTTGGCGGGCGAATCGCTGAACGCGGGGCCGGAGCAGTAGCGCAACGCCGGGTTTGCAGCGCAATAGGCGTTGATATCGGCGATCGCTTGGCGGAAATTTGCCTGCGTCACATTCGCGCGGAAGAAACGCAGTCCCGACCACGTGTTCCCGGTGAACGCCGCCGAGTAGGGCGATAGCGTCGCGTATTTCGAGACCGGGCCGATGGGCGTGGACACGAACGGCGTCTCGCCATCGTGCGAGACGAACGACGCATACGAAGAGCCGGGCGCCGTGTATCGATTGTCGAATACGCCCAGCAGCATCGCGAAGATCTTGTTGGTCGGGCGATCGACCAGGTACGCGAAGATGCTCACCTGCCCGACGGGAACGGCGTCCGGGCCCGCGCTCGAGTCCGGCACCGAATAGAACCAGGGAACCTCGATGTCCGCCTGCAGCACGAAATCCGTTCCCGGATCGCTGTCGTAGATCGGTGGCTCGAGCGTCGCATCGAAGCTGTAGCCGTAGATCGAATGCGCACCGCCGCCCTGGACGTTGAGAAAGGGAAAGGTCCAGGTATTGATGTACGACCCGGAGTCATAGCAGTGCAGCTGGAACGCCGAGGAGTTGTCGGCGCTCGCGAAGTCCGTGCGCGCTCGCTGGTATGAGGTCCGCGGCTCCGGCGGCGTGAATCCGGTGAGCGGCAGGCCGCGGAATGGCGGGTAGGGATGGAACTCGGAAACGTGCCCGAAATCGGTCTCGACGGGCGAGCTGACCGCATCGCCCCCCAGGTAGCGGACGATCTCGTAGTAGTGGCCGACCGGAAGGACGGGGTGGCGCGGCTCGACCCCGGAGTCCTGCGCGAAGAAGAGCTCCGACGGATCCATGATGCATTCGGGGTCCTTGATCGTGGTCGGCGTGCCGTTGGCGAGATCCGCCGCGCTTGCGGACAGGGCGCTCGCCGAGAGGGCGACGGTTGCGATAATTGCCCTCATGCCTCAGAGCTCCTGCAGGTCGTGTCCGACGATGAGGTTGCCAGAGAAGTGCGGGCGCACCGCGTCGAACCACACCTCGTCCTTGAGGAACGGATAGCCGCCGGGCACGAAGTGCGACAGCACCAGCGTCTTCACGCCGGCCTCGGTGGCGACCTTCCCGACTTCTTCCGTCGTCGTGTGGCTCGCGAGCAGGTGGGCGCGCAACGTCTTCGCATTCGTGTCGCCTGCGATGAGCTGCTCGATCGCGGGCAGGTACATCACTTCGTGGACCAGCACGTCGGCGCCCTGTGCGAGTTTTACGAGGTTCTTCGAGGGCCGCGTGTCGCCGGAGAACACGATCGATCGGTCGGGGCAATCGAAGCGGTAGGCGAAGGCCGGCGCCACGGGCGGGTGCTCGACCAGCGCCGCAGTCACCTTCACGTTCTCGTCCTGCATGACGAGTCCATCGGTCGTGATCTCGTGCGGGACGATCAGGTCCTTCAACGGCGGCCGTCCCTCGTCGGCCACGCGCGTGCGGATGTCGTAGTCGTTGAGCGCGAGGAACAAGCGCGTCATCTCCGCAAGCGGCGGCGGGCCGTAGGTGTCGACGCGTTTGGCCAAGTCCGTTCCCCAGGCGAGCAACAACAGGTTTCCATAGTCCGCGTTGTGGTCTGAGTGCTGGTGCGTGAGGAAGACACTGCGAATCGACGAGAGTTTCAATTTTGCGAGCACCATCTGCCGCCCCACGCCGTTGCCGCAGTCGATCACGTATGAAGCGCCGTTCACGACGATGACGTTCGCGGGTGCCGAGCGATTGGGTTTCGGGGTCGGGCCGCCGCCCGTGCCGAGCAGGATCAATCGTGACTTGGCCGGCTCGTCCGCGGCCCATGCCCGATGAAGCACTGCGGTGGCGATCAGGGCGGCGCTGGCAGCAAGAAGCCTGCGCCGCGTGGGATTCTTGGGTGGCGACACGTTCGACATGGATGCTCCCGCCAATGCCCCAGCGTGAGCATCCAGTATAACGGCGTGGGGCTTACCCTACGCGCGAACGGACCATCGCGAGTCGGGCGTCCTCCACGTCACGACGATACTGCTCGTTGACACCGTCCACGCAGGAGGATCGGCGAGCGATCAGCGCGTGGCAATCCTTGAGCGCTTCGTGCTGCGCGGCGCCGGCCTCTTTCACTCGCGTCTCATACTTGAGCTGCGGCGTGTCCGCGGGCACATGCCAGCGCGCGGGATCGCCGCGCTCGGCGTCGACGCCGACATGCTCCACGGGGGCGGTCGACTGAGGATAGGCGAGCGTTGCGGCAAGCGCGCAGGATGCGGCGGCGAGGACTGTCGGAATCTTGCCGTATGGCCATTTCATGCGAATCTCGATTCAGGAGTTGAGCGATTCGAGTATCCCGCGGCACCGAGCCGCAGTCCGTCTGGCAGCGCACACATGACAAAGCACGCGGACCGCGGCTTGGATCAAGGTGCGGCGCTCAAGTACAACGAGACGAGCGAGATGCTGTCGATGAGGCCGTGGCAAACAATGTTCGTCCAGAGGTTGCGTCGATTCACGAGGTACAGAATGCCAAGCAATAGGCCCATCTCGGCAGTTCCAATGACACCCGCCAAGCCCTGATAGGCGTGTCCAAGACCAAAAATCAAGCTGCTGCCGAGCAGCGCTGAGATCCAGCCTGCCCGGCCGCTGCCGGCCAGGTCCGAAATCCGATTCATAAGGTACCCCCGAAAGACCATTTCTTCGCCGAAGGCGGCGAGGGTCCAGGCAACGGACAGCCAGCCGATCAGCACGATCGCGTTGCCGCGAACGCTTTCAAAGCGCGACGCGCTAGCCACCCCGCCGGCGATTCGCTCGACCACGGGCCCCAACAGCACGTTGACGACGACGCTGATCACCACCGCCGACAGCGCCGCCAGAAGCGGCACTTTCCACCACGTTCCTGGCTTGCCGAGCCCGACGGCGCGCCAGGTCAAGCCGCGCATCCACAATGAGAGCGATGCAAAGACGATGAGCAGTATCTGGGCACTAAAGGGAAATATTCTCGCGAAGCACAGGCCCGTCACCAGCGCGAGCTCGATGACGATCGCCGGCTTGCTCGTCCGGAGAATGGCTGCAACGCGATGGCGAAAGGCGGCGATGGGTTGTGTCCCCTTTTCCTCAGGGTTGCGCGGGCGAGGTTTCCAATGGCTCCTCGAGGGCGGCTAGCACCCGGTTCGGATTCATCGATTGTTGCATCGCCGTGGCCTCGGGATCGTGGCGATCCTTGACGTTGGGGAGGTCTCGACGCAGCTCTTCGATGAGATCGATCAGCTTCGCGACCTTCTGCTCGGTCAGCAACGTGAGCTTCAGGTCGAGGAGCTCGCGCTGCTCCGCGAGCCCGGCGAGCCGGTTCTGCTTGGCGAGGACCACGGTGGCGGTGAGGAACGCTCCCAGGGCAACGGTGCCCTGCAGCCAGAAGAACGGCGGAGGGTCGAATTGGTGCAAGCCGGTCCAGCGCAACGCCGAGTTTGCCAGCATCCAGAGCGCGACCCAAAGCAGGATGAATCCCAGGAATAGTGGCTGCCCGACGAAGAGGCTGATGCGCTCGCTCACCCGCTGCGAGCGGCTGATCTTCAGCCCTTCCCGCTTGTAAAACTCCCGCACGGCCTCGATGTTCAGGCCGATCTGGTCGTCTTCGCCACTGGTATCCATCGGCGAGTATGGCCATTTCGTGCTGCTGGCTCTGTTCGCTGCGTCACGTAGTCCGGCACGCGACAGTGGCACCATTGCAACGCAACGTACCTGGAGATCGAGAGCATGAAGTCCTTGGGGAAGAACCCGGAAGGCGCGCGGCTCGAGCGTATCCAGGCGTCGCCTCGCTGGGCAGGCGAGCGCTTCCGCAACCTGCATCCGATCGCCGCGGGCCTGCGCGACCCGAATGCGAAGATGCCGACGATCCGTGAATTCCTCTGCAGTGGCGTGCGGCGATTTCCAAAGGCGCAGCTGCCCTCGATCAATCCGCTCGAATCCTGGGCTCGCACGCCGTCGAGCGGCCTGCGCGCGACGTGGCTCGGTCACTCCACGGTGATGATCGAGATCGACGGGCTTCGCGTGCTCACCGACCCGGTATGGGGGCCGCGCGCCTCGCCTTCGCGCCTGGCCGGGCCCAAGCGCTTCCAGCCCGTTCCGATCGCACTTCGCAGCGTACCGACGGACCTCGTCGTCGTGTCGCACGACCACTACGATCATCTCGACTATCCGACAATCCGCGAGCTTGCAAAGCGCGACGTGCCCTTTGTGACGTCGCTCGGCGTCGGCGCGCATCTCGAAGCCTGGGGCGTGCGGCCCGAGCGCATTGTCGAGCTCGATTGGTGGGAGACGTACCCGGTGCCGAATACAGGCGTCGCGGTGACCGCGGCCCCATCGCAGCATTTCTCCGGACGGGGCCTCAAGGATCGCAACGCAACGCTGTGGTCGTCGATGGTGATCCGCTCGCCGCGCCATGCGGTGTTCTTCAGCGGCGATACCGGGCTCACGACAGAATACGAGGCGATCCGCGATCGCCTCGGCCCTTTCGACCTCGTGATGCTCGAAGTGGGCGCATTCCATCCCGCATGGGGCGACATCCACCTGGGGCCCGACAACGCGTTGAAGGCGCACAAGCTGCTGGGCGGCGGCGCATTCCTGCCCGTTCACTGGGGCACGTTCAGCCTCGCCATGCACGCGTGGGATCAGCCCGCGGAGGTCTTGATGAGCTCGGCTTCGAAGGAGGGCGCCCAGCTGGTGATGCCGCGCCTCGGTGAGCCCGTCGAGCCGGCGCACGCGGAGAAGGCCGAGCCGTGGTGGCGAAGCGTCGACCAGGTTTCAGTCCCGATCGCTGCCGAACCCGAAGTGGAGACCGAGTTGCCGAAAGCGATGTCCTGGCCGATCGACTGACAGGATCCTGCTGTCCTCAGGCCGTGACGCGTTCCTTCGCCACCGGCCGGAATCCTTTCGCGAGCACCTTGTACAACGGTTGCGGGCAGACGAGCCGCGAGAAGCCATAGGCAATAAGCGACGCTGCCATGACCGGCAGCGCAATGTCGGAGTCGCGCGTCATCTCGGTTACGATGACGAAGGCAGTGATGGGTGCCTGCACTACGCCGGCGAAATAGGAGGCCATTCCGAGCACGGCGACTGCGGCCACCGGTGCGGTGGGGAGCAGGGCGGCTATGTTCTGTCCGAATCCGGCGCCCACGGCGAGCGAGGGCGAGAAGATCCCCCCGGGGATCCCGCTCGCGTAGGAGATCACGGTGGCCAGCAGCTTCAGCGCGCCGAATGTCTGCGGAACGCCGTTGCCATCCAGGAGGATCGCGCGGGTCTCGGCGTAGCCCGTGCCGTAGGTCGAGTTGTCCGAGAGCAAGCCGATCGCGGCGAGCGCCAGGCCGCAGAGCGCGGCGAATGCGACGGGCCGTTGTCGCTTGAACGATGCGAGGGGACCTTGCAGCCCGGGGCCCGACGCCGCGGCGAGCAATCGCGCGAATCCGCCGCCGAGCAGCCCGCCCGCCGTTCCGCACGCCACGATCGCGATCCACCCATCGGCGAAGCCCATGGTCGCATGGGTCTGCCCGAAATACGTGTAGTTGCCGAGCAGCGAGAGCGAGACGATGCCCGAGACGATCACGGCCGTGATGACGATGCCGCTGGTGCGCTGCGAGAACGACCGGCTCATCTCCTCGATCGCGAACACGACGCCCGCCAGCGGCGCGTTGAACGCCGCCGCGATTCCCGCGGCGCCGCCGGCCAGGATGAGGCCGCGTTTCATCGCTTCCTGCGGAAAGGACGAGAAGCGGCTCAGGGAATACATGATCGCCGCGCCGATCTGCACAGTCGGGCCTTCGCGCCCGATGGACGCGCCCGAGAGCAGCCCAAGGATCGTGAGGCCGATCTTGCCCGCTGCGGTCTTGAGCGACAGCAGGCGGTCGCGCATCGCGTCGTCCGAGTAGCTGAGCGCGGCGATGCTCTGCGGAATTCCGCTTCCCTCGGCGCCGCGAAAGAAGCGTCCGCCGAGGTAGCTGCTCGCCGCGAGGCCCACCGGCGCGAGGACGAAGGGCGCCCAGGGCCACGCCTGGATCATTCGGCCGAGCAGGTCGTTCGCATAGGTAGCCGCCAGGGCGAAGCCTACCGCGGCGAGTCCCACGCAGATGCTGCCCACGAGGAAGACGAGCCGGCGATTCCAGAGCGACCTCGAGAGCCAGATGTGGCGCGAGCGGCGGGCGAAGCGGGCGGCGCGGCGGGTGTTCACCGATGAGATGATACGTGCAGTGGAGGAGTGCGCGTCGCCCACGGCGTCGCTTCCTCCAGCGCCGCGGCAAGCTGCAGGATCACGTGCTCATCGGCGGGCCGCGTTCCCAGTTGCACGCCGATGGGCAATCCCTCCGAATTCATCGCGAGCGGCAGCGAGATCGCCGGGGTTCCCATGATGTTGTGCGGCAGCGTGAACTGCGCGACCGGGCGAAGCAGCTTCTCGGGAATCTCCTCGAACGAGACGTCGCTCCGGCCGAGGTTGTAGTTGCCCCAGGGCTCCGACACCCTCGGCGTCGTGGGGGAGAGCCACACGTCGTAGCGCGTGAAATACGCTCCCAGCGACCGGCGCGCCGTGTTGAGGTACGCCATCGACGCGAGGAAGGTCGCCGGTTTCATCTGCCGCGCGTATTCGTAGATCCTGAAGACGACGGGCTCGAGGGTGTGCGGGCCGATCGCGTGGCCGCTTCGCTTCGAGAAGCCCGCGAGGCGCAGGTCGAAGCCGAAGAACCAGAGGTCCATCATCGCGCGCATCGCCGCGAGTCCATCGACCTTCGGCCCCGCCTGCTCGACCTCGTGTCCCATTTCGGCGAGCGCAAGGGCCGTGTCTTCGACGGCGCGGCGCACTTCGGGATCGGTCTCGAAGCCCATCAATGCGTCGGTGGACCAGCCGATGCGGAGCTTGCGCGGTCTCTCGCGAATCAGTGACGCGTACGACTCCGTGGGCCTGGGAATGAGAAACGGATCGCCGGGTTGCGGGATCGCCATGCAGTCGAGCATCGCAGCCGCGTCGCGCACGGTCTTCGCCTGCACGAAATTCATGCCGAGGCCGTAACCGTTCTCGTCCAACTGCGGGCCGTAGGAGATGCGTCCGCGCGAGGGCTTCAAGCCCACGCCGCCGCAGTAGCTCGCGGGAATGCGGATCGATCCGCCGATGTCGGTGCCGTGCGCGATGGGGACCATGCCCGAGATCACGGCCGCCATGCCGCCGCCCGTCGAGCCGCCTGCGGAATATCCGTGCATCCAGGGCGTCGAGGTGTTGCCGTAGAGCGCGTTCTCCGCGGTGCCGGCCATCGAATACTCGGGCGCGTTGCTGCGGCCGATGATGTTCAAACCCGAAGCGCGGAAGAGTTCGGCCACGTGCGTATCGGTCTCGACCACCATCCCTGCGCAGAGGCGGCTGCCGAACTCGATCTTGCGGCCCGCTTCGTGGCCGAAGACGTCCTTGATGAGCGTGGGCACGCCGCGGAAGGGGCCGGTGCCCAGGCGCGACTCGTCGAGGCCTTCGATGCGATCGGGATAGGTCTCGACGACCGCGTTCACCTGCGGATTCAGGGCGGCGATGGCGCGCGCGGCAGTCTCCGCGACTTCTCTTGCGGAGATCTGTCGCGTGCCGATAAGTGCTGCGATGCCCAGGGCGTCGTGGCTCGCGTATTCGGCGAGGTTCATGCGGGCACGCGATGAGCCGGATCCGCGCCGGTGCCCATCTCGTCGAAGTGGATCGAATCGATCGCCGCGGGGCGGCCGAAGAGATAGCCTTGTCCGGAATCGCACCCATAGTCGCGCAGGAACTCGAACTGCTCCTGCGTCTCGACGCCTTCGGCGAGCACGTTCACGCCGAGGTTGTGGGAGAGCGCGATGATCGCCCCGGCGATGGCTCCCGCATTCTGGTCGCGCGGGAGGTCGGCGACGAACGATTGGTCGATCTTCACCGTATCGATCCTGAGGCGCTTGAGGTAGCTCAAGCTGGAGTAACCAGTGCCGAAGTCGTCGATCGCGAGCTGCACACCCATGCGGCCGATCGCTTCGAGCGTAGCCGCGGTCTCGGGCCCGTGCTCCATGAGGGCGTTCTCCGTGATTTCGAGCTCCAGCAGCCGCGGGTCGAAGCTCGCCGAGACGAGGGCTTTCTCGATGGTTTCGACGAAGCCCTTGTCCCGGAACTGGCGCGCCGTCACGTTGACCGCCACGCGGGTGGGCGCGTGCAGGACATGTTGCCATCGCGCGGCGTCCCGGCAGGCCGTCGTGAGCACGCGTTCGCCCAGCGCGACGATGAGCCCCGTGGATTCGGCGATCGGTATGAAGTGGGCGGGCAGGAGCAGGCCTCGCTCCGGATGCCGCCAGCGTGCAAGCGCTTCGAATCCGATGAGCTTGCGCGTCGCGAGCTCGATCTGCGGCTGGTAGTGGACGACGAGCTCATCGCGCTCGAGACCCTGGTGCAGCGCCTCTTCGGTCTCGAGGCGGCTCCGTGCCGCGATGTTCATGCGCTCGGCGAAGAACTGGATGTTGTTGCGGCCGGCCTCTTTCGCGCTATGGAGCGCCGTATCGGCATTTCGCAGGAGAAGTCCCGCGGAGTTTCCATCCACCGGATAGAGTGCGATGCCGATGCTCGCGGTGACGACGAGCTTGCGTCCCTCGGTCGCGATGGGCTGGGATATCGCGGCGAGGATTCTCTCGGCGGTGGCCGTGATGTCGCGCCCGGCCTGGACGCGCGGAACGAGCAGGAGGAATTCGTCGCCGCCGGGGCGCGCCACGGTGATCTCCGGGCCCGCCGCGGCGATGAGCCGATCGGCGACGTGCTTGATCACCACGTCGCCCACGTGCTGGCCGAGGGAATCGTTGATCGTCGTGAAGCGGTCGAGGCCCACGGAGACGAGCGCGATGCGGCCGGAGGAGCGCTCCGCTTCCTCGATGGCCTTCTCCAGGGCGTCGGCGAAGAGGGCGCGATTCGTCAGGTCGGTCAACGCGTCGCGGGTCGCGAGATAGTGCAGGCGCTGCTCGGTACGCTTGCGCTCCGTGATATCCACGTTGGTGCCGATCATTCGCACGCCCCGGCCCGAGGCATCGCGCTCGACCACGCGGCCCCGGTCGAGGACCCAGATCCACTCGCCGTCGCGGCGGCGAATCCGGTGCTCGGCATCGTAGCTGTCGCGCTTGCCGGCGATCGCCTCGTTCGCCGCCGCCAGGACTATGCCGCGATCATCGGGATGCACCAACGCGAGCAGCTCGGCGCTGGTCGTGTCCGTCTCGCCGGGCTCGGCCCCGATCATTTGCGCCCATCCTTCGCTCAGGTGCACATGCCCGCCCTGGACGTCCGCCTCGAAGAGCGCGAGCCTCGCGCTTTCGAGCGCCCGTTCGAGGCGCTTCCTCGAAGCAAGGCTGTCGGCGAGGGCGTGGCGCCACTCGGTCGCGATCGCGGAGACCACGACCACGAGGAAGGTCGCCACCGTGAGGCTCGTCTGGAGGTGGAGCAGCGCGGCGTGGGGGTCGGCGTACAGCGTGGCAAAAGGGCCCTGCCCGTTGGCGGTGTACCAGAACGATTGCAAGGCGAGAATCGCGATGCAGAGCGTGCCGCCGGGCATCGCGAATCGCACGGCGCCCCAGGCCATGAAGATCGTCGGGATGAGCAGCGGCGTGTTCGAAAGCTTCACCCAGCTATCGACCTGGTCCGGCGGCGCGGAGTACACCAGGTAGGTGGCGAAGATCTGGCCTCCGAAGAGCGCGATCACCTCCGCCTGGTTGAGCAACGTGAGGCGGCGCAGCTCGGGTCGCAGCTCGTTCGAAAAGGCGAGCACGAGAGGCGCGACGATGAGCATCCCGAGCGTGTTGGAAAGGAACCAGATGCCCCAGACCTGCCAGAAATTCCCGCGATGGATGAGCCAGTCGACCGAGTTGGTGATGAGGATGGCGACCGCCATCAGCGCGACCGTGAGCAACATCATGCGGGAGACGGCGACGAGCGAGCCCACCGGCGGGCGGGGACCCAGGACTTTCGTGATGACGGTGGCGACGAGCCAGGGCTCGAATACGTTGAACGCCGAGTAGAGAAGGTTCAGCTCGAGGGGTTTGTTGCTCGCAAGGAAGTTGCCCAGGAATACGGCCGCCAGGTAGTAGGGCCACTGGCGCACGCGGGTGCACAGCAGCGCGCCCAGGGCGAGTCCATCGGCGGGCCAGATGTACGAGATGCCGCTGGAACGCACCGGAAGGGCCAGGCTGTAGGATGCAAGCGCCCAGTAGCCCCCGCCTACGAGAAGGGCCAGGAAGAGGTGCCGGTAGCGATCGTCGATGCCCGGCCACTTGCGAACGATGGATTCGATGCGCATGCGGGACGTCCACGGACATTGTGGCAGATGCCGCCCCTTCAGGCCCGCGCGCGGTCGTCCCGGGTCGGCAGTATCGCGGCGATGAAGCTCGCGAGCTCGGGCGTCGACGGAGACTCGAACAGGCGTTCGGGTGGCCCCATCTCGTGGATTCGCCCCTGGTGCATGAAGACCACCGTGTCGGCGCTGTGCCGCGCGAATCCCATTTCGTGGGTGACGAGGATCATCGTCATGCCGGCGTCGGCGAGCGCGGACAGCACGCTCACCACCTCTCCGACCAGCTCGGGATCGAGCGCCGAGGTGATCTCGTCGAAGAGCACGAGGCGCGGCTGCATCGCGAGCGAGCGAGCGATCGCCACGCGCTGTTGCTGGCCTCCGGAGAGCTGCAGCGGCATGGCGTCGATCTTGTCCTCGAGGCCGACCTCGCGCAGGACCGATTGCGCCCGCGCCCGGGCCTCGGAAGGCGCGAGGCCCATCGCGACCACGGGACCCAATGTGATGTTTCGCTCCACCGAGAGGTGGGGGAAGAGGTTGAAGCTCTGGAACACGATCCCGATTTCGCGCCGCAGTGCCCGCAGGTCCGCCCGGGAATGCCCGATGCGCTTCCCATCGAACACGATCTCGCCCCGGTCGGGAATCTCCAGGCCGTTGATGCAGCGAAGCAGCGTCGTCTTCCCCGAGCCGCTTCGCCCGATGATGGCGACGACCTGGCCGCTCTCGACGGTGAGCGAGACATCGTCGAGCGCCACGTGCGAGTGGAAGCGCTTAGAGATGCCGCTTAACGCCAAGATCGGCATCGATTCGCCTTTCCAGTTTTTTGCTCGCGAGCGAGAGCGGCCAGCAGATGGCGAAGTAGAGCATCGCGACCACCGGATAAACGACCATCGGCTGGAAGGTCACGTTCACCATGAGCTGCCCCGCGCGCGTGAGCTCGACGAAGCCGATGATCGCCGCCACCGACGTTCCCTTGACGAGCTGCACGAGGAATCCCACGGTCGGCGGAATCGAAATCCTCATCGCCTGGGGCAGGATCACGTGCCGCAGTTGCTGGAAGTATCCGAGCGAAAGGCAGGCCGAGGCCTCCCACTGCGTGCGGGGAATCGCCTCGATCGACCCGCGCCAGATCTCGCCCAGGAATGCGCCCGAGTAGAGCGTGAAGACCACCGTGACCGCAAGCCACGCGTCCACCTGCACCTCGAAGAGCACGGCGAGCCCGTAGTAGGCGAGGAATAGCTGGAGCAGGACCGGCGTGCCCTGGAACAACTGGATGAATCCCGCGGCAAGGGAGCGCAGGAGCCTCGAGTGAGATGTGCGCAGGATCGCGATCGCGAACCCGACGATGCCCCCGCCCACGAACGCCACCAGCGACAGGAGCACCGTCCATCGCAGGGCGCCCACGATGAACAGCAGCTCCGACAGGCCGAAGGTCCGGGTCATGGGCGATGCGCCCACCGGCCGCGCTCGAACACAATCCAATGGACCGCGCCGAAGATCGCCTGGAATCCCAGCGCCATGGCGAGGTAGATCGCGGTCGAGACGAAGTAGAACTCGAAGGGACGGAAGGTCGTCGATTGCAGCGAGTTGGCCACGGCGGTGAGCTCGACCGCGGAGATCGTCGAGACGACGCTGGAAGCGAGCATGAGCAGGATGAACTGGCTCGAGAGGGCCGGGAACACGGTGCGCACGGCCGGGAAGAGCATGACGTAGACGAAGACCTGCAGCCGCGAAAGGCCGAGCGCCTTGGCGGCGTCGACCTGTCCCGGGGGGATCGACTCGATTCCGGCGCGCAGGATTTCCGTGCCGTAGGCTCCGAAGTTGACCACCATCGCCGCGAGCGCCGCGTCGTTCGCGTCCACCTGGATCCCGAGCGAGGGCAGGGAAAAGTAGACGATGAAGATCTGCACCAGGAATGGCGTATTCCTGATCGCCTCGATGTACGCCGCGACGGCCCAGCGCACCGGGCTGGGCCCCGCCGTCCTCGCGTAGGCACACACGATGGCTACGGCCAGGCCGATGGCCATGGCGAGCGCCGAGAGCCGTATGGTGAGCCCGGCGCCCACGGCGAGCTCGCGCCAATGCTCCCACACCACATTGAAGTGAAAGGTGTAGTGCATGGCCGCGCCCCCGCGCGGTCTACTTCAGAACGTCGGGAGCGGCGGCAGCTCGATGCCCGTGTATTTCTTGTAGATCGAAGCGAGCGTTCCGTTGTGCGCGTTGAGGAAGAGCCACGTGTTGATCCACTGGCGCAGCTCGAAGTCGCTCTGCCGCACGATGGGCCCGTAGAACGCGGTCGTCACGAGCAGCTTGTTCTCGAGCTTCTTGCCGGGATTGGCGTCGGAAACCGTCTTCTCGGCGAAAGAGGTCATCGCCACCGCATCCACCTGGCCCGACAGGAGCGCCTGTGTGGTCGATGCGAGGTCGTCGAACCACACGATCTTGGTGCCTTCGGGCGCCATCTTCGGAACCGTCGCTTCCTCGAGCGTCGCGCGGGTGATGCCGACGCGCTTGCCCACGAGGTCGGACGGCGTTGCGATCTTCACGCTTTGCGGCGCGAAGATCACGATCGACAACGCGCCGTTCGGGTTGCAGAACATGACGGCCTTGGCGCGCTCGGCGGTGACGGAGATCGACGCGATCGTCACGTCGGCCCGGCCGGCCAGGAGCGCGGGAATGCGGCCCGTCGAGGGCACCTGCACGAATTCCAGTTCCGCTCCGAGGTCCTTCGCGAGCTGCCGCGCGACCGCGACATCGGATCCATCGGGCTGGCTGTTCTTGTCGAGGATGCCGAACGGGGGATTGGCCACGTCGATCGCGACACGGATCTTCTTCGTGCTAAGGATGTGCTCGAGCGTGTTCTCGGCGCCGGCCGACTGGGCGCCCATCATGGCCGCCATGCCGGCCAGCAACGCCAATGCGAAATGCCTCACGTGCTTGTTCATGTCGTCTCTCCTCGGTTGTTATCTTGTCCTCGCGCCGGTGCGCGAGGCGATCAGCTGCAGCGAAGCCTTGTCGAATTGCTTCTTGATGAGCCGCACGTGTTCCGACATCGCGACTGTCGCGGCCCGGGCATCGTGCGCGGCGATCGCGTTGTAGATCTTCACGTGTTCCTGCAGCGCCGATGACGCGCGGCCTGCCTCGCATACGCGCGCGGCCTTGTGCAGGCGGATGATGTCGGGCGTCATCAGGCCGATGAGCGAGCTCATGACGGGATTGCGCGCCGAGCGCGCGATGGCGAGGTGGAACAGCAGGTCCTCTTCCACCGCGGGGCCGCCCGCTTCGACCTCGGCGCGAAAGGCCTCGAGCGCGCCCTTGATGTCGGCGATGTCGGCCTTCGTCGCGCGCTGCGCGGCGAGCTGCGCCGAATGGATCTCCAGGATGCCGCGCGTTTCCGTGAGGGCCGCGATGTCGTCGCGGTCGAGGTCGAGGAGGTTGCCGATCAGCCTTTCGAGCGCTCCCGCGCCCAGGCTCGCGACCACGGTGCCGCTTTGCGGAAACGTCTGCAGGATGCCGTAGAACTCGAGCTTGCGAAGGGCCTCGCGCACGTGGCCACGGCCCACGCCGAATTGAACCGCGAGGTCCCGCTCGGGCGGCAGGCGGTCGCCCGCTTTCAGGGTCCCGCTCGATAGAAGGTTCTTGATCTGCCGGATGATGACGTCCGCCGGCTTCTCGAGCTGGATCGGGCTCAGTTGCTCGATGATCGCGGCGGCCTTGGGCACGGCGGGGTTCCCATTGAATTGGTTAACCAGCCGCTACCTTATCACAACGCCGCCCATGACGAGTTCTCCAGGGCCCTTGATCGCTACACTTGAGACCTTCCGTCGAAGGAGAGGGACATGGCAGCCGAAGAACGCTTCGACGCGATCGTGATCGGCACCGGCCAGGCCGGCCCGGGTCTATGCGGCCGCCTCGACAAGAAGGGCCTCAGGACCGCCGTCATCGAGCGCAAGCTCATCGGCGGGACGTGCCTCAACGTGGGCTGCATCCCCACCAAGACGCTGATCGCGAGTGCGCGCGCGGCGCAATACGCCCGCCGCGGCAAGGACTACGGATTCGCGGTGGGCGACGTTCGCGTGGACATGCGCGCGGTCAAGGCTCGCAAGGACGAGGTCGTCGGCTACTACTCGAAGGGCCTCGGCAATTGGCTTCGCGGCTTGAAGAACGTGACGCTCATCGAGGGGCATGGGCGATTCACGGGGCCGAACTCCGTGAGCGTCGGTGGCCGGACGCTCGTCGCCGACAGGATCTTCATCAACGTGGGTGGCCGCGCATCGACGCCCGATCTTCCCGGCATCGGTGACGTCCCGTACTTCACCAACTCCAACATGATGGACGTGGACTTCGTGCCCGGGCACCTGGTGATCGTGGGTGGAAGCTACATCGGCCTGGAGTTCGCGCAGATGTATCGCCGCTTCGGCTCGCGGGTGACCGTGGTCGAGAAGGCGCCGAAGCTCCTGCCGCGCGAGGACGATGACGTCGCCGCCGGGATTCGCGAGATCCTGGAGCACGAGGGCATCGAGATCCGCACGTCGGCCGAATGCATCGCGTTGGAGAGGCATGGCGAGTTTGCCTGCGTGAACCTCGCCTGCGAGGAGGGCATGCCGATGTGCGAGGGCACGCACGTGCTGCTCGCGATGGGCCGCGTGCCGAACACGCAGGATCTCGGTCTCGACAAGGCCGGCGTGAAGGTGGACGCCCGCGGATACATCGAAGTGGACGACCAATGCCGCACCAACGTGCCCGGCATCTGGGCCCTGGGCGACGCGAACGGCCGCGGTGCATTCACGCACACGTCGTACAACGACTACGAGATCGTCGCGGCGAACCTCTTCGACGACGATCCGCGGCGCATCTCGCAGCGCATTGCCTGCTACGCGCTCTTCATCGATCCGCCGCTGGGACGCGTGGGCATGAACGAGCGCGAGGCCAGGGCCACGGGCAGGAAGCTCCTCGTCGGCAAGATGGCCATGAAGGATGTCGGCCGCGCTCGCGAATCCGGCGAGACGCAGGGATTCATGAAGGTGGTCGTGGACGCCGAATCGAAGGAGATCCTCGGCGCGGCGATCCTCGGATTCAACGGCGACGAGGTCGTGCATTCGCTGCTCGAAGTGATGTACGCTCGTGCGCCGTACACGACAATCTCCCGCGGCGTGCACATCCATCCGACGGTGGCGGAGTTCCTGCCCACCATGCTCCAGGACCTGAAACCGCTTCAATGACCCGTCGCCAGGACCTCGAAGCCCTCGACCGCGCCGACCCGCTGCGAAAATTCCGCGCGCAGTTCGACCTTCCGCCCGATCTCATCTACCTCGACGGCAACTCGCTGGGCGCGCTGCCGCGCCGGACGCGCGAGCGCATCGCGAATGTCGTCGAGCGCGAATGGGGCGAGGGCCTCATTCGCAGCTGGAACGAAGCCAACTGGATCGGCATGCCGCAGCGCACGGGCGACAAGATCGCGCGCTTGATCGGGGCGGCCAAGGGCGAGGTCATCGCAGCCGACTCCACGTCGGTGAACCTCTTCAAGGCGCTTTCAGTGGCCGCGCGCGCGAATTCCGGACGCCACGTGATCGTCTCGGAGAAGGCCAACTTCCCGACGGATCTCCACGTCACGCAGGGTCTCATCGCACAGCTCGGCGGAAATCTCGAGTTGCTGTTGGTCGATGCCAACGAGGATGCGATCGAGCGATGCCTCGCCCAGCGCGGCAAGGACATTGCCGTGGTACTCCTCACGCATGTCCACTACACGACCTCGCGAATGTACGACATGCGCCGCGTCACGGCCGCCGCGCACAAGGCGGGTGCCATGATGATCTGGGACTTGTCGCACACGGTGGGCGTGGTTCCCGTCGACCTCGACGGATGCGACGTGGATTTCGCCGTGGGCTGCGGCTACAAGCACCTCAATGCGGGACCGGGCGCGCCCGCGTTCATCTACGTCGCCCGCCGGCTGCAGGATCGATTCGAGCAGCCGATCACCGGATGGATGGGTGACGCGAAGCCCTTCGAGTTTCGCGGCGACTACGAGCCCGCGGCCGGGATCACGCGATATCTCAGCGGAACTCCGGCCGTCATCGGCATGGCGGCGCTCGAAGCGAGCGTCGAGGTGATCCTGGAAGCCCCGATGGCCGAGATCCGCAGGAAATCCATCGCGCTCTGCGACACGTTCATCCAGCTCATGGATGAGCATTGCGCGGGTCTCGGCTTCGATCTCATCAGCCCGCGCGAGGGAACGTGGCGCGGGAGCCACCTGTCGTATCGCCACGAGGCGAGCCAGCGGATCATGCAGGCGCTCATCCAGGACGGCGTGATCGGCGATTGCCGTCCTCCGGACCTGGTGCGCTTCGGCTTCGCCCCGCTCTATACGCGCTACGTCGACGTGTGGGACGCGGTGGTGAAGATCCAGTCCTGCAGGTAAAGGACGCCTCCCGTGCGCCGATTGCTCCTCGTCCTCGCGCTCCTTGCCGCCACCGCGGCCTTCGCGGCCGTGCCGGAGACCACGAAGGTCCGCATCTACGGCCAGGTCCTCGAGATCCCCGATCCGCCCGGCCTCGTCCCGCTCATCAACAAGGACTCGCACTACTACCGCTTCGGCGCTCGATTGCAGGCGGCGAACAGGAACCAGCTCCTCGCATCGTTCCTGCCCGCGGACGAGGCGGCCATCGCCGACATCGACCAGCTTCCGTCGCCCATCTACTGGAGCATCGTCTATGGGGTCGCGCCGGCGATGAATCGCGCCATGACCGTCGCGCAATTCCGGTCCGAGGTGCTGCCCGAGATCGAACGCAACATCAACGCGGCGTCCACCGACCCGGAGCTGCGCCGCAAGATCGGCGAGGGTACGGATGCGAGCGTGGCGCAGCTCGGCCGCGAGCTCAAGATCGAAACAGGCAAGCTCCGGATGGGCGAGGTCACGCCGCTGGGCATGTTCGCGAAGGCTGCCAACTACGCCGCCTTCGGGACGGCCACGCGCATCCGGGTCGAACGCGGAGGCCAGGTGATGGAGGCGCCGATCATCACGGTCATAGGGTTCATTGTCGCCAGGGACCGGCTCTTCTGCGTCGCGGTCTACCGGCTGTTTCGCGACGACAAGGACGTGGAGCTTGCCCGGCGCGACTCGAGCGCGTGGATCGAGGCGATCTCGAAGGCGAACCCGCCGGTTCCCTGAACATCCTTCGTGACATTTCCGTGACGGCAACCGTAGCGTCATGACAGGTTGCCATGCCAACATGCGCGCATGTCCTCCGCCATCTCGGATCCTGATCACCAGGACCAGCACCTGCATGCCATCGAACTGCTGGCGCAGGAGCTGAAGCTTCCGTACGAGCGGGTCCTGGAGGCGTACGAGGACGAGCTGGGGCATATCCGGGACGGCACCAAGGTGCCCGAGTATCTTTCGTTGTTCGCCTTGCGCGCCGTGCGCGAAAAGCTCGTGGCCGGTCGCCCGGCCGAGGAACCGGCCGTCGTATCGAACACCCGGATGGGCCCCAAGGAGAGCTCCGAGAAGGAGCTGCTCGAGATCGGCAGGCTCACGCCCGACGAGACCCTGGCGCACCTCGACAGCTCCTACGACGGCCTGCTCGACCGCGATGCGGACGAGCGCCTCGAGATCTTCGGGCTCAATGCCGTCGCGCAGGAGACGCACAAGCATCCGTTCAGGGCATTCCTCGACGTCTTCCTCACGCCGCTGCCCTTGCTGCTGCTGGTGCTGGCGGGGCTCAACTATGCGACGGGCGAAGTGAGCGGCGCGGTCGTGATCGCGCTCATCGTCTTCCTCTCGTCGACCTTCGCATTCGTGCAAGAATACCGGTCGAGCAAGGCGGCCGAGCGCCTGAAGGCGATGGTGGGCACCACGGTCACGGTGCTTCGCAAGGACAAGCGCCTGGGCGTGCCCGACGAGGTGAGCAAGCATTTCCCGGTGACGCTCAAGGTGAAGGGCTCCGAGAAGCGCGAGGTCCCGCTCACGCACGTCGTGCCCGGCGACATCATCCAGCTCTCGGCCGGCGACCTGATTCCCGCGGACGTGCGCATCCTCCAGGCGCGCGACCTGTTCGTGAACCAGGCCTCGCTCACGGGCGAGTCGCTCCCGGTCGAGAAGTTCGCCGCGGCCGTCACCAAGCGCGTGATGAACACGGCGCTCGAGCTCGAGAACCTCGCCTTCATGGGCACCAACGTCGTGAGCGGCACGGCGCTCGCGGTCGTCGCGATGACGGGCAGGCGCACCTACTTCGGCGGCATCGCGGCCGACGTGACGGGCCAGCGCCAGCTCACGAGCTTCGACAAGGGCGTGCAGCGGTTCATCTGGCTCATCATCCGCTTCATGCTCGTGATGGTGCCGCTCGTGTTCGTGATCAACGGGTTCACCAAGGGCGACTGGCTCGAAGCGTTCCTCTTCGCCGTGGCGGTGGCGGTGGGCCTCGCGCCCGAGATGCTCCCGATGATCGTGACAATCAACCTCGCCAAGGGCGCGCTCGCCATGGCGAACAAGAAGGTCATCGTGAAGCGCCTGAATTCGATCCAGAACCTGGGCGCGATGGATGTCCTCTGCACGGACAAGACGGGCACGATCACCCAGGACCACGTGATCCTCGAGCGCCACGTGGACGTCTACGGCAACGAATCCGAGCACGTCCTCGAATACGCCTACCTCAACAGCTTCTACCAGTCGGGACTGAAGAACCTGCTCGACAAGGCGGTGCTGGAGCACGTGGAAATCGCCGGGCGCGTGAAGAACGAGGACCGCTTCGCCAAGGTGGACGAGATCCCCTTCGACTTCCAGCGCCGGCGCATGTCGGTCGTGGTGGCGGAGAAGGGCGGCCCGCACCTGCTCATCTGCAAGGGCGCGGTCGAGGAAGTCTTCAGCGCGTGCTCGCGTGCCGAGCAACACGGCGAGATCGTGGCGCTCGAAGAGGGCCACCACGACGAGCTGATGAAGCTCACGCAGGACTACAACGAAGAGGGCTTCCGCGTGATCGCGGTGGCCTACAAGGAATTCCCCGCGGACAGGCCCTGCTCGGTCTCCGACGAATCGGACCTGATCCTCGCCGGGTACATCGCCTTCCTCGATCCTCCGAAGGAAAGCGCGCGCGCGGCGCTGCAGGCGTTGAAGGACTACGGCATCACGGTGAAGGTCCTCACCGGCGACAACGATGCGGTCGCGCGCAATGTCTGCCGGCAGGTGGGCCTGGAGGTGGACGAAATCCTCACGGGCTCCGCCGTCGAGGCGCTATCGGATGACGAGCTCGCGACGAAGGTGGAGACTGTCGCGGTTCTCGCGAGGCTTTCACCGGCGCAAAAGGCGCGCGTCATCAAGTCGCTGCATTCGCGCGGCCACGTGGTCGGCTTCATGGGCGACGGCATCAATGACGGCCCCGCCCTGAAGATAGCCGACGTCGGCATCTCCGTGGATACGGCCGTGGACATCGCGAAGGAATCGGCCGACATCATCCTGCTCGAGAAGAACCTGCTCGTGCTCGAGCAGGGCGTGATCGAGGGCCGCAAGGTCTTCGGCAACATCATCAAGTACATCAAGATGGGAGCCAGCTCCAACTTCGGCAACATGTTCAGCGTGTTGGGCGCGAGTGCCTTCCTGCCGTTCCTGCCGATGGCGCCGGTGCAGATCCTCGTGAATAACCTGCTCTACGACTTCTCGCAGACGACGGTGGCGACCGACGAGGTCGACGACGAATACCTGCGCAAGCCCCGCCAGTGGGACATCAGCAACATCGGCCGCTTCATGCTCTTCATCGGGCCCATCAGCTCGCTCTTCGACTACGTGACTTTCGGCGTCCTGCTCTATTACTTTGGTGCCTGGGGCAATGAGGCGCTGTTCCAGACGGGCTGGTTCGTGGAGTCGCTCCTGTCGCAGACGTTGATCGTCCACGTGATCCGCACGGGACGCATTCCTTTCATCGAAAGCCGCCCGAGCTTCCCGCTGCTGGTGACGACACTCGCGATCTGCATCTTCGGCGTCTGGCTGCCCACGTCGCCGCTCGCGGGTGCGCTCGGCATGACGCAACTGCCGCACGCCTACTGGCTCGCGCTGCTCGGCATTCTCGGCGCGTACATGCTCCTCACGCAGCTCGTGAAGAGCTGGCTCATTCGCAAGTTCGGCCTGAGCTGACCTAGCGGCCGACGCACTGGACGACGGACGCTGACTTGCCGTCGGGCCACGCTCCGCAATTTCCCGGGTCGTCGGTGACCGTTCCCTGCTTCGGGCCATAGGCCTGGAGATCCAAGAGCCAGTTCAGCAGGAACGTTTGTTTCCCGCTGTCCTTGATATCGCAGCCATAGAGGAATCCGTCGTGGCCATCGACGATCTCGGGCGGCGCGCCAAGGACCCATACGGGCCGATTCTGGTCGGGCTGGGTCTCGTCCTGGGGCGTGTAGGCGGCGACTGTGATCACGCGGGAGTCCGGGGTCGTGCCCAGGCACAGGCGATGCGTGCGATAGCGCGACACGAAGCCGATCGCGTGCTTGTTGGCGATGCTCTCGCGCTTCGCGGCCTCGGCGTTGCCCTGGTCGTAGCCTGTGAAGATCGTGCTCATCGAGCGGAACGCCGAATAGACCTCGCCCGTCCAGATGTCGTTGTCGGCAGTCACCACGAGCAGGTTGGGCCTCAGGCCCGGGTCGTAAGGGCAGGGATTCGCCGGATGCGTCACGTCGTACACCGGTTCGAATCGCGCGGCCTCGAACGCGGGATTGATGAGCACCGTGAGGTCGGGCCACGGCGGGACCGCGCGCTTCGACGTATCGGCGATCTTTTCGCGTCCCGACTCGCATCCCTGCGGTCCCGGGTCGCGGCGGCTCAGCTCCAGCTCGTTCACCATCGCCTGCGAGCTCGCGTCGTAGGCGATGAGGCCGCCGAAGCTGTGTCCCATGACCATCGTCTGGATCCGGCCGGCGTGCCTGCGATTGGCGAGCAGCTCGTGCTTGCGCAGCATCGCGAAGAGGTCGCGCAACGCGCCGCGCCCCACGTTCTCCGCGCTGCCCTGGCGGTCGAGCACTGTCGCGTAGCGCAGCCCCGCGGCGTCCACGCTCTCGCCGCGCCAGCCCACGTAGATGCCGATGACCTTCTTTGCGCCCAATTCCTTCGCGTAAGCGCCTCCGGGCGCGTAGCGATCGCGAGCGACATTCAGCATCACACGGAACTCGTTCACGTTGCAGTCGTTGTCGTGCGCATTGTGGTGCCACCCGTGGACGAACACGATCACGACAAAATTCGCGCCCTCGTCCTGGAGCGAGTCGGCGAGGCGCGTCTCGATCTTGTGGACCTGCCCGCTCGCGTTGTATCCCCAGCCCTCGTCGCTGAATTCGGCGTAGCCCAGCCAGTGCGTGCCGTAGTTCTCGATCATGCGCAGGTCCTCGCCGGCCGCCGGGCTTCCGACCTGCGGGCATGCGAGCTCCGGCGCGAGGTGTGACGCATCGTGCACCGACAGATCATCCACGGTGCGGACCTGCTTGATGTCCGTGCAGCCCGCCGCCGCGAAGGCGACGAGGCAGAGCGCTGCGACGGTGCGTAGCGTGGTCACCGAAGCTCGTTCTTAACGACCTCGCCGCCGCGCACGATGGCGCGAAGCTTCTTGCCATTCGCGGCAAGGAGCGAGATGTCCTGGGTTGGATCGCCGTCGACCACGATGAGGTCGGCGCAGGCACCGGGCGCGACGCAACCAATCTGTCCCTCCATCATCATCATCTCGGCGGGGATCGAGGTGGCCTGCCGCAGGATCTCCAGGGGCGAGAACACTTCGCTTCGCAGCGTGAACTCGCGGCACTGCTGCGTGTAGGTGACGCCCAGCAAGTCCGTCCCGTAGCAGACCTTCACGCCGGCGCGGCGCATGGCATCCATTCCGGAGACCGCGAACTTGAACGCGTACGCGGCCTTCTCCTGGCTCACCGCCGGAAAGCCGAGCTCCTTGCCGAGCTCGACCAAGGCGAAGATGATCGCCATCGTTGGAACGATGTAAGCGCCGCGAGAAGCGACGAATTCCGCGGTCTCGTCGTCGATGAGAGTTCCGTGCTCGATGGAGCGCACGCCGAACTCCACGCAGCGCCGCACGGCGCTCGCCGGGTGGCAGTGCGAGGCGACGTAGCTGCGGCGCTCCGTGCACTCGTTCACGATGGCGCGGATCTCGTCTTCGCGATACTGGTTCATCCAGATGGGGTCGGTGGGCGAGGCCACGCCGCCCGAGCCCATGATCTTGATGCAGTGCGCGCCCTGGCGAAGCTCCTCGCGCGTGGCGCGCAGGCAAGCGTCCACGCCATCGGCCACGACGCCGAAGGAATTCACGTGGCAGCCGCACATCTCGCCGTAGCGGGGCCGTTCGTCGATGGGACGGATGTCGCCGTGCCCGCCCGTCATCCCGAGGACCTTGCCCGAGTAGAGATAACGCGGCGAGCGAATGAGTCCCTCGGCGATCGCGCTCGCGAGCGAGTAGTTGCCGCCGCCCACGTCGCGCACCGTCGTGAAGCCGCAGTCGAGCGCGTGTCCCAGCATTCGCACGGCGTGGGCGGCGCGATACGACTCGCCGTGGGACTCGACCTTCATCACCGACACGTTGCTCGCGGTCGCATGACAGTGCGCGTCGATCAATCCCGGCATCAGCGTGCGCCCGCCGGCGTCGATCACCTGCGCGTTCGAAGCGGTGATGGGCGTGGCTGAAATTTCGCGGATCAAGCCGTCGGATACGAGTACGGACATGCCCTCGGGGCACTCCGCATTCTTCCCGTCGAAGAGGCGCGCGTTCTTGAAATGGATCGGGGTCATGGTGTTATCTTCGGAGGATGCCTCGATGCGAACTCTCTACTAGCTTGCGCTGGATTTCAACCGCCGCCGCGTTGGCTTGCGCGACGCTGTCGCCGGGCGTGCTGGCATACGAGAGCCCGTTCGCTACGGCGGTGATGCGTACCTCGCCCATCGCATACTTCCACTTCGAGACTCGCGACGGAAAGAGCGGCGCGCAAAGCCTCCAGGCGCGTGGGCCGGTGCGCATCGATTCGCCCGGCATGGATCCGGCCTCGCAGTCGAATTCGTACGCCCGATTGAATGGCCGCGGCGCGTTCTTCGAGACCACACAGCGGGGAGGCATCGGCCGGGCGGGCTCCATGATGGCGTGGGTCAACCTCGACAAGGCGCCGAGCCAGGCCGGACGCATCCTGTACGTGGCGGGCATCTCGCAAAGCGGCAACGATTTCGACCTCCAGTTCGAGACCGACAATTCGCTTCGCTTCTACACGGCGGGAGGAAGCAATCTCAGGTTCTCGCCCGACATGGGAAGCGTCGTTGGAAGCTGGCACATGATCGTGGCGACATTCGATGTCGACGCGCACACCCGTGCGCTCTATTGGGACGGCGCGCTCGTGGCGAGCGATGCCGACGCGGGCAAGGCCGGGAAGATAGGCGAGTTCACTATCGGCGGCAGCGTCGTGTGGGCCGGTCGTTTCTTCGAGGGGGGCATGGACGAAGTCGCGTTGTGGAGCAAGTCGCTCACCGCGAACCAGGTCGCGAATTTCTATGCGGCGGCATCCCAGGGCGCGCCCACGGCGCAGGCCGCGACCCCATCGCCGGCACCCGCCGCGGCATTCACCACGACGGCACAAGTCGAAATCGAAGACGCCCAGGGAAAAATTCCGCTGCGATCCGAGGAGAAGGTCGCGGTGATGTTCCTTTCGGCAATCCAGTCCATCGAACTCGATTGCCAGCTTCGCGCCGGCAGCGCATGCACGATGGACCAGATGGTCGGGAGGCTCAAGTACGACCCGGCGGGCGATCCCAACTACACGTATGCCGTCAAGGTGAACGGCAAGGCGTGGGAGGCGCATGCGGATCCGAAACGTCAGGGCCTCGGCGGTTTCTATTTCATGGCCCGGGTCATGAGCCCCGACGCGTACTACAACCCGAATGGCCCCGCGGGTCCCATGGACCGCCAGCTCACCAGCCGCTCGATCAGTGGGGAGTCGTTCTCGGTACGCTGATCGCACTCGCGGGCGTCTGCGCGACAAGCTCCTTGCGGTAGGCGCGAAGCTTCGCTTTCACGCGCGCCTCGTTGTCGGCGCCCAGGCGAATCATGAGCTTCTGTCCGGCCGAGCGCGCCTCGAGATCGGGATCGGCGAATTCATAGAGCACATGGGGCGAGACGACATGCACCGGCCCCTTGGGCTCGGGCGCATCGAGCAGATGGTCGATCACTTCCACGAGCCGGTCGTTGAAGTATCCGTTCGGGAATCCGAGATCGATGTACGCCTGCTGGAAGAGCGGATAGAGGCGCAGGTACACCGCGATCGTGGCCGCGGGATCGGTCGCCTCGAACGCCGTCACGTAGGGCGCATATCGCGCGCCGTTGTCCGCGGCGATGGCGATCGTGTCATCGTGGCCCGTGGTCTTGAACTTGCCGCCGGGCGGATTCACGGGGCTCACGCGCATCGCGAGATGGTCGCGGGGCAGGTTGTCGAGGGTCGCCACGATGTTGCGGATCAACGATTCGGGCACGAGGAGCTTCGCGACCGCGTCGGGACCCACCAGCTTCTTCAGCGCGTCCATGACCGTGGCATCGCTGTCGGCGAGGGTCGGCAGCGATTCGGCGGACGCGGGCGTGGCGACCGCGTAGTGCTGGACGACGGGGGCGGGCGCGCTGGCCGCGGAAGGCCCCGATGGCGGAGGCGGCGGCGGCCCTGGCCAGAAGTAGTAGATCGCCGCCCCGATGGCGGCGATCACGCCGACGATGGCGAGGATCTTCGCGGGCGAGGTCTCCCGGGTGGGGCGCGGTCCGACTCGATCCTCGATCATGGCGTTTGTGACCCTCAGGCCTCGGGATTGTTCACGACGTAGCGCAGGAATCCGCTGTGCGGCGTGTACTTGTCGTAGAGGCCGCGGGCGCGATAGTTGGTCTCGCGCGTGGACCAATAGACGCGTTGCCAGCCGTGGCGCTTCATCTCCGCGAGCAGCCAGTCGATGAGCGCCTTGCCCACGCCGCGGGCGCGGGTCGCGGGATCGACGAAGAGGTCCTGGAGGTAGCAGATGGGCTGGATCGCGCTCGTGCTCTCGTGCAGCAGGTAGTTCTCGATGCCGATGACCCGGCCACCGTCCTCGGCCACCGCGGCGTAGACGGGCGCGGACGGGTCCATGATGCGCGACCAGACGTGGCGCGTGATGGCCTCGACGGGTTCGCGTTCGTAGAAGCGGGTGTAGGCATCGTAGAGCTCGCGCCAGCGCCTTTCGTCACCCGCCTCGATGGGCCGGATTCGCATCGCGCGATTCTGGCACACTCCCGGCATCACTCCTCAGGGATTCGCATGAAAGCTCGCCTCGCCATCCTCCTCGCAGGCCTTGCCCTCGCGCAGGCCGCGGGCGCCGCGGTCTTCCGCTACGCCTCGCAGATCGACCCGGGCACGATGGATCCCCACGCGCTGGCCTCGCTCTATCACACGCGGGTCATCTCCCAGATCTACGAGCCGCTGGTGGGGCGCGACGAGCAGTTCAAGCTGGAGCCGCGCCTCGCGGTTTCGTGGTCCATGGTCGATCCGCACACGTGGCGCTTCAAGCTGAGGCCCGGCGTGAAATTCTCCGACGGGACTGCCTTCACCGCGGACGACGTCGTCTTCAGCGTGCTTCGCTCGATCGATCCGAAGTCGTTGCAGAGGGCGACCTATCCCAACGTGACGGGCGCGAAGAAGGTCGATGTCCTCACGGTGGACATCACGACCTCGCAGCCCACGCCGATCCTGCCACGCGCGTTCACCAACTCGCGGATGATGTCGAAGAAGTGGTGCATCGAGCATCACGTGGAGAAGCCCCTCGACTTCAAGTCCAAGGAGGAAACCTACGCCGCGCGCCACGCGATGGGCACGGGCCCTTTCACGCTGAAGAGCTGGGAGCCCGACCAGAAGACGGTGCTCGTCGCCAATCCGAATTACTGGGGGCGCCACGGCAACGTCACCGAAGCCGTGTATCTCGTCGTGGCCACGGGCGCCACGCGGCTTGCGGGCCTCATCTCAGGCGAGCTGGACTTCGTCGTCGATGCGACCGTGCAGGACGTCGAGCGGCTGAAGTCGATGCCGGGCTTCGTGGTCGAATCGAGCGAGGGCACGGGCGCCAACTGGCTGGGATTCGACTACGCGCACGACACGCTCAAGTACGGCAACGCGAAAGGCAATCCCTTCCGCGATGTCCGCGTGCGGCGCGCGATCCGCTACGCCATCGACCTGAAGGCGATCCAGTCGAAGGTGATGCGCGGCCTGGCGAGCGTCGGGAGCTCGTTCGTCACGCCCGTGGTCGATGGCTGGGACCCGAAGTTCGAAAAGCTCCCGCCCTACGACCCGGAAAAATCGAGGGCGCTGCTGAAGGAGGCCGGCTATCCGAACGGGTTCTCCGTGGATCTCGATTGCAGCGCCCAGGCGCCGGCGGATGCGGTGTGCCAGGCGGTGGCCGGCATGCTCGCGCACGTGGGCATCAAGCTGAACTTCGAGCCGAAGACCTTCAACGTGCTGCTGCCCAAGCTCACCAGCGGGGACACGAGCCTTTACGCCGTGGGCTGGACCCCGGCGTCGGTCGACGCCGAGGGCGTCCTGCTGCCGCTCGCGCATACGCGGACCATGCCCGGCGTGGGCGACTACAACTTCGGCGGCTACTCGAACCCGAAGGTGGACGCGCTCATCGACCGCGGGCGCCTCGAGCTCGACGAGGCGAAGCGCCGGGCGACCTTCACCGAGGCCCTCACGATCCTCGACGACGAGTCGGCCTTCATCCCGCTCATGTACCGGCGCATCGAGTGGGTGATGCGCAAGAACGTGCATGCGAAGGCGATGCCCAACGACATCGTCGACCTGCGCTTCGTGAACGTGGATTAAGGCCTGGAGTACAGCAGCTCGTAGTGCGGCTTCCACGTCGTCCCGTCGCGCGAGGCGAAGGAGACCTGGCGCACGTTCCGGCCTTCGGGTGCGAGCGACATGCGGCGGAGCACCTTCAGGCCTTCGGCCGTGTGGGTCTCGCCGGTGAACTGGAGCTTGCCCTCGGTGAATTCGCCCGTGAATTCACCCACGGCGCCGCGCGAATCAACCCACGTCTGGCGCCATTTTTTCAGCACCGGGTCGCGGAACGTGAGGCTCGTGCCGTTGTAGCCGTCCTTCTGGCGGTAGCTCTCGCGGATCGCGCAGCCGCCGGAGGCGACCTCGATGGTGCTGGTCGCCACGACCTCGTTGCCGTCGCGGACTTCCCAGGTGCCGAGCCAGAAATCGAGCTCGCGGTGGGATGTGCAGGCCGCGGCGAGCGCGGCCGCGGCCATCATCGTCGTGATCATGGGCCACTCATGGTTGCTATTGCATCCATTGTGGCTCGCCCCGCGCCGTGGTGTGTTACCGAACGTTCGCCGTCACGGCCATGCGCTGAAAGAGAAGCGGCTGCCGCTGGTGTTGGGCTGCCGCGCGAGATTGAGCCCGCTCCAGTCGTTGTTGGCCACTGCGTTGCGGAAGACCTGCCGGTACTGGTCGATCAACTGCGCGTCGTAGGGCGAGACGTTGTAGTAGAAGATCTGGTCCTGCACGGTGTTCGCCGCGCACCGGCCGGTGTAGATGCAGGCGTTCTGCAGGAAGGGGTTGTCGGCGCCGCATTCCATTCCGTACTCGCAAGCCACGAGACGCCATGCTTCGAAGGAGGCATTGCCACTCAGCAACGCATGGTCGGGCCCCACCTGGAGGACGGCATCGTCGAACGTGTTGGACAGCGCCATGCCCGCGATTGTGATCGCTTCGGGGTCGCGCGAGGCGATGGCGGCCTGGAGTGCCCGGAACTGGTCGTCGGTGATGTTGAGATGCGGCGCAGTGTCCGTTGCGACCGTCGCTTGCGGAACGGCGAGGCGCGCCTGCGCTTTCGGATCGCCATCGCGCGCCGCATCGGCTAGGAGCTTGTCGAGGTCGGCCTTTGTCGCGGTGAGGCCTTCCAGGCCGCTGCATCGAGCACCCACCTGGTCGAAGAGGGCGAGTCGCTTTTCCCGGTCGGGGCTCGATGGCGGAATCATCGCTTCGAGGTCGCGTCGTGCCTGCGCCTGATCCTTGCCACCCGGCCCAGGCCTTTCCACTCCGCTTACGTTGCCGCAGGTCGCGAGAATCTTGTAGAGATAGAACTTCGCTTCGCCCGTGTTGGTGCCGTCGGGCGCCTTGAGCCGGTCGTAAAGAGGTTTGAGCGACCTGGCCTTCGCGTACTCCTGTCCCATGGGCGTCATCGTCGGCGCATTCGCGGCTCTCATCATCGGCGACGACTGCGCGGGATTGATCGAGAGCACCACCGAGGGCGACGGATTCTTCATTTCCCTCTCGCGCGCCTGCTCGGCCTTCAGGCGCTGGTCGAGCGTGTCGGGCTCGGCGCGGTAGATCATCACGGCAGCCACGATGGCGGCGACGGCAAGCGAGATGGCGACGAGGATCTTCACGGTGTCACGGTCCCTTCGGTCTTGCGCCCTCGAGCACGAGCGCGCGGTCGATCCATTGCGCGGTGAGCTTTTCCTGAAGCGAATTCTGCTTCAGGCGATCGCGCAGTGCCGGCCAGTCCACGGCATCGAGCGGCTGGTCCTGGTTGAAGCAGGAGAACACGTAGGTCGTCTTGCCGGTCGCGGGATCGATTTGCGGCTGGAGGCATTGCGCGCAGATCTCCTTCATCATGCACTGCATCGGCGAGTTGATGGATCCGATGCCTACGTGGGATTTCGAAAGATACGGCTCGAGGATCCCGTGGCGGGCGCGGGCCACCGCGGCCATCATGCCGTCGCTGCCGATGGCGACGACCCGGTTCGCGTCCGGCATCTTCACTTTCGCCTCGCCCAGGATTCCCGACGCATGCGCGGCCATCGCCTCGACGATGTTGCCGACGTGCGCCTTGTCGCCGGCGCGCGTCGGCGTGAAACCGGGCGCTTCGTCGCAGCACCACACGACTTCATCGGCGGCCGCCTCGATGTCGGCCACCTTGTAGCGATCGGCGATCTTCTTGTAGCCGGCGAAGTAGAGCACCTTCGACCCGGCCGCTCGCATCGCGGCACCGATGGAGAAGAGGACTGCATTTCCGAGCCCGCCGCCCACGAGCACGACCGTCTCGCCGCCCGGCGTTTCCGTGGCCGTCCCCGTGGGCCCCATGAGGACCACCGGCTCGCCGGGCTTCAACAAGGCGCAAAGGTCGCTCGATCCGCCCATCTCGAGCACGATCATGGAAACGAGGCCCTTCGCCTTGTCGACCCAGGCGCCCGTGAGTGCCAACCCTTCCATCGCAAGGCGCGTGCCCTCGGGGCTTGCCGCGAGCGATTCGAAGTTCTGCAGCCGATAGAACTGCCCCGGATGGAATTGCTTCGCCGCGAATGGCGCGTGCACGATCACTTCCACGATCTTCGGCGTGAGGCGATCGACGCGATGCACGGTCGCGCGAAGCTCGCCGTTCAGCGACGCGAGGAATCGGCGCGCATCGCCGACTGGGCGCGACGCGCGGCGCTCGAGCACGCGGCTCACGACGGGATAACCCTGTTTCGCGCTGCCCATCGCCTTCACGACGTTGCCGAAGAAGGACGGGTGCAGGTCGCCGAAGAAGCTCATGAGGGGACCGTCTCCCGTGCCCGACATAAGCACGCGAACCTCCCCGGGTTTCGCGGAGCGTTCGGGCGTCACGGTCTCGCCGTTCTCATCCACGGCGCGGAAATACTTGCCGTCGAGCACGAAATGACCGGGATCTTCGCGCGCGAGCACCGTGTTGGGCTGCGTGCCGGCCGCGATGAGGATGGTGCGGGCCGGCAGCGTCGCCTCGGCGGACTCGGTCCTCACCGTGAGTCCCGCGGCGCGTCCGTATTCATCCACCTCGATGCGGATCGGCGTGAGGCGTTCGGCGAACGAGATGCCTTCCTCGAGCGCCTTCTCGACTTCCTCGTGATTGAGCGTGTAGGACGGGCTGTCGACGAGGTGCCGGCGATAAGCGATCGTCGATCCGCCCCAGGACTGCAGCAGCTCCAGCACGCGGGCCTCGCGCCCTTCGCGCTTCGCGCGCTCGCGTTCCTCGCGGATGGCGATCGCGTGCATGAGGTATTCCTCGGCGACTTCGGTCTCTTCCTCGCTCCATTCGTTGCGCACGTCGCCGGGGCTTCGCTCGCGGCAGAGGGTCTCGTAGCGCGCGAGGAACTTCTCGACCTGCACGGCGTAGTAGGCGAGCGATTCGGTGGCGGTATCGATCGCCGTGAGCCCGCCGCCCACCACGACGATGGGAAGGCGCACCTGGAGGTTGGCGATCGATTCTTCACGCGCGGCGCCCGTGAGCTGCAGCGCCATGAGGAAGTCCGAGGCCGTGCGAACGCCGCGCACGAGCCCATTGGGCATGTCCACCACCGTGGGTTTGCCTGCGCCCGCGGCGAGCGCGATGTGGTCGAAGCCCATGGCGAAGGCGCCCTCGGCGGTGAGCGTGCCGCCGAAGCGCACGCCGCCGAACATCGCGAACTGCGCGCGCCGCTCCACGAGCAATCGCGCGATCTTGAGGAAGTTCTTGTCCCAGCGCACGGTGATGCCGTATTCGGCCACGCCGCCGAACCCCGCCATGACGCGCCGGTCGAGCGGTTCGTTCAGTTCCGCGATGGCGCGAATGGGCCGAAAGGCTATCCGTTCGCCGTTGGGCCTCACGCCGGAGATCGCGGCGTCGAGCGGCTCGATCTTGAGGCCATCGATGCCGACCACCGTGTGGCCGTCGTTCATGAGATGGTGCGCCAGCGTGAATCCCGCGGGACCCATGCCGACGACGAGCACGCGCTTGCCGGTTTCGGGAAGCGGCAGCGGGCGGCGCAGGTTCAGCGGATTCCATCGCGTGAGCAGCGAATAGATCTCGAAGCCCCACGGAAGCCCGAGCACGTCCTTCAGCGTTCGCGTTTCCGCCTGCGGGATGTCCACCGGGTCCTGGCGCTGGTAGATGCACGACTTCATGCAATCGTTGCAGATGCGATGGCCCGTCGCGCAGCACGTGGGATTGTCCACGACGATCATCGCGAGCGCGCCGATCGCCCAGCCCTCGCTCTTCAGCTTGTGGAATTCCGAGATGCGCTGTTCGAGCGGGCAGCCGGCGAGGGGGACGTTGAAGGCGCTTTTCTTGAAGACGACTGGATCCCCGATCGCGGTCGGGGATGACACTTTCTCCTTCAATCCCTTCGAGCACGAGTCCTTACCCTGCTCGTGGCACCAGATGCAGTAGTTCGCCTCGTCGAGGGCGCCGGCGAGGTTCGTGCCGGGATCGGTGAGGGCGAAACCCTCGCGCCGGCGGATGTGGTGCAGCGTGTGAACGGAATATCCCCGCGAGGTGTCTGTTTGCAAGGGGACAAGATGCATGGGATCGACGCGTTGAGGAGGCTTGAACAGCACGCCGCTGCGGTAACGCCAGCGGCCTTCGTCCGTGTGCGCCGCCCACGCGGCGAATTGCTCCGCGATGGCGAGCTCGCCCGCGTGATGGGCCTCGTCGGCCATCCAGGCGAGGACGTGATCCGCGAAGGCGAGCTCGTTGATCGGACCCCCGCTTTCGCGGGGGTGACCGTCCGTGATCAACCCTTCGACCTGCTTTTCGAGGGCCAATCCGTCGAGCTGGGCGGCGGCGTCGGCCTTGATCTTCAGCATCGCGCGGCGCTGGACGAACTTGCGTTTCACGCGGAAGAGCGGTGCCAGGCGATGGTGGCTCTCGACCAGGTCTTCCCACTCTTCCTCGATGGCGAAGAGCTTCGCGATGAAGCGGTCCAGGTGCGGCGCCACGGCGATGAGGAGGTCGGCTTCTTCCTTGGCGGCGAGCTTCGCGGGATCGGCGCGGGCCGCGTCGAACCGCTCGCGCAGCGCCGGATCGGCCGCCGACAGCTCGGCAGCGAACGCCCCATCCACCTTCTCGAGGCCCGGATGGGAATAAAGCTCGTCGAACGAAAGTCCGAACGCGAGGGACAACGGGGGGGTTGCAACGGCCATCGGCGTAATTTTATCGGATCGCCGCCGACCAACGCTTGATATGATGATCGCTTCCGCCGGAACCCAATCCACGACTCGACAGGAGCCGCACCATGGATCGTCGTGATTTCCTTCGCATTTCGGGCCTCGCCACCGCGGGAGCCGTCCTTCCCGGGGCCATTTCCGGGGCTTTCGCCGATACTCCGCCCAGCGAGAACTGGAAGATCTTCGAGGTGACGCATCGTGTCGAGGTCGCGAAGCCTTCCGGCGTGACCCGCGCCTGGCTGCCCACGCCACTTGCCTGGGACACGCGCTACCAGAAGACGCTCGGCAACGAATACAAGGCCGAGGGCGGAACCTGCGGCATCGCCACCGACTGGTCCACGGGCACGCGCATCGTGTGGGCCGAGTGGCCCGCGGGTGTAGCGCCCGTGCTCATCCACACGCAGCACTTCGCCACGCGCGATATCGCCATCGATTTCTCGAAGGCCGGATACATTCCCTCCGAGAACCCGGCCATGGTCGCGCGCTACACCGAGGCCACGGAGCACGTGCCCACGACGGGCCTCGTGAAGGAGATGTCCGACGGCATCGTGAAGGGCGCGGGCACCGACATCGAGAAGGCGCGCGCCATCTACGAATGGATCTGCGACAACACGTGGCGCGATCCGAAGACTCGCGGTTGCGGCAAGGGCGACATCAACTTCATGCTGGAGAACAAGGCCTGGGGCGGCAAGTGCGCCGACCTGAACGCGCTCTTCGTCTCCTTCGCTCGCGCCCAGGGCATTCCGGCGCGCGATGTGTACGGCATTCGCGTGGCCGGCTCGCAACTCGGCTACAAGAGCCTCGGCAAGGCGGGCGGCGACATCACCAAGGCGCAGCATTGCCGCGCCGAGTTCTACAGCTCGGGCCACGGGTGGATTCCGGTCGATCCCGCGGACGTGCGCAAGGTGATCCTCGAGGAAGACGGCGGCAAGAAGCCCGACGACCCGATGGTGCTCGCCGCGAGGAAGCGCCTCTTCGGCTCGTGGGAGATGAACTGGCTCGCCTACAACACCGGCAACGATGTCGTGCTGCCGGGCGCCACGCAGGGCAAGGTTCCGTTCCTCATGTACCCGCAGGCCGAGACCGGGGGCGCGCGTCTCGATTCGCTCGACTCCGACAACTTCAAGTACACGATCGGCTCGAAGGAGTTCGCCTGAGTTGAAGTCCGCACGGCGTGCCGCCGCGGCCCTCATCTTCGCGGCGGCGACGTGCGCCCTGGCAGATGATGACCCGATCCGTGCCTGGGGCGGCAAGCCCACGCCGCCGCTCGCAACGCGCACGCTCGAGGGACGCAGCGTGGACCTGCATGACCTCCAGGGCCGCGTGGTGCTCGTGAACTTCTGGGCCACGTGGTGCGCACCCTGCATCGAGGAGCTTCCCTCGCTCGCGAAGCTGAAGCAGAAACTCGCGGGCCGGCCCTTCGAGCTCGTCACGGTAAACGACGGCGAATCCGAGGGCACGATCCAGCGCTACCTCAAGCGCGCGAAGCTCGACCTTCCGGTCTGGATCGGCCCCGAGAACAGTGCCGCCACGGGTTGGCACGTCCAGGGGCTGCCGACGACGTTCCTCGTCGATTCGAAAGGACAGGTGCGCTACTGGGTGTATGGCGAGCGCAACTGGACCGAGGGCGAATCGCTCAAGTTGATCGAGACACTCCTCGCCGAGGCGCCCCATGCCTGACGCGAAGCCGGTCCAGTACCGCATCGTCGATCGCCTCGAGCGCGACTCGGGCGACGAGCGCGCGCGGGTGATCGCGGGGCTTGTCGCGGAGTCCGCCCATATCGAGCCCAAGTATTTCTACGACGAGCTGGGCTGCGCCCTCTATGGCGCGATCTGCCGGCTTCCCGAGTACTATCCCACGCGCACCGAGGCGGCGCTCTTTCGCGAGCACCGTAGCGACATCGCCGACGCCATCGGCAAGGCGCGCCAGTTCGTGGACCTGGGCGCGGGCGATTGCTGCAAGGCGCAGGGGTGGCTGCCGTTCGTGGCGCCGGCGCGCTACATCGCCGTGGACATCGCGGCGGCGGAGATCGAACGCGCGCTTGCGAACATGGCGCCGGACTTTCCCGAAGTCGAGATGATCGGCGTCATCGCCGATTTCACGCGCGGATTGCCGCTCGACGGCATCCTCGATGCGCGGCCCGCCACGTTCTTCTATCCCGGATCGAGCATCGGCAACTTCACGCCGCCCGAGGCCCGATCGTTCCTCGCGCGGATCCGCTCGCAATGCACGCAGCGCCCCGGGAGCGCGCTTCTCATCGGCGTGGATGGCAAGAAGGGCAAGCCCGAGCTGGATGCGGCCTACGACGATGCGCTCGGCGTCACCGCGGCCTTCAATCGCAATGCGCTGCTGCATCTCAATCAGCGCTTCGGCTTCGACTTTGTCCTCGAGGCCTTCGTCCATCGAGGCTTCTACAACGAACGCGAGGGGCGCATCGAGATGCACCTGGAGTCCACGCGCGACCAGGTCGTGCATCTCGGGACGACCGAGCGGCGCTTCGCCAGGGGCGATCGCATCCACACCGAGAATTCCTACAAGTACCACGCAGGTGAATTCGAGGCGCTCCTCGCGGAGGCGGGCTTCGCCTCCGTGCGCCACTGGGAAAGCGCGGGCGGCGGGTACTACGTTTTTTACGCTTCGTAGCGGGATCGGGGCCGGACCCGGATCCCGGCGGCGAAGTAGTGCTGCCGCATCGGGTCGGCCGTGAGCACGAAGTCCTCGAGGTAGGCCGCGAGCAGCGACCAGGGCGCTCCCAGCGACGCGATGTCCGTCATGTAGGCGCGATGCCGGTAGCGCACGATCCAGTTGGCCGGGAAAAGCCAGGGCGAGAACAGCTTCGTGCCCACGGCCACGACGCGGGTGCCGGGCCTCACCTGTCCCAGCACGTTGTCGAGGGCCGCGATCGACCGGATGAGGTCGTGCGTGTAGCTGAAGAGGATCGCGTTGGTCGCAAGCGGCAGGCTGACCGATTGCGCGGAGGCGTCGACCAGCTCGATGCGCGCACCGTGGCCGTTCAGCCTCGCGCGCGCCACCTCGAGCATGTGCGGCGAAGGATCGAATCCCAGGACGTGTCCCTGGTCGCCCACCCGCTCGAGAAGGCGCGGCAAGCACCAGCCGGTGCCGCAACCCGCGTCGACGACCGTTTCCCCGGGACGCAGGCGAAGTGCCTCGATCGCCCGCTCGCGGATGACGTCGATGCGGTGCGTGCTGGCGTCGTAACGCGGCGCGAGCTCGCGATAATGAGCCAGCGAGCTCCCGAGGTCCGCTCCGGGCATCAGGCGTCGCGCGCGAGGCGCAACCCCGAGAACTGCCAGCGGGCATCCGAAGGGAAGAAGTTCCGGTAGCTCGCGCGGATATGCGATGCGGGTGTCGCGCACGAGCCGCCGCGCAACACGTACTGGTTGCTCATGAATTTCCCGTTGTACTCGCCGACGGCTCCCTTCGCGGGACGGAAGCCGGGGTAGGGCGCATAGTCGCTGCGCGTCCACTCCCACACGTCGCCGAACATCTGCGCGACCTGGCCGGGCGCCGGCGCTTCGCGCAGCGCGAGCGGATGCAGCGCGCCGCTTTCCTGGAAATTGCCGCCGGGGCTCGCGAACTCCGAGGCCACTTCCCATTCCGCTTCCGTGGGCAGCCGCGCATCCGCCCAGCGCGCGAACGCGTCGGCCTCGAAGAAGCTCACGTGGCAAACGGGCGTGTTGCGCTCCACCGGGGCCATGCCGTGCAGCGTGAACGTGTGCCATTGGCCGTCGCGCTTTTCCCAATAGAGAGGCGCTTCCCAGCCGTGCGCGCAGATGGCCTCCCAGCCCAAGGACAGCCACAGGTCGGGGCGCTCGTACCCGCCGTCGGCGATGAAATCGATGAAGTCGCCGTGCGTGACCGGGTGCGAGGCGATCTGGAAATCGTCCACCCACACGGTGTGGCGCGGCGTTTCGTTGTCGAACGAGAACCCGTCGCCGCCGTGCCCGACCAGCTTCTGGCCGCCTGGCACGCGAAGCCATGTGCCGCGCGTGGGCTGGATCGGGGTGAGCGGCCAGTGCTTCCCATAGACGGGTTTCAACGGATTGCACGACAGCATGTGCTTCACGTCCGTGAGGATGAGCTCCTGGTGCTGCTGCTCGTGCTGGATGCCCAGGTCGATGAGCGCGCTCGTGTCCGCGTCGAGGCGTCCCGCGGCGATGAGCGAGAGGATCCCCTCTTCGACGTGCGCGCGATAGGCGAGCACTTCATCCAGCGACGGGCGCGAGAGCAATCCTCGTTGCGGGCGCGGATGCTTGTCGCCCACGGCGTTGTAGTACGAATTGAAGAGCACGCGAAACGCGGGATGGAACGGGGCGCGATCGGGCTCGGCCTTCGAGAGGATGAAGGTCTCGAAGAACCAGGTCGTGTGCGCGAGGTGCCACTTCACCGGGCTCGCGTCCGCCATCGACTGGATCGCGCAATCCTCGGCGGACAGGGGCGCAGCGAGGTTGCGAGTGACTTCGCGCACCGCGCGGAAGCGATCGGCCTGCGCCGTGCTCCGCGCGGCCGGGTTATGTCGAGCAGGTTCCTTCATGGTGGTCTCCTCCCGCGGCCTCATGCCGCGATATCAGCCGACCCGGACATGTCCAAGGCCTTCGACGATCTCGCCGACGACCGCTGTGTGGTCGAACCCTTCCGACCGGAAAATCTTCAGCACTTCATCCACGACCGAAGGCGCGCAGGCGGCGAGCAATCCGCCGCTCGTCTGGGGATCCGTGAGGAGGATCTTTTCCGCGTCCCCGATGGTGCCGCCCAGCGTGATGCGCTCTCCGTATCCCGTCCAGTTCCGACCCGATGCGCCCGTGGCAATTCCTTCGCGCGCGAATTCGAGGGCTCCGGGGAGCAGCGGGATCGAAGTCCAGTCGAGCTTCGCCGACGCGCTGGAGGCCTTCGCGATCTCGAGCAGGTGCCCGAGGATCCCGAATCCCGTCACGTCGGTGAGCGCGTGGACGCCGTCGATGCGGCCGAGCTTCGTGCCGGGCGTGTTGAGTTGCGTGGTCGCGGCGATCATCGCCTTGTAGCCGGCGTCGTCGAGGCGGCCTTTCTTGAGCGCCGCGGAGATGACGCCCACGCCGATCGGTTTGCCCAGAACGAGCTTGTCGCCGACGCGCGCGCCGGAGTTGCGCTTCAAGTTCTTCGGGTCCACGAGACCGAGGGCCACGAGGCCGTAGATCGGCTCCACGGAATCGATTGTGTGGCCTCCGGCGATCGGAATTCCCGCGCGGGCGCAGACCGATTCGCCGCCCTCGAGGATCTTGCGGATCACCTCCAGCGGAATCTGGTTCACGGGCATGCCGACGAGGGCAAGCGCGAAGAGCGGAGTCCCGCCCATCGCGTACACGTCGGAGATCGCGTTGGTGGCCGCAATGGCGCCGAAGTCGAACGGATCGTCCACGATGGGCATGAAGAAGTCCGTGGTGGCCACGATCGCCTGCGTGTCGTTGATCCGGTACACGGCCGCGTCGTCGCTGGTCTCGATTCCGACCAGCAGCTCCTTCGGCACGAGGCCCGGGGCGCTCTTGGCGAGGATCTGTTCGAGGACGCCGGGCGCGATCTTGCAGCCGCAGCCGCCGCCGTGGCTGAACTGGGTGAGCTTCAGCTGCATGTCCATGAACGAATCCTGCCTTTCCACGTATGAGTCGGGATTCTACCCGCCGGCCTTACGACAGGAGGCCGGTGACAAGGTTGCGTAACGCCCGTTGCTCGGCAGCCGGAGCAAGTGACGGCCTCAGGGCGGCGCAGGCTTTTTGCAGGCGTTTGCGGTAATTCGCGTCCTCCCACGCCAATACGAGGCAATCCGCCAATCCGGATTCATCGCCTGCGTCGAAATATCCCGCGTACTTGCGCCCCAGCAGGCCCACATTTCCGGCGATGCGGCTCGCGATGACTGCCGTTCCCGACGTGATCGCCTCCGAAATCACGTTGGCGCCGCCTTCGACGATGGACGGATGCACGAGGAGGTGCGCCGACCGGATCGCGGCGCGTGCGAGCCCGTGGGGCAGGGCGCCGGAATAGCGATAACGGGAGTCCTGTTGCGCCAGGGCGCGCGCCTCGCGAGCCAGGCCCGCATCCAGCGGCGCGCCGATGTGTCGCAGGGTGATCGGAAACTTCGCGGGCACGAGGCGCATCGCGGCGAAAAGCGTTCGCGGGTCCTTCTCCTCGCGCAGGTGCCCGACGGCGACGCAATGCAGCGCGTCGCGACTCTTGCGCCGCGCGGGAAGAAGCTTCGCCGACTGGAAGATCACGCGGGCCTTGCGTCGCCATTTCGCCGCGAGGGAATCGAGCGCCTCTTGCTGGAGGACCACGAGATGGCTCGCGCAATCGAGCGAATGCCGCGCCTCGAGGCTTCCGCCCGGGAGGTCTTCGTAAAGATCGGTGCCGGTGAGGGTCACCGCGAGGCCCTGCGGGCCGTGTTCTTCGTGGTAGCGCGCTATCGAAGCGGCGCTACGCCGGGCGTGCAGCGCGATCATCGCATCGCAGCGCTCGCCGCTCCACCCGGTCTGTAGAATGATCCTGAAGCGATCGCGAAGCAGGAAGGCCCACCGGGCGGCGGTGCGCCAATTGCCGTTGTTCGCACCTCTCGTACCGGGCGTGACGATGCAGACCACAGGTTTGGCGGGCGAAACCATCCGGGGATTATACGAAGGCGAGGGGCTCGACCACTGCCTGGTGGATGCCCGCAGCCGCACGCTTGCCATCTACGGGCACCTGGACCTGGACGCGCTGAAGGTCGAGCGCATCCCCATCGTGAACCTGCCGTTGTGGGAGCTTGCGCACATCGCGTGGTTCCAGGAGTACTGGTGCCTGCGCGGCGGCGGCGATCGCCGGCCCACGCTCTACCCGGATGCCGACGCGATGTTCAATTCGAGCACCGTGGCGCATGCGACGCGCTGGTCGCTCGAGCTTCCCGACACGAAGGGCGTTCATCGGTACCTTGCCGACACGCTCGATGCGACCCGCGAAGCCCTGGCGCGCGCCCCCGACGAGGACCGCTACTACTTCAAGCTCGCGGCATTGCACGAGGACATGCACGGCGAGGCGCTGCTGATGACGCTGCAGACGCTGGAGCTTCCCGCGCCGCGCATGCAGCTGCGGGCGCGTGCGTTCACGCCGGAGGCTCCCGTGCGCGATCTTGTCCTGGACGGCGGCACGTTCGAGCAGGGCACGCGGCATGGGGATTTCGTATTCGACAACGAGAGTCCGCCCCGGCGGGTTTCCGTCGCGCCGTTCGCGATCGCATCGCATCCGGTGACGCAAGGCGAGTTCGGGCGCTATCTGGACGACACGGGCGCCATGAAACCGCGCCATTGGCGAAAGCAGGATGGCGCCTGGCAGGCGCGACGGTTCGATCGCTGGGCGGCGATCGCGCCCGACGAGCCCATGGTCCACGTCTGTCTTGCCGAGGCGCAGGCCTATTGCGATTGGGCGGGGCGGCGCCTGCCCACGGAGAGCGAATGGGAATTCGCGGCGAGAAGCGCGGGCGAAGCGCTCGCCTGGGGCGACGTGTGGGAATGGACCTCGACGCCGTTCGAACCCTACCCGGGCTTCGAGCCCGGCCCCTATCGCGACTACTCCCAGCCGTGGTTCCACGACCACTACGTGCTCAGGGGTGCCAGCTTCGCGACCCGCAGCCGCGTCGCCAATCCGCGCTACCGGAACTTCTACCTGCCCCAGCGAAGCGATATGTTCGTCGGAATGCGCACCTGCGCGGTATAATTCATTCCGGCGGGCCTCCCCGCATTGAAGAGCGATGAACCTGGTCAGGTCGGGAACGAAGCAGCCATAGTCGATTCCTTCAAGTGCCGGGGGTCAGGCTCGCCTCTCCCCCTCTTTCGGAATAGATGACTTACCAAGTCCTCGCCCGCAAGTGGCGTCCCAGGGTCTTCGAGGAGATCGTCGGGCAGCCGCATGTCGTGACCGCCCTTGCAAACGCGCTGGAGTCGAAGCGCCTGCACCACGCCTACCTCTTCACCGGCACGCGCGGCGTCGGCAAGACCACGCTCGCGCGCATCCTCGCCAAGGCGATCAACTGCGAGACCAACGGCATCAGCGCGCACCCTTGCGGCAAGTGCCGCGCGTGCACCGAGATCGACGCCGGCCGCTTCGTGGACCTGATGGAAGTCGACGCGGCGACCAACACCAAGGTCGACGAGATGCGCGAGCTTCTCGATACCGCCGCCTACATGCCGGTGGTGGGGCGATTCAAGGTCTACCTCATCGACGAGGTGCACATGCTCTCGCGCCACGCCTTCAACTCGATGCTGAAGACGCTCGAAGAGCCGCCCGAGCACGTGAAGTTCATTCTCGCCACGACCGATCCGCAGCGCCTTCCGGTGACGATCCTGTCGCGCTGCCTGCAGTTCAACCTGAAGCCGCTCACGCCCCAGCTCATCGCGGGGCACCTGAAGCACGTGTTGACGGAAGAGAAGATTCCCTTCGAGGAGCCGGCGCTGGCGCTCCTCGCGAAGGCCGCGGCGGGAAGCATTCGCGACAGCCTGAGCCTTCTCGACCAGGCGATCGCGCACGGCGCCGGCAAGGTTTCCGCGGCGCAGGTCGCCGACATGCTGGGCTCGCTCGGCGCCGATCTCGTCTGGCCGATCCTCGAGCGCATCGCGTCGGGCGACGGCAAGGGCACGATCGAGGAGGCCGAGCGCATCGCCCAGCGAAGCGTCTCGCTCGACACGGCGCTCGAAGACCTGGCCTCGATCCTGCATCGCGTGGCCCTCGCGCAGGCCGGTGCCGCGCCCTCCACGGACGATCCCGATTCGGCGCGTGTGGCGGCGATGGCGCAACGCCTGGACGCCGGACGCGTGCAGGTGATGTACCAGATCGCGCTCCTCGGGCGACGCGACCTGTCGCTCGCGCCCGACGAGCTCGCGGGTTTCACGATGTCGCTGCTGCGGATGCTGTCGTTCGCCGGCGCGTCGTCGGAGCCCCGCGCCGTTCCGGC
>JBAQKF010000047.1:0-108401 GCA_049300695.1 Usitatibacter sp.
GAGAAGGCCAAGCTCATCGCGCAACCGCCGGTAGCCACGCCCGCGCCCGCGGCCGCATCCACGAAACTGCGCGTGCTGTTCGTGGACGACGAGGAGCGCATCCTCAACGCGCTGAAGACGCTCTTCCGCAACGACTACGAGGTGAGCGTCGCGGGCAATGCCGAAGAAGCGCTGGTGCTCCTGAGGAAGGAGCCCGCGCCGATCGTCGTGAGCGACCAGCGCATGCCGGGCATGACGGGCGTGGAGCTGCTGCGCGAAGTTCGGAGGCTTTGGCCCCACTCCGTGCGCCTGTTGCTCACCGGCTACTCGGATCTCGCGGCCATCGTGGGCTCGATCAACGACGGCGAGGTCTTCCGCTTCGTGAAGAAGCCCTGGGACAACGAGGAAATCAAGGGCATGCTCGCCGAGGCCGCGACAGTCGCGGTGCGCCTCGCGGCGCGCACGCCCACGCCCACGGTATCGCCGCAGTCGGGCTCGATCCTGGTGATCGATCCTTCGGAAAGCCTCGCGCGCGGCCTGGAACGCCTCGTCGGCGGCGAAGCGACGGTGACACTCGTCTCCAAGGTGCCGGAGGCCGCGAAGCTCCTGCAATCGAACGAATACGCCGCGATCGTCGCGGACCTGAGAGCCGGCAAGGAGGACCTGGTGAAGCTCTTCCGGCTGGTGAAGGCGAAGCGCCCCGAGACGCTGTCGATCCTCGTGGCCGACGAGCCCGACTCCGAGGTCGTGATCGAGCTCATCAACCAGGCGCAGATCTACCGGTTCCTCGCCAAGCCGATCAAGGTGAACGACCTGCGAACGCACGTGGACGAAGCGTTGCGCCACTACGCCGCGTACAAGGAGCAGCGCGGCGCTTCAAACCTCCCCAAGAATGTCGGCGCGTTGCCCGGCCGGCTTGTCTCGCACTCCACTTAGCCAGCGCTCGAAGGCCGCGGCGGGCATCGGCCGCGCGAAGAAGTAGCCCTGCGCGGCATCGCATCCGTAGCGGCGCAACTCGGCGAGCTCGTGGTCCGTTTCCACGCCTTCGGCGACAACGGTGAGGCCGAGGTTGTGCCCGAGCTCGATTGTCGAGCGCACGATGGCGGCATTGCGCTGGTCGGCCTCCATCCCCGCGACGAACGCGCGGTCGATCTTGAGCTCGTTCACCGCGAGCTGCTTGATGTAGGCGAGCGACGAATAGCCGGTGCCGTAATCGTCGATGGATGTGGCGATGCCCAGGTCGCGAAGCTTGCGCAGCGTCACCTGCGCCACGCCCGGATCTTCCATGAGCGCGCTTTCCGTGATCTCCAGGCAGAGCATTCCCGCGGGGAGCTCGGCGGCCTGCAGGCATGACGAGACCAGGTGCACCAGCTCGTCCTCGAGGCGCAGGTCGCGCGCCGAAATGTTCACGCACATGCGGATGCGAAGCCCGGTGCGCTCCCACACGCCGCACTGCTCGATGGCGCGCGCGAGGACCCAGCGCGTGATGGCGCCGATATAGCCCGTCTGCTCGGCGAACGGAATGAAGTGCGACGGTTCCACGAGGCCGCGCTGCGGGTGGCGCCAGCGCACCAGCGCTTCCACGGACGTCACGCGATCCTCGGTGAGGCTCATCTTGGGCTGGTAATGCAGCACCAGCTCGCCCGCGTCCACGGCGCGGCGAAGCTCGCCCAGCAGCGTGAGGAATTCCTGGCGGCGCTCGTCGTGGGCGGGATCGTAGATCGCGTAACGCGATTTCGTGCGCTTCGCCTCGTACATCGCGACGTCGGCGGCGCGAAGGAGGGCGTCGGCCTCCTCGCCGTGGTCGCCGAAGCGCGCGATGCCGATTGACGCCGTCATGTCCATCGACTGGCCGTCGATCACGAGCGGTTCCTCGAGCGCCTTGTGGATCTTCTCCGCGACGACCTTCGGCGCATCGGCGCCGCCCGTGGCGAGCAGCACGGCGAATTCGTCTCCGCCCAGGCGCGCGACCACGTCGGATTCGCGAAGCGCCTTGCGCACCCGCGCGCCCACTTCGCGCAGCGCCTGGTCCCCCACGGTGTGGCCGAGCGTGTCGTTGATGGCCTTGAAGCGATCCATGTCGAGCAGCATCACCGCCACCGAGTGGCCGCCGCGCTTGGCGAGGCGTGCCGCCTGCTCGAGTTGCTCGTAGAACATCGCGCGATTGGGCAGTCCCGTGAGGCCGTCCTCGTAAGCAAGGCGCAGGATCTCCTTCTCGCGGCTCACGATACCGTCGAGCATGTGGTTGAAGCTCACCGCGAGCTGGCCGATCTCGTCGCGGTTCTCCACATCCACATGGCGCGTGTAGTCGCCTTGCTGGATGCGTTGCGCGGCCTCGGCGAGCCGGTGCACGGGACGGGTGATGCCGCCCGCGATGATGAGGCTGCCGGCGACGAGCAGGATCAGGCCCGCGAGCGTGAGCCAGAAGAACGACGCGCTGATCCGGTGGAAGGGCGCGAGGCCCACCTGGAGCTGCTTCTGCAGGATCGCGACGACGCGCTTGTCGGGGCGCGCCTCGAGCGGGACGACGCGCGTTTCGTATTGCTCGCCGCCCACGTCCACGAGGTTCGCCGTGATCGCATCCTCGCTCGCCAGGGCGCCCTGGAGGCTCATGCGCAGCTCCGGAGGCAGCGTGGATGCGTGCAGGTTCCACGGTCCCTCGCCGCGGCTCGCGAACGTCACCTCGAGGCCGGTGAGCTGGTGGAGGTCCTTCGCCACGGCGTCGTCGACCTCGAACGCGAGGCCGACCCAGGCGATGGGCTCGGGCGCCAGCACCGGAACCACGACGAGCTGGTAGAGCTTGCCCTCGCGGATCACGATCGAGGATGCGCGCCCCTCGATGCCCGCAAGACGGATCAGGTCCGGGATCGCGAACGATGAGCCGATGCGAGTGGGATCGAGCGTGTCGGCGCGGATCACGTTGTCGAGTGACGCGAGCGTCATCACGTTGGCGCCCACTCGGGCGCCATGGTTACGCAGCACCGAAAGGATCGTGCCCGTCTCGTTGGTTGCGATCGCCTGGCGGAACGCGAAGTCGGCCGAGAGGATCCCCGCGCCCTGCTCGAGGCGCGCCTGGTTCTGCGTGAGCAGCTGCTTGAACACGCGCTCGCCCTGCTCGAGCTCCTGGTCCATCGTCTGGCGGGCGATCTGCGAGTTCGCCTGGATCACCAGGAAGGCACCCAGCCCCTGGACGAGAACCAGCAGCGCAACGAAGAACAGCACGATGCGCGTGCCGAGGCTGTTCAGCTTGATGAGGGCCCCGCCCTCCTCCTGGTGGGCCATCAGTACTTCAACCGGTCGAGCGGCGGCTTGTACTTGGCCTTGCGCGGGGCCGCATCGACAGTGAAGCTGAGGGAGCGATTGGTCGCCGCATCCAGCGATACGTTGACGGGTACCAGCGGTTCGCGCAGCCGTGGATGCCAGGCCTGGACCTCGTAGGATCCCGCGGGCAGGTCGTGCAGGCGCGCCATGCCGCTCGCGTCGGTCTTGGCGAAATAGGGTGTCGATACGATGAGCACGTAGCCGATCATCCAGTCGTGGATGTTGCAGCCTAGCGTTACCACACCCGGCTTGTCGAACGTGACCGCGCTGGGGCTGCGCCCCGTATAGAGCTTGATCTCGAAGGACTTGGCCGGCGAGAACGAGTACACGTGGTGCATGATCGGGTCGCGATTCGGGAAGGTCGCCGTGGTTCCGGTCTGGATCACCGTGAGATACGGCACGAACTCGCGGTCGACCTGCTGGATCTCGACCTCCTTGCCCGGCTTCGCATCCATTCCGCCCGACGAGCGAATGGCGTAGACCGCCGTGTCGGCCACCGGCGCGCCCGAGGGATCGCGTGCATCGATGTCGAGGGTTGCCGCGCGTGCCGCGCCCAGCGCCATGCAAGACGCGAGGAACGCTGCCGCGAGTCTGGACATCGTCTTCAAGCTGGCGGAGACTTCCGCGAGTCCATTGTGGGAGACGCCCATTCTAGTCGGGACGAAGTCGATGCGGGTGGGTCTGGCGGCGATGGGTCTCGCCGCAACAACTTGTTACTCCCAGCAAGACACCGCCGGAAGCCCGGATATTCTCGCGGCGATCACCAATGGGCGACCCGTCATCGAACTGCGCCCGCGCTACAACTGGCTCGACGAGAGCAACTATTCCGAGAGCGCGCAAGGCGGAACGATGCGCACAGTGCTGGGTTGGGTCACGGCGCCGTACTACGGCGTGCGCGTGCGCCTCGAAGCGATGAACGCATCGCATTTCGGCTCGAACAATTTCAACGACGATCCCTCGCAACTCGCGACATCGCCCTATCCGCTGTTGCCCGATCCCCGTTACAGCGGAGTGAACCAGGCCTATGCGGAATATGCGAGCGATTCCGGCTTCCGGATGAAGCTGGGAAGGCAAATCGTTCACCTCGACAACCAGCGATGGGTGAGCGACAACGACTTCCGCCAGATCCCGCAGCTCTTCGAGGGCGTGGCGCTTTCCTACGAGGGATTCGAAAGCACCGCGCTCGACGCGGGCTACTACACGAAGGTGCGCAGCACGTCCGGTGACACCAGCGATCTTCGCCTCACGACGCTTCGCGCCGCGTGGAATCCGCTCGAAGGGCATTCGATCGCGGCTTACGCCGTGCTGCACGACGAGGCGGCCAATGGCGCCTTCACGGGCTTCGCGGACAACTCGTATCGCGTGGTCGGCATCAAGGCCGAAGGGGCCGCGCGCTACGGCGGCATCGACATTCCCTACATCGCCGAGTATGCGCAAGAGCGGCCCTACGCGAACGGCGACCCGCGCGTCGACGCGAACTACTGGCGCCTCGGCGCGGGCGCCTCGACCGAGCGCTGGACGGCGCGCTACGACTACGAGGTCAAAGGCAGCAACGGCGGCCAGTTCGGCGTGGAGATGCCGCTCACGGATTTCTATCGCTACAACGGCTGGACGCTCACGTTCTTCAACACGCCGCGCCAGGGCCTGCGCGACCAGTGGCTCACGCTCCGCTGGGCCATCATCGATCCGCTCACGTTCTACGGCGAGTCGCACCGCTTCCGCTCCGACTTCGCGAGCCTCGATTTCGGGCGCGAGAACGACGTGGGCCTCACGTGGTCCATCATGGAAGGGCTGGACCTCCGGTTGCAGTACGCTCGCTACGATCCCGGGTCCGGAACGGCCAATCCATCGATTCGCAAGACCTGGCTCACGCTCAACTACACCTACTAGCCGCGATGACTTTCTCCAAGGCGGAGCTCGAAGACCTCGGGCGCGCGAAGGTGCTGCTGGAAACGCCCGGCATCGCGATGCGCCTGTCGTCGCTCGCGGGCGCGCCCGTGGAAAAGGGCCTCGCCATGTTGCCTGCGCGCGCGCGGACGGCGGTGCACGCGGCGACCGAGAAGGCGCTGATGACCGCGCTCTCGGTCGCGGTCCGTTCGCTGGGCGAGGGCACGCACCGGCTCTCGTCGGACCGGATGCACAAGATGGCGGTCGCGACGTCCGGCGCGATCGGCGGCGCCTTCGGGCTCGCGGCGCTGGGCGTGGAGCTCCCGATCTCGACGGGACTCATCCTGCGTTCCATCGCCGACATCGCCGCGAGCGAGGGCGAGAATCCGCGGCACCTCGATACGAAGCTCGAATGCCTCACGGTGTTTGCGCTGGGAAGCCCCAAGGACCGGCGCGACGACGCGGCGGAGTCCGGTTACTTCGCGGCGCGCACGGCATTGGCGGGCGCGGTCACGGAGGCCACGAAGCACCTCGCGCAGAAAGGCCTCACGAAAGGCGGCGGCCCGGCGCTCGTGCGCCTCGTCAGCCTCATCGCCGCGAGATTCGGCATCGTGGTTTCAGAAAAAGCGGCCGCGCAACTCGTGCCGGTGATCGGTGCCGCGGGTGGGGCGCTCATCAATACGATCTTCATCGGCCACTACCAGGACATGGCGCGCGGGCATTTCATCGTGCGAAGGCTGGAGAAGATCCACGGCGCGGAACCCGTCCGCGAGGCCTACGATAAGCTTTAGGGCCGAATCGATTCGATACAGAGGAGCGAAGATGCGTGGCTACATACTCGCCGAGGTCGAGATCACCAATGCGGAGGGTTACAAGTCGTATTCGACCATCGTGCCGGCGACAATCGAGAAGTTCGGGGGAAAATTCCTGTCGCGCGGCGGCACGAACACGCCGCTCGAGGGCGATTGGCCTCAACGCCGGCGCGTGATCCTCGAGTTCCCAACGGTGGAGGCGGCGCGCGATTGGTACAACTCGCCGGACTACGAGAAGCCCAAGGCGCTGCGCATCGCGAACAGCAACAGCCGCCTGCTGCTCCTCGAGGGCGTGGCGCCCTAGTTCTTCTTCGGGTCGTCCTGGATGTGGAAGCGGTGCAGGGCGCGATGGATCGCCGGCGCGAACATGACCGCCGCGATCACCAGCACCGCGAACCCCGAGTAGAGCGCGTAGAGCCCCGCGAAGAGCTTGCCGCCCGTGGACTTCGGGCTATCGACCGGACCCATGCCGGACAGGATCATCGCGGCGTTCTGGAACGCGTCCACGAAACCCAGGTGCTCGAAGTAACTGTAGCCCGACATGCCGACGGCGAGCGAGATCGCGACCATGAACAGGCCGAACACTCCCGAGCGGATCAGCCGCTTGTGATAGACCTCGGGGCTCGCGAGCCCCTGGTGGCGGCGCTCGAACTCGATCATCATCCGGGAAGGTTAGCCCAATCGCGCGGCGCCAGCATTTCGTAGAGCTTCGCCTCGGGTGAGCGCGGCGCCGGCTTCCAGTCGTAGCTCCACGTCACCACCGGCGGCAGCGACATGAGGATCGACTCCGCGCGCCCGCCCGATTGCAGGCCGAAGAGCGTGCCGCGGTCCCACACGAGGTTGAACTCCACGTAGCGCCCGCGCCGATAGGCCTGGAAGTTGCGCTCGCGCTCGGTGTATTTCTTCGCCTTGCGGCGTTCGACGATCGGCACGTAGGCGGGCAGGAACGCGTCACCCACGGCGCGCATCACGGAGAACGCGCTGTCGAACCCGCCCTCGTCGAAATCGTCGAAGAAGGTTCCGCCGATGCCGCGCGGCTCGTTGCGATGCTTGAGGAAGAAGTACTCGTCGCAGGCTTTCTTGAAGCGCGCGTGCAGTCCGGGAAATTTCGCGAGCGCGTCGCGATTGCTCCGGTGGAAATGCACGCAATCTTCCTCGAACGGATAGTACGGCGTGAGGTCCATGCCTCCGCCGAACCACCACACGTCCTCACCGCCGCCCTCGGGCGCCTTGGCACGAAAGAAGCGCACGTTCATGTGGACCGTGGGCACGTAGGGATTGCGCGGATGCAGCACGAGCGACACGCCCATGGCGCCCCATTCGCGGCCCGCGATGTTCGGCCGATGGACGCTCGCCGACGGTGGAAGTCTTTGACCCGAGACGTGGGAGAAGCCCACGCCCGCGCGCTCGAAGACCTCGCCGCCTTCCAGGATGCGGCTCGTGCCGCCGCCTCCTTCAGGGCGCTTCCATTCGTCCTTCCCGAAGCGGCCGCCGTCGAGCCTCTCCAGCGCCGTGACGATCGATTCCTGGAGGCCGAGCAGGTAGTCGCGGACCGGGGTGATCTTCATCGGCGGTTGAAAGCGCGGTACCCGATGTCCTTGCGATATTGCATGCCGTCGAACCGGATGTTCGCCGCGACCGCGTACGCGCGCTCGGCCGCGATCTTCACCTTGTCGCCGAGCGCCGTCACGCAGAGCACGCGCCCGCCGCTCGTCACGACCTTTCCGTCCTTCAACGCCGTGCCCGCGTGGAAGACGTGGAAATCCTCTTCATCCTTCGGAATCCCCGTGATTTCGTCGCCCTTGCGCGGGGATTCGGGATATCCGGCCGCGGCGAGCACGACACCCACCGCCGCGCGGCGGTCCCACTGCGCCTCGACCTCGCCGAGCGTTCCGTTGATGGCATGCTCGACGATCTCGAAGAAATCGCTCTTCAGGCGCATGAAGATGGGTTGCGTCTCCGGATCTCCCAGGCGGCAATTGAATTCCACGACCCGGGGCGCGCCCGCATCGTCGATCATGAGGCCCGCGTAGAGGAATCCCGTGAACGGAATGCCGTCGGCGGCCATTCCCTTCACGGTTGGGGCGATGATCTCGCGCATCACGCGGGCGTGGACTTCGGGCGTGACGACGGGCGCCGGCGAATAGGCACCCATGCCGCCGGTGTTCGGGCCCATGTCGCCGTCGAAGGCGCGCTTGTGGTCCTGGCTCGACGCGAGGGCGAGGACGTTCTTTCCATCCACCATGACGATGAAGCTCGCCTCCTCGCCCGCCATGAATTCCTCGATGACGACGCGATGCCCGGCGTCGCCCAGCTTGTTGCCCGCGAGCATCATGTCGACGGCTTCGTGGGCTTCCTGCGAGTTCGTCGCGACGACGACGCCCTTCCCGGCCGCGAGCCCGTCGGCCTTGATGACGATCGGCGCGCCGTGCTGGTCGATGTATGCGTGGGCGGCCTTCGCATCGGTGAAGGTCTCGTAGCGGGCCGTGGGGATGTTGTGGCGCTCCATGAAGCGCTTGGCGAAGTCCTTCGACGATTCGAGCTGCGCCGCCGCTCTCGTCGGACCGAAGATGCGAAGCCCCGCATCGCGGAATGCATCGACGATGCCGGCCGCAAGCGGTCCTTCGGGGCCCACGATGGTCGCGTGGATGCCTTCGTCCTTCGCGAACTTGATCAACTCGGGAAACGCGGTGAGCTCCACGTTGAAGAGGCCATCCTCACGCGCGGTGCCGGCGTTGCCGGGCGCGACGTATATGCGCGAGATCTTCGGCGACCTGGCGAGCTTCCAGGCGATGGCGTGCTCGCGACCGCCGGACCCGATGACGAGGAGTTTCAATGCCGGAAGTGACGCATCCCGGTGAACACCATCGCGATCCCGTGCTCGTCGGCCGCCGCGATCACTTCCTTGTCGCGCACGCTGCCGCCAGGCTGGATCACGGCCTTCGCGCCCGCCTGCGCGACGACATCCAGTCCGTCGCGGAACGGGAAGAACGCATCGGAAGCCACCGCCGAACCGCGCAGCGACAGTCCCGCGTTCTTCGCCTTGATGGAGGCGATGCGCGTGGAGTCGACGCGGCTCATCTGGCCCGCGCCCACGCCCAGGGTCATGCCGTCCTTGCAGAAGACGATCGCATTGGACTTCACGAACTTCGCCACCCGGAAAGCGAAGACGAGATCGTTCATCTCGTCCTTGCTGGGATCGCGCTTGGTCACGATGCGAAGCTCCGAGACATCGAAGTCATCGGAGGTTTGCACAAGCAGGCCACCTCCCACGCGCTTCATGTCGAGGCGATTCAGGTCCTTCGCCGGCTCGATGGCCAGCGCCCGCAGGTTCTGCCTCACCTTGAGCACCTCGAGCGCGCCCGCTTCATACGACGGCGCGATCAGCACCTCGACGAATTGCCGGTTGACCTCGGTGATCTCGCGCGCCGTGGCCTCGTCGACAGGCCGATTGAAGGCGAGGATTCCGCCGAAGGCCGAGGTCGGATCGGTGACGAACGCCTTTCGATAAGCCTCGAGGACGGTGCCTGCGATCGCGACGCCGCATGGATTCGCGTGCTTGATGATCACGCACGCCGGCACGTCGAACGTGCGGCAGCATTCCCAGGCCGCGTCGGCATCGGCGATGTTGTTGTACGAAAGCTCCTTGCCCTGGAGCTGCTTGAACGACGCGAGCGTGCCGCGCGGGGGATCGCGCTCGACGTAGAACGCCGCCGACTGGTGCGGGTTCTCGCCGTAGCGAAGCGTCTGGGCGAGCCGGAGCTGCAGGTTGAAGCGGTCCGGAAACTCACGCACCCTGCCGTTCGCGTCGCGCGCCGTGAGCCAGGTGGAGATCATCCCGTCGTACTCGGCCGTGTGGCTGAAGGCCTTGGCGGCGAGGCGGAACCGCTCGTCGAAATCGAGCTTGCCCTTCGAGGCCTTCATCTTCGCGAGGACCGGCCCGTAGTCGGCCGGGTCGGTCACTACCGCGACGAACTCGTGGTTCTTCGCCGCCGCGCGCACCATCGCCGGGCCGCCGATATCGATGTTCTCGATGGCGTCTTCCATCGTGCAGCCGGGCTTGGCCACGGTCTGCGCGAAGGGATAGAGGTTCACCACGACCATGTCGATGGGCAGGATCCCGTGATCCTCCATCGATCGCACGTGGTCGGGTTTGTCGCGCCGGGCAAGGATGCCGCCGTGCACCTTGGGGTGCAGCGTCTTCACGCGGCCTTCCATCATCTCGGGAAATCCCGTGAACTCCGAGATCTCCTTCACGACCACGCCGTTCAGCCTGAGCAGCTGCGCGGTGCCTCCCGTGGAGATGATCTCCACGCCGTGGGTGAGCAGGGCCCTGGCGAACTCGATGACACCAGTCTTGTCGCTGACCGAGATGAGCGCGCGGGTGATCTTGGACAACTAGTCGAGTCCGTGCTGCTGCAGTTTCTTCCGAAGCGTATTCCGGTTGAGGCCGAGCAGCTCGGCCGCCCTCGTCTGGTTTCCCTGGGCCTGGAACATGACGACCTCGAGCATGGGCTTCTCGACCGCGAGCACCACCATGTCGTAGATGCCCGAGGCTTTCTCCCCGTCGAGATCCTTGAAGTACTGGCGCATGACCTTGCGCACGGTCGACGAAAGCTCGTTGTCGCGCACCTCGGTCCTCCCTTCGTATTTTTTTCTAGGCTGCAAGTGCCACCTCTTCGTCGTATTCGAGTCGCGCGGAATGCTGGAGCAGGCCGTCCAGGAATTCCTTCACGGCGGCGAGCTGCATCTCGGCGTTCTCGAGGGTGTTCATGCGGGCACGGAACACGGCCGAGTTCTTCAGGCCCTTCGTGTACCAGCTGATGTGCTTGCGTGCCACCCGGGAGCCGCGCTCCATGCCATAGAAGCCATAAAGATCGTCCAGGTGGCCCACCAGGACGTCGCGGATCTCCGTCACGCGCGGCGGCGGCAAATGGCTCCCCGTCTCGAGGAAGTGGGCGATCTCGCGGAAGATCCACGGGCGGCCCTGGGCGGCGCGGCCGATCATGACGGCATCGGCGCCGGTGTACTCGAGCACGAATTTCGCCTTCTCCGGCGTGCCGATGTCGCCGTTGGCCACGACGGGAATCGAAACGGACTGCTTCACGGCGCGGATCGTGTCGTACTCCGCGTCGCCCGTGTACATGCAGGCGCGCGTGCGGCCGTGCATCGCGAGAGACTGGATGCCGTGCTCCTCGGCGATCTTCGCAATGCGCAGCGCATTGCGGTTTTCGCGGTTCCAGCCCGTGCGGATCTTGAGCGTTACCGGAACATCGACGGCTTTCACCACCGCATCGACGATCTTGGCCACCAACGACTCGTTCTGGAGCAGGGCCGACCCGGCATAGACGTTGCAGATCTTCTTGGCCGGGCAGCCCATGTTGATGTCGATGATGTCGGCGCCGTTGTCGACGTTGTACTTCGCGGCCTCGGCCATCATCCCGGGGTCCGCGCCGGCGATCTGGATCACCTTGGGCTCCACTTCGCCCTCGTGGTTGCCGCGGCGGATGGTCTTCTCCGAGCCCCAGAGCAGCGAATTCGACGCCACCATCTCCGAAACGGCCATTCCCGCGCCCATCTTCTTGCAAAGGGAGCGGAAAGGGCGATCGGTCACGCCCGCCATGGGCGCGACGATGAGGTTGTTCTTAAGTGTGATGGGGCCGATCTTCAAGGCGGCGGTCGCTGTTCCTGTTTTCCGTGAAACGACATTGTGTTTGCGACGGAAAAGCCGCCTATTTTACGCGCACACAAAAATGCGAGGAAGTTAAATTTCGCACACGCCATTCCCGGTGTATCACTTCCGCGACAAAAGTCAATTCCCCGCGTTTCCGAATCCTCCGCCGCCCGGCGTCTCGATCACGAACACGTCGCCGCTGCCCATTTGCGTCTCGTCGGCGTACGTGAGCTCGGTGCGCGAGCCGTCGGCGCGCTCGACCCAGTTACGCCCGACCTCGCCGGGCTCGCCGCCCGCCATTCCGTAGGGCGGGATGATTCTATGGCCGGCAAGTATCGCGGCGGTCATCGGCTCGAGGAAGCGCACGCGGCGCGTGGCGCCGTTGCCGCCGTGCCATTTTCCCTTGCCGCCGCTGCCCGCGCGGATCTGGTGGCTGTCGATGCGCACCGGAAAGCGCCACTCGAGGACCTCGGGATCCGTGAGGCGCGAGTTGGTCATGTGCGCCTGCACCGTGTCGGTGCCGTCGAATCCCGGACCCGCGCCGGTTCCGCCCGAGATGGTCTCGTAGTACTGGTAGCGATCGTTCCCGAACGTGAAGTTGTTCATGGTGCCGTAGGAAGCGGCCATCACGCCGAGCGCGCCATAGATCGCATCGGTGAGGCATTGCGACGTTTCCACGTTTCCCGCGACTGTCGCGGCCGGCGGACGGGGATTCAGCATCGAGCCTTCGGGAATGATGATCTCGATGGGCTTCAAGCACCCGGCGTTCAACGGGATGTCGTCGTCCACGAGGGTGCGGAAGACATAGAGCACCGCCGCGTAGACCACCGCCGACGGCGCGTTGTAGTTGCTCGCGAGCTGCGGGCTCGTGCCGGTGAAGTCCACCGTGGCGCTGCGCCTGTCGGCGCCGATCGAGACCTTCACCTTGATGACGGCGCCGTTGTCCATCGGATACGCGAACTCGCCATCCTTCAGCACGCCGATCACGCGCCGCACGCATTCCTCGGCGTTGTCCTGCACGTGGCGCATGTAGCCCTGGACTACGTCCAGGCCGAAGTGGGCGACCATCCGCTTCAACTCCTGCACGCCCTTCTCGTTGGCGGCGATCTGCGCGCGGATGTCGGCGACGTTCTGGTCGGGATTGCGCGCGGGGTATCGCGCCGAGGCGAGGAGCTTGCGGAATTCGGCTTCGAGCATGCGGCCGTTCTCGACGAGCTTCACGTTGTCGAGGAGGACGCCTTCTTCCTCGACGGTTTTCGAGAAGGGCGGCATTGATCCGGGCGTGATTCCGCCTATGTCGGCGTGATGTCCCCGTGAACCTACATAGAAGAGAATTCTTGGAGACTGGGCCCCCGCCTTCGCGGGGGTGACCGAAGAAAGATCGTCGAATACCGGCGTCACCACCGTCACATCAGGCAAGTGCGTGCCGCCGTTGTAGGGATCGTTCAGCACGTACACGTCGCCGGGCTTCATCCGGCCCAGGTTCTTGCGCACGATCGTCTTGATGCTCTCGCCCATGGAGCCCAGGTGCACCGGCATGTGCGGCGCGTTGGCGATGAGGTTGCCCTCGGCATCGAAGAGCGCGCATGAAAAGTCGAGGCGCTCCTTGATGTTCACCGAGTACGCGGTCTGCGCGAGGCGAACGCCCATCTGCTCGGCGACCGACATGAAGAGGTTGTTGAAGACTTCCAGCATCACCGGGTCGGCGCGCGTGCCCAGGGCGTAACGGGACTTGCGCTCGACCACGCGCTCGAGCACGAGGTGGCCCAGCTCCGTGATGCTCGCTTCCCATTCGGGCTCGACGATCGTGGTGGCGTTGCGCTCGGCGATGATGGCCGGGCCCGCGATGCGCGCGCCGGGAGCGAGCTCGTCGCGGGAATACACCGGCGTGTCGTGGCGCTTGCCGCCCGTGGTCATGGCGACGGTGGCGAGCGCCTTCGGCTTCGAAGCCGACACGGCATTCGTGGGAAGAAGTCCCGGCCCCGCCTCGGACCGTCCGACGGCTTCCACCGACACGGCCTCGGCGATGAGCGCGCGATCGGGCATGAGGAAACTGAAGCGGTGGCGATAGAGGCGCTCGAAATCGTCGCGCATCTTCGCGGCCGACGCGAGCGGAACCGAAAGCGACGTGTCCGTGCCGTCGTACTTGAGGTGCACCCGCTTTTCCAGGCGCTCGAATTGGACACCCTGCTCGGCGAGCTCGTGCACGCACTGCTCGCCCAGCGTCACGCATTTCTCCTCGATGTCGGTGAGCGCGCCATCTTCGAGGCGTTTCTCGACGGCTTCCTCGCGCAGCGCCCTCACCTGGGCGAGGCCCATGCCGTAGGCGGAAAGGACGCCCGCGAGCGGATGGATGTACACGCGCTTCATGCCGAGCTCGTCGGCCACCAGGCACGCGTGCTGGCCGCCCGCGCCGCCGAAGCACGCGAGCGTGTATTCGGTGACGTCGTGGCCGCGCTGCACCGAGATGAACTTGATCGCGTTGGCCATGTTCGCCACGGCGACGCGGATGTATCCCTCGGCGACCGACTCGGGCGTTTGCTCTTGCCGCGTCTCTTTCTCGATCTGCTTCGCGAGCTCGGCGAATTTCACGCGCACGACGGCGTCATCCAGCGCCTCGTCGCCGTTGGGACCGAACACCTTGGGGAAGAAAGCGGGCTGGATCTTGCCCAGCATCACGTTGCAGTCGGTCACCGTGAGCGGCCCGCCGCGGCGATAGCTCGCGGGCCCCGGGTTCGCGGCCGCGGAATCGGGGCCCACGCGTTGGCGCTGGCCGTCGAAAAAAAGGATCGACCCGCCGCCCGCCGCGATCGTATGGATCGACATCATCGGCGCACGCATCCGCACGCCCGCGACCTGCGTCTCGAACTCGCGTTCGAGCTCGCCCGCGTAGTGCGAGACGTCCGTGGACGTGCCGCCCATGTCGAAGCCGATCACCTTCTTGAAGCCGGCGGCCTCCGACGTGCGCACCATGCCGATGATCCCGCCCGCGGGGCCCGAGAGGATCGAGTCTTTCCCCTGGAACCGGTGCGCGTCCGTGAGCCCGCCGTTGGACTGCATGAACATGAGGCGCGCGCCGGGCAGCTCGGCGGCGACCTGGTCCACGTAGCGGCGCAGGATCGGCGAGAGATAGGCGTCGACGACCGTCGTGTCTCCGCGCGAGACGATCTTCATGAGCGGCGACACCGTGTGCGAGACGGAAACCTGGTCGAATCCGGCGTCGCGCGCGAGATGCGCCACGCGGGACTCGTGCGCGGAGTAGCGGTACCCGTGCATGAAGACGATGGCGATCGAGCGAAAGCCTTCGGCGCGCGCGGCGGCGAGCTCTCGCTCAACTTGAGCCTCGTCGAGCGGCGTCACGATCTCGCCGTGGGCACCCACGCGCTCGTTTATCTCGGTGACCTTGCGGTAGAGCAGCTCCGGCAGGACGATGTGGCGGTCGAAGATCCGCGGGCGGTTCTGGTAGGCGATGCGAAGCTGGTCGCGGAAGCCGCGCGTGATGAAAAGCACGGTGGCCTCGCCCTTGCGCTCGAGCAGCGCGTTGGTGGCGACCGTCGTGCCCATCTTCACCGCGTCGATCTTTTCCACGGGAATGGGCATGCCGGCCGGCACGCCCAGCAGCTCGCGGATGCCCGCGATCGCGGCGTCGGGATAGCGGCCGGGATTCTCCGAGAGCAGCTTGTGCGTGGCGATGCCGCCGTCGGGACGGCGCGCCACGATATCGGTGAACGTGCCTCCGCGGTCGATCCAGAACTGCCAGCGCGCCATCATCGCCGCTCGAGGATCTCGCGCGCCTCGGGGCCGGCGCGCTGGGCCCATTCGAGCGTCGCGTTGCGTCCTTCCTCGCGCAGGCGCTGTCGCAGGGCGGGCTCCACCTGCGTCGAGATCGTCATGCCCTGCGCACGCATGCGCTCGTAGTTCTGCGCAAGGCGCGCTTCAAGCGCTTTCCACTGCCGCGCCTCGGTCTGCCTCGCGGCCTTGAGGATGCCCGCGCGCGTCGCATCGTCGAGCGAATTCCAGCGATCGAGGTTCACGGTGACGAAGGAAAGCGGGATCGCGTAGTTGATCGCGGTGAAACGCGGAAGATATTCCCAGAGCTTGCGGCCCGCGCCACCGTCGCCCGAGGAGAGGACCGCGTCGATCTCGCCGTTCGCGAGCTTGGGCGTGAGGTCGCTGAACGAGACGACGGCCGCCTTCGCGGCCAGATGCGTGAAGACGTCGGTGCCCGTCTTGTCGTAGGTGCGGACCTTGAGCTTCGCGACGGCCTCCACGGTGTCGGCGGGAGCTTTCGTCCACAACCCCGAAGGCGGCCACGGCGTCGAATAGAGCAGCTTCTGGTTGTGGCGCTCGAATGCGGCTTCGTACGAGGGACGCGCCGCCTCGTACAGCGCGCGGGCATCGGCGATCGTCGGCGCGATGAACGGCAACGACGCGAGACCGAAGACGGGCTCCTCGTCGGCGATCGCGCCGCCGAACGTGTCGGCCATCGCGACCTTTCCGTCGGCCACCGCTTTCAGCTGCTCGCGCGACTTGTATCCGAGTTTTCCGTCGGGCATCGTCACCACTGAGATTGCGCCCTGGGTTTCGTCGGCCACGAGCTTCGCGAAGGTCTCGTCGCCCTCGCCCGGAAGGCTCGTCGCGGGATACTCGTTCGCGAGCGCCCATTGCTCGCCGTGCTCGTGCGCGAACGCAGTTGCGGCGGCGATTACGAATGCGGCCAAGATCCTTCTCATGACCGCCATTTTGACACGCACCCCCGCCTTTGCTAGCTTGCCCTTACACCCGAGGGAGGATCCATGAAAGCCATCCAGGCCGTTGGTGCCATTCTGGCCGCCGTTTGCACCGCGGCCGCCGCGCAGACCCAGTGGGACATGCCCACGCCCTATCCCGCGACGAATTTCCACACGGAGAACATCGCGCAGTTCATCGCCGACGTGGACAAGGCCACGGCGGGCAAGCTCAAGATCACGTTGCACGCCAACGCCTCGCTCTTCAAGGCGCCCGAGATCAAGCGCGCCGTCCAGGGCAACCAGGCGCAGATCGGGGAGATCCTCATCTCGGGCTACTCCAACGAGGATCCGATCTACGGCGTGGACTCGGTCCCCTTCCTCGCCACGAGCTACGCGGATGCCGCGAAACTCTGGAAGGTCTCGCGCAAGGCGATCGAGGACCGCTTCGCGAAGCAGGGAATGATGGTGCTCTTCTCGGTGCCGTGGCCGCCGCAGGGAATCTATTCGAGCAAGCCGCTCACCTCGATCGCCGACATGAAGGGCCTCAAGATGCGCACGTACAACCCGTACACCTCGCGCATCGCGGAGCTCGCCGGGGCGCAGCCCGTGACAATCCAGGTGGCCGAACTCGCGCAGGCGTTCGCCACGGGCGCCGTCAACGCGAACATCACCTCGGGCGCGACGGGCTACGACACGAAGGCGTGGGAAGTGGTGAAGAACTACTACGACACGCAGGCCTGGCTTCCCAAGAACATCGTGTTCGTGAACAAGTCCGCATTCGATGCCCTAGACAAGCCGACGCAGGCCGCCCTCCTCAAGGCGGCCGCCGCGGCCGAGGCGCGCGGATGGAAGACCTCCGAAGAAAAGAACGGCTGGTACCTCGAGCAGCTCGCGAAGAACGGCATGACCGTGGCGCAGCCCTCGGCGCAGCTCAAGGCCGACTTCCGGAAGATCGGCGAGACCATGACTGCCGAATGGACGAAGACCGCGGGCCCGGATGGGCAGGCGATCATCGATGCCTATCGCAAGTGAGGCGCGTACTTAACAACCTCTACGACGCCGCGGGATATCTCGCGGCGTTTTTCATGGCGGGCATCCTCGCGATGGTGCTCGCGAGCGTGATCGGCCGCATGGTGGGCTTCAACCTGCGCGGCTCCGATGCGTACGCGGGCTATTGCATGGCGGCGAGCGGCTTCCTCGCCCTCGCGCATACGTTGAAGCGCGGCGAGCACATCCGCGTCATGCTGCTGCTCGAGCGCTTCGGCGGGAAGCTGCGCCGCCCGCTCGACCTCTGGAGCCATCTCGCCGGCGTCTTCTTCTGTGCCGTGCTCGCGTGGTTCAGCGTGCGCCTCGCGTGGCAGTCCCACGTCTTCAACGACATTTCACAGGGCAACGACGCCACGCCGCTTTGGATCCCGCAGATCGCGATGGCCGTGGGCGCCATCGTGCTGCTCATCGCGATGATCGACGACTTCGTGCTGCTCATCCGCAAGCGCGCGCTCGCCGAGGCGCCCGACGAGTTGAAGGCGATCGAGTAGCCATGGATCTCGCGGTCACGGTCCTGCTCATCGTGCTGCTCTTCGCGCTGCTGGGCAGCGGCCTATGGATCGGCCTTTCGCTCCTCGGCGTGGCGTGGCTCGGCATGGAGCTCTTCACGAGCCGGCCCGTGGGCGACGCCATGGCGGTCACCATCTGGGGATCCATGTCGTCGTGGACGCTCACGGCGCTGCCGCTCTTCGTCTGGATGGGCGAGATCCTCTTCCGCACCCGGCTATCCGAGGACATGTTCAAGGGCCTCGCACCCTGGCTCTCGCGCCTGCCCGGACGGCTGCTGCACACCAACATCATCGGCTGCACGATCTTCGCCGCCGTGTCCGGTTCGAGCGCGGCCACGTGCGCCACCATCGGCAAGATGACGCTGCCCGAGCTGAAGAAGCGCGGCTATCCCGACGACATGACGATCGGCACCCTCGCGGGCGCCGGCACGCTGGGCCTGCTGATCCCGCCCTCGATCATCATGATCGTCTACGGCGTCTCCGCGGAAGTCTCGATCACGCGCCTCTTCATCGCGGGCGTGATCCCCGGCCTGCTGCTCGCGGGCCTTTTCATGGGCTACACCATCGTGTGGTCGCTGCTGCACCCGGACAGGATTCCCGCGCCGGACTCGACGATGACGTTCCGCGAGAAGGTGCATGCCTCGCGCCATCTGATTCCCGTCGTGGCACTGATCGCGATCGTCCTGGGCTCGATCTACGTGGGCATCGCCACCGCGACCGAAGCCGCCGCGCTCGGCGTGGTGGGCGCCCTGGGCCTGTCGTGGATCCAGGGCTCCATGAGCCGCAAGGTCTTCATGACGAGCATCATGGGCGCCACGCGCCTGTATTGCATGATCGCGTTCATCCTCGCCGGCGCCTCGTTCCTCACGCTCGCGATGGGCTACATCGGGCTTCCGCGCAGGCTCGCCGAGTTCATCACGGGCCTCGCCCTCACGCAGTTCTGGCTGCTCTTCTGGCTGATGGCCTTCTTCATCATCCTAGGCTGCTTCCTCGATGGCATCTCGATGGTCGTGCTCACCATGGGCGTGATCCTTCCCACGATCGTCAAGGCGAACATCGACCTCGTGTGGTTCGGCATCTTCATCGTGCTCGTGGTTGAAATGGCGCAGGTCACGCCGCCCGTGGGCTTCAACCTCTTCGTGCTGCAGGGGATGACCAAGCGCGACATCACCTGGATCGCGAAGGTCGCGTTCCCGATGTTCCTGCTCATGGTCGTGGCGGTCGGGCTGCTCTATTTCTTTCCCGGCCTCGTGTCGTGGTTGCCCAACCACATGAGCTGAGGCGCGTCGTGTCAAAATAGGGATTCCAGCTACCGCCGGAGGGGCAGATGGACGACAAGACCGTCGTTGACGCTTTCCTCGATACAGTCATGAACCAGATCGCCACCGGGGATCCGCCCGAGACCAAGGCGACGCTCGACCGCCTCGTGTCCGAAGGCTATTCGAAGTCCCAGGCGCTGCAGGCGATCGCGCAGACGTTGCGCATCGAGATGAACCGCATGCTGTCCGAAGCCACGCCGTTCGACAACGCTCGCTACGCCGAGCTCCTCGCCAAGATCAAGGGCGAAGGCTAGGCCGCAAGCCATGTGCCTCATCATCCTCGCCTGGAAAGCGAGGTCCGACCTGCCTCTCGCCGTCGCCGCCAACCGGGACGAGTGGCGCGACCGCCCCACCGAGCCCGCCCACTGGTGGAACGACCACCCGGAGCTTCTCGCGGGCCGCGACCTCGAGGCGGGCGGCACGTGGATGGGCATCACGCGCGGCGGGCGGTTCGCCGCCGTCACCAATTTCCGCGATCCTTCCGAGCGCCGTACCAGCGCGCGCTCGCGCGGCACGCTCGTGACGGAGTTCCTCCTCGGCAGCGATGCTCCCCGCGAGTATCTCGCGCACCTCGCGTCCACGGCGGGTGAATACAACGGCTTCAACTTGATCCTCGGCGATGGCGCGACGCTCTGGTATTACTCGAGCCGCGAGGACAAGGCGCGCGAGATCGAGCCGGGCGTGCATGGATTGTCGAACAACCTCCTCAACGAGCCGTGGCCCAAGGTCGTGAAGGGCCGCGCGAAGATGCGCGAGGCGCTGCGCGACGACGATCCGACGCCGCAGCTTTTCGACCTGCTCTCCGACCGCTCGTTCGTGGACGACACACAGCTTCCGCGCACCGGCGTGGGCATCGACTGGGAGCGGCGCCTCGCGACCGCGCTCATCGCCGGGCCCGATTACGGGACGCGTTCGTCGACGGTGCTCACCGTGGATGCGAAGGGCAAGGCACGCTTCGAGGAGCACGTGCTGGGCCCGCAGGGCGATGTCCTCGGCGTGACAGTCGACGGAAATCCGGCGCGAAGCGCGAACGCCGCGCCGGCGTGACCGCCCGCTCAGGGTTCGTCTTCGATCATCGCCGAACCCGCAGCCGCGCGCGCGAGGCGGTCGTTCACCGCTTCCCACTCCGGTGCGGGCGGCGGCGCCTCGACGAGGATGCGCTTGGCTCCCGCGTCGTCGAGCTTGCGTAGGTTGGCGTACAGGTCATGCGCGTAACGTGCCGGGTCGTCGCTCGCGACGATCCAGAAGATTGCTTTCGATCCCATCGACGGCTCGCGACGCGCGAGCACGGCGACGTTGGCGAAGTTGCGGACATCCGCGTCCAGGCTCGCGGGACTCATGAGCGTGAGGGACGTTTGCGGCGCGTAGTGGGCCGCCAGCGTACCCGATGCGCGTGGCGAATGTTCATCGCGATCGCGCGGCTCCTCGCCGATCGCTTTCGCGATCTGCCTGCGCGTGACGGCCCCGGGACGCAGCAGGACCGGCGCGCCGCCCGACAGATCCACGATCGTCGATTCGAGCCCCACCTCGCACGCCCCGCCGTCGAGGATCGGCAGGTCCGGTCCGAATTCGTCCCGCACGTGTTGCGCCGTCGTGGGGCTCACGTGGCCGAAGCGATTGGCCGAGGGCGCGGCGATCGCGCCGCTGCCCACGCTCGCGAACTCGCGAAGAAGCTCCTGCGCCATGGGATGCGACGGGCAACGAAGGCCCACGCTTTCCTGGCCGCCCGTCACGATGAGGGGCACGCGGCTCGATCGCTTCACGATCAGCGTGAGCGGCCCGGGCCAGAATTTTTCCGCGAGCGCGATGGCGGAGCGCGGCAGGTCGTGGCCCCATTCGCGCATCGCATCGATCCCCGCGATGTGAACGATGACCGGATGGTTCGCGGGCCGCCCCTTGAGCGCGAAGATCCTGCCGACGGCGCTCGCATTGGCCGCATCGGCGCCGAGGCCGTAGACGGTTTCCGTGGGGAAGGCGACGAGCTCGCCCGCCGCGAGATGCCTTGCGGCGCCGGCCACGTCCATCAGTGCGCCTTTTCCCAGTTGTCGCCCACGCCCGCATCCACCACGAGCGGCACGTCGAGCGTCGCGACACCCATCATCAGCTTCTCGACGTTGCCCTTTACGCGATCGAGCTCCGTCCCGGGAACCTCCAGCACCAGCTCGTCGTGCACCTGCATCACGAGCTTCGCCGCGAGCCTCTCGCTCTCGATCCAGCCCTGGACCGCGATCATCGCGAGCTTGATGAGATCGGCGGCGGTACCTTGCATCGGCGCGTTGATGGCCTGGCGCTCGGCGCCCTGGCGGCGCGCTACGTTCGACGACGTGATGTCCGGCAACCAGAGGCGCCGCCCGAACACTGTCTCCACGTAACCGGTCTCGCGCGCCTGCTGTCGCGTGCGCTCCATGTATTTCGCGACACCGGGATAGCGCGCGAAGTACTTGTCCATGTAACTCGCCGCCGCGGTGCGCTCGATGCCGAGGTTGCCCGCGAGCCCGAAGGCGCTCATGCCGTAGATCAGCCCGAAATTGATGACCTTCGCATAACGCCGTTGCTCGCTCGTGACCTGCCCGGCTGGCGTATCGAACACCTCGGACGCGGTGTGGCGATGCACGTCCTCGCCGCGCGCGAAGGCCTCCACGAGGCCCGCGTCGCCCGAGAGGTGCGCCATGATGCGCAGCTCGATCTGCGAGTAGTCGGCCGAGACGATCTTCGAGCCCTTCGGCGCCACGAACGCCTCGCGAATGCGGCGGCCTTCGACCGTGCGCACCGGGATGTTCTGCAGGTTGGGATCCGTCGAGGACAAGCGCCCCGTCACCGCAACCGCCTGCGCGTAGTTGGTGTGCACGCGCCCCGTCTTCGGATGGACCATGCGCGGCAGCTTGTCGGTGTAGGTGCTCTTCAGCTTCGAAAGCCCGCGATGCTCGAGGAGCGTCATCGCGATCGGGTGATCCTCGGCGAGTTTTTCCAGCACCTCCTCGTCCGTGGATGGCGCGCCCGAGGGCGTCTTCTTCACGACCTTCAGCTTCAACCGGTCGAAGAGCACCTCGGCGAGCTGCTTGGGCGAGCCCATGTTGAACGGGCCGCCCGCGAGCTCGTAGGCCTTCTGCTCCAACTCGACCATCTTCTGGCCGAGCTCCAGGCTCTGCCTCGAAAGCTGCTGCGCGTCGATCAACACGCCATTTCGCTCCATCGTGAGGAGCACGCCCGAAACCGGCATCTCGATGGACTCATAGACGAACTTGAGCTTGCCCTCGGATTCGATGCGCGGCAGCAGCGCGCCGTGGAGCTGCAACGTGACGTCGGAATCCTCGGCGGAGTAATCGGTCGCGCGCTGCACTTCCACCTGGTCGAAGGGAATCGACGACGCGCCCTTGCCGGCGACATCCGTGTAGGACAGCAGGCCCGTGGCGCCCAGGAAGCGCGTGGCGAGCGCATCCATGTCGTGGCGCTGGTGGCTCTCCAGCACGTAGTGCTCGAGCAGCGTGTCGTGCTCCATGCCGCGCACGGCGACACCGTGGTTGGCGAAGACGTGGCGATCGTACTTGGAGTTCTGCGCGACCTTCTTCATCGCGGGATTCTCGAGCCAGGGCTTGAGCTTCGCGAGGACCGCGGCGACGGGAAGCTGCGGGGGCACGCCGGCGTAGCGGTGCGTGAGCGGCACGTAGGCGGCCTCGCCCGGTGTCGCGCAAAACGAGATGCCGACGAGATCGGCGAGCATCGGGTCGAGACTCGTGGTCTCGGTATCCACGCAGGCGATCGCCGCGGCTTCGAGCTTCGCGACCCAGCGATCGAGCGTGGCCTCGTCGATCACGATCTCGTACTTGCGCGTATCGATGAATTGGGCGGCGTCGGCGACGGGAGCGGGAGCCGCGAGAAACGCGAAGTTGCGATCGCCGCCCTTGGCCTTCGGCGCGGGCTTGGGTGCCGGAGCGATGGATGAGCCCTCGCCCGCGGCTTCCTTGCCGAGCTGCTCGCGCAACGTGCGGAACCCGAAGCGCTCGTAGAGCTTCGTGAGCTTCGGCACGTCGGGCCCCTTGTCGAGGAGGTCCTCAGCCACAAACGGGAGCTCCACATCGGTCTTCACGGTGACGAGCGTCCGCCCCGTGGGAAGCCAGGCTATCGCCTTCTTCAGGTTCTCGCCCACCACGCCCTTCACTTCGTCCGCGTGCGCGATCACGCCCTCGAGCGAGCCGAACTGTTCGATCAGCTTGGCGGCCGTCTTCGGGCCCACCTTCTCGACGCCGGGCACGTTGTCGACCGTGTCGCCCATGAGCGCGAGATAGTCGATGATGAGCTCCGGGGGCACGCCGAACTTGGCCTTGACGCCCTCGCGGTCGAGCTTCTCGTTGGACATCGTGTTGACCCACAGGACGCGCTCAGTCACTAGCTGCGTGAGGTCCTTGTCGCCCGTGGAGATCACCGTGTTCCAGCCGTGCTGGTCCTCGGCGTGCCGGGAGAGCGTGCCGATCACGTCGTCGGCCTCGACGCCATCGACCACCACCACGGGCCAGCCGAGCGCCGCCACCGTTTCCAGCAGCGGCTCGATCTGCGCGGCCAGTTCCTCGGGCATCGCCTGGCGCGTGGCCTTGTATTCGGGATAGATGTCGTCGCGGAAGGTCTTGCCCTTGGGGTCGAACACCGCGGCGATATAATCGGATGGAAAGTCCTGCTTGAGCTTCCTCAGCATGTTGATCACGCCGAGGATCGCTCCCGTCGGCTCTCCCGCGGGGCTGCGAAATTCGGGCAGCGCGTGGAAGGCACGGTACAGGTAGCTCGAGGCGTCGACGAGCAGGAGGCGCTTCGTTTTGTCGTTCATCTCAAACCGCGCAGGTCCCCATGGCAATCACCGCACCCAAAGTCCCGAAACCGTCGGATCCCCAGATGTTGAAGCGCTCGCAGAGCTCGGCGCGCGAGGCGTGGCGGATGTTCGAGTTTATCGCAGAGTTCGTCATGGCCACCGAGCGGCTGCAGCAGGTGTACCCCGCCGTGGCGATCTTCGGCAGCGCGCGCACCAAGCCGGGCCATCCGCACTACACGCTTACCGAGGAAATCGCACGGCGCCTTTCCGACGCGGGCTTCTCGGTGATTTCCGGCGGCGGGCCCGGGATCATGGAAGCGGCGAACAAGGGCGCCTTCGCGGGTGCCAGCCCCAGCGTCGGATTGAACATCCAGCTTCCCCATGAGCAAAGCGAGAATTCCTACCAGGATGTTTCCCATACTTTCCAGCACTTCTTCGCGCGGAAGGTGATGTTCGTGAAGCTCTCGTGCGCCTTCGTGATGATGCCCGGAGGCTTCGGCACGATGGACGAGCTGATGGAAGTGCTGACGCTGGTGCAGACGGGCAAGGTCCGGAAGGTCCCGGTGATCCTCGTGAATTCGGCGTACTGGAAAGGCCTGCTCGACTGGATCCGCGGCACGATGCTCTCCGAAGGGATGATCGGTCATGACGATCCCGCCCTCATCCAGGTCATCGACGATCCGAAAGCCGTGGTGGATGCGATCTTCACGCATTACCACTCGCGCGGCTTCGAGCCCTCCCCCGCTGAACGAGAGGCGGAATTGGCGCTCTAACTGATACACTTCGCGTCCCCCGAGGTTGCCATGCGTACTCTCACTGCCGCAGCACTACTCGCCTTCGCACTGGAGGCCGCCGCCCAATCCGCGCCGCGGCCGCCGCCCCCGGGCTCCGTCCCCCTCGAGGATCCGCCCAAGCCCCCGCCGATCACCGAGACCGAGGGAAAGGTTCCCGAGCCCGAGGTGACGATCCGGCATGACGGCGGGGACGAGATTTCGGAATACCGCATCAACGGCAAGCTCTACATGCAACGCGTGACGCCGAAATCCGGCAGACCTTACGTCCTCATGGACATGCACGGCGACGGCACCTTCACGAAGCAGGACGAGACGCTCACGCCGAACATCCGCGTGCCGCAGTGGGTGCTGTTCAGGTTCTAAGAAAAAAGGGGAGGCATGTCGGTATTCACGCCGGTTTCGAGCGACGAGGCGCGCGCGCTCCTCGAGCACTACACCCTGGGCGAGCTGGAGAAGCTCGAAGGCATCGCCCAGGGCGTGGAAAACACCAACTACTTCCTCACGACGACGACGGGGGAGTACGTCCTCACGCTCTTCGAGAACATCCCGCGGCGGGACCTTCCGTTCTACGTGGAATTGATGGACCACCTCGTGGAGCACGACGTGGCGTGTCCCGCGCCCATGCGCCGCGACGACGGCACGATGCTCACGGAAGTGAACGGCAAGCCTGCCGTGATCGTCTCCCGCCTCCCGGGCGCGCCGGAACCGCGTCCCGATGCGAAGCGCTGCCATCGCGCCGGCGAGATCCTCGGGTCGATCCACGCAGCCGGCGAGGAATATGACGGCGCGCTCGACAACTGGCGCGGGCGCGCGTGGCGCGAGCGGTTTGCCCAGGCCGTGGCGCCGAAGATCTCGCGCGCCGAGAACGACCTCATCGAAAGCGAGAACCGCTTCCAGGCCGCGCAGGACGATTCCGTCGCGCCGCAGGGCGTCATCCACGGCGACTATTTCCACGACAACGTGCTCTGGGAAAACCCGCACGATGGCGGCGTGATCGACTTCTACTTCGCCTGCGACGATGTCCTTCTCTACGACGTGGCGATCGGCGTGAACGACTGGTGCGTGAATCCCGACGCGACGCTGGACGTCGAGCGCACCCACGCGTTCATCGCCGGCTACGAAAGATATCGGCCACTCGAAGACCTGGAGCGCGAGCTCTGGCCCGCGATGCTGCGGCGCGCGGCGCTGCGCACCTGGCTCGGGCGGCTGGGCTACAACTATTTCCCGCGCGACTCGCACATGACGATCCCGAAGGACCACGCGTTCTCGCGGCGCCTGCTGGAGCACCACGTCGGCCACGCGCAAGCCCTCGCGTCCACCCTCTGATGGACGGCAGCATCAGGGTCACCGAGATCCCGGCCTCCCGCGGCGCGTCGTGGCTCGCCGCGTCGTGGCGCCTCTTCTCGGCCGCGCCCCTGGCGTGGGTCGGGTTGTGCGCCGGATGGATCGCGGTCACGTTCGCGCTGCTCATCATCCCGTACGTGGGGATGGTCGCAGCCCACTTCCTCCAGCCGGCGTTCTTCGCGAGCTTCGCGATCGCGGCCTACCGGCAGTCGGCCGGCGAAAAAATCGTGATGCAGGATCTCTTCAGCGGATTCCGCCGCAACCTCAAGGCGCTCGTGAACCTCGGGGCCGTCCTCGTGATGGCCAAGCTCGTGATCTTCGCCGCGATGGCGCTACTGGGACTGCCCGTGCTGGATACGGGCTACGGCGAGCCGGAAGTCAATGTCGCCGAACTTGCCGACGCCCTTGCGGGCAAGGAATGGATCCTCTTCCTCGGCATCGGGCTGCTGGCCCTGGTCGAAGCGGCGCTCTGGTTCGCTCCGCAGTTGATCGCCTTCCAGGGCATGGGCACGGTCCAGGCGATGCGCTGGAGCGCCTATGCGGCGGTCTCGAACGCCGGCGCGCTGATCGTGTTCGGCATCTGCGTCTTCGCGATGCTCGTCGTGGCGCTCCTGCCGTGGGCGCTGGGCCTCATCGTCGCGCTGCCGCTCATGGCGATCAGCACCTACGTGGGCTACCACGAGGTCTTCGAGGCGCCTAGACCGGAGTGAGCTTGGCGTATTGCAGCGCCAGCCACTTGGTTCCTTCCGTGGCGAACCGCACCTGTACGCGCGCATCGAGGCCCCGTCCCTCGAAGTCGATCACCACGCCGTCGCCGAACTTGGCGTGGCGCACGTTCTGGCCCACGGCGAACGGATGCTCGTCGGGCCGCTTCTTCTCGAACTGCGCGCGCGCCGCGTTCTTGTAGCGGTCGGGATCGGCCTGCGGCGCGCGGCCGCCGCCGGAAGACCAGTTCGGGGTCAGACCCCAACGATCGCCCCGGCTCGGGGTCTGTCCCCGAACTTCGAATTGCTTCTCCGGCAACACGATCCATTTGCAGAGCGAGGCGGGGATTTCCTCGACGAAGCGCGAGACGATGCCGTAGCGCGGCTGGCCGTGGAGCATGCGGCTGCCCGCGTAGGAGACGTACAGGCGCTTCCTCGCGCGCGTGATCGCGACGTACATGAGGCGGCGCTCTTCCTCGATGCCGCCCTCCTCGAGCATGCTGTTGTCGTGCGGGAAGAGGCCTTCCTCGAGACCCGAAATGAACACGGCGGAGAATTCGAGGCCCTTGGCCGAGTGCACGGTCATGAGCTGCAACGCGTCCTGTCCCGCCGCGGCTTCGCGCTCTCCCGCCTCCAGGCTCGCGTGCGACAGGAATCCGGCGAGGATCTGCTGCTCGGGCGTGCCGACGGCCGCGACCTCTTCCCCGGTCTCGCCCGCAGGCTCGAGGCCGTGCTCGAAATCTTCCGCGAAGAGGGCCGCGGCGTTCACGAGCTCGTTCAGGTTCTCGAGGCGATCCTGGCCGTCTTTCTCGGCGCCGTAGTGCTCCTTGAGGCGGCTTTTTTCCAGCACCTCCTCGATCAACTCGGGCAACGCGAGAGTTTCCGACGACTTGCGAAGCCCGTCGACGATCGCGATGAACTGCGTGATCGACGCACCGCTGCGCCCCGAAACGATGCCGGACCGTGCGACGTGCATGAGGCTGCCCATGCCGCGCTCGGCCGCATCCTGCAATTGCTCGATTGAACGCGCACCGATGCCGCGCGGCGGAAAATTCACGACGCGCGTGAAGGCCGTGTCGTCGTCGAGGTTGCCGGCGAGGCGCAGGTACGCGAGCGCGTGCTTCACCTCCTGGCGCTCGAAGAATCGCAGGCCGCCATAGACGCGATAGGCCACGCCCGCGCGGAAAAGGGCGTGCTCGAGGATGCGCGACTGGGCATTGGACCGATACAGCAGCGCCATGTCCGAGAGGTTCATGCCCTCGCGGTGCAGCGCCTTCACTTCATCCACGATGAAGCGCGCCTCCTCGTCGTCGTTGGCCGCGGCGTACACGCGGATCGGCTCGCCCTTGCTTTCCGCGGTCCACAGGTTCTTGCCCAGGCGCGCCTTGTTCTGCGCGATGATCGCGTTCGCCGCGTCGAGGATGTGCCCCTGGGAGCGGTAGTTCTGCTCGAGCTTCACGATTTCCTTCACGCCGAAATCGCGCACGAACTCGTTCATGTTGCCGACTTCGGCTCCTCGGAAGCGGTAGATCGAGTTGTGGGTCACGAGGCCCCCAGCGACGTAGTTATGCGAGGGGTAGACGTCCAGGTCGAACACCTTGCGGCGCTCGCCCGGAATTCGCTTCACGGATTCCACGAGGTCCGGGGATCCGTCCGCCTGCAACAGAGACATTCCAACGCGAACATCCTCCGCGCGCCGCTCGCGATATTCGAGGCCGCCACATCGAATCTGCATGGGTGCGGTGCTCGCGCAGACCACCTCGACTTCGACCCCGGTGAAATGAGTGTGTTCGGGAGTGCTGGCGACGTGACGCCCGCTCGACGTCGTGATCTCGATCAACTCTCCGCGTGCGATGCTGGAATGCACTTCGCCGACGGTACCGATTCCAAAACCCCCATCGCCGAGATATGAGCGTACCTTGTCGCCAGCCCGAACCGCTTCGATCGGCTTGAGCGATCCATCGGCCATGGTGACCCGCGTTCCCGCCGGGAGGCATTGATCGTCGTCGCCGACGGCGAACACGCACCCGTTCGACCCCGCCAGCAGCTTGATCCACTTGTACTGAAGCTTGTTCGTATCCTGGAACTCGTCGACCAGGATGTAGCGGAAGCGCGCCTGGTAGTGCTGGAGCAGGTTCAGGTGCTTCGTGAGGAGCTCGAAGGTGCGCAGCAGCAGCTCCGCGAAATCCACCATACCCTCGCGATTGCACTGCGCGTCGTAGTCCGCGTAGAAGGCCACCATGCGGCGCGTGAAGTCGTCGCCCGCCTCGACCGCGTTGGCGCGAAGCCCGGCTTCCTTGCAGTTGTTGATGAAGTTCTGGAGCTGGCGGACCGGGTACTTTTCTTCATCGACCCCTTGCGCCTTGGCCAGGCGCTTGACGAGCGACTGCTGGTCGCCCGAATCCATGATCTGGAAGAGCTGCGGCAGGTCGGCATCGCGGTGATGCGTGCGAAGCATCCGGTTGCACAGGCCGTGGAACGTGCCCACCCACATGCCGCGCGTGTTGATGGGCAGCATCGCCGACAACCGCGTGAGCATCTCGCGGGCGGCCTTGTTCGTGAACGTGACGGCGAGGATCCCGGCCGGGCTCGCCTCGCCCGTGTTGACGAGATAGGCGATGCGCGTGGTGAGCACGCGGGTCTTGCCGCTGCCGGCGCCCGCCAGGATCAGCGCGCTTTCGCGGCCCAGCGTGACGGCACGGTGCTGCTCGGGATTGAGATTCGAGAGGAAATCAGCCATCGGAGAACCGATATTTTCCCAAAAAAACCGGTCCTCCCGCCAACGAAATCGGAAAATATATTCGCGCTACGGCGCCAGCACGGTCGGCGACAGGATGCCGGGGATCGTCCTCAGGTTGGCCATCAGCGCGCGCGCCTCGGCCTCGCCCGCGAGCCCCGGCACCACGACGGTCGTGAGGTTGTCGCGCTTGCCGATCTCCGACGGATAGCCGCTCGCGCGCAGCAGCCGGCTCATCGCGAGGGCCTCGTCGCGCGCGGGATACGCCGCCGCGATCACGCGCCACGGGCCGCCCTTGCGCGCCGCGGGCCCGTCCTTCGAGATATCCGTCTCGGCCGACCAGATCTCGACCTGCTTCGCGTCCACCTTGGCCACGGCCGGTTCGCCGTCGCGCGGCTTCTGGTAGAAGTCCAGCGGCTGGTCGAGCGTCACGTTGGGATGGCCCTCGGAGCCGACGCTGATCTTTCCTTCGAGGAGGCACACGAGATCGCGCGCGTCCGTGGATTTGCCCCAGAGGTCGGTTCCGCGAATCCCCGCCGTCACGTTCCTCACCTTGATCGCGATGTCGCGCTGCTGGCTCCTGCGCAGCGCATCGGTCGTGAACCGGAAAGCGCCCGTGATCACCGAAAGCGCCGCGCGGAAGACACCGCGATTCTCGATGCGCTCGATCACGAACTGGGCATTCTCGCCCAGCTTCACGGTGCTGCCTTCGCCCATCCTCAGCTGGACGCGGGCGTTGCCGCCGGTGCGAAGCTTGTCCTCGGGCTGGAGCGTCGTGCCCGGCGTGAGCGGCACGCTGGCGCCACCCCGGTCGAGCCACGCAGGGTATTGGACGGCCTCTACCGTGGTGTTCTCGGCCGATGCGGAAACCATCGCGCCCATGAGCGCGATGGCGAGCACGGCAGGTGCGGCTTTCATTGGCGCCTCCCTTGCGAGCGGTTCTTGTTGGCTTCTACGCGGACCCGTGCCCGACGGATTCAGCGTCTTTCAAACTATAATTCGCCTTCCATGGAACCACACTATCACCCGCGCGCGATCGAGCCGCAAATCCAGAAGGAGTGGGCCGACGCGCGAGTGTTCAACGCGCCCGACAGCTCCCCCAAGCCCAAGTACTACTGCGTGTCGATGCTGCCCTACCCGTCGGGCAAGCTCCACATGGGGCACGTGCGCAACTACACGATCAACGACGCGCTCGCCCGGTTCCTGCGCAAGCGCGGCATGAACGTGCTGATGCCCATGGGCTGGGACGCGTTCGGCCTGCCGGCGGAAAACGCGGCCATGGCCAACGGCGTGGCGCCGGCGAAGTGGACGCGCGAGAACATTGCGTACATGAAGATGCAGTGCCAGGCGATGGGCTGGTCCATCGACTGGTCGCGCGAGCTCGCCACGTGCGACCCGGGCTACTACAAGTGGAACCAGTGGTTCTTCCTGCGCATGTGGGAGAAAGGCGTCGTCTACAAGAAGACGGGCGTGGTGAACTGGGATCCGGTGGACATGACCGTGCTCGCCAACGAGCAGGTGATCGACGGGCGCGGGTGGCGCACCAACGCCGTCGTTGAAAAGCGCGAGATCCCGATGTGGTACATGCGCATCACCCAGTACGCCGACGAGCTCGTCGATTCACTCGACGGCCTGGGCTGGCCCGACCGGGTGAAGCAGATGCAGCGCAACTGGATCGGGCGAAGCTACGGCGTGGAGTTCACGCTGCCCTACGCGCCCGAGACGGCCAAGCGCATGGCCGATCAGAAGAAGGGGCTCAAGGTCTTCACCACGCGCGCCGACACGATCATGGGCGTCACCTTCGCCGCCGTCGCCGCCGAGCATCCCCTCGCCACCGAGGCCGCGAAGGGCAACACCGAATTGGCCACGTTCATCGAAGAGTGCCGCAAGGGCGGCGTGCAGGAAGCCGAGCTCGCCACGATGGAAAAGAAGGGGATGCCCTCGGGACTCCACGTGCAGCATCCCTTCACGAACGAGAAGGTCGAGGTGTGGGTCGGCAACTACGTGCTCATGGCCTACGGCGAGGGCGCGGTGATGGGCGTGCCGGGGCACGACGAGCGCGACTTCGCGTTCGCGAAGAAATACGCGATGCCGATCCGGCAGGTGATCGACGTGGGCACGCCGTACTCCACCGATAAATGGAAGCCTGCCTACGAACTGCCCGGGCGGAACGTGAACTCCGGCAAGTACGACGGCCTCGACCAGGCCGCGGCCATCGATGCGGTCGCCAAAGACCTCGAGGCGATGGGCCTGGGTACCAAGCGCGTGCAGTATCGCCTGCGTGACTGGGGCATCTCGCGCCAGCGGTATTGGGGCACGCCCATCCCGATCGTGATCTGCCCGAAGTGCGGCGACGTGGGCGTGCCCGAGGGCGACCTTCCCGTGATCCTCCCCGAGAACCTCGTGCCCGACGGCACGGGGAGCCCGCTCGCGAAGACGCCGTCGTTCTACGAGACCACCTGCCCGAAGTGCGGCGGCGCCGCGAAGCGCGACACGGACACGATGGATACCTTCGTCGATTCCTCGTGGTACTACATGCGCTATGCGTGCCCGGACGCGAAGGCGATGGTCGATGCGCGAGCCGACTACTGGATGCCGATGGACCAGTACATCGGCGGCATCGAGCACGCGATCCTGCACCTGCTCTACGCGCGCTTCTGGACCAAGGCGATGCGGGACCTCGGCCTCGTGAAGATCGACGAACCCTTCACCAACCTGCTGACACAGGGCATGGTGCTGAACCACATCTTCTCGCGGCGCGGCGCCGGCGGCGGAATCGAGTACTTCGCCCCCGACGAGGTGGAAACGTCGGTCGATCCGGAAGGTCGAATCACGCAGGCGAAGTTGAAGAGCGACGGGAGCACCGTGGATTACGAAGGCCTGGGCACGATGTCGAAATCGAAGCGAAACGGCGTCGATCCGCAGGACATGATCGAGCGCTACGGCGCGGACACGGCCCGCTTCTACGTGATGCAGGCCAACCCGCCGACCGACACGGTGCTCTGGAGCGACGAGAGCGTCGAGGGTTCGTTCCGGTTCCTGCGGCGCCTGTGGGCGATCGTGCACGAGCACGTGACCGCGGGCGTGACGATGCCCTATCGCGAAGGCGAGCTCACCGAGGAGCTGAAGGCGCTGCGCCTGAAGCTGCACCGGGCCATCGACAAGGTCACCGACGACTACGGACGGCGCATGCAGTTCAATACCGCCATCGCGGCGGTAAGGGAACTCCTCAACCTCTACACGGACGGCAAGTACGAGACGCCCGTCGCGAAAGCGGTGGCGCAGGAGGTGCTCGAGAACGCTATCCTGCTGCTCACGCCGATCGTGCCGCACATCGCGACGCAGCTTTGGCGCCACCTTCGCCCGGGCACGGAGCTCATCGCGATCCCCTGGCCCAAGGCCGATCCCGCCGCGCTCGTGCAGGACACGATCGAGCTCGTCGTCCAGGTGAACGGAAAGCTTCGCGGGCACATCGAGGCCGCCGCAAACGCGACCCGCGAGCAGATCGAGCAGGCGGCCCTCGCGCACGAAGCGGTGGTCAAGTTCGTCGCGGGCCAGAAGGTGAAGAAAGTGATCGTGGTTCCGGGCAGGCTGGTGAACGTCGTTGTGTGACTCCGTCATCCCCGTGAAGACGGGGGTCCAGCCAAAGTCGCGTGCGCGAGCCTGGATTCCCGTCTTCACGGGAATGACGATCCTGCTGGCGTCTTGCGGCTTCCAGCTTCGCGGCGATCCCGAAGTGGGGATCAAGAAGCTCTACATCTCGAGCGTCGGTCCGTCGCAAGTCCAGGCGGACATCAAGCGCCTGCTCGCGACCGGCCCCACGCGCATCGTGCTCACGGCGCCGGAAGCGCAGGCGCACCTGCACATCCTGTCGGAAACGCGCGAGAAGGTCGTGTCCACGGTGACGGGAGAGGGCCGCGTCTACGAATTCCAGCTACGCCTCGCCGTGCGCTACGAGCTGCTCGTGCCGGGCCGCGAGGATCCGGTGATCGCGCCGACGGAGCTCGCGACGCGGCGCCTCATCACTTACAGCCAGAACGCGCCGACGGCGAAGGACACGGAAGAGCAGCTGCTCTACAAGGACATGCAGAAGGATCTCGCGCGCCAGATCCTGCTGCACGTCGCGGCGACGAAGGCGGAGCTCTAGCGTGAAGATCGCCACGCGCCAGCTCGAGGCGAACTTGAGAAAAGGGCTGGCACCGCTCTATGCCGTCCACGGCGCGGAGGCGCTGCTCGCGCTCGAGGCCGCCGACCGCATTCGCGAGGCCGCGCGCAAGGGCGGATGCACCGAGCGGGAAACCTTCTTCGCCGAGCCCGGCGCCGACTGGAGCCGCTTCGGCGCGGGCGCGGCGAATCTCTCGCTCTTCGCGACCCAGCGCCTCATCGAGCTTCGCATTCCGACCGGCAAGCCCGGCACGGAGGGCGCGCGCGCCATCGAAGCGTGGGTCTCGAACCTTGGAGACGACGCCGTGGGCCTCGTGCTGCTCCCGGAGCTCGACTGGCAGCAACTGAAAAGCAAGTGGTTCGAGGCGCTCGAGAGCGCCGGTGTCGTCGTCGAGGCGAAGTCCGTCTCGCGCGACGAGCTTCCCGAGTGGCTCGCCGAACGCCTGGCGCGGCAGGATCAGCGCGCCTCGGTGGAAACGCTCGAGTGGCTCGCCGACCGCGTCGAGGGCAATCTCCTCGCCGCCAAGCAGGAGGTCGAGAAACTGGGATTGCTGCTCCCACGCGGAGAGATCTCGCTCGAGGCGATCCGCGACTCCGTCACCGATGTCTCCCGCTTCGAGCGCGACTCGCTCATCGACGCGATCCATGCGGCGGATACGGGCCGCGTCGTCCGCGCCGTCGCTTCGCTCGAAGCCGAAGGCGAGCCGCTGCCGTTGCTGCTCTGGACATTGGCCGAGGAGCTTCGCCTGCTCATCGCGGTGTCTTCCGGGCAGCGCCCGCGGCGTTATCTCCCGCCCGACCGCATGGCCGCGCTGGATCGCACGGCGAAAAAGCACACGCGCGCGAGCTTCGACCGGGAACTATTGCGGGCCCACGTGATCGACCGCATGATTAAAGGCGTCGAGGCCGGAAACCCGTGGGACAACATCACGGAGCTCGCTCTCGGCATCGCAGGGCGCGCAGTCATGAAGGAAATCGCGGCATAACCCGATGGACCTGAACGCCACACCGATTCACGCCATGGTGCTCGCCATGGGCGAACGCGCCCGCGAGGCGAGCCGCGGGCTCGCGCGCGCCACCACGGCGCAGAAGAACCGCGCGCTCGAGGAAGCGGCCACCGCGCTGGTGGTCCGCGAGAAGACGATCCTCGCCGCCAATGCCCACGACGTGAAAGCGGCGCGCTCCGAGGGCAGGGACGACGCCTTCATCGACCGCCTCTCGCTCACGGCGAAGGCGATCGAGGCCATGGCCGAGGGCCTTCGCGAGATCGCGAAACTGCCCGACCCCGTCGGCGAGATCACGGGGCTCACGCAGCGTCCATCGGGAATCCGCGTGGGCCGCATGCGCATGCCGCTCGGCGTGATCGCGATCATCTACGAGTCGCGCCCCAACGTGACGGCGGACGCGGGGGGGCTCTGCCTCAAGGCGGGCAACGCCTGCATCCTTCGCGGCGGAAGCGAGTCGATCAAGTCCAACCAGGCCATCGCCGCGTGCCTCGCCATGGGGCTGAAGGCCGCGGGACTGCCGGACGAGTCGATCCAGCTCGTGGATACGCCCGATCGCGCCGTCGTGACCGAGCTGGTGACGCTCGAGAAGCACATCGACGCCATCGTGCCGCGCGGCGGCAAGGGCCTCATCGAGGCGATCTCGAGGGATGCTCGCGTTCCCGTGATCAAGCATCTCGACGGCGTATGCCACGTGTACATCGACGCGGGCGCGGATGCCGCAATGGCGATCGCCATCGCCGACAACGCGAAGACGCAGCGCTACGGCACGTGCAACACGATGGAGACGCTCCTCGTGGCGCAGCCCATCGCGTCGCAGGTGCTCCCGGAGATCGGGAAGATCTACGCCGGAAAGCGCGTGGAAATGCGCGCCTGCGCCGAGTCGCGGGAGATCCTGAAGAAGGCCGGCATCAAGGGCGTGAAGGCCGCGACCGAGGAGGACTACTACGCCGAGTATCTCGCGCCCATCGTCGCGATCAAGGTGCTCGCGGGGGTGGACGAGGCCATCGCGCACATCGCCAGGTACGGCTCGCAGCACACCGATGCGATCGTGACGGAGAGCTGGCCGCATGCGCAGCGGTTCCTGCGCGAGGTCGATTCGAGCTCCGTGATTGTGAACGCGTCGACGCGCTTCGCCGACGGCTTCGAATACGGCCTGGGCGCCGAGATCGGCATCTCCACCAACAAACTGCATGCGCGGGGTCCCGTGGGGCTCGAGGGCCTCACGTCGCAGAAGTGGATCGTGCTCGGCGACGGGAACGTCCGCTGACCGCCCTCGGACTCTTCGGCGGCACCTTCGATCCCATCCACTTCGGGCACCTGCGGCTTGCCACCGAGCTCGCCGAGGCGTTCCACCTGGAAAAGGTCCTCTTCGTTCCCGCCGGCCTTCCCTACCATCGTGGCCGCGACGCGCACGCCACCAACGAGCAGCGCCTCACGATGCTCAAGCTCGCCACGCAGCGCGACGCCCGCTTCGACGTGGACGACCGCGAGATCAAGCGCGAGGGCAATACCTACACCTACGACACGCTCGCGGAGATCCGAAAGGAGCGCGGCCCCGATCTGCCGATCGTGTTCCTCGCGGGCACCGACGCGTTCGCGAAGATCGACACGTGGCATCGCTGGACCGAGCTCTTCGACCTCGCGCACTTCGCGGTGGCTGTCCGTGCCAACGATCCCGACTGGTTCGCGCGGGGGCCGGGGACGATCCCGAAGGACGTGTGGCCGCGCATCACGCTCGACCAGAAGGAACTGGCTTCGGCGCCCGCGGGCAGGATCATGACCTTCTCCATGACCCCGCTTGCCATTTCCTCGACGGCGATCCGCACGCTCGCCCGCGAGGGATCCTCCATCCGCTACCTCACGCCCGATCCGGTGGCCGACTTCATCCGCACGCACGGCATCTATTCAAAATGAAGACACTGTCGACCCCCGCCCGCAAGAGGCTCGTCATCGCCGCGTTGGAGGACATCAAGGCCCACGACATCCAGGCGATCGACGTGCACAGGCTCACGTCGATCTGCGACTGGATCGTCGTGGCGACGGCCGACTCGGCGCGCCAGACCCGGGCGCTCTCCCGCCACGTGCGCGATGCCCTCAGGGACGCGGGCGTTTCGATCGTGGGAACCGAAGGCGAGGATGCCGCCGAGTGGATCCTCGTGGACGCCGGCGACGTCGTCGTCCACGTGATGCAGCCCGCCGTGCGCGAGTACTACAACCTCGAGGAGCTCTGGAGCGACGGCAAGTTCGACAAGTTGGTGAACTCGACTGTCCCCGCCGTCGAGAAGCGGCGCCCGGCGAAACGGCCCGCAGTGAAGCGGCCCGCGGCGAAGGCGCGGCGCAAGCCCTCGAGCCCGCGCCGCGGCTAGCGCGCCATGCGCGTCACGATCCTCGCGATCGGCCACAAGATGCCGTCGTGGATCCGGGAAGGATTCACCGAGTACACGCGACGCATGCCGCCGGAGGTTCGCGTGGAACTCGTGGAGGTGAAGCCCGGCAAGGACAAGGACGACGAGGGCAAGCGCCTGCTCGCCGCGCTCCCCGATGGCGGCACGCTCATCGCGCTGGACGAGCGCGGCAAGGCCGTCACCACGCAGGGCCTGTCGGTGATGCTTTCGCACTGGATGCGCGATGCGAGCCACCCGGTGCTCGCGATCGGGGGCGCCGACGGCCATTCCGATGAAGTGAAGCGGCGCGCGGCCAGGCTCATCTCGCTCTCGGCCCTCACGCTCCCCCACCAGCTCGTTCGCGTGGTGGTCGCCGAGCAGCTCTATCGGGCCTGGACGATCCTCGCGCGGCACCCTTACCACCGCGAGTGAACGCGCGCGCCACCGAGGCCGTCTTCCTTCCGGGATTCGACGGCGTCGCGCAACTGCGTGACGAGTTCGTCACGGCGCTGGCGCACCGCCGCCCCGCGCGAAGCATCGGCTATCCGAACCGGAAGCTCGGCTCCCTCGACGGGTACTGGCAATACGCGGCATCGCTGGTCGCACCGGATTCGCGCCCTGTCGTCATCGCCGAGTCGTTCTCCGGCATCGTCGCGGCGCGCTGGGCGGCGAACGATCCGCGCGTCGCGGGCCTCGTCCTCTGCGCGGCCTTCGCGCGAAATCCCGTGTATTTCATTCCCTCGCTCGGGGCGTCCATGCCGTCGATGGCGAAGCTCGTGGGATCGAGGCTGCTGAGTCTTTTGCTCAGGGTTCGCGGCGACATCCGGCGAAGCGGCTGGGCGCAAGCGCTCCCGGTGGCGCTGGGCGCACTCCACGGCGACGTGATCGGCGAGCGGCTCGGCCTTATCGCGCGGGAGAACGCCAGCGCCGATCTGTCGCAGCTGCGGATTCCAATCACGCTGGTCCAGTTCGACGGCGACCTGGTGATCCGCGGGCCCGCGCGGCGATACCTCGAATCCGTCTGTCACAATGCACGGATCATGAGGCTGCCCGGCCCGCACTTCGCCCTGGAAACGCGCCCGCTCGAATGCGCCGAGGCGATCGCCGCCTGCATCGCCTCCCTCTTCGAATGAGCATCTACCTCGCATCCCGGAGCCCGCGCCGCCGCGAGCTCCTCGCGCAGATCGGCGTGAAGTTCGAGCCGCTCCTCTTCCGCGAGGGAGCGCGCGCCGACACCGACACGAGCGAATCGGTCCTCGCCGGAGAGTCGCCCGACGACTATGTGCGGCGCGTGACGCGGATGAAAGCCGACGCCGCATGGCAACGCGTGGTGATGCGCCGCGGCCTGCAGAGGAAACCCGTCCTCGCCGCCGACACGACTGTCGCCCTCGGCGCCGAGATCCTCGGCAAGCCCGCCGACCGCGCCGATGCGGAGCGCATCCTCGCTACACTCTCGGGCCGGCAACATCGCGTCCTCACGGCCGTCGCGATCGAGTTCGACGAACGCTTCGAGATGACGGTGAGCGAATCGCTCGTGACCTTCGCCCCCCTCGACGAGGCGCGCATCGCGGCCTACGTCCAATCGGGCGAGTCCTTCGACAAGGCCGGCGCCTACGGCATCCAGGGGCGGGCCGGCGCCTTCATCGAGCGGATCGCGGGCAGCTACTCGGGAATCATGGGGCTTCCGCTCTTCGAGACCGCGGAATTGCTCCGGACATTCGGAATTGTCGTACCCTAGCGGGAACTACGGCTTTGGATCCGCAGATAAACACAGATGAACACAGATAACCCCTGGTTGAATTTATAGCGTTACGACATCGCACGTTTCGGGCACGGACACGCTCGGCCTGGGCCTTATCTCGCGTTCATCTGCGTTTATCTGCGGATCACGGTTTTTTCAAGATCGTGAGCGCAGATGAACGAACAGATCCTCATCAACGTCACGCCGCAGGAAACGCGGGTGGCGGTCACCGAGCAGGGCGCGGTGCAGGAACTGCACATCGAGCGCGACTCGAGCCGCGGCCTCGTGGGCAACGTGTACCTCGGGCGCGTCTGCCGCGTGCTTCCGGGCATGCAGTCGGCCTTCGTCGAGATCGGCCTGCCCCGCGCGGCATTCCTCCACGTGGCCGACATCTGGACGGCGCGCAACGGCAACGGCGAGCCGCGTCCCATCGAGCGCATCCTCCAGGAAGGCCAGACGCTGTTGGTCCAGGTGGTCAAGGATCCCATCGGCAGCAAGGGCGCGCGCCTTTCCACGCAGGTCTCCATCGCGGGGCGCCTGCTGGTGTACCTGCCGCAGGATCCGCACATCGGCATCTCGCAGCGGATCGAGGACGAGGCCGAGCGCGAGCACCTCCGGGAGAAAGTGCATGCGCTGATGCCCGCCGGGGAGACCGGGGGCTTCATCGTGCGCACGGTGGCCGAGGCCGCGACCGACGCGGAGCTCGACGCCGACATCGAATATCTCGTGACGCTCTGGAAGCAGATCCAGCTCGCGGCCCAGAGCGCGGCTCCCCAGGAGCTGCTCTACCAGGATCTCTCGCTCGCCACGCGCGTGCTGCGCGACCTCGTCACCGTTTCCACCGAGCGGATTATCGTGGATTCGAGGGAAACATTCATGAAGGTTCAGGAGTTCGCCGCCAAGTACACGAGGCAGGCGCTGCCGATCCTCGAGCACTACCAGGGCGAGCGGCCGCTCTTCGACCTCTTCGCCGTGGAGGACGAGATCGAGAAGGCGCTCGCGCGCCGCGTGGACCTGAAGAGCGGCGGCTACGTGATCATCGACCAGACCGAGGCCCTCACCACGATCGACGTGAATACGGGCGGCTTCGTCTCGGGGCGTTCCTTCGACGACACGATCTTCAAGACCAACCTCGAGGCGGCCCAGTCGATCGCGCGGCAGCTGCGGCTTCGCAACCTGGGCGGCATCATCGTCGTGGACTTCATCGACATGGACACGCAGGAGCATCGCGACGCCGTGCTCGCGGAGTTCCGCAAGGCGCTTTCGCGCGACCGCACGCGCGTCACCGTGAACGGCTTCTCGCAGCTGGGCCTCGTGGAGATGACGCGCAAACGCACACGCGAGTCGCTGGCGCACGTGCTGTGCGAGCCCTGCCCGGTGTGCAAGGGGCGCGGCGAATTGAAGACCCCCCAGACGATCTGCTACGACATCCTTCGCGAGATCCTGCGCACCGATCGCCAGTTCGGCGCGAAGGAATACCGCATCCTCGCGTCCCAGAAAGTGATCGACCTCTTCCTCGAGGAGGAAAGTGCCAGCCTCGCGCAGCTGGGAGACTTCATCGGCAAGCCCGTCTCCATGCAGGTCGAGACCGCGTACATGCAGGAGCAGTACGACGTGATCGTCGTCTAAGGAGCTCTAGACCCCGAGAAAGCGGTGCAGGATGTCCGGCCGCGCCTTCAGCTCCGCGGCCGGGGCCTCGTGGACGATGTGCCCGTTGTTGAGCATGTAGACGCGGGTCGCGAGCGCGAGCGTCGCGGCGATGTTCTGCTCCACGAGCACGATCGTCTGCCCCGCCGCGGCCAGGTCGCGGCATGCCCCCATGAGGTCGTGGACGATGATGGGCGCCAGCCCCTCGAACGGCTCGTCGAGGAGCACGATCTTTGGATCGCGGACGAGCGCGCGGGCGATCGCGAGCATCTGCTGCTCGCCGCCGGAGAGATCCGTGCCGCGGCTGCCGCGCCGCTCCTTCAGTCGCGGGAACATCTCGTAGATGCGCTCGATGGGCCAGCGCTTCGGCGCCGTGAGCCCCGCGAGCACCAGGTTCTCCTCGACGTCGAGGCTGCCGAAGATGCGCCGGTCCTCGTGCACGAGCTGCATGCCGGCCCGGGCGATCTCGAAGCTCTTCCTGCCGGCCATCTCCACGCCGTCGAGCTTCACCGATCCGGCCCGCGGCGTGACCACGCCCATCAGGCTCTTCAGCGTCGTGCTCTTGCCGGCGCCGTTTCGCCCGAGGAGCGCCACCACCTCGTTCTTCTCGACGCGCATCGACACGTCGAAGAGGATGTGGGAATCCCCGTAGTAGCTGTTGAGTCCGCCGACTTCGAGCAGGCTCATGACGCCAATGCCTCGTGGACGCCGCCCAGGTACGCTTCCTTCACCTGCGGATCGCCCTTGATCTGGGCGGGCGAGCCCTCGACGAGCACGCGCCCCTCCTGCAGCACGGTGATGCGCTCGGCGAGCTCGAAGAGCGAGTCCATGTCGTGGTCGATGATGATCATCGTGCGGCCGCGCGCGATGGACCGCAGCAGGCTCACGGTTTCCACGCGCTCCCTCGGGCTCATGCCGGCGAGCGGCTCGTCGAGGAGCAGCAGGCTGGGCGAGGAGGCGAGCGCAAGGCCCACCTCGAGGCGGCGCTTCTCGCCGTAGGCGAGCTGCGCCACCGGCGTGTCGATGCGCGCCGTGAGGTGCACCAGCCCGAGAGTCTGCTCGACCCGCTCGTGCAGGCCCGGGATCGACTCGAGACTGCGCAGCATGTCGAGCCGCATCTTGCCGCGAAGCTCGGCGAGCGCGGCGATCGTGACGTTCTGGCGCACCGTGAGCCGGTTGAAGAGCTGGTTCACCTGGTAGCTCTTGGTGAGCCCGAGCTGGCACACGTCCGTCACGCTCATGCCCGTGATGTCGCGGCCCTCGAAGACGATGCGGCCGGAGGTGGGCGCCACCTCGCACGTGAGCATCTTGAAGAACGTGCTCTTGCCGGCGCCGTTCGGTCCGATGATGCCGCGCAGCTCGCCGCGATTGACGGTGAAGTCGATGCCCTCGTTGGCGATGACGCCGCCATAGTGCTTGGTGAGCCCCGTGGCCTGCAGGATGGGGCCGGCGTAGTTGGCATTCGCGTGGTGCAGCGCCGAAATTCGCCCCGCGACGGGCTCGCTCGTGGATTCCACCTTCGCCGCCTCCTGCTCCTCCTCCACCGTGACGGCTGGCCCTGGCTCGGCCTGCGCCACGCCGACGGGCACGGCGGCATCCGCCGCATGGCGGCGGCGCAGGAACAGGTACAGATCGCGAATGCCGCCCACGATACCCTGGCGCAGGAAGCAGACCAGCAGCACGAACACCACGCCCAGCACGAGCTTCCAGGTCGCGCCCAGCTTGAGGGTTCCCTGGAGGAAGTCCGCGAGGAAGAGCCACACGCCGGCACCCACCAGCGGGCCGAGCAGCGTCCCGCGGCCCCCGATCACCGTCTGCATGACCAGCTGGCCCGAGGTGTCGAACGTGAAGGCATCCGGGGGCATGAAGGCCTGCAGCACGCCGAGCAACCCGCCGGCGAGCCCGGCGTACGCGGCGGCGATGACGAAGGCGGCGAGCTTGTAGCCCTGGATGCTATGCCCGACGGCGGCGGCGCGCAGGGGGTTCTCGCGGATCGCGCTCAGGATCGCGCCCACGGGCGAGCGCACGATGCGCAACCCGACCGTGATCCCGACGAAGTAGCAGAACGCGAGAAACGGATAGAGCGACCAGCCCGAGGAGAAGTCGATGTTGACGAACCCGAGGTGGATGCTCGGCGTTGGAACGCCCGGCAGGCCGTTCTCGCCCCCGGTCCAGCGGGAGAGCGGGTTGAACTCCACGAAATAGAACACCTCGCCGATCGCCACCGTGATCATCGCGAAATAGATTCCCGTGCGGCGCAGCGCGATGAGGCCCACGAGCAATCCGACAACCGCCGAAGCCACGGTGCCGATCACGAGTGCGGTCACGACGTGGGGAAATCCGGCGAGCGTGAGCAGGTAGGCAGCGACCATGCCGCCCGTGCCGTAGAAGGCAGCCTGGCCGAATGACAGCAGGCCCGTGTACCCGAACAGGATGTCGAATCCGATTCCGAACAGGCCCCAGACGAGGATGCGGTTCACCGTGTTCGGCGCGGCTCCCAGGTGCGGCAGCACGAACGGCGCGGCGATCAGCGCAATCGCGATGGTGAGCTCGACGACGCCCCGGCGCTGCCTCACCAGCATGCTCAGTCCCTTCCGCGCGTGCCGAGCAGCCCGTGGGGACGGACCATCAGCACCAGGGTCATCGCGGCGAAGAGCATCACGTAGGCGTAGCTCGGGTTCACCATGGAGGTGAGGCTGATGATCTCACCGGAGATGAGCCCGCCGATCACCGCGCCTGGAAACGAGCCCACGCCCCCGATCACGACCACGACGAAAGTCTGCACCAGGATCATCTCGCCCACCTCGGGCGTGAGCGACACCACCGGGGCATTGACGATGCCCGCGAAGCCCGCGGCCATCGCGCCGATCCCGAACACCACCATGAAGACGCGGCTCGTGTTGATTCCCAGGGAGTCCACCATCACCGAGTCTTCGATGCCGGCGCGCACGATGAGGCCCAGGCGGGTGCGGTAGAGCACAACGAAGAGCGCCCCCAGGGCCACGGCGACGATGCCCACGACCGCGAGGCGATAGGTCGGGTAGAGCATGAAGCCCATGTTCGTGATGCCCGCGAAGATCTCGGGGGGCGGGACCGTCTGCGACTGGCTCGAGAAGACGAGCCGGATACCCTCGACGAAGCAGATGGCGAGCCCGAAGGTGACGAGCAGCTGGTCCTCGGGCGGCCGCGAATAGAAGTGCCGGATCACGAGGCGCTCCATCAGCACTCCCACCACGAGAAGGGCGAGCGTGCCCGCGATCACGGCGACCACGAAGGACCCGCTCCACTGGTACGCGGCATAGCCCGCGTATCCCCCCATCATGAACATCGCGCCATGCGCCAGGTTCAGCACGCCCAGAGTGCCGTAGATGATGGTGAGTCCCGAGCTGATGAGCGCGAGGAGCGCGCCCAGCGCGAGGCCATTGAACAGCTGGGACAGGAAGTTGGGCCAGGTGACCATGCAAAAATTCGGCGCCGCGGGCGGTTACCCCGCCGGCGACGCCGAGGTTAGTAGCTATGCCCTAAGTATAATCGCCGAGGTTGCAGCCGAACGCATCGGGCTTCTGCATGAGGCCCGCGCCCGGCACGACCTCGAGGACCTGCCAGAAGTCCTCCTTGTTCTTCATCTCGGAGGGCTTCTTGCCCTGGACGATGATCACGGGACGCACGAGCTGGTGGTCTTCCTTGCGGAAGTACACCTCGCCCACCGTCGACTGGATCTTGCGGCCCTCCTCGAAGGACTTGATCACGTCAGGCGGGTAGAACGTGCCCGCGTTCTCGACGGCCTCGGCCCAGAGGGCCACCGACATGTAGGCGTTGTTCGCGCCCCACTCGGGGCGGTATCCGAATTTCTTCTCGAACGAGTCCACGAACATCTTGGCGAGCGGGAACTTGTCCTCGAGCGTCCACCAGAAGTCGGTGGCGGCATACACGCCCTGGGTAAGCTCGGGACCGACCTCGCGGGCGAGGAACGGGATCTGGTAGGGAATCACGAGCTTCATCTTGTCGAGGACGCCGAATCGCTTGGCCTGCTGGGTCGAGAGCACCGCGTCATGGCCCCAGTTCACGTTGATGAGCACGTCGGCGCCGGAGTTGGCGACATTCAGCAGGTACGACGAGTAGTCCGGCGCCCCGAGGGGAGCCACCTGGTCGGTCACGGTCGTCCATCCGGCGCCCGCGAGGTAGTCCTGCATCGACTTGGTAACCGTGTGGCCGTACGTGTAGTCGGGCGTGAGGTACGCGGCCTTCTTGTTCTTGCCGTAAGCCTTCTCGATGACTGGGCCGATGGCGGAGGCCGCCGTCTGCCCGTAGAAGCACTGGCGGAAGCCGTAGCGCACGCAATCCTTGCCCGTGGTGTCGTTGGAACCGGAGATTCCGGTCACGTACAACACCTTCTCGCGCTGCGCGAGTTTGTTCAGCGCGACAGCGACGGCGCTGGACGTCGAGCCGGTCATCAGCACCGCCTTGTTCTCGCTGATGAAGCGCTGCTCGGCCTGCACGGCGTCGTTGGGCTTGGCGGCGGAATCGGTGACGCCGAACTTCACTTCCTTGCCGAGCACACCCTTCTTCGTCTTGGGCGAGATCTTGCGGATCAGCTCATGGCCGCTGTTGATGTGCTCGATCGCGAGCTCCCAGCCTTTCAGCTCGTCCTCGCCCTGCAACGCATAGGTGCCGGTGCGGGGAACCGCAATGCCGATGAACACCGAGCTGCCCGACGAGCCCGCGGGCCAGGTGCCTATGGGCGGGTGGTCGGCTGCGAAAGCGAACCGGCCGGGGAGCATGAGGCCTCCGGCGGCGAGTCCGAGGCCTGCGCGAACGAAACCGCGACGGCCGTGGTTGAGGGATTTCTTGGGTTCCTTCATGGCGTCCTCCGTCTAGTGGGCTGTTTATATCGCGACACGACATATCGACTACATCGGATTGCGATCGTACTCCCAATCGGGAAATTGCCGCAGGCGTGGCGCGGGGCCGTGCCCGGGCCGGCCGCTACTTCGGGTTGATGTTCTGCAGGATGCGCTTGGCTTCCTGGAGCTTCCAGACGGAGTCGTCCAGGCGCTGCGTCTGCTCCGCGTTGGGCACGGGCGCGTTCGGATCGAGCTTCTGGGTCGAGCCCGGATCCAGCTTCTGGGTGGTGGTGTGCGGCGCATCGAGGATCTGCGTCGCCTCGGGCTTGAAATTCGGGTCGAGCTTCTGGATCTGCACCGTCTTGTCGCCGCCGTCGGCGCGCGTGGCGGGCCTTGCCTGCGGTGCGGGAGCGGGAACCGGTTGCGCGTCCAGGCGCGTGGTGCGCTGGGGGTCCTGCCCATCGAGGCGCTGCGTGCGCTGCGGATCCGTCGCTTCCATCTTCTGCGTCTTCATCGGATCGAACGCGGGCGCCGCAGGCGCCACGGGTTTTTTCAGCATCGAGGCGAACGCGTCGTCGCCGATGAGCGGCTCGGCGGGCTTCTTCTGCACCACTTCCGTGATCGTCTTCTCGGGCTCGAAGGTGGCCATGCGCGCGGTCTGCATCACGTCGGCCGGCGCCGCCGCGGGGCGGGCCGGGCGGGGCACCGGAGCCGCGGGCGCCTCGGTCACCTTCTCGTACTGGGACACGCGCGTGATCAGGCCCTCGATCATCTCGCGCTGCTTCTTCAGGTCGGCTTCCGCGGCCTTGAGGATCGCCATCTGCTCGTTGATCGACGTGGTTTTTTCGTTGATCTTGGCAAGATTGTCCAGGCGCGACTGCAGCTGCGCCTTGTGGTCCTTGATCTGCACTTCCAGCGGCAGCACTACGGCCGTCACCCAGCGCTCGGCCTGGGTCTTGGCCGAAGAGAAGTTGGTACGTGCCTCTTTCACCAGCGTGCTGTAGAAGTTCTTGACGACGAAGTGCTTCTCCTTCACCACGACGTTGACCGGGTCCTTCACGAACTGCTCGGTCTGCATCACCAGCAACTGCAGCTTGGTGCGCTGGGGATCGAGGTCGAGCGCAGGGATCTTCATCTTCTGGAAGCCGAACTTCTCGATGAACGTGTTGTACACGCCCTGCATCAGCTTCTTGATGTCCTCGGAGGCGGCGAACACCTGCTCGAAGTTGGCGCTCATGTCCTTCACGAGCGTGTTCATGCCGCGCTGCAATCCGATCGTGGTCCACGAATCCTCGATCGCCTGGGCGCTCCTCGCGAGCGTGGCGTCGAGCTTCTGCGAGTTCAGCAGGTCAAGCAGCGCCGCCTTCTTCGCGCTGAACTGGCTGTGGTTCACCTTGTACTCGGCGAGCGCCGCGTTGTACGCGTTCTTCTCGGCGGTGATCTTGGCCCAGAGCTTCTGCACCACCTCGCGGCTCTTGCCCACGAGGCCGTTCAGCTCGCCGATCTCCGAGAGGTTGCCCTGCTGCTTCTTGCCCACGAGCGCGCGCGACGACATCATCATGCCGCCGATCTCGTTCACCACCGCCTTGCACAGGATCGTGCGCTTCATCGGCACGATCTCGTCGGCGAGGAATTTCTCGAGCACCTCGAGGCCGCTCCTCTTCACGAGGGCTGCGTCTTCGCGGATGCGGCCGAGCAGCCCCTTCTGCGCCGAGATGGGGAAGATGCGGTCCTTCGGCAGCTGCAGGTGCTGCGAGGTGGTCTCCACCATGCGGGCGATCGCCTTCTCGACCTCGGCCTCGGTCTTGAGCTCATCCCACATGAGGTCGATCTTGTTGAGCACCGCGATCTTCTGCGGCAGGCCCGGCTTCACGTAGCGGTCCCAGATCTCCATGTCGCTCTTGGTGACGCCGGTGTCGATGGAGAGCAGGAACAGGATCGCGTGCGCATTGGGCACGGTGCTCACGGTGAGCTCCGGCTCCATGCCGAGCGCGTTCAGGCCCGGCGTATCCAGGATCGAGATGCCGTTGGTGAGCAGCGGGTGCGGGTAGTTGATCATCGCGTAGCGCCACGCCGGCACTTCCACGAGCTCTTCCTCGCCCGGAAGCTCGCCCTTCTCGTTCACCATGGGCGCGAGGCCCAGCATGCGGGCCTCGAGCGCATAGACCTTCTTCGTGTCCGCGAGCGCCTTGAGCGACTTCTTCATGTCGGCGGCGGAGCCCGTATTCAACCGGATCTTGCTCCACTCGATCGGCATGTTCTTCAGCTGCGTGATCGACTCGTCGCGGTAGCGCGTCTCGACCGACAGGAGCTTCAGGTACGGCTCCTCGTTCGGGTCGTGGAAGATCTCGGTCGGGCACATCGTCGTGCGGCCGACGTCGGAGGGCAGCAGGCGCTCCTTGAACGACGAGAAGAAGAGCGCGTTGATGAGCTCGGACTTGCCCCGCGAGAACTCCGCGAGGAAGGCGAGCATGAGCCGCCCCTTGTTCAGGTTCTCGAGCAGGTCGTAGAAGCGGATGGACTGCTGGACGTCGAGTTGCCCGCTCGATTCCAGCCAGTCGTGATATGCGTGGACCGACTGCGTGAGTTCTTCTCGCCAGCGGTTATAGCGGGCGATCTCGGTCTCGAACCGGTTCGAAGCGGCGGAGTCCATCGGCTCTCGTCTCCCAGGGAGAGGCCAGTGTATCCGAACTCGGCCGGCGCGATGGTGAAATCCTGCACAAACCGCAAATGAAAAACCGGGCCAAGGCCCGGTTTTTAAGGGGAATTCGGGGGGCGGGCTTAGCGCGAAAGGCCTCGCCCGGGACGGCGCAAGGTGGCGAACCCCGCCATGCGCGCGCGGCGGCGCAGCCCCGAAAGGGCGATCATCGGCGCGGGCTCCCCGGGACCGGTCGCCTCGTAGCGACGGGCGATCTCGAGGAAGCGGTGGCGCCAGGTTTCGCGGCTGGGATTGCGCGTGCTCATGATTGAAAGACTACTCATCGCCTGGGAAAGTTTCCGCTGCAGGTTACGCGTTCGTCTTGACGGCTTGTTGACGATCGCCAAGTGCGATCGGTCACACGTTCAGCCCTGGGCGCGGAGGTCGGACAGGTTACCCATGACGGCCATGGCGATCGGGGCGAAGAAGCTGAAGGACACGAGGATTGCGAACATTGTTTCTCTCCTGGTTTGGTGCTGCGTTGACTGATGGCGAACTCTAGGCTCGAGCCCCCGCTACCCGCCATCCGAAAGCGACGAATTGCGGATTTCGAGGGGCGAAGGGGCCGAAATCCGGGGCTACGCGGCGCCCCAGGTCCCCAGGCCCGGGCCGGGGAGCAGGAGGGTTCCGCGCTCGCCCGCCACGTAGAGCCACACGTTCATCCCCATGAGGACCGAGACGGGGGTCGAGACCGCGACGAGCAGTGAATAGGCGTTGAGGAAGTCCATGTGCGTCATCTCCTGTTGTGGGTTTGCCCTGCTACTGGTGCCCACGTTACGCATGCAACGCGGGCGCGTCGGCGGAGATTTCGGCAGCGGGGACCCGGGGTATTACCGGCTCCCGGCGACGGGCTTTACGGAGAAAGGATGTGGAAAAGTACGGGGGCTAGAGCAGGGCCCGGCCCATCATGAGGGCGGACTGGTACTCCAGCCAGGTGATCGGCAGCATCAGGACGACCTGCAGGAGCAGCAGGACGAACACCGGGGAGATGTCCACCCCGCCGACGAGGGGAATCACCCGCCTCACGGGCTTGAGCAGCGGGTTGGCGAACGCGTTGAAAAAGGGTGCTACCGGGTGGTACGGATTCACCCAGGAGAGCACGGCCTGGATGATGATCGCGGCCATGAAGACGTAGACCGAAAGGCGCGCGAGCTCCACGAACGACATGAAGAGCAGCACCGAGTAGGCCGCGGGGGTATCGGGGACGTCGCCGATCTCGAGCGCCTTCAGCAGGACGAGCAGCACGTATTCGAAGGCCCACGCCACGATGAGCGACGACCAGTCGAGCTTGAACAGGCCCGGCACGACGCGCCTCAGCGGCTTCACGGCCCAATCGGTGAGCGCCATGGAGAAATACGCGATCGGGTTGCGCGAAGGCGCGCGGCAGACCTGCATCCAGAAGCGCACGAGCGCGGTGAGGATGAAGAGGCTTGCGAGCGTGTTCAGCACCATCGCCACGACTTGCACGATCACTGCGGATCCTTTCCGAGCGCCGCGCCCAGCTCGCGCGATCGCTCACATGCCGCTTTCACCGCGGCGACGAACTCGCGTTTCACCTGCGCCTCCTCCAGCACTTCGAGCGCGCGCTCCGTGGTGCCGCCCTTGGACGTGACCTCCGCGCGAAGCACCGCCGGATCCTCGCCGCGCGCGACCGCGAGCTTCGCTGCGCCCGAGAACGTCGCGAGCGCGAGCGTGCGCGACGCGGCCGGGGAAAGCCCCAGCTCGCGCGCGGCCTGCTCGAGCGCCTCGATCGCATAGAAGACATAAGCGGGACCGCTGCCCGAGACCGCCGTCACCGCGTCGAGGTCGCCTTCGCGCTCGAACCAGAGCACCTCGCCCACCGCGGCCAGCAGCGATCCAGCCGACTTGCGATCGCCTTCGCCCACGGAAGGCTGCGCGCAAAGGCCCGTCACCCCGGCCCGGACGAGGGCCGGCGTATTGGGCATGGCCCTCACGATGCGCCCATGGCCACCCAGCCATCGCGACAGATCGTCGATGCGGATTCCGGCGGCGATGCTCACGACGAGCGCATTGGAGACGTGAGACGCGCACGATCGCGCCGCCTCCCGCATTTGCTGGGGCTTCACGGCGAACACGACGGTCGAGGCGCTCGCAAGCGACGCGCCGGCCGTCGCAAGCGCGCAGACGCCCAGCTCGGAGGCGAGGCGCTCGCGCGCCGCCGCATCGGGCTCCACGACGCCGACCGAGGACGCGCTCGTGCCCCGCGCGATCAACCCGCCGATGATGGCCCGCGCCATGTTGCCGCCGCCGATGAAAGCGAGGTTCATCCGGGCGCCGGTCCCGGTTTGCTTCTTTCGCCGAAGATCGCCGTGCCGATGCGCACGAGCGTCGAGCCTTCCGCCAGCGCCGCCTCGAAATCCTGGCTCATGCCCATCGAGAGCGTGTCCAGCGCGATTCCGGCCGCGACGATTCCATCGCGCGTGCGCGCGAGCCTCGCGAACTGCGCGCGCTGCACCGCCACGTCGCCGGTGAAGCTCGCCATGCCCATGAGGCCGCGCAATTGCAGGCGGGGCAACGGCGCGACCGAACGCGCGAGCGCCAGCGCATCCTCCGGTGCCACGCCGCCTTTCGTATCCTCGCCGCTGATGTTCACCTGGATGCACACGTCGAGCGGCGGCTTGCCCTCGGGCCGCGCCCCGGAAAGCGCCTCGGCGATGCGCGTGCGATCGACGCCGTGGACCCAGTCGAAGCGCTCGGCCACCTCACGCGCCTTGTTGCTTTGCAGGTGCCCGATGAAGTGCCACGTCGCTCCCAGGTCGCCAAGTGCCTCGATTTTCGGCACAGCGTCGCGCACGTAGTTCTCGCCGAAATCGCGCACGCCCGCGTCGAAAGCGGCGCGAATCGCCTCGGGCGGTTGCGACTTGGAAACGGCGACCAACCGCACGGCGCGGCTATCCCCTTGTAACGCTGAGGAAATGCGCCGTCGGATCGCTTGCAGGTTGGCGGCGATTGGGGACATAATCAATTCGCTTTTTCGAGGCGATTCTACTCTAGCGACCGCCCGTCAACGGCGGGTTTCGTCTCGAGCATCGGGGAAAATAAATGGATATCGCAGAACTGCTGGCATTTTCGGTCAAGAACAAGGCTTCCGACCTGCACCTGTCGGCGGGCCTGCCCCCGATGATCCGGGTGCACGGCGACGTGCGCCGCATCAACGTCCCGCCCCTCGAGCACAAGGACGTGCACGGGATGGTGTACGACATCATGAACGACTCGCAGCGCAAGGTGTACGAGGAGACGCTCGAGGTCGACTTCTCCTTCGAGATCCCCAACCTCGCGCGATTCCGCGTGAACGCGTTCAACCAGAACCGCGGCGCAGGCGCGGTGTTCCGGACGATTCCCTCGAAGGTCCTTTCGCTCGAGGAGCTGAACGCGCCCAAGATCTTCGGCGAGATCGCCAACCAGCCGCGGGGGCTCTGCCTGGTCACCGGCCCCACGGGCTCGGGCAAGTCCACGACGCTCGCGGCGATGGTGAACCACGTGAACGAGCACGAATACGGCCACATCCTCACCGTCGAGGATCCGATCGAGTTCGTGCACGAATCGAAGAAGTGCCTGATGAACCAGCGCGAGGTCGGGCCGCACACGCTGTCGTTCTCGAACGCGCTTCGCAGCGCGCTCCGCGAGGACCCGGACATCATCCTGGTGGGCGAGATGCGCGACCTGGAGACAATCCGCCTCGCCATGACCGCCGCCGAGACGGGCCACTTGGTGTTCGGCACATTGCACACCTCGTCCGCCGCGAAGACCGTGGACCGCATCATCGACGTCTTCCCCGCCGCGGAGAAGGAGATGATCCGCGCGATGCTCTCCGAGTCCCTCCGCGCGGTGATCTCGCAGACGCTATGCAAGACCAAGGACGGCACCGGGCGCGTCGCCGCGCACGAGATCATGATCGGCACGCCCGCGATCCGGAACCTCATCCGGGAGGCGAAGGTCGCGCAGATGTACTCCTCGATCCAGACCGGACAGGCGCTCGGCATGCAGACCCTCGACCAGAACCTGCAGGACCTGGTGAAGAGGAACCTCATCTCGATCCCCGAGGCGCGCAACAAGGCGGCCAACAAGGACGCCTTCGTCGGCGGCTAGAAAGGACACTCCATGGAACGCGAACAATCACTCAAGTTCATGCACGACCTGCTGCGTGCGCTCATCGCGCGCAAGGGCTCGGACCTGTTCATCACCGCGGGTTTTCCGCCGGCGATGAAGGTCGACGGCAAGGTGACGCCCGTATCGCAGCAGAGCCTGTCGCCCGTGCACACGCAGGAGCTCGCGCGCTCGATCATGACCGACAAGCAGGCCGCCGAGTTCGAGGCGACCAACGAATGCAACTTCGCCATCTCGCCCTCGGGCATCGGGCGCTTCCGCGTGAACGCCTTCGTGCAGCAGGGGCGCGTGGGCCTGGTGCTGCGCACGATCACGACCGCGATCCCGAAGTTCGACGAGCTGGGCCTGCCCCACGTGCTGAGGGACGTGGCGATGACCAAGCGCGGCCTCGTGATCTTCGTGGGCGGCACGGGCTCGGGCAAGTCCACCTCGCTAGCCGCGATGATCGGCCACCGCAACGAGAACAGCTACGGCCACATCATCACGATCGAGGACCCGGTCGAATACGTGCACGAGCACAGGAACTGCATCATCACCCAGCGCGAAGTGGGCGTGGATACCGACAACTGGTTCAATGCCCTGAAGAACACGCTGCGCCAGGCGCCCGACGTGATCCTCATCGGCGAGATCCGGGAGCGCGAGACGATGGAATACGGCATCGCCTTCGCGGAGACCGGCCACCTGTGCATGTCCACGCTGCACGCGAACTCCACGAACCAGGCGCTGGACCGCATCATCAACTTCTTCCCGGAAGAGCGCCGCGCGCAGCTGCTGATGGACCTGTCGCTCAACCTGAAGGCCATCATCTCGCAGCGCCTCATCCCGAGGAAGGGCTCCAAGGGGCGCGCCGCGGCCATCGAGATCATGCTCAACTCGCCGCTCATGTCGGACCTCATCTTCAAGGGCGAGGTCCACGAGATGAAGGCGCTCATCGGCCGCTCGCGGGAGCTCGGGATGCAGACCTTCGACCAGGCGCTCTTCGACCTGTTCGAGGCCGACGCCATCACCTACGAGGATGCCTTGCGCAGCGCCGACTCGGTGAACGACCTGCGGCTGAAGATCAAGCTCGAGTCCAAGAACGCGAAGAACCGCGACCTGGGCTCCGGCCTCGAGCACCTCGAGATCGTCAAATAGCGGGGCTTACGCGGCAGCGAGCCGCGCGGCACGCAGCAGCTGGTCGAGGCGCTCGCGGCCCGCGCCGCCTTCGGCGAGCGCTGCCTGCGGGCCCGCGAAGAACATGCCCTGCAGGAAGTCGGCCTTGGCCTCGACGGCGAGCAATGCCTCGGCTCGCGTCTCGATGCCTTCCACGGCCACCTTCGTGTGCGCCTCGTGCAGCAGGGCGACCATCCCCGGCAGCATGCGGCGCGACCGTTCGTTGCCTACGGTGCCCGCGAGAAGCGCCCGGTCGATCTTCACCACGTCGGGAGCGAGCGCCACGACGCGGTCGAAATTGGAACACCCCATCCCGAAATCGCCCATGGCGATCGATACCCCGAGGCCGCGATAGCCCTCGACGGCTTCCTCAAGTTTCGCCTCGTTGGAGCACGCCGCCTGGAGGACTTCCACGCACACGCGCTTTGGAGTGAGTCCGTAGTAGCGGATGAGGCCCGCGAATTCCTTCGCGCGGCCGGCATCGCGCACGGCGGCTTCGGGATGGATATTGATGAAGAGCGTGAGGTCGCCCGGATCCACCCTCGCGTAGTTGCGAAGGTGCATCGCGCGGCAGGTCCAGTCGAGGAGCACTCGCGCCGATTCGATCGTGCGCCCGTGCAGGTCTTCCCAGGCCACGGCCCCGTCGTCGTCGACGGCGCGCACCAGGGCCTCGAAGCCGGAGCACTTGCCGTGGCGGACGTTGAAGATCGGCTGGAAGTGCGTGACGAGGCTCGCGCCGCGCCAGTCGACGGACGAGCCGGGACTCGCGCGGACGATTTCCTCGGCCGCGTGAGCCAGCGTGAACGCCGAATAGTGCCCTGCCTCGCCGCCCGCGGGCGAGGCCGGATCGTTGCCTCGTTGCATGTAACCCTGTCCTGTATGCGTGCCGGACTTCTTGCCGGCTGCCGAACCACTTTGGGGTCCGGCAGTTACTGCGGGGTTACATCGCCCTGGGCGAAAGTTGCGTTTGTAGGCTTGCCCAGGCTCGCTAGGCGGGCTTCGAGAAGAAGCCGGAGAGGGTCTCGGCGATCTCGTGCATCCGGTAGGGCTTGCGCAGCACCCGGTTCACGCCTGCCTGCAGGGCCCGCGCCTCGAAGCCCGCGCCGCCGTAGCCGCTGGCGATCACGATGGGCAGCGACGGATTGAGCTTGCGAAGCTCGATGGCGAGCTGCGTGCCGATGAGTTCGGGCATCACCTCGTCGCTCACGACGGCGTCGAAGCGGCGCGGGTGGGCGCGCGCGGCCTGCAGCGCCTCGCGGCTGTCGTTGAAGCCCACGGGCTCGTAGCCCAGTTGCGCCAGCATCTCCTCGAGCGCGTGCAGCACGTCCACCTCGTCGTCGACGGCGAGGATCACCTGGCCGCGGCCCGCCGTGGGCTCGGGCGGCTGCTCGATCATCCCTTCGGTGACCTGCACGCGCGGGATCCAGACCGTGAAGGTGGTGCCGCGCCCCAGCTCGCTCGCGACCTCGATGAACGCCTTGTGCTCGCTCACGACCGAATGCACGAGTGCCAGTCCCAGGCCCGTCCCCCGGCCCGCGGGCTTCGTCGTGAAGAAGGGCTCGAAGATGCGGTCGATCACCTCGGGCGCGATGCCGTGCCCCGAATCGCCCACGGAGATGCGCACGTATTCGCCCGGAGGGACCTCGCCGCTTCGCACCTTGCGCGATAGCTCGAGGATTTCCGTCGAGACCGAGAGTTCGAGCTTGCCGCCCTCGCCCATCGCCTGGACGGCATTGGTGCAGAGGTTCATCAGCAGCTGGTGAAGCCGCGTGGGATCGCCCATCACGACGATGTCGTCCGGCGCGCCCGAGAAGCCCACTTCGATCGATGCGGGCGTGGAGCCGCGAATGAGATCGCAAACCTCCTGCGCGATCGGCCCCACGATCACAGGGATGCGCTCCGTCCCTTCCGCGCGGCTGTACGACAGGATCTGCGTCACCAGCGACTTCGCGCGGTTGCCGGCGCCCATGATCGTATCGATGTAGCGCTTCATGTCGGGATCGTTCTCGGCGCGGCGCTGCGCGAGCTCGCCGTAGCCGAGGATCGCGCCCAGGATGTTGTTGAAGTCGTGCGCGATGCCGCCGGCGAGCTGACCCACCGCCTGCATCTTCTCGGCCTGCTTCAACTGCGCCTCCAGGCGCACGCGCTCTTCCTCGGCGCGCACCTTCTCGGAGACGTCCTTCACAAAACCGATGATTCGACGCGAGGCCGGGTTGTCTCCGGACGGATCGCCGATGCGATAGGCATTCACGCCCAGCATCGTGTATTCGCCGTCGTCCTTGCGGAAGCGGTACTCGATCGCGATGTGGGGAATCTCGGCCGACATGAGCATGCGCCTGAGGCCCTTCAGGCGGATGCGGTCGTCGGGATGCACGCGTTCCATCCACATGCGCGCGGTCGAGATGCGATCGGGCGTGAGTCCCAGCACGGAGCGCGTGTCGCCGTCCCAGAGCACGCTGCCATCGTAGGGATTCAACTCGTAGAGCAGGTTGCTGCTCGCGCGGATCACCGCCTCGTGGCGCAGGCGCCAGGCCTCGGTCTCGCGCACCGCGTCCTCGCGCTCGACCACGAGGGCGGCCGAGAAGAGCGTCGTCACCACGATTGTCGCGAGGTAGCTTTGCAGGTGCAGCGTCTCGCGCCTGTCGGTGAATCCCTCGTTGGCGAAAGGGCCGAAGCCGTGCGCCGTCTGCCAGTAGCAAATGAGCGCGAATATGGCGAGTGCGAGCGTCGTGCTGCGCATGCCGAACCGAAGCGCCGCCCAGATGAGGAACGGGGCGCAAAGATAGATCAGCTGCGGCAGGTAGGTCTGCGAGTCCGGGCGCGAGCCGAAGACGTAGTAGGTCGCGACGATGAGGCCCACGTAGAGCACGATGAGCTCGGGCATCTTCGAGCGCGTGAGCTCGAGCGCCTCGCCGATCCCGCGGCGGCTCCATGCGAGCACGAGCGGCGCGGTGGCGAGCACCGCGAGCATCGTCGAGGCGAAGGTCACGGCCCACTGCTCGCGCATCGACCCGCCCGACTCCAGGTACGAGTATCCGGCGGCCGCGATGGCGAGCCCCGCCACGAGTGGGGCCATGCCCACGAGGAAGGACGCCACGCCCTTCACGGTGAAGATTGTGACGTTGGGCCCGGCGAGGCGCTGCAGGCCGATCGCCACCCCGAGCGGGAGTGCCACGTTCACCGCCACTGCCTCCAGGTCTTCGCGCCAGCCCGCGTGCAGGTCGAAAGCGATGGCGAGCGTGGCCACCGCGATGAACGCGAGGAAGGCGGGCCAGCGGCGCGCGGGCGTGAGGAGGAATACCCCGAGCGCGAAGCCGTGCGCGGGCCAGATCGCGAGCGGAAAGTGGGCCTGGGCGGGCAGGCTCACCGCGTAGGCGGCGAGCACGTAGTAGACGACCCCAAAGGTGACGAGGGCGAGCGTCCGCCGCGCCGAGCCGGCGTTCCCAACAGTCTGTATGGAGGGCGTTTCGGCGCTCATCGGGCTCCCGCTTCGGATTCTACGGTCTCCGGCGTTAAAATGCCCCTGGACCCCCAACTTTCGACCGGACCGTGGAAGCCCATATCCTCGTAGTCGATGACGACGTCGCGATCCGCGACCTGATCCACGAGTACCTCACCGAGCACGACTTCAAGGTCTCGCTCGCCGAGACCGGCGCCGACATGGACAAGGTCCTCTCGGTGGAGATCGTCGACCTCGTGATCCTGGACCTCAAGCTTCCCGACGAGGACGGCCTGGCGATCGCGCGGCGGCTGCGTGAATCGCTCGACCTGCCCATCATCATCCTCACGGGACGCAAGGAAGAGGCCGACCGCATCATGGGCCTGGAGCTCGGGGCCGACGACTACGTCACCAAGCCCTTCAGCCAGCGGGAGCTCCTCGCGCGCATCAAGGCGGTCCTGCGCCGCACCGAGGGCAAGCGGGCGACACGGCGCGGCGAGACCGTGCGCGCCTTCAAGTTCGCGGGCTGGGAGCTCAATACCGGCACGCGCAAGTTGAAGGCGCCCGACGGGCGCAACGTCGAGCTCACCAACAGCGAGTACGCGCTGCTGGTGGCGTTCCTGCGCGCGCCTGGCCGGATCCTCACGCGGGACCAGCTCCTCGAATCGAGCCGCCTGCACGACGACATCTACGACCGGTCCATCGACGTGCAGATCCTGAGGCTTCGCCGCAAGATCGAGGAAAGCCCCAACCAGCCGCAGCTGATCCGGACCGAGCGCGGAGCCGGCTACTACCTCAACTCCGCCGTCGAAACCGTGTGAACGGTTCGCCCGTGCTTGCGATCGACGGCATTCTCGCCGTCGTTGCGGCATGGTTCGTGGTCGGCCTCGCGGGCGTCGCCGCGCTTCGCAACTTCCGGATCGTCGCGCGCGTCCTCTTCCCCGTGTCGGCGGTACTCAGCGTGACGCTCGCCGCATTCGCGCTCGCGGCGCTTCCTTCGCAGCCGCAAGTCGCCGTCCTCGCCATCGGCCTTCCGGACCTGCCCTTCCACCTGCGCCTTGACGCGCTTTCCGCGTTCTTCATCGTGCTGCTGGGGATCGCGAGCGCCGGGGTCTCGATCTTCGCAAGCGGTTATTTCCGCGTCGGCGAGGGCACCCCGCCGGGATTGATCTGCCTCCAGTACCAGATCTTCCTCGCCGCGATGGTGATGGTGCTGCTGGCCGACGACGCCTACGCCTTCATGGTGAGTTGGGAGGTGATGGCGCTCTCGTCGTTCTTCCTGGTGACGACGAACCACCGCATCCCCGAGATCCAGCGCGCGGGGTACCTTTACCTGCTCGTCGCGCACATCGGTGCGATCGCCATCCTGCTGTGCTTCGGGGTGCTGCAGGCGAACACCGGCGACTACACGTTCGCCAATATGCGCGCACAGCACCTGTCGCCCTTCTGGGCCTCGTGCGCCTTCCTTCTGGCCCTCTTCGGGTTCGGCGCGAAGGCCGGCGTCCTGCCGCTGCACATCTGGCTTCCCGAGGCGCACCCGGCCGCGCCCTCGCCGGTCTCCGCGCTGATGAGCGGCGTCATGCTGAAGACCGCGATCTACGGGATGCTGCGCGTCGCGTTCGACCTCGCCGGCACGCCGCTCTGGTGGTGGGGCGTGGTGGCGCTCGTGCTGGGATTGGCGACCGCGCTCTTCGGCGTGGTGTTCGCCGCGGCGCAGGTCGACATGAAGCGCCTGCTGGCGTACTCCTCGATCGAGAACATCGGCCTCATCGTCATGGGCATGGGGCTCGCGATGGCGTTCACCGCCTATCGCATGCCGTCGCTCGCGGCCCTCGCGATGACGGCGATGCTGTACCACTGCCTCAACCACGCGATGTTCAAGAGCCTGCTCTTCCTCGGCACGGGATCGGTGTTGCACGCCACCCACGAACGCAGCCTCGGAAAACTGGGCGGGCTGATGCGCTACATGCCGTGGGTGGCGGGCACGATGCTGGTCGGCGTGATCGCAAGCGCGGGGCTTCCGCCCTCGAACGGCTTCGTCTCCGAGTGGCTGCTGCTGCAGGGCTTCCTTTTCACCGGGGGACTGCCGAACCCGTACCTGAAGATGCTGGTGCCCCTCTTCGCGGCCGGCGTGGCGCTCGTGGCGGCGCTCGCGGGCTACGTGATGGTCAAGTTCTTCGGCGTGATCTTCCTCGGGCGTCCGCGCGAGGAGCGCCTGTCCGAAGCGCGCGACGCGGGCGCCCTCGAGCGCCTGGGCCTCATCTGGCTCACGGTGGTCTGCGTGTTGCTGGGCCTGTTTCCCGTCGCGGTCATCGGCATCATCGACCCGATTCCGTACCAGCTCGTCGGGCGCGGCCTCGCGCAGAGCGGGCATATCGGCGATTGGCTGCTGCTCGCGCCCGTGTCCGCGGAACGCGCGTCGTACAGCCCGCTGCTGCTGCTCCTGGCCACCCTCGCGCTCGCGCTCTTCGCGATCTTCTTCGTGCGCCGCCTCTACCACGGGCGCCTGCGCCGCGCGCCGGCCTGGGCATGCGGCTTCACCGCGGACCCGACCGTACGCATGCAGGATACGGCGGAAGGATTCGGCCAGCCGATCCGGCAGATCTTCGAGCCCTTCTATCGCATGCAGCGCGAGCTTCCCACGCCTTTCGATCGCGAGCCGCGCTATCGGGTCGTGGTGGAGGACCCGCTGTGGGCCTGGGTATACCTGCGCATCGCCGCCGCAACCGAATCGGCCTCGCGCGTCGTCGGCCGCCTGCAGCGCGGGCGCATCTCGATCTATCTGCTCTACAGCTTCCTCACCCTCGTGGCGCTCCTCTTCCTCACCCAGGCATGAACTTCGAAGGCGTCCTCGCGCAGTTCGCCGCCATGGTGGCGGCGTTGCTGCTGGCGCCGTTGCTGGTGGGATGGGTGAACCAGTGCCGCGCATGGCTGCAGAACCGCTCCGCACCGCCCTTGCTTCTGCCCTTCCGCATGCTGCACAAGCTCTTCTGGAAGGAGTCCGTGGTTGCGCACGGCGCGACGGCGATGTACCGGCTCGCGCCCTACGTCGTGTTCAGCTGCATGCTGCTCGCCTCGATGATCATTCCGACGCTGTCCACCAACCTGCCGCTTGCGCCGGCCGCGGACGCGATCGCCCTGGTGGGCCTGTTCGCCCTGGCGCGGCTCTTCATTTCGCTTGCGGCCATGGACGTGGGCACCGCGTTCGGCACCATGGGGGCGCGGCGCGAGATGCTGGTGGGGTTCCTGGCCGAGCCCGCGTTCCTGATGGTGCTCTTCACGACGTCGCTCATCTCGAGCTCCACCTCGCTCGCGACAATCGTCACGACGCTCGCGCACCGGGAATTCTCGATCCTGCCCAGCCTCGCCTTCGCGGGCCTCGCCTTCACCATGGTGTCGCTCGCGGAGAACGCGCGCATCCCCGTGGACAATCCCACGACGCACCTCGAGCTCACCATGATCCACGAGGCGCTCGTGCTCGAGTACTCGGGGCGCCACCTGGCATTGCTCGAGTGGGCGGCGGCGATGAAGCTGTTCGCGTACTCGTGCGCGGGCATCGCGCTCTTCTTCCCCTGGGGGGTCGCGGAGGCCAACGACCACGCGGCCCTCCTGTGGGCGCTCCCGGTGCTCGTGGCCAAGCTCGCCGTGGGCGGCTTCTGCCTCGCGGTGATCGAGACGATCCTCGCGAAGATGCGCATCTTCCGCGTGCCGGAGTTCCTCGCCACCGCATTCCTGCTGGGAGTGCTCGCCCTCCTGGTCCACCTTCTGCTGGGGGCCTGACCGTGAATAGCCTGGGCAACCAGCTGGTCAACCTCTTCGCAAGCGGCCTGCTTCTGCTCGCCTTTGCCATGCTGGCGCAGCGGCGCATCGTCGCCCTCATCAACCTGTTCGCGCTGCAGGGCCTGGCACTCGTGGGCTCGACCGTGACTGTCGCCTACGTGACCGGGCAGAACCACCTCTACTACTCGGCGGGCATCACGTTCGTGCTCAAGGTGGTCGCGCTGCCCTATATCCTGCACCGGCTCATCCGGCGCCTCAACGTGAAGTGGGACATCGAGACGCTCATCAACATCCCCACGATGATGCTGGTCGGCATCGGGCTGGTGGTGTTCGCGTTCAATCTCGCCCTGCCGATCTCGGAATTCTCGAAATCGATCGCGCGCGGCACGCTCGGCATCGCGCTCGCCTGCGTGTTGATGTCGTTCCTCATGATGATCACGCGCTCCAAGGCGGTCCCTCAGGTGATCGGGTTCCTGTCGATGGAGAACGGGCTCTTCTTCGCGGCCACCAGCGCCACCTACGGCATGCCGATGGTGGTCGAGCTCGGGATCGCCCTCGACGTCCTGGTGGGCATGGTGATCCTGGGAGTCTTCATGTTCCAGATCCGCGAGCAGTTCGATTCGCTCGACATCCACCACCTCGAGAAGCTGAAGGACGAATAGGTGGAAACCCTCGCGATCCTTCTCGCCATCCCGCTTGCCGGGGGCTTGTGCCTCTGGGTCCTCGGCGAGCGCGACAGCGCGCCCGAGATCAACTGCGCGTTCAGCTTCGCCACGCTCTGCACGGCCGCGTGGCTCACGGCCGGCGTCGTGTCCACGGGCCCGGTGATGGGAGTCTTCGAGCAGTTCTTCGTCGATCCGCTGAACGTGTTCCTCGTCACGCTCACCGCGTTCGTGGGATTCACGACGTCGCTCTTTTCGCGCCCCTACATGCGCACCGAACGCGACCACGGCCGGATGACCGCGGGGCGGCTGCGCCTCTACCACAGCATGTACCAGGTGTTCATGTTCACCATGCTGCTGGCACTCACCACCAACAACATGGGCATCCTCTGGGTCGCGATGGAAGCCGCGACGCTCGCCACGGTGCTGCTCGTGTCGGTCTACCGCACCGCCGCGAGCCTCGAGGCCGCGTGGAAATACTTCATCCTGTGCGGCGTGGGCATCGCGCAGGCGCTCTTCGGCACGATCCTGCTTTACTTCGCCGCCGAGCGCGTGCTCGGCGCCGAGGGCAACGCGCTCCTCTGGACCCACCTCAACCTCGTGAAGGGCCAGCTCGAGCCGGCGATCATGTCGCTCGCGTTCGTCTTCCTGCTGGTCGGATACGGCACGAAGGTGGGATTGGTGCCGCTGCACAATTGGCTGCCCGATGCCCATGCGGAGGGTCCCACGCCGATTTCCGCCGTGCTCTCCGGGCTGCTGCTCAACGTGGCGCTTTACGCCGCGGTGCGATGCAAGGTGCTCGCCGACGGCGCGCTGGAGACGCGCTTCGCCGGCAACCTGCTGATGGGCTTCGGGCTCACGTCGGTCGTGGTCGCGGCCTTCTTCCTCTCGCACCAGCGTGACATCAAGCGCATGTTCGCCTACTCGTCGATCGAGCACATGGGCCTCATCACCTTCGCGTTCGGCATGGGCGGGCCGATCGCCAACTTCGCGGGCCTTCTCCACATGACCGTGCACTCGCTGGTGAAGAGCGGCATCTTCTTCGCCGTGGGCCACGCGACGCAGAACGCGGGCACGCAGGTGATGGAGGACATCCGCGGGCTGCTCAAGGTGAGCCCCACGGTGGGCTGGGGCCTGATGATCGGCACCTTCGCCATCCTCGGGATGCCCCCCTTCGGCGTATTCGCGAGCGAGTTCCTCATCCTCACGACCGCGATGCGCGAGCACGCGTGGGCAACGCCCATCCTGCTTCTCGCCCTCGGCGTCGCCTTCGCGGCGATCTTCGGGCGCGTGCAGCCGATGGTATTCGGCGACACCGCCGTGAAGCCCTTCAAGCACCAGCCGGCATTGATGCCGGTCTTCATCCACATGGGACTTGCACTGATGCTCGGCCTCTACATTCCACCCTACCTCGCGGCCTGGTACCACCAGGCGGCGAAGCTGCTCGGCTGACATGCGCATCCCGGGCATGCCCCAGGCGACCGAAACGCTTCCCGGCGCGGTTGCGGCCTCGATCGCGCACGTGAACGCCGCCGCCTGGAGCGAGGCCGCGGTGCTCGCGCGCGAATCCGGCTGCCGTCTCGTCGCGATCTGGGGGGCGGACCATCGCGATCGCGACGGCAAGTTCTCCCTTTTCGCGGCTTATGCGACGGCGCAGGGGCTGTGCGTGGTCGAGCTTCCCGTCGCCGCGACGCAACCCACATTCCCCGACCTGTCCGGCGTGTTCCCCGCGGCCAACCGCATGCAGCGCGCGGCACGCGACCTGCTGGGACTCGCGCCGGAAGGAGACGACGTCGACTCGCGAGCCTGGCTGCGGCACGGCGCGTGGCGCGAAGGCGAATTTCCGCTGCGGCGCGACTTCGCCGGAGGGGCGCCCCCCGATCCGGCGCCCGATTCCTATGCCTTCGTGCGCGTCGAGGGCGACGGCGTGCACGAGATCGCCGTGGGCCCGATCCACGCGGGCATCATCGAGCCCGGCCACTTCCGGTTCTCCGTGGTGGGCGAGAAGGTGCTGCGCCTCGAGGCGCATCTGGGCTACGTGCACAAGGGAATCGACAAGCGCTTCGAGGAGTTCGGTGTCGCCGACGGTCACCGCCTCGCGGGACGTGTCTCGGGCGATTCCACCGTCGCGTACGCGTGGGCCTACGCGCAAGCGGCGGAAGCGGTGCTCGTGGTTCGGCCTCCGCCCCGCGCGCTGTGGCTGCGCGCGCTGATGCTCGAGCGCGAGCGCGTGGCCAACCACCTGGGCGATCTGGGCGCCCTCGGCAACGACGGCGGCTTCGCTTTCGCCCTGGCGCAGTTCATGCGGCTCAAGGAGGATTGGCTGCGCGCGAACGAAGCGGCATTCGGCCACCGCTTCATGATGGACCGCATCGTGCCCGGCGGCGTGGATGTCGATCCGGATCCCGCGCGCCTCGCGCAATTCGCGCAGCAAGCGCGCGAGATGAGCCGGGAAGTACGCGCGCTGCACCGCATCTTCGACGAGCACTCGGGATTGCAGGACCGGTTCCTCAGCGCGGGCCAGGTGACGCCTTCGCTCGCGCACGAGCTCGGGCTCACGGGTCTCGCGGGCCGGGCGAGCGGCCAATCGCACGACCTGCGCGTGGACCATCCGGCCGCTCCCTACGATACCTTGAAGGTGAAGAAGGCCGTCTACCAGGCCGGCGATGTCGCCGCGCGCGTGAACGCGCGCTTCGACGAGGTCGACGAGTCGTTGCGCCTTGTCGCCGCGATCGTCGAGGGAATGCCCGCGGGTGATGTTCGCGTCGCGCTGCCCGAGCCGCGCGACGGGGCGTTCGGGGTGGGATGGATCGAGGGTTGGCGCGGCGCCGTGCTCGTGGCCCTGGAAGCGGGCGCCGGCGGGCGCATCCGGCGCTGCCATGCGCACGATCCTTCGTGGCACAACTGGCCGGTCATCGAGCACGCGGTGATGGGCAACATCGTTCCCGACTTCCCGCTCATCAACAAGAGCTTCAACCTGAGCTATTCCGGGGTGGACTGCTGATGATCCCGATCCTGCTGAAGATCCTGAAGACGGGCATGGTGAGCGAGGCGGCGCCCCGCGCGAATGAAGAGTGGCGCGTGCGCGCGGCGACGATCCAGGCGGGCATCCTGAAGATCCTCGGGCGCGCGCTCGTGATCCGGCAGGTGGACGCGGGATCGTGCAACGGCTGCGAACTCGAGCTCAATGCGCTCAACAACCCCTACTACAACCTCGAGGGAATGGGCATCAGGTTCGCCGCGAGCCCCCGCCACGCCGACATGCTGCTCGTCACGGGACCGGTGTCGCGCAACATGGAGCAGGCGCTGCGCATCGCGTACGAGGCGATGCCCGATCCGAAGCTCGTCGTGGCGGTGGGCGACTGCGGCCGCGACGGAGGGATATTCGGCAAGGGCTACGCCACATGCGGTGGCGTGGCGGACGTGATCCCCGTCGACGTCGTCGTGCCCGGCTGCCCGCCGCCGCCCACGGCAGTCCTGCAGGGAATCCTCGCCGCGGTCGCAAGCGCCGGCATTTCCGCGGAGGAGCCCCGTACAATGCCCGCTAGCCACCCATGACCACGCTGCGAAAGCTTTTCGACAAGAACCGCAACTGGGCCAACCGCATCACGGCCCGGGATCCCCAGTTCTTCAAGAAACTCTCCAAGCTGCAGGCGCCCGACTATCTCTGGATCGGCTGCGCAGACAGCCGCGTTCCGGCCAACGAGATCGTGGGGCTGCTGCCCGGCGAGATGTTCGTCCACCGCAACATCGCCAACATGGTGGTGCACACCGACCTCAATTGCCTCTCGGTGATGCAGTTCGCCGTGGACGTCCTCAGGGTCCACCACATCATCGTCGTCGGCCATTATGGATGCGGCGGCGTGCGCGCGGCGCTGCAGAAGAAGCGCTTGGGCCTCATCGACAACTGGCTCCGGCACATCCAGGACGTCCACGCGAAGCACGCGCAGTCGATCGCTTCGTTGAAGGATCTCTCGGAGCGGATCGACCGGCTCTGCGAGATCAACGTGATCGAGCAGGTGGGCAACGTGTGCCAGACCTCGATCGTGCTCGACGCCTGGGAGCGCGGCCAGAGCCTCACCGTGCACGGGTGGGTCTATGGCCTGAGCGACGGCCTGATCCGCGACCTCGGGGTCTCCCTCGAAGGCCCCAGGGGCATCGACGGGATCCTCGACCGGGCGATCGCGAAGCTGTAACGCTTCGCGAAGGCGGCGTCGCTTTCGATCGTGCCGGGTGTCATCACTTGGGCAGCACTCGCGGCGGCACGGCCTCGCGCGGGCGTTGCGGCCGCGGGCTGAGAGAGGCGGCCTCGACCGTGGTGATGCGAGCCGAGCCGACCGTGCAAACGGGCGTGATGCAGGAGCGCACCGGCATTCCTTCTATGCGCACCATGCAGGCGTCGCACAGACCTTGCGCGCAGCCGTACGCCGCCTCGGTGAGGTTGAGGTGGGCGCGCAACGCCCAGAGCAGGGGCAGGTCGGGGTCGACGTCGACCTCGACCAGCCTGGAATTGACGTTGAGATTGAATTTCATGAGGAGAGTCGCGTGGTGAACAGGAGACCTGCGCGCTACTGGATGCAGCTCGCAGTCACCGCTTGGAGTGTGCGCATTCCCCGTGGTTCCCCTCGCGCTTTCGATCCTCGCGGGAGTCACTGAAAATTATTTCCTGGGCGTAAGAAGTGGAATCACGTTGCGTTGGATCGGCGAAGCCTGGTCTCTCTACAGCGACACGACCTGGCGTTCCCCCTACATAGCGTTCGCGTGCCTGGCGTCGACCTTGCTGCCCGGGGTTCCCGCGGCCTAGGTGCGGACCCTTCGCATCTCGGCCACGAGCGTCACCACCGACAGGACGATCACCGCGACGCCGAATTCGCGCGCGGTCGCGAGGATGTCGCCCTGGCGCGTCACGAGGTAGCCGGCGACTACCGCCGGGACACCCATCGCAAGGTACGAGATGACGAAGGCGATCGACAGCGCGCCGGCGCGCTCGTGCGGCGCGGCATGCGTCGCGATGGCGCGGATGGCGCCCTGGAATCCCGCGCCGAAGCCGATCCCCGCCATCGCGGTGCCCATGAAGAACGCGGCCGGCGAGTGGATCGACAGGGCCGTAATCCCGACGACCATGCCCGCGAGCAGCGCGTAGGCGCCCACGAGCGTCAGCGTGCGCGCCATCGCGTTGCGCAGGACCGCCGTGGCGATCGCGGCGCTTGCCGCCATGACGAAGAGCGTGGCTCCTCCCAGCAGCGAGGAATCGATTCCCACCAATCCGCGCACGAGCGCCGGGCCGAGCGATGCGTAGAAACCCGCGAGCGCCCACACGGCCACCAGCGCCGGGACCGCGAGCAACATCGGTCCGCGCACGGAGCGCGGAAGCGTGAGCGTGGGCTTTAGCGATGCCCACGCGCCGGGACGGGGTAAATGAGTCTCGGACATCAGGAACACGCCGATTCCCTGCGCGTAGTACACCATCGCGAGCACGCCGTACACGAGCTGCGTCGGTGCCGGCAGGAATTGCACCATCAATCCCGCGAGGATGGCGCCCAGCCCCGTACCGATGGGCGGCGTGACCGCGTTGGCGATCGCGCCATGTTCCTTGCGAAGATCGAGGAGTCCCGCGCCGACCGCGGCCACGGCGGCTCCCGCGGACAGCCCCTGGACGATCCGCGCCACGATGAGCCCTTCCACTCCGGTCGCGGTGCCGAAGAGGATCATCGCGAAGATCTGCGCGGCGATCGCGGCGAACAATACGGGACGGCGTCCCACGTGATCCGAAAGGCGCCCCGCCACGAGGAGCGATGCGAGGACGGCGATCGCATAGATCGCGAAGATCATCGTCACCATCGTGGCCGAGAATCCCCACTCGGCCTGGTAGAGCGAATAAAGCGGCGTGGGCGCCGACGATCCGGCGAGGAACGACACCGTGATCGAGGCTTGAAGATAAAAGGCGGCGGTGGGAGACAGCCGCCCGCGTTTGGAGGACGGCACGGCGGTCTCCGGCATCGCCGCGGTGGGGCAATTGGTGCTGGTCACGGACCTCTCCTTGAGTGAATTAAATAGCCCCGCGGCCGCCGTCGGCGGCGAACACGGCTCCGGTCACGTAGCTCGCGCGGGGCGAGGCGAGGAACGAGATCACTTCCGCGATCTCGGAGGGATCGCCGGCGCGCTTCACGATGGTGGTATCGCCCAGCGCCTGGATGCGCTCCCGCGGGCTCGACGTGTACACGGGGCCGGGCGCGACGGCGTTCACGCGAACGCCCGAGGGGCTGAACTCCGCGGCCCATGAGCGCGTCATCGCCGCAAGCGAGGCCTTGGTCGCGCTGTAGGCGGCACCGCCGGCAAGTCCCACCTGGCCCGCGACACTGCCCACGTTGACGATGCTGCCCCCGCCTCGCGCGGCCATGTGCGGCGCGATCTCGGCCACGAGGAAATACGGGGCGCGCACATTCGCGGCGAACATCTCATCGAACTTCCGCTCGTCCAGGCTCGCCGTGGGGCCGAACCATGCGAAGCCGCTGTTGTTCACGAGCACGTCCACGTCGGCGGCCTTGGCGGCGAGGCTGCGGACCTGCGCCGTATCGCCCATCTCGGCCGCGATGAAAGTGGCCCTTCCGCCGGCCGCCTCGATCTCGCGAACGGTTTCGGCGCCGCGCACCGGGTCGCGCCCATGGACGATGACCTCGAAGCCGTCCAGCGCGAGCCTTAGCGCCGCCGCCTTGCCGATTCCGGAGGTGGAGCCGGTCACCAGGGCCTTGCGGGATTTGTTCGTCGGGCGGGTGGCTTCCATGGCGATTCCTTCCATTACGTTGAACAGACAGGTCTGTCTGATTGACTTGCATCATACAGACCTGTCTGGTATTGTCAAGTCCATGGAAACCCGCATCCCCGCCCCCAAGTCCGCCCGCGAGCGCCTGCTCTCCGCGGCCGGGCAGCTCTTCTACGAAGAAGGAATCAATACGGTCGGCATCGACCGCATCATCGAGCGCGCCGGCGTGGCCAAGGCGTCGCTCTACGGCGTCTTCGGCAGCAAGGAGGAGCTGATCCGCTCCTACCTGGAATCGCGCCAGGAGGCGCGCCAGGCGCGCATGACCGGCAAGCTCGCGCGCTACCGGACGCCGCGGGAGAAGATCCTCGGCTTGTTCGACGTCATGGCGGAACTATTCGCGGAGCGGGGCTTTCGCGGATGTGCCTTCATGCGCGCGAATGCCGAAGTGCACGGCAGCCAGGGCGTGAAGGCGGTCCTCGACGCCTCGCGGGCGTGGACGCTCGAGCTTTTCACCCAGCTCGCGAAGGACGCGGGCGCGGCCAACCCGAAAAAGCTCGCGCGCCAGCTGGTGCTCCTTTATGACGGGGCGACCGTGAGCGCGCAGATGGATCGCGACCCCGGGGCGGCGAACGCCGCGCGCGCCGTCGCGGCGGCCCTGCTCGACGCCGCAACCTAGCGGCGCTCGAGCCCACCCGCCGCGAAGAGCGGCGACGACGCCGCCTGCTCGATGATGATCGCGGCGTCCTCCGGCAGGAGGAATCCCTCGCCTTCTAGACGGCGGGCCGCCGTGCGAACGCGGCCCACGTACGCGTTGCGACTCGGGTAGCGCTCCGTGAGCGACGGGCGGGGATCGCCGCTGGCCCCGCGTCCCTCCTTGGAAAATGCCAGGGGAATGAACGCACCGATATTCATGCAGGCCCGCGAATGCGGCATGTTCAATCCCAGGTGGGTACCCAACGGAACCTCGATGTCGGGAAGGCGAACACCGCCGATCGCATTGCCGCTCTCATCGCGGCGCGGAACCTGGATCACCGCCTTGGGCAGGTGAGGGGGCCGGCCGAGCGCCGCTGCCTCCGACCGCACGGGTTCGAGCGGCATGTATTTCGAGTCCGGCGGCTCGCGATTTGCCGAAATCCATTCGTCGAGCCTGAGCAGCAGCGCGCGATTGACCGGGGCCCAGTCGAGCGGATTGGGCGGCATCGTGCAATTGTCCTGGCGCGGGACCACCACGTGCGACGCTCCCGCGATGTCGTAGACGCGTACCTCCGCCGGCACCGGATGCTCGACGGTGCCCGAGGCGCCCGTGCGGGCGAGCGACGCGCGGATCGAATAGAAGTCCGTCGTCGAGTTCTCGAAGAACATCTTCGGCAACGCTTCGCCCCGCGCCGTGACCTTTCCGAGCAGGTCCGCGAGCGCCAGCGGCTCCTCGTTCACGCCGCGCATATCCGGATCCTCGAACGCCGGAATCGCGTTCGCGCTCGACTCCGGGCCGGCGCCCGTCTGCAGGATCGGCAATTGGCCGGACCCGGCGACGAAGATGTGCATGCCGTCGAACACGCGATGCCCGTTCACCATGTCGAAGCCATTCAGCAGGAACGACTTGAGGAAGCGCCCGCTCTGGGATTTTCCGCTCGCGATGACGCGCTTCACGGCCCCGGCGAGCGGATTGGCCGCGCCCGACGAATCGACGGTCCCGCGCGCGAGGTAGTCGGCGGCGTCGCGCACGATCGCGAAGCCCACGCCCTCGACGTATTGGTCGCGGATCCCATCGTTGAATTTCGGAAGGTCCGCGCCCTTCCCGAGCTCCCAGTACACCTCGGCGAGGGCGAAGCCGTGGTCCTGCAGGAACCCGGTTCCCTGCTCCATCGTGCCGGCCTGGTAGGGCGCGCCGCGCGGCGAGTTGTAGAGCGTCTCCGCGTAGGCGTTGCCGCGATTGGGAATGTCGACGATCAGCGTGCCGTTACCCGCCTTCGGCTCCGCCGGGTAAACGAGGATGATTCGGGCGGAGTATTCGACACGGCCCTTCGCATTGCGCGGCGCCTTGTCGAGCCCCGGGATCGCCTCGCCGGGCGCGAGCTCGCCGTGGACTTTCCCCTCCGAGATCACGAAGTCGCCGGGAAGGAACGCTCCGTAGGGTCTCGTGCCCGCGAGCTCGAGGCGCGTGAGCTCGGCTTGCGCGGGAAGCGCGAGTATAGCGACGGCGATTGAGGCTGCGATCGGGATGCGCATTGATTTGCTCACATGGCTTGCTAGTAAAATTCGATTGCGGCCGGATGCGCCGGAATCATAAGATTCTCAAATGTACACCTTGCACATCGGCAACAAGAACTACTCGTCGTGGTCGCTCCGGCCCTGGGTCCTGCTCGCGGAACTGGGCATCCCCTTCCACGAGCGGCTCCATGTCTTCGGGCCCGGATTCACCGCGAAGAGCGAAGGCGGATCGCCTACCGGCAAGGTCCCGTGCCTGAACGACGGGGACCGGATCGTCTGGGACTCGCTCGCGATCGCGGAATACGTGGCCGAGCGCAGGCCCGGCGTGTGGCCCAAGGATGACGGCGCGCGGGCCTGGGCGCGCAGCGCTTCGGCCGAGATGCACAGCTCCTTCGGCTCGCTTCGCGAGATCTGCTCGATGAACTGCGGCGTGCGCATCCAGTTGCATTCCGTCGACGCCGTGAAGGGCGACGTCGCGCGCCTCGTGGAACTCTGGGGCGACGGATTCAAGCGCTTCGGCGGCCCGTTCCTGGCGGGCAATTCGTTCGGCGCGGTCGATGCGTTCTTCTGCCCGGTCGCGTTCCGCGTGCAGACCTACGGCCTGGCGCTCCCCGGCCCGGCGATGGCGTACGTCGAGCGGCTGCTCGCGCTCGACTCGATGAAGAAGTGGTACGACGCGGCACTCAAGGAGCCGTTTCGCGACGGCCCGCATGAAGCGGAGATCCCGCGTTTCGGCAAGCTCGTGAAGGACCTGCGCGCGACGCCGAAGGTCACGACGCCGGCCTGATCAGGCCGACTCCAGCAGCGCCACCGTTCCGAGCCCGCCGTCGGCGCAGATCGACACGATCGCGCGCTTGCCCGGCCCCATCGACGCGAGCTCCTTCGTCGCCTGCGAAAGGATGCGCGCGCCCGTCGCGCCGAACGGATGGCCGATCGCCGTGCTTCCGCCGTTGGGATTCCAGCGGTCCCATGGAAGCTTCCCGAACTTCGCATCGGTCTTCACCTTCTCGCGCAGGAACGCTTCGCTTTCGAGGGCCGCGACGTTGCACAGCACCTGCGCCGCGAACGCCTCGTGGATTTCCCAGAGGTCGATCGCGTCGTAGGTGAGCCCGTGGCGGCCGAGCAGGCGCGGGATCGCGTAGGCCGGCGCCATCAGCAGGCCTTCGTGGAAGATGTCCACGGCGGCGACTTCCCAGTCGACGAGCTTCGCGCGGGGCCGATTCGCCGGCACGCGCGAAAGGCCCGCGTCGTTCGCGACCCAGATCGCCGCGGCGCCGTCCGTGAGCGGCGAGGAGTTGCCCGCCGTAAGCGTGCCCTGCCCGCTCGTGGTGTCGAACGCGGGACGAAGCTTGGCGAGCTTCTCGGCGGACGTATCCGCGCGCGGGATCCCGTCCTTCACCATCCCCTCGACGGGAATCACGAGATCGTCGAAGAAGCCCGACGCCATGGCCTTCACCGCGCGTTGATGCGAAGCGAGCGCGATGCGGTCCTGGTCCGAGCGCGCGATGTGCCACTGCCTGGCCATTTCCTCGCAGTGCTCGCCCATGCTCTTGCCCGTCGCGCGATTGGCCACACTCGGGATGTGCAGGCCGAAATCCTTCCAGCGGAATTCCGTGAACTTGTCGATGCGCTCGCCGAAGCTGCGCGCCGTCCCGAGCCGGCGGATCCAGTCCGACATGCCCTGCGTCAATCCGATCTGCACGCGGCTCATGCTCTCCACGCCGCCGCACAACGCGAGATCGATGTCCTTGCCGAGCATGCCCGCGGCTTCGAACACAGCGACCATGCTGGTGGAGCACGCGAGCACGGTGCTGAACGCGGGCGTCGTTTGATCGATCCCCGCATCGATCACGACCTCGCGGGCGATGTTGCTCCATCCGAGATTGGCCACCACCGTTCCCCACACGACGAGATCGGGGCGCGCGCCCGCGGGCAATTGCGCCGCCATCGCTTTCGCGACGGGAACGGACAGGCCGATGGCATCGAGATTGCGGAGCGCGCCATCCACGCGCGCAAAGGGAGAGCGAACACCGGATACAAGCCACGTCGTCATGCTGCGCTCCTATTGGCTCACTGTCAGTTCCATCCGCCGCCGCCGTGTCCGCGCTCGAACCTCTCGCGGTCGCGCGCGAATTGCTTCTCCAACTCTTCGCGGCCCTGCTTGGCGATCGACATGCGCTGCGCCTCGTCCTGGTAGAACGGCTGCGTCGCCTCCACGCTGGCAATGTTGTGGCGGCGGAAGACGTCCGCAAGCTCCTTCGCGCGAAAGCGATCGACCCCGAGTTTCTCCAGCGTCGAGCGCCCCATGCGCAGCGCCGCTTCGAACGTCTCGCGCTCCACGACGTTCACGCCCCGCAGCTTCAACTCGTAATAGTGGCTCACGTTGCGCGCGCGCGACACGATCTCGAGGGACGGAAAGTTGGCGCGAACGCGATCCACTAGGGCCAAGCTCGCCTCCACGTCGTCGATGGCGTTCACGATCAGTCGCGCCTTGCGGGCGCCCGCCGCTTCCAGGAGGTCCAGCCTCGTCGCATCTCCATAGAACACGGTGAAGCCGAACTTGCGGAGCGTTTCCACCTGGTCGGGATCGTGGTCGAGCACCACGGGTCGCACGCCGCTCGCGAGGAGCAGGCGCCCGATGATCTGCCCGAAGCGCCCGAAGCCCGCGATGATCACGGGTCCCTCGTCGGTGATCGTGTCGGGCTCGCGCTCGGCCTTGGCGCGCGATCCCATGAGCCTGTCGCGGGCGAGGAGCAGCAGCGGCGTCGTCGCCATCGAGAGCGCCACCGTGATCGTGAGGAGCGCTTCCCATTCAGCCGTGAAGAGCCTCGCCGCGCGCGCGACACCGAACACGACGAACGCGAACTCCCCGCCCTGCGAGAGGAGGAAAGCGAAGAGCCAGCGCTGGCGGCAGATCTCGATCGCCTGCGCTACACCCCAGAGCGAGAAGATCTTGAGCGCGAGGAAACCGGCGAGGAGCATCGCGATCCGGACCGGTTGCGAGCCGAGCAGGCCGAAATCGATCGTCATCCCCACCGAGATGAAGAAGAGCCCCAGCAGCAGCCCCTTGAACGGCTCGATGTCGCCTTCCAGCGCGTGGCGAAACTCGCTGCTCGCGAGGAGCACGCCGGCGAGGAAGGCGCCGAGCGCCATGGAAACCCCCGCGTACGACATCACTTCGGCGATTCCCAGGACCAGCAAGAGCGCGAAGGCCGTGAACACTTCGCGCAGCTCCGTCTTCGCGATGAGTCGCAGGATCGGCCTCGTGAGATAGCGCCCGATCACGACGACGCCCGCGATCGCCGAGGCGGCAAGGCCCAGGCGCATCCACAGCGGATCGGATCCCGCCACCTCGACCCGCCCGACGAACGGGACGAGCGCGATCAACGGGATCGCCGCGATGTCCTGGTAGAGGAGGATCCCGAACGAAGCCTGGCCCGTCGGCGTATTGAGCTCGTTACGTTCCGTGAGCGCCTGCGTCGCGATCGCCGTGGAGGAAAGTGCGAGCGAGAGCCCGCCGACCAGCGCGGCCTGCCACGTGAGGCCCGCGAAGTAGAGGGCGACGCCCAGCACGAGGCCGCTCGCGGCGAGCTGAAGCGTCCCGCCGCCGAAGACCACGCCGCGCATGGCGAGGAAACGCTTGGGATCGAGCTCGAGCCCGATCACGAAAAGCATCAGCACGACGCCCAGTTCGGCGAGGTTCTGCGTCGAATCCGTGTCGCTGATGAGCCCGAGGCCCCAGGGCCCGATGGAGGCGCCCGCGATGAGGTAGCCCAGCACCGACCCCAGCCCGAAGCGCTTGGCGATCGGCACGCACACCACCGCGGCGGCGAGGAAGATCAGCGCTTCACGCATGGATGTGGCTTTCGATCCGCGCGCGCAGGTGCCGCGCGGCCTCGGCGAGCTTCTCGTCGCTGATCTCGTGCGAGCCGTGCACCACGAAGGGCTCGAGCCACTTCATGTGGCAATAGCGCGCGGTCTGCTCGACCACGGGCACGAAGGCCTCGAATGGATGCGCATGGGCGCCGGTCATGGCGTATTTCTCCACGTCTCCGGTCGTCGTGACCCACAGGCATTGCTTGCCCTTCAGCGCGATGCCGTCCTTGCCATGGGCCCAGCCGCCGAGGAGCACCTCGTCGAACCAGTGCTTCATCAGGCCCGGCGTCGTGTACCAGTACAGCGGATGCAGCCAGACGACGAGCCCAGCCCGTTCCAGCGCCGCCTGCTCGGCCGGCACGTCGATGTCGAAATCCGGATAAAGGTCGTACAACGCGCGCACCTCGGCGCCGGGCAGGTCGCGAATCGCTCCCAACAGCGCCGCGCATGCGCGCGAGCGCCGCGGGTACGGATGGCCGTAGATCACGAGAACCATGAATGCGGGATCCAGCGCTGGACGGTGAGCCACGGATGGTTGTCGGCCACGATGCCCACGAAGATCGCAAGCCCGATCCAGTTGTTGTGCATGAACGCCTTGAAGCACCCTTCGCGCGTGCGGCCGCGGATCATCGCATAGTGCGTCGCCGCGAGTCCCGCCGCGGCGAGCAAGCCCGCGAAGTACCACTCGCCGTACTGTTGCCACACGCCGATGGCCGCGAGGATCACGATGAAAAGCCAGTGGAATGCCATCACGGCGACCACGTCGTGCTTGCCGAAGAGGATGGCGGAAGTCTTCATGCCGAGCTTCAGGTCGTCGTCGCGGTCCACCATGGCGTACTCGGTATCGTAAGCGATGGTCCACGCGATGTTCGCCGCGAGCAGCGCCCATCCGAGCGGCGGGACCGTGCTCCTCAGGGCCGCGAACGCCATCGGGATCCCGAAACCGAACGCGATGCCCAGCCACGCCTGCGGCATCCAGAAGAAGCGCTTGAGGAACGGATAGATCACGGCGACCGCGAGCGCCACGAAGGACAGCTCCACGGTGAGGCTGTTCAGCCGGATGACGACCGCGAACGCGAGGAGCGCGCAAACGGCGGCGACCACGAGCGCTTCCCAGGGCTCGATCGCCTTTCGGGCGAGCGGCCGGTCCCGGGTGCGATCGACCTTGTCGTCGAAGTTGCGGTCGGCGAAATCGTTGATCGCGCAACCGCCCGATCGCATCAGCACCGTGCCCGTGAAGAAGAGCAGGATCACGATCGGGTTGGGCACGCCGCGCTGCGCGAGCCACAGCGCCCATAGCGTCGGCCACAACAACAGCAGGATGCCGATGGGGCGATTCAGCCGCATCAGCTTCTCGTAGGCATCGATGCGCGCGAGGACCTTGTTCATGCCTTGAGGTAGAACTGGCGCGATCCCAGCCAGCGGTCGAGGTGTTTCGTCACGGAAGGCGATTTTGCCTTGAGGAGCGCCTCGGCGGCATCCCGCGCCGACGCGATGAGGTCCACGTCGCGATCGAGGTCCGCGAAGCGCAGCAGCGGCGCGCCGCTTTGCCGGGCGCCCAGGAATTCGCCGGGCCCGCGGAGCACCAGGTCCTGCCGCGCGATCTCGAAGCCGTCGTTGCTTTCGTAGATCACCTTCAACCGGGCCCGGGCCATCTCCGATAGCGGCTGGTAGTAGAGCAGGATCGCGATGCTTTCCTTCGCGCCGCGGCCCACGCGGCCGCGCAATTGGTGCAGCTGCGCGAGTCCCATGCGCTCGGCGTGCTCGATCACCATGAGCGTGGCGTTGGGCACGTCCACGCCCACCTCGATCACCGTGGTCGCCACGAGGAGCTGGATGCGCCTTGCCTTGAAGTCGGCCATCACCTGTGCTTTCTCGGCGGGCTTCAGGCGCCCGTGCACGAGCCCCACGGCAAGGTCGGGGAACGTGGCCTTCATGGTCTCGAAAGTCTCGATGGCGGTCTGCAATTGCAGCGCTTCGGATTCCTCGATGAGGGGGCAAACCCAATAGGCCTGCGCGCCTTCCCGGCAGCTTTCGCGGACACGCGCGACCACGTCGTCGCGCTTGTCTTCCGAGAAAAGCTTCGTCACCACGGGCGTGCGGCCCGGCGGCATCTCGTCGATCACGGTGACGTCGAGGTCGGCGTAGTAGCTCATCGAGAGCGTGCGCGGGATGGGTGTTGCGCTCATCATGAGCTGGTGCGGCTCGACGGCCTCGCGGCCCTTGCCCGAGAGCGCCAGGCGCTGCTCGACGCCGAAGCGGTGCTGCTCGTCCACGATGGCGAGGCCCAGCTTCGCGAAGCGCACGTCCTCCTGGAAGAGCGCGTGGGTACCGATCGCGAGTTGGGTCTCGCCCGAGGCGATCGCGTCGGCCGCGGTCTTGCGGGCGCGCGCCTTCAGCCCGCCCGCGAGCCACGCGATCTTCACGCCCAGGGGCTCCAGCCAATGCGAAAGCTTGAGGTAGTGCTGCTCGGCGAGGATTTCCGTGGGCGCCATCAACGCGGCCTGCCAGCCGTTCTCGATCGCCTGCAACGCAGCGAGCGCCGCCACCAGCGTCTTGCCGCTGCCGACGTCGCCCTGCAGCAGGCGGCGCATCGGATGCGGGTGCGAAAGATCCTTCGAGATGGCGGCCTGCGCCTGGCGTTGCGCACGCGTGAGCGGGAACGGCAACGACTTGGCGAGCGCGTTGGTGAGCGTGTGGTCGTCGGGAAGCTCGGGGGCGCTGCGGGCGCGGCGCTCGCGGTAGGCGATGCGCATGGCGAGCTGCTGCGCGAGGAGCTCGTCGAACTTCAGGCGCCGCCACGCGGGATGTGTCCGGTCCTCGAGCCTCGAGGCGTCCGCGTCGGGCGAGGGCCGATGCAAGGCGAGCACCGCCGCGCGAAACGGCATGAGGTCCAGGTCGTGGAGCAGCTTCACATCGAGCGTGTCGTCGAGCGACAGCGTGTCCAGCGCGCCGTTGATCTTGTCGCGAAGCAGGTTCTGCGAGAGACCCGCCGTCGTCGGGTACACGGGCGTGAGCGCCTTGGGAAGCGGCGCGCCCTTCGCGACGATGCGATAGCGCGGGTGCACCATCTCGTCGCCGAAGAATCCCGGGCGGACCTCGCCGAAGAGGCGCACGTGCTTGCCCTCGGAGAATTGCTTCACCTGGCTCGGATAGAAGTTGAGGAAGCGCACCCAGAGCTCTCGATCCCCATCCTCGAGCTTCACCACCAGGGTGCGCCGGCCGCGATACTCGACCTTCGATTCGACGACGTCGGCTTCCACGAGCACGGACTCGCCGGGGCGCGCGTCCTTCAGCGGGGTGAGTTTCGTTTCGTCTTCGTAGCGAAGCGGAAGATGCAGGATGAGGTCGCGGCTGCTGTGGATGCCGAGCTTTCCCAGTAGCTCATCAGATCGACTCGAAGTTGGATTACGCGACACCGAGAATTCTTTGCTGTACGCCTATTTTTGAGATTGCTCGTTCTAGCCAGTAGCCGCGATGCTTTTGTGCGGAATTTGGTTGTTTTTTCATGTCTAAGAGCATATCTTCTAAACACTTGGTGCCAAATTCAATAATTTACCTCGAATTGGACCATTAAGTTATTGATTTATTGAGGTTAACATGAAAGCACAAGTTAGTAAGGCGCTCGGTGAAATCCTCAGGGACGAGAAGGCGAAAGAGTCCCTTGGAAACGCCCTTCGCGATGCCGCAAAGCCTCTCTCTCAACGCCATTCGGAGAAGGTTGTCGTCGATAAGGGTGGCCAATCTTACGAAGTGACTTTGGTTTCTACCCAAACAAAGTAGTAGAGACTCTGGGCAGGGATGAACATCGCCCTGCCCGCGCTGGTCGTCTTCCTTCTTCTTCTTCCGGGATTCATCTTTAGGTACAGCTACAAGCGTACCGAAAAGACGCTCCTCGATTTCAAGCCGTTCGGGGAAGCTACTCTTAAGAGCATTCTCGCCGCAATCGTGCTCGACGCACTTTGGGCGCGAGTGATCCCGCCAATATTCGGATACGAAGTTGACTTTACGAGCTTGCTAGCCTTGCTGTCCGGAGCTGGCGCTTTGGATTCTGCGGCCAAAGCAATTGCCAAGACCGGCCATATTGCCTGGCCAATATATCTCTTCTTTCTTTCCCTATTCGCGTTCGCTTGGGTCTCAGGACGAGGGTCGCGCTGGGTAATTGAGGAGTGTGGTTGGGACAAGAAGCATCGTCGCTTCTCTTCCTTGTTTCGATTCGATACCCCTTGGTTCTATCTATTCAAAGGGTATGACGAAGACATAACTCCCGACGGTGTCTACGTCGCGGCAGTAGTCGATATAGACGGCGGACCGTATCTATACATCGGAGTTCTGCGCGAGTATTTTTTTGCCGAAAGCGGAGAGCTAGATCGTCTCGTACTGTCGACCGTAGTCAGGCGAAGGCTGTCTAGTGATCGACAAGATCCGTCCGAATCCAACACGGCAGGCTCTGACGATACGATTGACAGTGATCGTTACTATCCGATCGCAGGTGACTATTTTGTGGTGAAGTACTCAGAGATACACACCCTCAACATCCGCTACATTCGCCTTCGACCGACCGGTCCCGCGAACAACGACGAGGTGGAGTAGCTAGCCCAGGTGCATCACCGCGTCGATCTCGACCAGCGACCCCCGCGGCAGCGACGCCACGCCGATGGCGGCGCGCGCCGGAAAGGGCTCCTTGAAGTACTGCGACATCACTTCGTTCACCTTGGCGAAGTTCGCGAGGTCGGTAAGGTACACGGTGACGCGCACGACGCGGTCGAAGTCGCCGCCCGCGGCCTTGCAGACCGCCTTCAGGTTATCGAAGACGCGGCGCGCCTGTGCCTCGAAGTCCCCTTCGACGATCTTCATGGTTTTCGGATCGAGTGGAATCTGGCCAGAGAGATAGACGGTTTCGCCGGCGCGGACCGCTTGCGAATAGGTGCCGATGGCGGCGGGCGCGTCGGGGGTTGATATTGGTTTCATCTAACTGGCAAAGTCATTCGTCAAAAATATCGCTGCTTCAGCCTCGTCACCAAATCCTGAAGAGCGGAGCTCACCATACTGTCGTAGACGCTACTGTCATCTCTTCCACGACTTTGAAATCGCGGTGCAGGATTGGACGAGACCTGCATACCGTCTAGCGGCTCTGTCATCGTCGGCAATCCCAAGGATAGATACCATTCTATAGAAATCCCCTGATACCAATCCCGTTCTTCGGGTGCTTTGTTCTGCTGCGCAACGGGGAAATAGAGGCTGTCAGGATCTGACCTGTACACGTATCTCACTCGGACGGTGGGAACATTCACTGCCGAACTCACCTCCGCACGGACAATATCTGCAGGAAAGATCGCTTCCAGGGCGGCGTTCAGCGCGTTGGCGACACCACCGCTTCGAGCCTGATTCTTCTCTGGAGTGAACGCGGGTGCGACGTCGTGGACGTGTAGTTTGGAATGCGGTAGCACCATAACTTCACTCCGGCCGTCCAATTGCACCGCAACGCGGGTGCCATCAGAATCCCTGAGAAACTGCAAGATCTTGAGCAAACCATTGGCGCCTGGCGTGTCGCTAGCTCGGGATCGATAGGCGGATATGTAGTGATCGTACAAGCCTCGAATTCGATCTCTTGCCTCTGCACGAAACCACTTATTTCTTGACTCTCCGAGATATTGTCGATAGCTGGTCGCGGTGTTTCGGGCTGAAGCCTCACCGAATAGGTTGTAGTCAGTAAATGCCCATGTGCAGGCCGCGACAAGCCCTGCCACCGGTATGGTGAGAATCAACGGAATTGCGTTTGACGTAATGATCGCGACAAGTCGTTCTCGAACCGCGAATCGTGTTGAGGGCGGTCGCGATCTCAAAACATTCACGAACGCCACGAGCGCGGCACCATTGGGTAGATTGATGGGTGCGGCAGCAGCACCTCGTTGAGCGTCAACTTGGTTCAAGAATCGGGTGAAACCTGAAAGGGAGGTCTGTTGGAACGGAACGAAAATCGAATCGGATTCAAATTGAAACCGAGCCAGAGGCGATGTGCCTTTCAGTGCCGAGATATTCTTTAACTCCGCGAGCGAATAGCCCGCTAAGCCTCGGGGCCCAAACCAGAAGATATTTCCGCGCCAGAGAAAGACTTTCTCAGGGCCAAATCGATTCTGCCTCCACAGAGTCTGGATCGCCCACATCGCACCGAGCGAGGCAACGGTTCCGAAAATTACTATGGGAACGAAGTTGACCCACTCTCGCGAGTCATACACGGCGCTTGCGACAAGTACGAGAGATCCAAGTCCTCCCAAGCACCACGGGACTCGATTCGAAGGGAAGGTATATTCAACGTATCCCTCGGGTCGAAACCTGACCAGAAAAGATATGTCTTCTAGGACTCCACGAGGAATCAGGGTGAAACGAACTGGCGTCATTGCGTCTCCTCCGCAATAAAGCCCTTCGGATAACTACTGTTTTCTCTTCAGGCGCGAGAGTCTTACGACTTCTGGAATGCGGCGCAGGCGCCGGAAAACGTGCGCGAGGTGCATTCGATTGCGAACCTGGATCGTGAACACGACTGTCGTGTAGGCCGGGCTCGCGCGCTGCTCGGTCTCGATGTGGTCGATGTTGGAGTCGGCTTCGGAGACTTCCGCCGCGAGGCGCGCGAGCACGCCGCGGTGGTTCTGCGCGATGAGGCGCACGTTCACGTCGAAGAGCCGGTCGGACGCCGCGTCCCACTGCACGTCCACCCATTTCTCCGGGTCGAAGTGGAACGGATGGATCGCGGGGCAGTCGTGCGTGTGCACGACGAGGCCCTGGCCCTTCTTGATCTGCGCGATGATCGGGTCGCCGGGAATCGGGCGGCAGCACGGCGCGAACTGCACGGCAAGGCCTTCGGTCCCGCGAATGGTGATTGAGTCGAGGTGCGCGTCGCCATCGGTCGGGTCGGCGATCGAGAGCAGCTTCTTGGCCACGACCACCGCGAGCCGCTTGCCCAGGCCGATGTCCGCGAGCACCTCCTCGCGCGTCTTGGCCGCATCGCCCTTGAAGAAGCGCGTCCAGTGCGGCTCGCCGATCTCGTCGGGGCTCGCCTTGAGCGAACGCAGCGCCTGCACGAGCAGCAGCTCGCCCACCTCGGCGCTTTCCTGCAGCTGCATGGTCTTCAGGTAGTGCCGGATGTGGGAGCGTGCCTTGCCGGTGGCGACGTACGAGAGCCACACGGGATTGGGGCGCGCCTGGGAATCGGTGAGGATCTCGACGCGGTTCCCGTTGCGAAGGATGGTGCCCAGCGGCACTGGCTCGCCGTCCACCTTCGCCGCGATGCAATGGTTGCCGACGTCCGTGTGCACGGCGTAGGCGAAGTCGATCGGCGTGGCGCCCTTGGGCAGCGCGAAGATCTTGCCTTTGGGCGAGAACACGTACACGTCGTCGGGGAAGAGGTCCACCTTGATGTGCTCGAGGAACTCGAGCGCGTCGCCCGACTCGCTCTGGATCTCGAGCAGCGACTGCAGCCACTGGTGGGTCTTCAGCTGCACGTCCTTCGTGTCGCCCTCGGCGCTCTTGTACATCCAGTGCGAGGCGACGCCCGCCTCGGCCACCTTGTGCATCTCCTGCGTGCGGATCTGGATCTCGATGGGCATGCCGAACGGGCCGAAGAGCGTCGTGTGCAGCGACTGGTAGCCGTTGGCCTTCGGGATCGCGATGTAGTCCTTGAACTTGCCGGGGATGGGCTTGTAGAGCGTGTGCAGCGCGCCCAGGGCGAGATAACTCGCGGGCACGTCCGGCACGATGATGCGGAATCCGTAGATGTCGAACACCTCGGAAAACGAGATGTTCTTCTCCTGCATCTTCTTGTAGATCGACGAGATGTGCTTTTCGCGGCCGTGGACCTGCGCCTCGACGTTGAACTCCGCCAGCCGCGTCTCGATCGCGCCCTGGATCTTGCCCAGCGCATCGCGGCGGTTGCCGCGCGCCTTCCTCAAGGCCTTGTCGAGGACGCGGAAACGGTTCGGGTGGAGGTAGTGGAACCCGAGGTCCTCCAGCTCGTAGTAGAGCGCGGACAACCCCAGGCGGTTGGCGATGGGCGCGTAGATGTCGAGCGTCTCGCGCGCGATGCGCTCCTGCTTCTCCGAGGGCACGGCATCGAGCGTGCGCATGTTGTGCAGCCGGTCGGCGAGCTTGATGAGGATCACGCGCACGTCGCGCGCCATCGCGAGCAGCATCTTCCTGAAGTTCTCGGCCTGCGCATGCTGCAGCGTCGCGAACTCGATGCGGTCGATCTTCGAGACGCCGTCGACCAGCTCCGCCACGGCCTTGCCGAAGCGCTTGGCGATCTCGTTCTTGGTGGTATGCGTGTCCTCGACGACGTCGTGCAGGATGGCGGCCATCAGGGCCTGCGCATCCAGGTGCCATTCGGCGAGGATCTTGGCGACGGCGAGCGGGTGGGTGATGTACGGCTCGCCGCTCTGGCGGTACTGGCCCGAGTGCGCGGCGCGCGCGACCGCGTAGGCCTCTTCGATGCTTTCGACGTCCGCCGGCTTGAGGTAGCCGAGGACTGCGGTCAGCTCCTCCGGTCCCGGCCCCGGGAGCGAGGGGGCCACGGACTTGATGCCACCGGCGACGGTATGGACACCGAGCGCGGGCATCGTCTCACTCGGCGTCTAGCGCTTCACAGCACCGGCTGCGTCGGAGCCGGCGGGTTGAGGAGCTCCTTGCCGAACTTGCCGGCCGCGATCTCGCGCAGCGCGATCACAGTGGGCTTGTCCTTGTTCGGCTCCACCTGGGGTGTCGCGCCGAGCGCGATCTGGCGCGCGCGGTTGGTCGCCGCGAGCGTGAGCTCGAAGCGGTTGGGCAGGAACTTGATGCAGTCGTCCACGGTAATGCGTGCCATTTCGATCTCTCCGTCACTTGAATTCTTCGATGAGCCTCGAAAGGCGAATGGACTGCTGCGCGCGCGACACACGGGCCGCCCGCACGATCGAAACCAAGTCCGCTAAAGCCGCCTCGAACCGCTCATTTACAATTATATATTCAAATTCAAGAACATGCGAGATTTCTTCGCGGGCGCTCGCCATGCGCCTCTCGATGGCCTCCGGCGAGTCCTTCCCGCGCTGCTGCAGCCGCCTGCGAAGCTCGGGCAGGGACGGCGGCAGGATGAAGATGCCGGCCATGTGCGGGAAGAGTTTTTTCACCTGGCGGGCGCCCTGCCAATCGATTTCCAGCAGCACGTCGTGGTCGCCCTCGAGCTCCGACTCGATCCAGCGCCGGCTGGTTCCGTAGTAGTTGCCATAGACGTCCGCGTACTCGAGGAAATCGTCCGCGGCGATCATCTTTTCGAACGCGGGACGGTCGATGAAGTGGTACTCGCGGCCGTTCACTTCACCCACGCGCGGCGCGCGCGTCGTGTATGAAATGGAGATCTTCACGTTGCGCTCCTGCTCGAGCAGCCCCGCGACGAGGCTCGTCTTTCCGGCACCGGAAGGCGCGACGACGACGTAGAGGCTTCCCTTCATTTGGCTCCCGAAAAACGACGGCGCGTCGCGACCACGCGCTACTCGATGTTCTGGACCTGTTCGCGCATCTGCTCGATGAGCACCTTCAGCTCCACCGAGATGCGCGTGAGGTCGTTGGCGACCGATTTCGACCCGAGCGTGTTCGCCTCGCGATTCAATTCCTGGCAGAGGAAATCGAGGCGTTTCCCGCAGGCCCCGCCCTTGCCGAGCACGCGGCGGAATTCCGCGATATGCGCGATCAACCGCGAGAGTTCCTCGTCCACGTCGATGCGCGCGGCGTAGAGCACGATCTCCTGGTGGATGCGCTCGTCCGAGGGAGAGGCGCCCGCCTCGGCCACCTTCGCGGCGAGCTTGTCGGCGAAGACCTTCACCGCGCCGGGCATGAGGGGCTCGGCTTCCTTCACGAGGGCGGCCATGCGATCGAGCCGCTCGCGCAGGATCGCTTCGAGCTTGGCGCCTTCCCGCTCGCGGGTCTGGTCCAGCTCCACGATCGCGCGCTCGAGGAGCGCCATCACCTGCCCGGATGCGCTTTCCACGGAAAGCGATTCCTCCGCGAGGACGCCGGGCCAATGCAGGACTTCGGCGACCGACAGGGGCCGCGCCTGCGGGAAACGGGCGAGTACCTGGCGCGACGCGGCATCGAGGGCATTCATCGCGTCGGCATCGGGCACGAGGGTGCGCTTGGCGCTCGCCACCGGCGTGAACATGATCCGGCAGTCCACCTTGCCGCGAGTGAGCCTCGCCGCCACCGCCTCGCGCATCGCCGGCTCCAGGGAGCGAAGCTCCTCCGGAATGCGGGTCTGGAATTCCAGGTTGCGGTGATTCACGGTCTTCAGCTCGACCGCAAGGCTTCCCTGGGGGCTCTCGGCGGCCGCGGCCGCGAAGCCAGTCATGCTGGAGATCATGGGGGAATAGGGAATTGTCGCCTTTACAAGGCGCGGTGGAGTGTCGACAATTGACCGGAATTATATCGGAACACCCCCCGCTCCATGCCCCAGCAGGCCAACCAGCCGCTTCCCGCCGGCTATGTGCTGAACGGCTATCGCATCGAGAAGCCCCTTTCGTCGGGCGGGTTCAGCATCGTCTACCTCGCGCGCGACGACAAGGACACTCCCTACGCGATCAAGGAGTACCTGCCCTCTTCGCTGCCCCTTCGCACCGAGGGAGTCGAGGTCCAGCTCACCGACGAGTCGAGCCTGTCGGTATTCCGGCACGGCCTGAAGTGCTTCTTCGAGGAAGGCCGCGCGCTCGCGATGATCTCGCACCCGAACGTGGTGCGCGTCGAGAACTTCTTCCGCGCCAACGAGACCTGCTACATGGTCATGCAGTACGTTCGCGGGCGGACACTCCAGTTCCACATCCAGCGCAACCGCGCCGAGTTCACCGAGTCCTTCATCCGCCGCATCTTCGCCAATCTGATGAACGGGCTTCGCGAGGTCCACGCCAACAAGCTCCTCCACCTGGACATCAAGCCGGCGAACATCTTCATCACCATGGAGAACAATCGCCCGGTGTTGCTCGACTTCGGCGCCGCGCGCATCACGCTGTCCGAGGAAGCGATGAAGTTGAAGCCCATGTACACCGCGGGCTTCGCCGCGCCCGAGCACTACCGCTTCACGGTCGAGGAGCTGGGCCCGTGGAGCGACATCTACTCCGTGGGCGCCACGATCTACACCTGCATCGCCGGCACGCCTCCCCAGGCGGGCGACGCGCGCGAGGAGAAGGACCGCATGATCCCGCTTCGCACGCTCGCGCGGCAGCAGTATTCGAGCGACCTCTACGACATCGTCGATTCGTGTCTCGCCATCGACCGCCTGAAGCGCCCGCAGACCGCGTTCGACCTGCAGAAGCGGCTCATGGAAGAGCCCCCGCCCGAGGAGAAGCGAAGCATCCTCGACACGATCAATACGCCGCTGTCCAAGCTCTTCTCACGCTAGGCGCCCATGCGCTTCACGATCTTCCAGGATAGCCGGCTCGGCGACCGCGAGGGCAACGAGGACCGCGTCGGCTATACGTACAGCCGCGACGTATTGCTCATGGTCCTCGCCGACGGCATGGGCGGCCACCTGGGCGGCGAGGTCGCGGCCGAGATCGCCGTGGCCGAGATCACGCGCCGCTTCCAGCAGGAAGCGCGCAACAAGTTGAAGAAACCCTTCGATTTCCTCGTCTCCGCGATCCAGTCGGCGCACCGGGCGATCGTCTCCCACGCCGTCGAGCAGAACCTGCTCGAATGCCCGCGCACCACGATCGTGGCGTGCATCGTGCAGAACGGCTCGGCCTACTGGGCGCACGCGGGGGACTCGCGCCTTTACGTGCTGCGCCGCGGAGAGGTGGTCGCGCACACGCAGGATCATTCGCGCGTGCAGATGATGATCGACTCCGGGGAGATCACGCCCGAGGCCGCGGCGCGCCACCCGGAGCGCAACAAGATCTTCAGCTGCCTGGGCGGCGTCGTGCCTCCCCAGATCGCGTCGGGCCGCGAGCTCGCGCTCGAGACCGGCGACACGATCCTGCTCTCCACCGACGGCTTCTGGGGGCAGATCCCCGGCAACATGATCGGCAACATGCTGAAGAAGCAGCCCGTGGTGGAGATCCTGCCGGGGCTGATGGAGGAAGCGCAGCGGCGCGCGCGCGGAGAGTCCGACAACCTCTCGGTGGTGGCCATGACTTGGGAAAGCCAGGACGATCCCAACGTCGCCGACACGCAGCAGATGGATACGGGCTTCACCAGCTCGTCCAACACCACGCAGCAGATGGGCGTGAACGAGGTGGCCGACGATGTGACCGACGAGGACATCGAGCGCGCCATCAACGAGATCCAGAGCGCAATCAAGAGAGTTCCCCGTTAGATGACGAGATCCTTCGACCGCGCGCCCGGTGACCTTCGCCCGGTGCGCTTCCAGCGGCGCTTCACGCGCCACGCCGAAGGCTCCGTGCTCGTGGAGATCGGGCACACGCAGGTCCTGTGCACCGCGAGCGTCGAGGAAAAGGTGCCATCGTTCCTGAAAGGCAAGGGACAGGGGTGGGTCACCGCCGAGTACGGGATGCTTCCGCGCGCGACGCATACGCGCGGGACGCGCGAGGCATCGTCCGGCAAGCAATCGGGCCGCACGCACGAAATCCAGCGACTGATCGGGCGAAGCCTTCGCGCGATCACGGACCTCGCGGCGCTGGGCGAGCGGCAGGTGAGCATCGATTGCGACGTGCTCCAGGCCGATGGCGGAACGCGCTGCGCATCGATCACCGGTGCGATGGTGGCGCTCGCCGATGCGTGTTCATGGTTGCGCGAGAAACAGGCGATCACAGTCGATCCGCTGCGCGATTTCGTCGCGGCTGTCTCCGTCGGGATCGTCGAAGGCGAGGCCGTGCTCGACCTCGACTACGCCGAGGACTCCGGCTGCGACACCGACATGAACGTCGTGATGACGGGCTCGGGAACCTTCGTCGAGGTCCAGGGCACCGCCGAGGGCGCGCCCTTCACGCGCGAGCAGATGTCGAAGCTGATCGACCTCGCGTCATCCGGAATCTCGAAGCTGATCGCCCTGCAGCGCGCCGCGCTGAAGTAAGTCGTGAAAAGGATCGTCATCGCGTCGAACAATCCGGGCAAGTTGCGTGAGCTCGCCGCGCTGCTCGAACCCCTGGGCATCGAGGCCGCGCCGCAAGGCGATTTCGCCGTCACCGAAGCCGAGGAGCCGCACTCCACATTCCTCGAGAACGCCCTCGCGAAAGCAAGGCACGCGGCCAACGTCACGGGATTGCCGGCGCTCGCGGACGACTCGGGGCTTTGCGTGCCGTCGCTCTTCGGCGAGCCCGGCGTGCACTCGGCGTACTACGCGGGACGCGGGGGCAGCCGCGAGGAACGCGACGCGCGGAACAGCGCGAAGCTCGTGGAACAACTGCGCGCCGCGGGCGATCGGTCGGCGTTCTACTACTGCGTCCTCGTGCTCGTGCGCCACGTGGACGATCCCACGCCCCTCGTGGCCGACGGCTCGTGGCACGGCCAGATCGTGCTCGAACCGCGCGGGGTCAACGGCTTCGGCTACGACCCCCATTTCCTCGTGCGGAGCGCGCACCTCACCGCGGCCGAGCTGGATCCCGCCGAGAAGAATCGCACGAGCCATCGCGGGCAGGCGCTCGCCCAGCTCGCGCTGAAACTGCGCTCGGCGCCCAGATCTCCATGAAGCTCGCCGAGCTTCCGCCGCTCTCGCTCTACGTCCACATCCCCTGGTGCATCCGCAAGTGCCCCTATTGCGACTTCAACTCGCACGAGAAGCGTGGGGCCGTCCCTGAGGACATATATATCGACGCGCTCATCGCCGACCTGGAAGCGAGCCTTCCCGACGTGTGGGGCCGGCGGCTGCATACGATGTTCATCGGCGGCGGCACCCCCAGCCTCTTCGCGCCCGCGTCAATCGAGCGCCTCATCGTCGCGGTGCGTACGCGCATCAAGGTGGATCCGGACACCGAGGTCACGATGGAAGCCAATCCCGGCACGTTCGAGATCGAGCGCTTCCGCGGATTCCGCGACGCGGGCGTGAATCGCCTGTCCATCGGCGTGCAGAGCTTCGACGATGCGAAGCTCGCGGCGATCGGGCGCGTGCACGGCAGCGACGAGGCGCGACGCGCCCTGGCCGCCGCGCTCGAGATCTTTCCCACGGTGAATTCCGACCTCATGTATGCGCTCCCGGGCCAGCGTCTCGAGGAAGTGGTGCGCGACGTCGAGACGGCCGTGGCCGCGGGAGTGCCGCATGTCTCGGCCTATCACCTCACGCTCGAGCCCAACACGCATTTCGCGCGCTTCCCGCCGCAATTGCCCGGCGAAGACGAGTCGGCCGACATGCAGGTGGCGATCGAGTCCACGCTCGCGTCGGCGGGGTTCGAGCACTATGAGACGTCCGCATTCGCACGAACGGGCCATCGCGCGAAGCACAACCTCAACTACTGGATGTTCGGCGACTACGTGGGCATCGGCGCCGGAGCGCACGGCAAGATCTCGTTCCGCGACCGCATCGTTCGCACCGAACGCGAGCGCAAGCCCCAGACGTACCAGTCCGCGGCTCTCGCGGGCAATGCCGAGCAGGTGAAGCGCGAGGTCACCGAGGCCGAGCTGCCGTTCGAGTTCATGCTGAACGCGATGCGGCTCGTCGAGGGCTTCCCGGTCACGCTCTTCGCCGAGCGCACGGGGCTGCCGGTCACCGCGATCGAGCCGCAGCTCGCGAAGGCCGAGTCGCTGGGCCTCGTGGAGCGCGACCACGCGCGCATCGGGCCGACGCGCAAAGGCGAGCGATTCCTGAACGACCTCCTGGAGCTTTTCCTGCCCTCGTCGGCGCCGCCGCGGCGCGCAGCGATCCCGATCAGTATTTCTTCGCCGGGTACGTCCCGCCCTTGATGAAGGGCGGCTCGCGGTTGCAGAGCGCCTCGAGCATGACGAGCTCCGCATCGGTGTGGTTGCGGAAGGCTCCCGCGTCGGCATGCAGGACCTTGCCGTCCTCACGAAGCAGCAGCGGCTCCTCGTGGTGTGTCGTGCGCACGACCTTGTCGGCCATTCCCGGCCCCGCCACCACGGCCTCCCCGTAGCAGAGGCAGAAGTACACCTCGGAAGGCAGCACCTCGAGGTAGGCACCCGTGCCCCGGATCCCGATCGATGCGCTCGCGGCCTTGATCGAGACGGGCTTCTTCGAGAACACCGAAAGCACGCTACCCGTGGCGACGAGCATGTCGCTCAAGATGCCCCGGTCGCCCTTGAACTCGATGACCGTCTGGGAGCGCATGAGGAACGCGTCCTTGCCGACGACGATGACGGCCTCGCTCTTCGCTCCCGTGACCACGCGATCGCCCACCTGCACGGGCGTGCCCACGCGAGCCTCGAGTCCATTCACGTGAAGCGAGCCGTCGAGCTTGTTCACGCCCGGAGGAATGTCGCCCTTGGCAAGCGCGCGCGACACGATCCCGCTCGCGCCAATCGCTCCACCCGCCACGATCCACCGCAACAGCTCGCGCTTGTTCATTTCATCCGCCGTTCGTAGACGAGGTCCCAGACGCCGTGTCCCAACGCGAGGCCGCGACGCTCGAATTTCGTCTCGGGACGCCACTGGGGACGCGGCGCGAAGCCCCGCGCCGTGTTTGAAAGATCCTTCGTCGCATCGAGGACCTGGAGCACATGCTCCGCATACTCCTGCCAATCGGTGGCCACGTGCAAGATGCCGCCCGGTGCCAGCCGCGAGGCCGCGAGCTCCACGAATCCCTCCTGCAGCAGGCGGCGCTTGTGGTGGCGCTTCTTCGGCCACGGGTCGGGAAAGAACACGTGGATGCCCGCGAGCGATGCGGCCGGCACCATGTGGCGCAGCACATCGACCGCGTCGTGCTGCACGATGCGTACGTTCGTGATCGCGCCCTCCTCGAGGCGTTTCAGGAGGCTGCCCACTCCCGGTCCATGTACCTCGATCGCGAGATAGTCGTTGCCGGGATTGGCCGCGGCGATGCGCGCCGTGGTCTCTCCCATGCCGAAGCCCACTTCGACGATGACCGGCGCGACCCGCCCGAAAATTCCCGCGAAATCGAGCAAGGCCTCCCGGTAGGGAATTCCAAAGCGCGGCATCAGGCCGGACACGGCCCTCTGCTGGGCCGGCGAGAACCGCCCCTGGCGCAGCACGTAGCTTCGGATCGGTCGATAAGTCACGGATTCTTGGCCTGAAAAATTGGGCTTCCGGGCATTCATCTTTTTCGCAACACCCCCGAATTGACACTCCCCCGGGGCCGGCCTAAATTGGCTCGAAAGGACTCGCAATAACAATGGCGCAACCGTTCCGGCTGGCCGCACTTGCCATTGCCACGCTCCCCGCGTTGGCAGCGGCTGAAGACTATGTGGGCGGCCTGAGGGCGCCCCGCGCTTCCCAGCAGTTCGGCAGCTCATTCTCGCTCGCCTCCGAACCCATCAATACGTTCTCGCCCTGGCAAACGGATTCGGCATTGCGCGCGGACAACGGCATGAAGGTACGCCTGGGATACCAGTACTCGCGTTACTTCGCCGTCGAGAGCGAGTTCATCGACTACGGCCGCGGGCCCGCCGACATCTTCGCAAGTCCCGGCAACTTAGTCTCCGCGTTCCGCAACACGGGCTACGGGGTGAGCACCGTCGCCACGGTTCCCGTCTGGAACAGCTTCTCGTTCTACGGGCGCCTCGGCGCCTACAACGGCGTGGTGCGCAATGAATTCAGCTCGTACTCGACGTCCCTCCTCCTGGGCTACCCGGGCGGCGCGCGCTGGCGCTATGGCCTGGGCGTTCGCTACGACTTCTCGCAGCGCTTCGGCGTCCACGCCGACATCGAGCGCTATACGCCCATCGGAACGCCGGTGGGCGAGCCCGACGGCGACCAGATCTCGATCGGCGTGAACTGGCGCTTCTAGGCGCTTTTCTGGATCAATCCCGCTTCGGGTGAGCTCGGGCTCGCCTCGTAGGGCTTCTTCGCCATTCGGCCGGCAAGATACGCCTCGCGTCCCGCCTCCACGGCAAGCTTCATCGCGTTCGCCATGCGCACGGGGTCCCGGGCCTTCGCGATCGCGGTGTTCATCAGCACGCCGTCGCATCCCAGCTCCATGGCGATCGCCGCGTCCGAGGCCGTGCCGATGCCCGCGTCCACGAGCACGGGCACCTTCAGGCGATCGATGATGATCTGCAGGTTCCACGGATTGATGATGCCCATCCCGGAGCCGATGAGCGAGGCGAGCGGCATCACCGCCACGCATCCCAGGTCCTCGAGCTGCCTCGCGAGGATCGGATCGTCGCTGCAATAGGCCATCACCTCGAAGCCTTCGGCCACGAGCGTCTTCGCCGCGGCGAGCGTCTCGGGCATGTTCGGATATAGGCTTTGCGCATCGCCCAGCACCTCGAGCTTCACCAGCGCGCGCCCTTCGAGGAGCTCGCGCGCGAGGCGCAGCGTTCGCACCGCGTCCTGCGCGTTGTAGCAGCCCGCGGTGTTGGGAAGGATCGTGTATTTCGACGGCGGCAATACGTCGAGCAGGCTCGGCTCGTTCGCGTTCTGGCCGATGTTCGTGCGACGGATCGCCACGGTCACGATCTGGGCGCCGGAGGCCTCGATCGCGCGGCGCGTCTCCTCGAAGTCGCGGTACTTCCCGGTGCCCACGAGAAGGCGTGAGTCGTACGGCTTTCCCGCGAGGACCATCCGGTCTTCCGTCATCGCTAGCCGCCTCCCACCGCGACCACCACTTCGATGCGATCGCCGTCGGCCAGGCGCGTCGCGGCGAAGCTGCTGCGCGGCACGATCTCGCCGTTGCGTTCGATGGCGAGCCGCCGCCCCGCAAGCGCGAGCTCGGCGAGCAATTGATCGAAGGTGAGCGGCGCCGGAAATTCCCGGGGTGCGCCGTTGAGAGTGACCCGGACGGACATTGAGAAATTCTACATCTGCTTGAACCGCTGCGCGTACGCGCGGCTCACGGGAAGCTCCGTCTTGCCGTCCTTCAGCTTCACGAATACGCGGCCACTCAAGTCGCGGCGCGTGGCGGCGACCTCGTTCATGTTCACGACGGTGGCGCGGTGGATCTGCCAGAAGACCTCGGCGTCGAGCTGCTCGGCCAACTCGGCGAGCGCCATGCGGATCAGCGACTCGCCCTCGCGAGTCATGACGCACGTGTACTTGTCGGAGGCCTGGAAGTAGAGCACGTCGTCCACGGCGATCTGCTGCACGAGCTCCCCCTTGAGCGCGCGGACCCAGCGAAGCTTTGCACCTCCCCCGGGAATGGCGCGCGCGAGCCTGGCGAGGACGTCGTCCAACGCGGGCGGCTTCTCGGCGGCCGCGATCTTGCGGCGCAGGCGCTCGACCGACCTGGCGAGCCTTTCGTCGGTGACGGGCTTCAGCACGTAATCCACCACCTCGCGATCGAAGGCCTCGACGGCGTACTGGTCGTAGGCCGTCACGAACACGACGTGCGTCTTGGTATCGATGCGCTTCGCGAGCTCGATCCCCGTGAGGCCCGGCATGCGGATGTCGAGGAACGCGACGTCGGGCTCCTCCTCGTTGATCGCGCGCAGGGCGTCGATGCCGTTGAATACGAGGGGCAGGATCTCGAGGTCCGGCCACGCCGCTTCGAGGCGCGTGCGCAGGTGCTCGGCGAGGTTCGATTCGTCGTCGGCGATGAGAGCGCGCGTGGTCATGCGGGAATCGTGAGCGTGACGACGGCGCCGCCGCCCGTGGCTTCGGTCACCACGAGCGATGCGCGTTCTCCATAGACGAGCCGCAGGCGATCGCGCAGGTTGGTGAGGCCGACGCCGCCGCGCGTGGTGGCGGCGAATCCGACGCCCGTATCGGCGATCTCCACGGCCACGCCCGCGGCGTTCCGATGGGCGCGCACGCTCACCATGCCCCCTTCCACCTTCGGTTCGAGGCCATGCTTGATTGAATTCTCGACCACCGGCTGGAGCAGCATCGGCGGCAGCGTCACGGAATGAAGATCGGGCGGCACATCCACCTCGTAACGCAATCGCGGCCCCATGCGGATCTGCAGCACGTCGAGGTACGAGGCGATGAGCTCGGCCTCGTCGACGAGTGTCGTCGATTCGCTGCGCGTGGCGTGGAGCGAAGCGCGCAGGAACCGGATGAAGCTCTCCAGCATGCGCTTCGCCTTCGCGGGATCCGGATCGATGAGGCTCGTCACGTTGGCGAGCGTGTTGAAGAGGAAGTGCGGCTCGATCTGCGCCTGGAGCGCGCGCAGGTTCGCCAGCGTCGCCTCCCGCTGGATGCGCTCCGCGCGCAACCGCTCGGTCTGCAACGCTGCTTGCGAGGTCGCGTGCCGCTCGCGCCAGAAGAAGATCACGGACATCACCAGCGAGATCACCATGCTGGTGAACGCGAAGGCCGCGAGCCAGTGGGGGTTCCTGATCCATTGAAGGAGCAGCCGCGTGTCGAGCGAGGCCGCCATCCACGCGTATCCGAGCAGCACGCCGCCGGTGCTCACCGCCGCGTAGTAGAACGTCTTCACGAAGTGCCCCGAGGCGCGCACCCGCGACTCGAGCCCGGAACGGCTGCCCAGCATGAACAGCGCGTGGATCGTGAAGCCGATCGCGTTCGAGAAGAGGAACGTCCAGACGAAATCCTCGCGGCTCGGAAGCCGCGGATCGAAGATCGCGCCCACCAGGAAGATCACGAAGCCGAGGCCGGAGCTCCAGACGAACGTGTAGGCGAAGTCCCGCGACATGCTCTGGGGGATGCGCTTGAAGACCGGGAAGATCTCCAGCGGATGGAACTTGGGTTCCGTCTCGCAGACGCTGGCGATGGCGGGCGGGATGGCTTCGCTCATGGCGGCATCCTACCTCCGGACGGCGGCCGCTTCCGGGGCGTGCGACGGGCTGCAGCCGGAGGGCGCGAAAGGAGCGGGAAGGGAGCGAATGGCGGTAGAATTCCCGCGGGAATTGCGGGTGTAGCTCAATGGTAGAGCAGAAGCTTCCCAAGCTTACGACGAGGGTTCGATTCCCTTCACCCGCTCCAGCTCCCCGCGCACCGCGCCCAGCACCGGGGCCCAGTCGCGCGGCCTGGGCTGGCGCCAGAGGCGGGCGGTCGGATACCAGGGCGAGTCGGCGCGGTCCAGCAACCAGCGCCAATCCGGATAGTGCGGGAGCAGGATCCACGTGGGGCAGCCCATGGCGCCCGCGAGATGCGCCACGCTCGTATCGACCGCGATGACGAGGTCGAGCGCAGCCACGAGCGCCGCCGTATCGGAGAAATCGTGGAGCTCCTCGCCGAATCGCGCGAGCCCCGTCCACGCATCGTAGGCCGCGCGGTCGCCCGGGCGCACCTCGGGCTGCAGGCTCACGAACTGCACGCCCGGCGCGGCGATGGCACGGAACGACGCGAGCGGTATCGAACGATTGCGATCGTTCGCGTGTGCCGCGTTGCCCGACCACACGAGGCCCACGCGCGGGCCTCGCCCGAGCGAATCGAGGCGTTTCCGCCATGCCGCGGTGCGTGACGGATCCGCTTCGAGATATGGAATGGCTGCCGGAATCGTCGAGAGCGTCGTGCCGAATGCGAGCGGCAGGCTCATCAGCGGGCACTGGAAATCGGTCCGCGGCGGCGGCTCGGCTTCCGTAAGGACGCTCAAGTTGCGCGGAAGGCTCGTCGCGAGCGGCGCGAGCGCGCGCGGCAACTGGATCCATACCTTGTGGGCCTGAGCCGCCACGCGCGGCAGGTAGCGCAGCATCTGGATCGAGTCGCCCAGGCCCTGCTCCGCGAAGAGCAGGATCGTCCTGCCCCCGAGCGTCTCGCGGCCGGTCCAGCGGGGGCGGCCGAAATCCGGCGCGGGTTTCCTCCACGGCAGCGCGTCGCAGAGGAATCGATGCTCGAACGCCGCGAATCCCTTGATGAGCTCGCCGCGCAGGAGTTGCGCGACAGCGAGGCTCCAGCCGAGGTTCGCGTCGCCGGGATTGGCGCGCATCGCCCGCTCCAGGATTTCCGCGGCACCCGCCGGTTGCAGCATCTCGAGCAGGACCGCGGAAAGGTTGTATGCGTCGTTGCGTTGGCCCGAGTCGATCTCAAGTGCACGCTGCATGCGGGCAACTGCATCGCCGGATCGTCCCAGGCGATGCAATGCCAGTGCGACATTGGATTGGCGCGTCGCCGTTTCCTCGAGCGAGGTGGCGCGCTCGAACGCGGCGAGCGCATCGGCCGCGCGGTCCAGGCGGAGCCGCATGTTGCCTTGTCCCTCGAGCGCCATCGCCGAACCGGGATCTTCCCTCACGAGCCCGTCGAGCAGCACGAGCGCCTCGGCGGGCCGATCCAGCTTGTCGAGCGCCTGGGCCGCGACGAGATCCATCTGCGGATTGGGCCTTGCCTTGGCGCTGCGGCGTGCCCAGTCGAGCGCGTCGCCGTAGCGGCCCGCGAAGAGCAGCAGCTGTGCCGCCGATTCCATCGGCTCCGCGAATCCGGGACGCGCCGCGGCGGCGGCCTGGAAGTCGTCGAGCGCGGGCTGCACGGCCCCCAGCTCCTGGTGCGCGCGACCGCGCAGGTAGTGCGCGTCGGGAAGGAAATCGTCGCCGGAACGGCTCAATGCGATGGCGCGTGCGAGGCTGTCTCGCGCCTCGGCCCACCGGCCCGTCTCGACGTTCACGAATCCGAGGTTGAGCCACGGCACGGCATCCTTCGGATCCGCGGCGGCCGCCTGCTGGTAGAGCTGCCGCGCCTCGTCCACCTTGCCCTGCGCGAGCGCGGCGTTGCCGCGGGCGCGCAGCTCCGCCGCCGTCATCGCGCTAGAGGCGCACGGTGAGCCAACGCGTCAGGTCGTCGGCGTAGTCGTGCGGACAGCCGGCATCCTTGAGGCCCCAGAGGAACGCGTTGGCGAGCCTGGACTTCTTGTAGAAGTTGAGCGGTTCGGCCTTCTTGAAAGCGTCGACCTTGCGCGCGGCCCTCACCACCACCTTGGCGGCCTTGTCGACGAATTTCTTGTCGCGCTTGTGCACCGACTGCGACAGCTCCTTCATGATGAAGGCGGCGAGCTCCTCGCCGAAAGCCTCGGCGGCCTTTGCGTCGAGCATTTTTAGGGCCATGGGGCACATTATTCCACGATCGACGCTACCATCGCGCTACATGGCGCGCCATACAATCCCGCCGGTGCTTCGCAACCACGCAATCCCGCCGGTGCTTCGCAACCACGCTCGCAAGCAAGCCGTCCCTCCGTTCGGGGAACGCGTCGTCTCCTGGCAGCGCGGGCACGGCCGCCATGGCTTGCCCTGGCAGCGCACGCGCGACGCGTATCGCATCTGGCTCTCGGAGGTCATGCTGCAGCAGACGCAGGTCTCCACGGTGATTCCATACTACGAGCGGTTCGTGGCGCGCTTTCCCGACGTGCAGGCGCTGGCCGCGGCGAGCGAGGAGGAGGTGCTCGCGCTCTGGAGCGGGCTGGGCTATTACGCGCGGGCGCGCAACCTGTATCGCGCCGCGCGGCACGTGATGCAGGCGCATGGCGGAGTTTTCCCCGTGCGCTCCGCCGAGCTCGCCGACCTGCCCGGTATCGGGCGATCCACCGCGGCGGCGATCGCGGCATTCGCAAGTGGTGAGCGCGGCGCGATCCTCGACGGGAACGTGCGACGCGTGCTGGCGCGGCATGCGGGCATCGAAGGCGATCCGTCGCAGGCCGCTGCGCTTGCAAACTATTGGCGCGAGGCCGAGGCGCGCGTGCCAAACGACGGCATCGAGGCCTATACGCAGGGCATGATGGACCTGGGCGCCGACGTGTGCCTGCCGCGCAATCCGCATTGCATGCTCTGCCCGGTGTCGCAGGATTGTGTCGCGCGCATCGAAGGCCGCATCGGCGAGCTTCCCGGAAAACGCGCACGCGGCGCGGGCAAGCGAAAGCGAATCGCGATGCTCGTCGTGATCTCGAAGGGTGAAGTGCTCCTCGAGAAACGCCCCTCCTCGGGCATCTGGGGCGGCCTCTGGTCGCTGCCCGAAGCAAGCGTGGACGAAGCCCCCGAGAAGGTGCTGGCCCGCGACTGGGGCATCGATGCGACGGACGTGGAGAAGCTCGAGCCCTTCGAGCACGCGTTCACGCATTTCACGCTCGAGGTCGAACCCTGGCGCGCGCGCGCGCGCAAGTCGACGCGCGTGGCCGAAGGAAAACCCGCGATGTGGTTGCCGCTTTCGGAGATCGCCGGCGCCGCGCTGCCCGCGCCGGTGAAGAGGTTGTTGAAGTTGGTCGTTCCCGCGTGAGATTACTTAGGGGACAGACCCCGAGACTCGAACGAGTCCGCCGCTGGCGTTCGGGGTCTGTCCCCTAAGTAATCCGCGGGGATGACTACAAGAGTCCTTGCTGCTTGAGGAACTTGTGCAGGATCGCGATGCGAAGCGTCGCGTCCGTGAGCTCGAGCAGTTTCTGCTTCGCGTCGAGGCGTAGCGGCAGGATCTCGGCCAGGCGGAAGCCCACCCACGTCGCGTCGTCGAAATCGAGGGGCTGCGCGAAGCGATCCGCACCGATGCCGGCGATCACCTTGCGCAGGAACTCGGTGCTCTCGGCGAGTCCCGGTGCGTCGGAAACGCGTGGCTCCGCGGCGATCTCTTCAACTTCTCCCACGATGAGGCCCGATTTCGCGACCTCGCGCGACACGATGCGAAAACGCGAGACTCCCTCGGCCTTCACCTTCAGGATGCCCAGCTCCTCCATGTCGCACTCGGCGATGCGCGCGACGCAGCCCACGTCCTCGGGCACCGCGGGCGCGCCCACTTCCTGGCCTTCGCGAATGAGGCAAACGCCGAAGGGGCTCGACTCCCTGAGGCACGCCTTGGCCATGTCCATGTAGCGGGTCTCGAAGATGCGAAGCGGAAGCAGCGCGCCGGGAAACAGGACCACTCCCAGTGGAAAGATCGGCATCGTCCGGCGCCTGCGACCGCCCGCAAGCAGGTTGAACAGCGACATCCCTTACGGCCTGAGGTCGCGGTGGCGCACGACCACCTGGTGCTCGGAGTCGAAGCGCTTGCCCAGCTCGCCGGCGATGTACACGGAGCGATGGCGCCCGCCGGTGCATCCGATCGCCACCGTGATGGAGGCGCGCTGGTCGAGCAGGAACCGCGGTATCCACCGCTGCAGGAAGCGCTGGATGTCTTCGATGAAGAGCTCCACCTGGGTCTCGCGCTCGAGGAACGCGATCACGTCGGCATCGAGGCCCGTCTGCGCGCGAAGCCCGGAATCGTAGTGCGGATTGGGAAGGATGCAGCGCGCGTCGAATACGAAGTCCGCATCGAGCGGAACGCCGCCCTTGAAGCCGAACGACTCGAACGTGAGCACGAGGCGCGACGGGTGGGTGACCACGACATCCTGCACCCAGCCGCGAAGCTGCGTCGGCGTGAGCGCGCTGGTGTCGATGCGCTGCCCGATCTCCGCCAGCCACGCGAGCACGCCACGCTCCTCGGCGATCGCTTCCTGGAGCGACTGGCCCTGCTTGCCGAGCGGATGGGGGCGGCGCGTCTCCGAGAACCGGCGCGCGAGGCTCTCGTCGTTCGCGTCCAGGAAGATCACGCGCACGTCGTTGCCGCGCTTGCGCTCCTTTTCCACGATCTCCGGCAGCCGCCCCAGGCTCTCGCGGCTGCGCGCATCGGCGCTGATCGCGAGTTTCGGCTCGCCGCGGGCGCCGGCGTAATCGACGAGCTGCTCGATCAACTCCGCGGGAAGGTTGTCGACGCAGAAGTAGCCCGCGTCCTCGAGAGCGCGAAGCGCCACGCTCTTGCCCGAGCCCGACACGCCGGACAGGAGTACCAGCTGCATCAGCCGGCCTCTTCGTCGGAGCGGGCCGCCTGCTGGCGCATCGCCTCTTCCTGGCGCTCGATGAATTCCCGCGTCGAGTTGATGCCGCGCGTGAGCAGGATGTGGTTGCGTACCGCGGCCTCCACGAGCACCGCGAGGTTGCGCCCCGGCGCCACGGCGAGCGACACCGTGGGAATCTCCACGCCCAGGATGTCCTGCGTGCCCGAGCGCGTGGCGAGGCGGTCGGGACGATCGACGCGGTACTCGTGCATCTCCAGGTGCACGATGAGCCGCAACGCCTTCCTCGGGCGCACCGCGGTCTCGCCGAAGATCGAGCGGATGTTGAGCACGCCCAGGCCACGCACTTCGAGGAAGTCGCGCAGCATCGGCGGGCAGCGGCCCTGCACCGTCTCCGGCCCGATCTGCTGGAGCTCCACCACGTCGTCGGCGACGAGGCCGTGGCCCCGCGAGATCAACTCGAGGGCGAGCTCGCTCTTGCCGATCGACGAATCCCCGGTGATGAGCACGCCGATCTCGAGCACGTCGAGCATCACGCCGTGCAGCGTGGTGACCTCGCCCAGCTCCTGCTGCATGTAGGGGCGGAGCACATTGATCACGAACTGGCTGGGCTCGGTCGACGTGATGAGCGCGGTGCCCGTGCGGCCCGCGCATTCGACGAGCGAGGCCGGCGCGGCGATCCCGCTGCAGACGATCGCGCACACAGTCTCGTCCTTGCAGATGCGCATCACCGTGTCGGCGCGCACCGCGGGCTCGAGTTGCTCGATGTAGTCCACCTCGCGCCGGCCGAGCACCTGGCAGAGCAGCGGATGGATGAGGTTCAGGTGGCCGATGAGGCCCACGCCGGGCTTGCGCAGCATCTCGCCGGTGAACTCGCGCCCCGCGCCGATGGGACCGGCGGCCCAGTCCAGGCCCAGGCGGTCGCGGCGCTCGTCAAAGAGATGCTGAACGCTGAGCCGGGGCATAAGGCGACCATTCCGTGATCAGACGGTGGGCCGCCTGGATGTCCTGCGTGGCGGCGAGCGCCTCGCGCAAGCCTTCGTCGCTGAACATCTGCGCGAGCTCCGAGAGCAACCCCAGGTGCGCCTCGGTCGCGTGCTCGGGGACGAGCATCGCGAACACGAGGTTCACGGGCGCCCCGTCGGGAGACTCGAACGCCACGGGAGCGGCGGTGCGCACGAACGCGCACACCGGCTCCTTCAGCGTCTTGATGCGCCCGTGGGGTATCGCCACCCCGTAGCCCAATCCCGTGGAGCCCAGCTTCTCCCGCTCGAAGAGGCTGTCGAAGACCCTGAGGCGCGGGATCTGTCGCGAGTTCTCGAAGAGAAGCCCGATCTGCTCGAACAGGCGTTTCTTGCTGCTCACGTCCATGTCGAGCACGACGTGGTTGACAGGCAGCAGGCTCGAGACGAGGTTCATGGCGCGCGCAATTCTATGCCGAAAATGTGCCGCTAGGAGGGACGGATCCGCTTGATGCCCTCGGGGTGGCGCGGCTGGAAGCGTTCCTTGTGCTTGAGGATCTGGCGGTCGAGCTTGTCGATGAGCCCGTCGATCGCCGCGTACATGTCGCCATGGTTGGCCCGGACGTGGATGTCCTTGCCCGACAGGTGCACGTTGGCCTCGATCTTCTGGTCGAGCTTCTCCACCGTCATGATGACTGTCACGTCGATCACATGATCGAAGTGCCTGTTGACGCGGGCGAGCTTCGTGACGACGTACTCGCGGATCGAAGCGGTGATCTCGACGTGACGGCCGGTGAGGTGCAGGTTCATCAGGACCTCCTATTGCTAGATCGACTTGCGGAGATTGGCGGGCTGGATGTGCATGGCCTCGCGATACTTGGCCACGGTCCGGCGCGCCACCTGGATGCCTTGCTGGGCAAGGATGTCGGAGATGCGGTGGTCGGATAGGGGTTTTCGGGCGTCCTCCGCGGCGACGAGCTGCTTGATGAGCGCACGGATGGCGGTCGCCGAGCATGCGCCCCCCGTATCGGTGGAAACATGGCTTCCGAAGAAATATTTCAACTCGAAGATCCCGCGCGGCGTGAGCATGTACTTCTGCGTTGTCACTCGCGAGATCGTCGACTCGTGCAGGCCCACGGCCTCGGCGATCTCGCGAAGCACGAGCGGGCGCATGGCGACCTCGCCGTGCTCGAAGAAGTTCTTCTGCCGGTCCACGATCGACTGGGTCACGCGAAGGATCGTGTCGAAGCGTTGCTGGACGTTCTTGATGAGCCAGCGCGCTTCCTGGAGCTGGCCGGCCAGGTGCTTGCCGCCGTTCTCGCGCGTGGCCTGCAGGATGTCGGCGTACATCTTGTTCACGCGAAGCCGCGGCATGGCATCGCGATTCAACGCCGCGTACCACCGGCCCGCGGCCTTGCGCACCACGACGTCGGGAATGATGTAGCGCACGTCGCCTTGCCCGAAAGCGCGCCCCGGCTTGGGATCGAGCGTGAGGATGAGCGCCCTCACCTCGCGAAGCTCGTCTTCGGAGACGCCGAGCAATCGCTTCAGGCGATTGAAGTCGCGCGCGGCGAGGACGTCCAGATGCAGCGTGACCAGCGTGAGCGCCGTGTCGCGATGGGGCGTCGATACCGGCATCGCGCGAAGCTGCAGCTCGAGGCACTCGGGCACGTGGCGCGCGCCCACTCCCGCGGGCTCCAGGTAGTGCACGTGGCGTAACGCGATGTTGAGCTCGTCGATCTCGAGGTCGGGCATCGCGGCCGAAGCCGTCTCGCGAAGCTCCTCGAGATCCTGCTTGAGGTAGCCGTCCTCGTCGAGGTGGCCCACGATGAGTGCCGCCACGCGCTTGTCGCGCGGCGTGAGGCTCGTGAGCGCGATCTGCGCGAGGAGATGCTCGTGCAGCGTGGGTTCGGCGGCGGCCAACTGGGTGAAATCGTCGCGATCGTCGTCGTCGCGGCGCCCGGAGCCCGTGGGCGCGTGCTCGTAGCCGAATCCGTGCTCGTCGGCGAACGCCTGGGGTTCCTCGCGGCTATCCTCGCGGCGAGCTTCCTCGCGCGCCTCGCCTTCGCGAATCGTTTCTCCCCCGCCCATGTCCGAGGGCGGTTGCGTGGGATGCGCGTCGTCGGCGGGGGGATCGACCCGCTCGAGCAGCGGATTCTCGGCGAGGTATTTCTCCAACTCCTGGTTGAGCTCGACCGTCGACAACTGAAGCAGCCGGATCGACTGCTGCAGTTGCGGCGTGAGCGTGAGATGCTGAGATAGCTTGAGCTGGAGGCTGTGCTTCATGTCGAGGGATCCGGGGACGTCTCGACTGCTGCGCTACAGGCGGAAGTTCTCCCCGAGATACACCTTTCTGACCGCCTCATTATAGATGATCTCCTGGGGCTTCCCGAAAGCGAGCACCGCGCCCTGGTTGATGATGTAGGCGTGGTCGCATATGCCCAGCGTCTCGCGCACATTGTGGTCCGTGATGAGCACGCCGATGCCGCGTTCCTTCAGGAACCGGATGATCTGCTGGATGTCGAGCACGGCGATCGGGTCCACGCCGGCGAAGGGCTCGTCGAGAAGGATGAACCGCGGGCTCGTCGCCAGCGCCCGCGCGATTTCAACGCGCCTTCTCTCGCCTCCCGAGAGCGAGATCGCGGGACTGGCCCTCAGATGCCCGATGTGCAGGTCGTCGAGCAGCGCCTCCAGGCGCGCGTTGACCTCTTCGGCCTCGACGCCCTGCAGCTCCAGCACGGCCTGGATGTTCTGCGCGACCGTGAGCTTGCGGAAGATCGACGCTTCCTGCGGCAGGTACGAAAGACCCAGGCGCGAGCGTCGGAAGATCGGCAGGTGCGTGAGCTCCTCGCCGTCGAGGGTGACGCGCCCCGCGTCGATCGGCACGAGCCCGAGGATCATGTAGAAGCACGTGGTCTTGCCGGCGCCGTTCGGACCCAACAGTCCCACGACCTCGCCGCTTTCCACGGTGATCGAAACGTCCTGCACGACGGTGCGCTTGCGATAGCGCTTCATCAGCCCTTCGGCGCGCAGCACCGAGGGGCTGGGCTCGGGCTTCACGAGCGTGAGGTGCTGCGTCGCGGGCGTGATCTTGGCCGACACGCTATTTCGCCCCCGTGTCCGCGTCGGGCTTCAACGTGACGCCGGGCGCCGCTGGCGGCGGCGCCTTGCCGTCCTTCGCGTCCTTCTTCGCCGGGATGATCGTCACCTTCACTCGCGGCGAGAGCTCGCCCGGGGCGAGCTTCGTGCCCGGAGGCGCGCCCTGCACCTCGGCCAGTTCCTTGCGCATGTCGTACTGGATGTACTCGCCGTTCAGCACGTTGGCATTGCTCGTCACGCGCGCCTTCTCGTAGAGCCTCACGATGTCGTTCAGGTCGTCGAACTCGGCGCGCTGCGCATAACCCTCGACGTATTCGTCCACGTTGTCGCGCTTCTGGCGGAAGGTCACCGGATTGCCGTAGGCCACGTAGAACTTGTGGCGCTCGGGATCTTCCCGCACCGTGACCTTGTTGGCCGTGAGCCGCATCGTGCCCTGCACCACGACCACGTTGCCATCGAACGTGCTCGTCCGGTTGGCGTCGTCGGCGTAGAGGTGGTCGGCATTGATGACGATGTCCTTCTCGCGATCGGCGCGCTCGGCCCAGGCAGCGGGAACGAGTGCGAGGCAGGCGGCCAGAGCGGTGGCGGGCAGGCGCATCAACGTTGCGGCTTCATCGTCGAACGCACGTTGTCGGCCTTGAGCGTGCGCGTGTGATTATTGAGCTCGAATCCCGTCGAGGTCGAGTGCGACGAGAGGCTGTCCAGCGTGGCGGGGCTCGAGGTGCGCGCGATGCCGTCGTCGGGAATCACCAGCATCTTGTCGGTCGTGAGGCGCGCGGCTTCGGTCTTCGCCTTCGGGTCCGCATCGCGCACCAGCACGACGTTGCCTTCCGCCAGCACGCGCTGGCCCCGTTGCTCGAGGCGTCCCTTGTCGGCGGTCACCGTCACCTTGGGCTGGCCGGGCTCGAATGCTTCGAGCGTGACGCGCTCGAGATGGGCCGTGTCGTCGTCGGGGTAATGTACCATCTTATTCGCGGCGAGCGTGTAGAGGACGCTGCCGTCTTCGCCGAGTTTCCTCGCGTTGAAATTGTCGACGATGAGGTCCGGATCGTGGCGCATCGATCCGTCGGCGCGCGCGGGCGGCTCCTGCACCAGGCGGTTCAACCAGATCGTGAGGCCCACGAGAAGCGCCAGCGCCGCGAGCGGAAGCCACCCAGTCGGACGGATCATCCGCGGCCCCTCAGCGCGCCGCTTTCGCCTGGAGCACGAGGTCGCAGAATTCGCGCACGGCCCCGCGCCCGCCCGGGGCGCGCGTCACGTAGTGCGCTTCCGACTTCACCGCGTCGTGCGCATTGGCCACCGCCACGGCGAAGCCGCAGCGGCGCATCACCGGAAGGTCGGGAAGGTCGTCGCCCACGAAAGCGCATGTCCCAGCTTGCACGCCGAGGCTTGCGAGCAGCTTGTCGAACGCCGCCGATTTGTCCGAAGAGCCTTGCACCACGTGGGCGATCTCGAGCTCGGCGGCACGACGCGTGACGGCCTCGGAAGTCCGGCCCGAGAGGATCGCGGTAACCACGCCCGAGGACTTGAGCATCTTCAGGCCGTGGCCATCGAGGATGTTGAATGCCTTGAACGCCTCGCCCTGCGGGCCGATGTAGAGCGTTCCGTCGGTCATGACGCCGTCCACGTCGAAGATGGCGAGGCGGACGGCGCGCGCGCGCTCCGTGACCGGATCCAAGTTATACGACCCCGGCGGCGAGCAGGTCGTTGAAGGTGACGACGCCGAGGAGCGTGCCGTCCGCCGCGGTGACGACGAGGCGGCCGCCGATCTTGCCGGTCTGCATCATCGCGGCGGCCTCGGCGGCGAGCTTCTCCGCGGCGATTGTCTTCGGCTGCCGGGTCATCACGTCGCCCACGCGCACTTGCCGGATCATGTCGTGCTTCTCGAGCGTGCGGCGTAAATCGCCGTCCGTGTAGATGCCCAGCAGCTTTTCATTCGCATCGACGATGCAGGTCATGCCGATGCCCTTCCCAGACATCACGAGGATCACCTCGGGCAGGAGCGCATCGGGAGAATTCTTCGGCAGCTGCTCGCCCTTCCTCATGATGTCGGCCACGTGCACGAGGAGCTTGCGGCCGAGCGAGCCGCCCGGGTGGTGCATCGCGAAATCGTCGCTGCCGAAGCCGCGCGCATCGAGGAGTGCCAGCGCCAGCGCGTCGCCGAGAGCGAGGGTCGCCGTCGTGCTCGCGGTGGGCGCGAGGTTGAGCGGGCACGCTTCCTTGTCCACGAACGCATCGAGATGCACGTCGGCTTCCGTGGCGAGCGTGGATTGCGCGCGGCCGGTGATCGCGATCACCTTCGCGCCGCGCCGCTTGATGAGCGGGAGGACCTTGGCGATCTCGTCGGACTCGCCCGAGTAGGAGATCGCGAGCACCACGTCGTCGGCCGTGATCATGCCCAGGTCGCCATGGCTCGCTTCGCCCGGATGCATGAAGAACGACGGCGTTCCAGTCGATGCGAGCGTCGAGGCGATCTTGCGGCCGATGTGCCCCGACTTTCCCATGCCCGTCACGACGACGCGTCCCTTCGTCTCGAGCATGAGGCGGTGGGCCTTGAGGAAAGGCTCGCCCAGGCGCGCCTTCAACCCGCGCACCGCTTCGGCCTCGATGTCGAGCACGTCGCGCGCGAGCGCGAGATATCGCTCCGAATCTGCTACGGAGTGGGGTTGTAGTAGATTGGTCACGCTTGAAATTATAGGCCCATTGACCCGAGGACGCCGCTTCACGCCATGATGCACGACGCCCTTCCCGTCGCGTTGATCCTGCTCGCGTCCGCGGTGATGGTCGTGGTGCTGTTTCGCAGCCTTGCGATCCCCGCGATCCTGGGTTACCTCATCGTCGGAGCCGTGATCGGACCGCATGCGATGGGGCTGGTTCCCGAAACCGAGAGCCAGCGCTATCTCGCCGAGTTCGGGGTGGTCTTCCTGATGTTCTCCGTGGGCCTGGAGTTCAGCCTGCCGCAGCTGATGGGCATGAGGCGCCTGGTGCTCGGCTTCGGCGGAGCGCAGGTGGCCGTGGTGATGGCGATCGGGGTCGTGGCCTCCATCGCAATGGGGCTTTCGTGGCGCCAGGGGCTCATCGCGGGAGGCGTCATCGCGATGTCGTCCACGGCGATCATCTCCAAGGAACTCGCCGAGCGGATGCAGCTGCATTCCGAATACGGGCGCGGCGTGATGGGAGTGCTGCTCTTCCAGGACCTGGCGGTGATTCCACTGCTGGTGCTCATTCCCGCCCTCGGGCTTTCCGAGCAGCAAATCGCGCATGCCATCGCCATCGCGCTCGTGAAGGCCGCGGTGATCCTCGGCATCGTCCTTTTCCTCGGGCAACGCCTCATGCGCCCGCTCTTCCACCTGGTGGCGCGGCAGAAATCGTCCGAGCTCTTCGTGCTCTTCGTGCTGCTCGTGGCCCTGGGCCTCGCATGGATCACGCAGCAGGCGGGCCTGTCGCTCGCACTCGGCGCATTCCTCGCCGGCATGCTCATCTCGGAGACCGAGTACCGCTACCAGGTCGAGGACTACATCAAGCCGTTCCGCGACGTGCTGCTGGGACTTTTCTTCATCACGATCGGCATGTTGCTCGACCCGCGCGCGCTGGTGGAGCATTTCCTCGCGATCGCGACCGTGTTCGCGCTGCTGCTCTTCGTGAAGTTCGTCTCGATCTTCGTGCTGGCGAGGTTTTTCGGGAGCGCGCGGCCCACGGCCCTGCGACAGGCGCTGGCGTTGTCCCCGGCGGGCGAGTTCGGCTTCGTGCTCCTGGCACTCGCGCAGCGCGACAACGCGGTGGATGGGGGAGTGCTCCAGGTGCTGCTCGCCGCCGCACTGCTGTCCATGCTCGCGGCACCGCTGATCCTTTCGCGGATGGAGCGCATCGTGCTCTACCTCGACGCGAGCGAATGGACTCAGCGCGCGCTCGCGCTGCATACGCTCTCGGTGAAGGCGATGTCGCAGCAGGGCCACGTCATCGTTTGCGGATACGGGCGAAGCGGACAGGCGCTCACGCACTTCCTCGAGCGCGAGAAGATTCCCGTGATGGCGCTCGACTCGGACCCCGAGCGGGTGCGCGAGGCCGCGGCGGCGGGCGACTCCGTGGTGTTCGGCGATGCGTCGCGCCGCGAGGTGCTCGTGGCGGCCGCGGTGGCACGAGCGAGCGCGGTTGTCGTGAGCTTCGCCGATACGCCCAAGGCCCTCACCATCCTCGCGCACATGCACGAGTTGAGGCCGGAGATCCCCGTGATCGTGCGCACATTCGACGATACGGACGTGGGGCGCATACGGGAAGCAGGCGCCGCCGAGATCGTGGCCGAGGTCGTCGAGGGCTCCCTCATGCTCGCCACGCAAACCATGATGCAACTGGGGCTGCCGTTGAATCGCGTGCTGCGCAGGCTTCGCGAGGTTCGCGGCGAGCGCTACACGTTCACGGGCGGCTTCTTTCCCGGCGTCACGGACGAAGAATCACCGGACCAGGACCCGCCGCGCCTTCGCACTGTAGTGATCGGGCCCGAGGCGGCCGGCAACGGCGTGATGCTCGAGCGGCTCAACCTCGAGGCCCTCGGCGTGAAGGTGACGGCGGTGCGCCGCAAGGGCGTGCGCGAGGCCAATCCTTCGGCCGATACGCGGCTGCAGACGGGCGATGCGATCGTGCTATTGGGTCCGCAGGAAGCGCTGGCGCGAGCGGAGATCCGCCTGCTGCAGGGCTGAAAACCAACGGCCCGCGCGAGGCGGGCCGTCCGCGAATCGTTATTGCCCGGTCAGAACGTCACGCAAACGATGAACGGATCGGGGTCGGTGACTGAAGCAGTTGCCACGGGGGTTGTCGCCGAGACTGTTCCCGTCCCACCCGGATCGGCGATCACCTGCAGGGAACCGGTCGCCGTATTTCCGTCGTCCATCTGGATGTCAAGCTGCTTCGCAAACTTGCCCAGGATGCCGCGAGAGCAAACCTGATAAGTGCCCGTCATACCCGTGATGAGCGGCTGACCGGCGGCCATGCTGGTCACAGAGATCTGACCACCAACGGCGTTGGTAGGAATGTAAGACGGATCGGTTTGGAGAGTTGTCCCCGCAGCCAGATTAGCCAGGCGAACCTGCATCCAGAACTCAAGCGCCTCGCTAGTCGGCGGAAAAACTGTCCCGTCGATCAGGCCGTTGCCGTTGCCAGGGTGAATGGTCCCGCCGCCGGTCACTGCGGTAAGGTGATTCGACGCTTGCGCATCGTCACCTGGCAGCGACTTGTACTTGTCCTGGTAGGCGTAGATGTACGTGGGAATCACGCGGAAATCGTTCGCGAGGTTCTTCACCTTCGCGCTGTTGATCAGTTCCTGGCCCTTCAGGATGCCGCCGAGCAGAAGGCCGATGATCACGAGAACGATCGCGATTTCGACCAGCGTAAAGCCTGATTGTTGACGTTTCATGGTGCGCTCCGAGTCGTTTGAACTATTGTAACC
>JBAQKF010000048.1:0-48314 GCA_049300695.1 Usitatibacter sp.
CACGCGCCCTCATCGGAGGACGCCCCTTCGCGACGCCCGACGACGTGAAGGGCGTCGCTCCCTCGGTCCTGCGCCATCGCATCTCCGTCACGCCGGAGCTCGAGATCGAGGGACGCGGCCCCGATTCGGTGATCGCGGACCTGTTGGGCCAGGTCGAGGCGCCGCGGCTTTGACGCTGCCCGTTCCCTCGCTAAGGATGCTCTGGACGGGCGTGGCCCTGCTCGCGTTGGCGTTCGTGGCGTCCTGGGTGAAGGAGCTCACGTGGGCTTGGGAAGGCGCGCTCGCCATCTTCGCCGCGGCGGCAATCGCCGACCTGGTCGCCGCCCGCGCGATGTCGCCGCGCCTGGAACTGCAGCGTTTCGTTCCGACATCGCTTCCCATCGGCCGCTGGCGCGACTGCGCGCTTCGGCTCCACAACCGCGGAAACTTCGCGTTGCGCTGCGAGCTCTACGATCACCACCCGTCCGCATGCGAGGTGCAAGGCCTGCCCATGGAGCTCGTGGTGCCGGGCGGGGGATTCGCCCAGGGAAGCTATCGCATTCGCCCCACCGAGCGCGGTGACCTCGGCATCGAGCCCGCGCACCTCCGGGTCACCTCCGCGCTGGGCTTGTGGCAGGGGCGGCTTCGCGTGGGCCCGGCGCAGGTCCTGCGCTGCTATCCGGATTTTGCCGAGCTCGCCGACTACGCCCTCTTCGCCACGGAAAATCGCCTGTCGCGCATCGGCGTCCTGCACCGGCGGCGCCGCGGCGAGGGCCTCGAGTTCCACCAGCTGCGCGACCATCGCGAAGGCGACGCGATGCGCCAGATCGACTGGAAGGCCACGTCGCGGCGCGGCAAACTCATCGCGCGCGAGTACGAGGACGAGCGCGACCAGCACATCGTGTTCCTGGTCGATTGCGGCCGGCGCATGATCGCGCGCGAAGGCTCGATCTCGCACTTCGACCAGGTCCTCAACGCCGTGCTGCTCCTGGCCTACGTGGCGCTGCGCCAGGGCGATTCGGCCGGGATGATGACCTTCGCGGGAGACGAGCCGCGTTTCGTGCCTCCCCGCAAATCCCGCACCACGTTGAACGTCTTCCTCAATACGCTCTACGATGCCCAGCCCACGCTTCGCCCGCCCGACTACTACACGGCCGCGGTGGAGCTTTCGCGAAGGCTCAAGCGCCGCTCGCTCGTGATCGTGGTCTCCAACCTGCGCGACGAGGACGAGGAGACGCTCTTCCCCGCGCTCGTGCTGTTGAAGCGCAAGCACCTGGTGCTCTTCGCGAACCTGCGCGAGGCCGTGCTGGACGAGATGCGCACGGCTCCCGTGTCGAATCTCGAAGATGCGGTGAAGGTCGCCGCGGGCGCCGTCTACGAGCGGGACCGCTCGGCCACGCTCCGTGGCGTGCAATCGGCGGGCGCGATGCTGATGGATACACCGCCGGGCGAGCTCGCGGTGTCGCTCGTGAACCGCTACCTCGACCTCAAGCGCTCCGGCCGTTTCTAGGGAACCTGGGGCTTCGCGGCGCGGATCTGGTCGAGCGCGCCCGGGTCCTCGATCGTGGTGAGGTCGCCGGGATCGCGTCCCTCGCAGATCGCCTGGATCGAGCGGCGCAGCAGCTTCCCGGAGCGCGTCTTGGGCAGCGCCGTCACGAAGCACACGCGCGCCGGGCGCGCGATGGCGCCGATCTCGCGATCGACGGTGGCCATGATTTCCTTCTCGTGGGCCGATGCGAGCTCCGGTGTGGCGACCTTCGAAACATCCTTCACCACGGCGAAGGCGACCGGCACCTGCCCCTTCACCGCGTCGTTCACGCCCACCACGGCGACCTCCGCGACGTTGGCATGCGCCTGGATCGCTTCCTCGATCTCGCGCGTGCCGAGGCGATGGCCGGCGACGTTGATCACATCGTCGGTGCGGCCGAGGACGAAGTAGTAGCCGTCGGCGTCGCGCGTGGCCCAGTCGAAAGTCGTGTAGACGAGCTCATCCTCGAAGGACCGGTAGTACGTCTGGACGTAGCGCTCGTCGTCGCCCCAGATGGTGGACATCGCCCCGGGCGGCAACGGCGGAATGATGCAGAGCACGCCCTTCTCGTTCACGCCGACCTCGGCGCCGGTCTCCTCGTGCTTGAGCTTCACCTGGTAGCCGTACGCGGGGAACGAAGGCGAGCCGAACTTGCGCGGCGTGTCCTCGACGCCCGGGCACGCCGTGAGGATCGGCCAGCCCGATTCCGTCTGCCAGTAGTTGTCCACGACCTGGCAACCGAGGGATTCCGAGACCCAGCGCGCGGTGGGCTCGTCGAGCGGCTCGCCGGCGAGGAAGAGATAGCGCAGGCTCGATGTGTCGTGCTTCCTCATCCACGAGGCGTCCTGTTTCTTCAGCACGCGGATCGCCGTGGGCGAGCTGAACATCGAGGTGACCTTGTACTCCTCGACGATGCGCCACCAGATGCCCGGATCGGGACGCATCGGAACGCCCTCGTACATGATCGTGGTGGAACCGTTGATGAGCGGCCCGTACACGATGTACGAGTGGCCCACGACCCACCCGATGTCCGAGGTGCAGAAATACGCCTCGCCCGGGTTGGAGCAGAAGATGTTCTTCATCGACGCGGCGAGCGCCACCGCGTAGCCGCCCGTGTCGCGCTGCACGCCCTTGGGATTGCCGGTCGTGCCGCTCGTGTAGAGGATGTATGACGGCTCGTTCGACTCGAGCCACACTACCGGCACCTTCACGCCCGCATGCTTCTCCCGCTCGGCGGCGTAGTCGACGTCGCGCCCGTCGACGCGGGTCATCGTCTTGTCGATGCCGCGGTCCACGATGAGCACGTGCTCCGGCGGCGACTTCGCGAGCCGCATCGATTCGTCCACCAGGGGTTTCAACGCGATCGTCTTGCCCATGCGCATGCCCGCGTCGCTCGTCACCATCACCTTCGGCCGCGCGTCGTCGATGCGAGCGGCGAGGCTCGCGGCCGCGAAGCCTCCGAAGACCACCGAATGGATCGCGCCCAGGCGCACCGTCGCCAGCATCGCGAAGACGGCCTCGGGCGTCATCGGCATGTAGATGAGCACGCGGTCGCCCTTGCCCACGCCGAACGACTTGAGGATCGCCGCGAAGCGGTTCACCTCGTCGGCAAGCTCGGCATAAGTGAAGGTGCGCTTGGCGTCGACCTCGGTTGAAATCCACACGAGTGCGAGCTGGTTGGCGCGCGAGATGAGGTGCCGGTCCACCGCGTTGAAACAGAGGTTCGTCTCGCCGCCCACGAACCACTTGCGGAACGGCGGCTTCGAATATTCGAGCGCCTCCACGGGCTTCTTCCACCACTCGATCAAGTTCGCCTGGCGCATCCAGAACGCCGCGGGATTCTGGACCGAGCTCGCATAGAATCCCTGCGCCGTCGTGAGCGTCTTGTCGAGCTCGGGCCGGGGCGCCTTCGCGGGCTTCGGGGGCTTCGTCGCCTCCACGGCCGCCGGCTTGTCGAGGGCAGCGGTCTTGTCCCGATTCACGTCGACGACGATCCGGCCGCGGATCTTTCCCGCGAGCAGGTCGGAAGCGCGTGCCGGCGCCTCGGAGAGCGCGATCTCGGTCGTCATCGTGTCGAGCAGCGCCGGATCGATCTCGCGGGCGAGCTGGGCCCAGGCCTTCTCCCGCAATTCGCGCGGCGCATAGACGCTGTTGATGCCGCGAAGCGTGACGCCCCGCAGGATGAAGGGAGCGACGCTCGTCTGCAGGTCCATGCCCTGCGCGAGCCCGCACGCGGCCACCACGCCCTCGGACATGGTTTGCGCGCACGCGTTGGCGAGCGTATGGCTTCCGACCGAATCGACAACGGCGGCCCAGCGCTCCTTCTGCAGGGGCTTTCCGGGCTCCGAGAGCGTCTTGCGATCGATGATCTCCGCCGCACCCAGGCGCCGGAGATACGCGGCCTCATCCATCTTCCCCGTCGAGGCGACGACCCGATAGCCGCGCCTGGCGAGGATCGCCACCGCGACGCTGCCGACCCCGCCCGTGGCGCCCGTGACGAGTACTTCGCCGCGATCCTTGGTGACGCCGAGGCGCTCGATCTCCAGGGCGCAAAGCATCGCCGTGTAGCCGGCGGTGCCGATGGCCATGGCCTGCTTCGGCGACATGCCCATGGGCAGGCGCACGAGCCAGTCGCCCTTGAGGCGCGCCTTCTGCGCGAGGCACCCCCAGTGGCTCTCGCCCACGCCCCAACCGTTGAGGATCACGCGGTCGCCGGCCTTCCACATCGGGTGGGAGCTTTCGAGCACGCTGCCCGCCCCGTCGATGCCCGGCACCATCGGCCACTTGCGCACGATCGGCGAGGAATTCGTGAGTGCCAGCGCGTCCTTGTAGTTGACGGTCGAGAAATCGACCGCGAGGACGACGTCGCCCTCGGGCAACGCCTTCTCGTCCAGGTCGGCCAAGCGGGCCTGGAAGATGCCTTCGTTCTTGTCGAGGACGATCGCCTTGAACATGGCCGATTATTTCACCAGAACGTGGGGATTTTCCGCCGAAGCGTGCCGGCGCGAGAAATAATCGCGCGACTGCATCTCCCGCAGGCGGCTCGCGGTACGGGCGAATTCCTTCTGCACCATGCGCTCGTGGGGGGCCGAAGAGTCCTGCGCCTGCACGAGTTCCCCGGGCTCGGCCTCGGCCGAAAGCACGAGCTTCACCCGCTGGTCGTAGAAGACGTCCACGAGCCACGTGAAGCGGCGCACCACGTCGGTCTGCGTGACGTTCATGCGGCGCACGCCCGATATCAGCACCGTGTGATAGGCGCTCGCGATCTCGAGGAAATCCACCTGGGACCGCGGCATCTCGCACAGCTCCGCGAAGTCGAACCAGATCACCCCCTTGGCGCGTCGCCGGAAGGCGACAGGCCGGCCGCCCACCTCGATCGAGGAGTTCTCCGCGTAGGTCGCCTTGGTCATGGCCTCGAAGAACACCGCGAGGTGCGCGTCGGCGTTCCCGTCGATGGGCGTGTAGTACACCGACAGCCTGTCGAGGATGCGCCGGCGGTGGTCCGTGGAGCCCGTGAGCTCGACCACGTCGAGGTCGCGCTTGAGGATCTCGATGGCGGCCATGAACCGCGCGCGCTGCAATCCGTTGGGATAGAGGTCGTCGGGCTTGTAGTTGGAGGTCATCACCAGCACCACGCCCCGGGCGATCATGAGCTCGAGCAGGCGCCCGAGGATCATCGCATCGGCGATGTCGCTCACGTGGAACTCATCGAAGGCGAGCACGCGCACTTCCTTCGCGATGGCGGCCGAGATCGGATCCAGCGGATCCTCCTGTCCCGGGAGCGCGCGCATCCGGCCGTGGACCTCGCGCATGAACTCGTGGAAATGGACGCGGCGCTTGCGCTTGTGGGGCAGCACCTTGAAGAAGGCGTCCATCATGAGGGACTTGCCGCGCCCCACTCCGCCCCAGATGTAGATGCCGCGGGGAGGTTTCCTTCCCGCCCCGAGGTTCGTCACCAGGCGGTTGATCTTGCCCGCGCGATACTGGCGATAGTCTTCGAGCTCCTCGAAGAGCCCCTGCAGCTTCTCCAGCACGCGCAGTTGCTCGCTGTCGGCCTGGAAGTCCTGCCTCTGGCTGAAATGCCAGTACCACTCGAGCGGCCCCGAGAATTCGCCCTCGTCGATTTCCTCGACGAAGGTTTCAGGCTCGAGATTTTCGGCGGGATGCATTCAAGAGGGGAAAGGCTTTGGATCCGCAGATGAACGCAGATAAACGCTGATAAAGTCAAAAACAACGAGGGCTCCGTGACCTTGCTTGCGATGGCACGAAACGTTCAGAGGGTTTTCGGCGTATCTGCGTTCATCTGCGTTCATCTGCGGATCCAAAGCCTTTTGCCAGTTACATGTTCAACGACCGCTTATCCACGTTCAACGCAGCTTCACGCACGACTTCGGACAACGTCGGATGCCCATGCGTGATGCGGGCGATGTCTTCGGCCGCGCCTGCGAATTCCATCGTCGTGACGCCTTCCTGGATGATGTCGGAGGCGTGCGCGTGGATGATGTGCATGCCGAGCACGCGGTCGGTCTTCGCGTCGGCGATGACCTTCACGAAGCCCACGGGCTCGTTGATGCCGAGGGCGCGGCCGTTGATCGAGAACGGGAACTGTCCCGACTTCACCTCGATTCCCTCGGCCCTGGCCTGCTGCTCGGTCTTGCCCACCCACGCGATCTCGGGCGACGTATAGATGATCGACGGGATGCAGTCGTAGTCGATATGCGGCTTCTGCCCCGCGATGAGCTCGGCGGCCATCACGCCCTCGTCCTCGGCCTTGTGCGCGAGCATCGGCCCTCGAACGACGTCGCCAATGGCATAGACATTCGCAAGACTGGTCCGGCAGTGGTCGTCCACCTCGATGAATCCGCGCGCGTCGACCTTGAGCCCCACGGCCTCGGCGCCCAGCCCGTCGGTATTCGGCACGCGGCCGATGGAGACGATCAGCTTGTCGCACTCGAGCTTCTGCGAGGCGCCCTCGCTATCCTTGTATTCGACCACCACGCCCTTCTTCGCCGTGACCTTCTCGATCTTCACGCCCATGGAGATGGCAAGGCCCTGCGTCTTGGTGAATTGCTTCCACGCTTCCTTGGCGATCGCGTCGTCGCACACGCCGAGGAAATTCGGCAGCGCCTCGAGGATCGTGACCTCGGAGCCCAGGCGCCGCCACACGCTGCCCAGCTCCAGCCCGATGATGCCCGCGCCGATCACGCCCAGGCGCTTGGGCACCGATCCGAAGGCGAGCGCGCCCTCGTTGTCGCAGATGGTCTCGTTGTCCACCGGGACGTCGGGCAGGTGCCGCGCCTTCGAGCCCGTCGCGACGATCACGTACTTGGCGCTCACTTGCTCGCTGCCCACGGCGATCGTGTAGGTGTCGCCGCCGCTCACGAACTTGCCGAACCCCTGCAGCCACGTGATCTTGTTCTTCTTGAAGAGATACTCGACGCCCTTCACCATCTTCGTGACGATGGAGTCCTTGCGCGCCTGCATCTTCGCAATATCGATCTTCGCGCCCGTCACGCTGATGCCGTGCGCGTCCAGGTGCTTGCCCACCTTCTCGAATTCCTCGGAGGTCGCGAGCAGCGCCTTCGAGGGAATGCAGCCCACGTTGAGGCACGTGCCGCCCAGGGCGAGCTCGCCCTTCGCGTTCTTCCATCCCTCGATGCACGCGGTCTTGAACCCGAGCTGCGCGGCGCGCACGGCGGCGATGTAGCCCCCGGGGCCGGCGCCGATGACGACGACGTCGAATGCCTGTGCCATGAATGCCTTCCTATCTGAGCCAGAGCCTGGCGATATGCACGCCCATCCCCGCGCAAAGGCCCGCGGCCAGGGGATGGACGTCCTTCAAGAAGATCGGCGGGTGCTTGAGCAACCTCAGGACCCAGAATGTAATCGCGACCGCGGCGCCCACCGCGATCGACACCGAGAAGTGGCGCGGCATGTACACGCCGAGCTCCGCGTCGAGGAAGACCGTGAGGCAGCCCACCAGGAGCGAGCCCGCGATGAAGAAAAAAACGCGCAGCGCGATGCCGCCGGGCGTGAGCCGCTTCTTGCGCGCCACGCGTTCTCCTAGATGTCCAGAATAAGCCGCGCCGGATCCTCGAGCGCTTCCTTCATCGCCACGAGCGAAAGCACCGCCTCGCGCCCGTCGATGATGCGATGGTCGTACGAGAGCGCGAGGTAGTTGATCGGCCGGATCACCACCTGGCCGTTCTCCACGACGGGACGCTCCTTCGTCGCATGCACGCCCAGGATCGCGCTTTGCGGCGGGTTGATGATCGGCGTCGAGAGCATCGAGCCGAAGACGCCGCCGTTGGAGATCGAGAACGTGCCGCCGGTGAGCTCCTCCAACGTGATCTTGCCGTCCTTGGCGCGCTTGCCGAAATCCGCGATTCTCTTTTCGATGTCGGCGATGGACATGAGGTCGGCGTCGCGAAGGATCGGCACGACGAGGCCGCGCTCGCTGCCCACGGCGATGCCGATGTCGTAATAGCCGTGGTAGACGACGTCAGTGCCGTCGATGGACGCGTTCACGATCGGGTACTTGCGCAGCGCATGCACCACGGCCTTCACGAAGAACGACATGAACCCCAGCTTCACGCCGTGCTCCTTCTCGAACTTGTCCTTGTAGCGCGCGCGTAGCTCCATCACCGGCGCCATGTTCACCTCGTTGAACGTGGTGAGGATGGCCGCCGTTGATTGCGACTGGAGCAGGCGCTCGGCGATGCGCTGGCGAAGGCGCGACATGGGGACGCGCTGTTCGGCGCGGCTGCCGGCCGGAATCGAGACAGGCGCCGGCGCGGGCTTTGCGGCCGCCGGGGCGCTCGCGCTCACCACGTCGGCCTTCGTCACTCGCCCGTCACGCCCAGTGCCCGGGACCGTGGAAGGATCGATGCCCTTTTCGGCGGCGATCTTCGTGGCTGAAGGCGAGGCGGCGGCCGGCGCGGACGCCGGAGCGGGAGCTTTCGCCTCCGGCTGGATCCCCGTCTTCACAGGGACGACCGGGCTCTGCGTTGGCGCCGCGGTCGCCTTCGCTTCCGTATCGATCACGGCGATGACCTCGCCGCTCGTCACGCTGTCGCCATCCTTCTTGATGATCTTCGCGAGCACGCCGTCCATCGGCGCGGGAAGCTCGAGCACGACCTTGTCCGTCTCGACGTCGATCAGGTTCTCGTCGCGCTTGACCGCTTCGCCCGCCTTCTTGCGCCAGGCGACCAGCGTCGCTTCGGAAACCGATTCGGAAAGCTGCGGAACCTTCACCTCGACTTGCATGGATTTTTCCCTTCTTCTCTAGGCCGCTTCTTTCTTCGACATGGGATCGGGGCGCAGCGCGCCGTCGACAAGCTCCTTCTGCTGCTCGGCGTGCAATTGCGCGTAGCCCACCGCGGGCGAGGCCGAGGACTTCCGCCCGGCGTAGTGCAATTGCTGGTCGGGACGCATGTGGCGAATCAGGTAGTGCTGGATGCGGTGCCACGCGCCCTGGTTGCCGGGCTCCTCCTGGCACCACACCACGTTCTTCGCGCCCGGATACAGGTCGATCTGCGCCTGGAATTCCTCGTGCGGGAACGGGTAGAGCTGCTCGATGCGAACGATCGCGATGTCGTCGATGCCGCGCTTGGCGCGCTCGGCGGCGAGGTCGTAGTACACCTTGCCCGCGCAGAAGATCACGCGCCTCACCTTCTTCGCCGTGAGCTTCTCGACCTCGGGCACGATCACCTGGAAGCCCGGCGCCGAAAGATCCGCCAGGGGCGAGGACGCCTCCTTCTTGCGCAGCAGGCTCTTGGGCGTCATCACGATGAGCGGCTTCCTCATCGGCCGCACGACCTGGCGGCGGATCATGTGGAAGAACTGCGCGGCCGTCGACGGCACGCACACCTGGATGTTGTGCTCGGCGCAAAGCTGCAGGTAGCGCTCGAGGCGCGCCGAGGAGTGCTCGGGTCCCTGGCCTTCATAGCCGTGTGGCAGGAACATCGTGAGCCCGCACATGCGGCCCCACTTCGCCTCGCCCGACGCGATGAACTGGTCGATCACGACCTGGGCGCCGTTGGCGAAATCGCCGAACTGCGCTTCCCAGATCACGAGCTCGTAGGGCTGCGCCGTCGCGTATCCGTATTCGAAGCCGAGCACCGCCTCTTCCGAGAGCAGCGAATCGATCACGACGAAGTTGCCCTGGCCCGGGCGGATATTCTGCAACGGGATGTACACGCCGGAATCCCACTTCTCGCGGTTCTGGTCGTGCAGCACGGCGTGGCGGTGCGCGAAAGTCCCTCGTCCCGCGTCCTGCCCGGAAAGGCGCACCGGGTGGCCTTCATCCACGCACGACGCGTACGCGAGGTTCTCGGCCATGCCCCAGTCGAGTTGCGTCTTGCCCTCGCCCATCTCGCGGCGCGCCGCGAGCAGCCGCTCGACTGAAGGATGCAGCTTGAAATTGGCGGGGACGTCGGTGAGGCGCTTGGCGAGCTCTTTCAATTTCGCCGCGGGCAGGCCCGTCGGCGCCGGATAGGTCCACTTGATGCCGATGTACGGCGCCCAGTCGATCGCGAGCGCGGGCTTCAATCCGTAGAGGATCTTCGGGTTCGTGGTCTTTCCCGCATCGAGTGTCGCGCGCACCTGCGCCACGAGCTCGTCGCCCGTGCCGGCCTTCACGACGCTCGACTGCTCCAGCTTGTCGGCGTAGAGCTTCCTCGTTCCCGGGTGCTGCGCGATCTTCTTGTACATCAGCGGCTGCGTGACGAACGGCTCGTCCTGCTCGTTGTGGCCCAGGCGCCGGAAGCACACCAGGTCCACCACGATGTCCTTGTGGAACGTGCGGCGATATTCCTCGGCGATCGACGAGACGAATACAGCGGCCTCGGGATCGTCGCCGTTCACGTGGAAGACCGGTGCTTCGATCATCTTGGCGATGTCGGTGCAGTACAGCGACGAACGCGCATCGCGCGTATCGGAGGTCGTGAAGCCGATCTGGTTGTTCACGACGATGTGGACCGTCCCGCCCGTCTTGTAGCCGCGTGTCTGCGAAAGCGCCATCGTCTCCATCACCACGCCCTGGCCCGCGAAGGCCGCGTCGCCGTGGATCAGGATCGGCAGCACCTGGTCGCCGACGTGGTCGCCGCGACGATGCTGGCGCGCGCGCACGGAGCCTTCGACCACGGGATTCACGATCTCGAGGTGCGACGGATTGAACGCGAGCGTGAGGTGCACCGGGCCGCCCGCCGTCTGCACGTCCGAAGAAAATCCCTGGTGGTACTTCACGTCGCCCGAGGCAAGCTCGTCGCCGTGCTTGCCTTCGAATTCGCCGAAGAGGTCCGCGGGGATCTTGCCGAGGCTGTTCACGAGCACGTTCAGGCGCGCGCGGTGCGCCATGCCGATCACGACTTCCTTTGCGCCGTGCGCGCCCGCGTTCTCGATCACGGTGTCCAGCATCGGGATCATCGTCTCGCCGCCCTCGCCCGAGAAGCGCTTCTGCCCGACGTAGCGCGTGTGCAGGTAGCGTTCCAGCGTCTCGGCCGCGGTGAGGCGCTCGAGGACCCACTTCTTCTGGTCCAGGGTGAGGCTGGGCGTCGACAGCGATCCTTCGAACTTGCGCTGGATCCAGCGCTTCTCCTCGGTCGAGGAGATGTACATGTACTCGATGCCGATCGTATTGCAGTAGGTCTTCTTCACCGCCGAGACGATGTCGCGAAGCTTCATCATCCCCTTCAGGCCCTGCCACGACCCCGGCGAGAATTCCCGGTCCATGTCGGCCTCGGTGAGGCCGTAGTAGGAAAGCTCGAGCTCCGGCACGGGCGTGCGCTCGAGGCGCTTCAGGGGATCGAGCTGCGAATAGCGCGAGCCCATCACGCGGTGCGCGCGGATGTACTGCAGGACCTTGAGCGACTTTTCATCGGCCGGTGCCCCGGATGCGGGAGCAGCCACGCCGTTGCGCACGAGGCCCTCGAAGGCCGCGATCACGCCGGAGTGGGGGACGTCCTTCCTGCCGGGGTTGTCCTTCTGCCACGCATCGAACATGCCCTTCCACGACGCGTCCACCGATGCGGGATCGGCGAGGTATGCCTCGTAGAGCTCTTCGACGTAGGGCGCATTCGAGCCGTAGAGCTCGGAGGTCGCCTGGAATTCCTTCATCACGCTTGCCATGTGTACCCTTCCAATCGATTACGGGGCTACGCCACCACGCCTCTTTGCGATCGGCACCACGTCGCGCTGCGTCGGGCCCGTGTAGAGCTGGCGCGGCCGGCCGATCTTCTGTTCCGGATCCGAGATCATCTCGTTCCACTGCGCGATCCACCCCACCGTGCGGGCGAGCGCGAAGATGCACGTGAACATGGACGTGGGGATGCCCAGCGCCCTTTGCACGATGCCCGAGTAGAAGTCGACGTTGGGATAGAGCTTGCGGGAGACGAAGTAATCGTCCTCGAGCGCGATCTTCTCCAGCGCCATGGCCAGGGGCAGCAGCGGATCGTTTTCAGCGCCCACGGCCTGCAGCACTTCGCGCGTGGTCTCCTGCATGAGCTTGGCGCGCGGGTCGTAGTTCTTGTACACGCGGTGGCCGAAGCCCATGAGCTTCACGTGCGAGTTCTTGTCCTTCACCTTGTTCACGAATTCACCGATCTTCGCGATGCCGCCTTCCTTCTGCAGGTCGATCAGCATCTGCAGCGCCGCCTCGTTCGCGCCGCCGTGCGCCGGGCCCCACAAGCATGCGATGCCCGCGGCGATGCACGCGAAGGGGTTGGCCCCCGAGGAGCCCGCCAGGCGAACCGTCGAGGTCGATGCGTTCTGCTCGTGGTCGGCGTGGAGGATGAAGATGCGATCCAGCGCGCGCTCCAGCACTTCGTTGCTCTTGTACTCCTCGGCCGGCACGCCGAACATCATGCGCATGAAGTTGCCGGTGTACGACAGGTCGTTCTTCGGGTACATGAACGGCTGGCCCATGTTGTACTTGTAGGCCATCGCCACGATCGTGGGCAGCTTCGCGATCAAGCGGAAGGCCGAGATCTCGCGATGCTCCGGGTTATTGATGTCGAGCGAGTCGTGATAGAAGGCCGAGAGCGCGCCCACCACGCCCACCATCACCGCCATCGGATGCGAATCGCGGCGGAAGCCCTGGTAGAGGCGCGCCAGCTGCTCGTGCACCATCGTGTGGCGCGTCACGGTCCAGACGAACCTGTCCTTCTCGGCCTGCGTCGGCAGCTCGCCGTTCATCAGCAGGTGGCAGACCTCGAGGAAGTCGCAATTCACCGCGAGCTGTTCGATGGGATAGCCGCGATAGAGAAGCACGCCCTTGTCGCCGTCGATGTAGGTGATCTTCGACTGCGTGGAGCCCGTGGACATGAAGCCCGGGTCGTAGGTGAACATCCCGGTCTTGCCGTAGAGCGCGCGGATGTCGAACACATCCGGGCCGATCGTGCCGCCATAGACGGGCGCATCGAAGACCTTGCCGTCTCCATAGTTGATCTTGACCGTGCCTTTGGAATCCATCGTCGCTCCTCTAGACAGTGCGCAAACGCCGCAGCATGGGCTGCAGCTGTGTCTCGGATGTGTCCGCCCGCCCCATCACGAGGTCGAGCAGGTCGTTGTCGGGAAGCGCCAGCAACCGTTCGAGCGTCGCCGCGTCGCTTTCGTTCAGCTCATCGCCCGCCCGCGCCCAGAAGCGCTCGAAGACGATATCCAGCTCCAGCAGGCCGCGGCGGCTCTTCCATTTCAGTCGCTCCATCGCGCGCGCCTGCATCTCACACCGCCCGTTTGAGGAGCAGGTCCTTGATTTTTCCGATCGCGAGCGTGGGGTTCAGTCCCTTGGGACAGACATCGACGCAATTCATGATCGTGTGACAGCGGAAGAGGCGATACGGATCCTCGAGATCATCGAGGCGCTCGTTGATCGCCGTGTCGCGGCTGTCGGCGATGAAGCGATACGCCTGGAGCAATCCCGCGGGGCCCACGAACTTGTCCGGGTTCCACCAGAAACTCGGGCATGCGGTCGAGCAACAAGCGCACAGGATGCATTCGTAGAGGCCGTTCAGCTCCTCGCGCTGCTCGGGCGACTGCAGCCGCTCCTTCTCGGGCGCAGGCTCGTCGTCGATCACGTAGGGCTTCACCGAGTGGTACTGCGCGAAGAATTGCGTCATGTCCACGATGAGGTCGCGGATGATCGGCAGCCCCGGCAGCGGCTTGATCACCACGGGCTCGGCGACATCCGTGAGCTTCGTGATGCAGGCAAGCCCGTTCTTGCCGTTGATGTTCATGGCGTCCGAGCCGCACACGCCTTCGCGGCAAGAACGGCGAAGTGCCAGCGAATCGTCGACCGTCTTGATTCGCACGAGCGCGTCGAGGAGCATGCGGTCCGACGGGCCCATCTCCACGTCGAAGTCCTGCATGTAGGGCCGGGCGTCCTTGTCCGGATCGAATCTCTGGATGCTGAATTTCATTAGTAGACCCGCGCTTTCGGAACGAACGTGTCGACGGTGAGGGGCTTCAGGTGCACCGGCTTGTACTCCAGGCGATCGCCCTCGCGGTACCAGAGGGAGTGCTTGAGCCAGTTCACGTCATCGCGGCTGTGGTGGTCCGCGCGGTCGTGGGCGCCGCGACTCTCGAGGCGGGCGGCGGCGCTCACCATCGTGGCGCGCGCCACCTCGACCAGGTTCTCCACCTCGAGCGCCTCGATACGCGCGGTGTTGAACACCTTGGACTTGTCCTTGATCTGCATGCGCGTCGCGCGTTCGGCGACCGCCTTGATCTTGTCGACGCCCTGCGCGAGCAGGTCCGGGAAGCGGAAGACGCCGCAGTGCAGCTGCATCGTGCGCTGCATCTCGCCGCGAATGTCGTTCACTTCCTCGCCCCCGGTCTGCGAATCGAGGCGCGCGATGCGGGAGCGCGAAAGATCGCCGGCGTTCTTCGGAAGCTCCCGGTACGCCTGCCCCGCTCCCCTCACGTAGTCGATGATGGAGAGCGCCGAGCTCTTGCCCATCACCAGGAGGTCCGTGAGGGAATTCGTGCCGAGGCGGTTCGCGCCGTGGATCGACGCGCAGCCGCACTCGCCCGCGGCGTACAGGCCCGGCACCCTCGTTTCCGGATCGCCCCCCTTGGGCACGATCACCTGGCCGTGATAGTTGGTGGGGATGCCGCCCATCTGGTAGTGCGCCGTCGGCACGACGGGAATCGGATCCTTGATGGGATCGACGTTCGCGAATTTCATGGCGATCTCGCGAATGCCGGGCAGGCGCTTCTCGATTGTCTCGTGGCCCAGGTGGTCCAACTTGAGCAGGAGGTATTCGCCGTGCTCGCCCAGGCCCCGGCCTTCCTTGATCTCGGTGGCCATCGCGCGGGAAACGACGTCGCGCGACGCGAGGTCCTTCATCGTCGGCGCGTAACGCTCCATGAAGCGCTCGCCCGATTTGTTGAGGAGATATCCGCCCTCGCCGCGCACGCCCTCGGTGATGAGCACGCCGGCGCCCGCGACACCCGTCGGATGGAATTGCCAGAACTCCATGTCCTCGAGGGGAATGCCGGCGCGAGCGGCCATGCCGAGGCCATCGCCTGTATTGATGAACGCGTTGGTGGACGACAGGTAGATGCGCCCCGCTCCACCGGTGGCCATGAGCACGGCCTTGGCCTGGAAGATCGTGATCTCGCCCGTTTCCATCTCGAGCGCGGTGACACCCACCACGGCGCCTTCGGAATCGCGGATGAGGTCGAGCGCCATCCATTCGACGAAGAACTGCGTCTTCGCATGGACGTTGCGTTGATAAAGCGTGTGCAGCATCGCGTGGCCGGTGCGGTCCGCGGCGCAGGAGCTCCTCTGCACGGGCTTCTCGCCGAAGTTCGCCGAGTGGCCGCCGAACGGGCGCTGGTAGATGGTGCCGTTGTCGTTGCGGTCGAACGGCATGCCGTAGTGCTCGAGCTCGATCACCACCTCGGGCGCCATGCGGCACATGAACTCGATCGCGTCCTGGTCGCCGAGGTAATCGGAGCCCTTGATCGTGTCGTACATGTGCCAGAGCCAGTGGTCCTCGCCCATGTTGCCGAGGGCCGCGCCGATGCCGCCCTGCGCGGCCACCGTGTGGGAGCGCGTCGGGAACACTTTCGAGAGCACGGCCACGCGAAGGCCGGCCTGCGCGAGCTCGAGCGCGCCGCGCATGCCCGCGCCGCCCGCTCCCACGATCACAGCGTCGAACTTTCGGACGGGAGCGCTCATGTCAGTGCCCCCACAGGATCGAAGCGGCCCAGATCAGGTAGAAGATGAGCGCAAAGCCCACCACCGTCTGTGCCGCCAGGCGCACGCTCGTCGCGTGCACGTAATCCATGAGGATGTCGCGCATTCCCACCCACGCGTGATAGAGCAGCGCCGCGATGAAGATCATCGTGGCGAGCCGCATCGACGTGCCCGTGAACATCGCCTTCCATTCGGGGTACGAGTGCGGCGCGTCGACCACGAGCCACGCGAAGGTCACGATCGTGAAGAGGGCCATCGCCACGGCGGTGAGTCGCTGCAGCAGCCAGTCGCCCAGGCCGTAGTGGGCGCCGACGGGATTCTTGCGATAGGCCTTCACCAGAGCCTCCAGGCCACGAGCAGCGTGGCGAGTGCGCCCAGCACGAACACCGCAAGGGCCGAAGTGCGCGCCGGCGCCTTCTCGATGCCCCAGTGGATGTCGAGCAGCAGGTAGCGGATGCCCGCGAAGAAGTGGTGCGCGTAGAGCCACACCACGCCGATCGCCACGAGTTTCGCCAACGGGTGCTCGAACCACCCGTGCACCCGGGCGAAGCCCGCCTCAGAGCCCAGCGCCAGGTACATGAAACAAAGCAGCGTGGGCAGGATCGGGAAGAAGAGCAGCGCACCGGAGATGCGATGGAAGATCGAGACGAGACCGGGTGGCGGGAGGTGCGCGAGGTTCAGGTCGTAGTACGGCCGGTAGTGCTTCGGCCGTGTCGGTGCAGCGCTCATGTTCTTGTCCCCTCGGGAGCCCCGAATATTAGCTCAGCTCGTTGTAATAGGAGAATCCGTCGGTGCGGCACAAGCCCCTGCGCCATTCCACCGGGTCATCTCCATACGTGTAGGCCACGCGATCGACGCAAAGCAGCGGCGTCTGCGGCGCGACCTTCAGGTGCGCCGCGGCGAATCCGTCGGCGGCCACCGCGCGCAGCCGTTCTTCGGCACGCACCATGCGCACGTTGAAGACGGTTTCGTAGAAGCTGTAGACCGAACCCGCGAATTCCTCGAGCTCCGCGAGCGTGATTCCCGGAAAGCGGTGCGCCGCGAACACGATGTCGTCCAGGATCATCGGGCGCCCGCCGAAGGACATCACGCGCTTGAATCCCATCACGGGCGCGCCGGGCTTCAATCCCAACGCCCGCGCCGCATCGCCGTGCGCCTTGCCACGCTCGAGGCCAAAGAAAAGATTCTTCGGGGGCGTCTTCTCGCCGGAATCGGGAGTGACCCGGAGGAATCGATACTGGTATTCCGGCTCGCTGTGCGACGCGACGTACGTGCCCTTGCCCTGCCGGCGCATGAGGATGTTTTCGGAGGCGAGCTCGTCGATGGCCTTGCGCACCGTCCCCTGGCTCACGCGAAAGCGCGCCGCGAGCTCCAGCTCGGAAGGGATCGCCTCGCCGGGCTTCCATTCGCCGGCGACGAGGCTTTGCGTGAGCAGGATCTTGATCTGCTCGTATAGTGGCCTGAAGGACGGGGCCTGAGCGGACTTGTTCATGCTTCCTCCATCGTACCACAGCTTTTTCGTGGTAGTCTTATATAAGATATAACTCAATAGCCCTCGGCGGATTTCGGTTTCTCTTTACCGATCAGCAACTTGGCGACATGAACCCCTACTACCGCCCTCGCCGTTCCATGCTCTACGTCCCCGGCTGCAACCCGCGCTACATCAACAAGGCGCGCACACTCCGGGTCGATTCCGTGATCCTCGACCTGGGCGATCCGATCCTCGTCGAGAAAAAGATCGAGTCGCGCCGCACCGTCGCCGACGCGATCCTCGCCGGCGGCTTCGGCCGGCGCGAGGTGGTCGTGCGCGTGAACGACCTCGACTCGCCCTGGGGCCGCGACGACGTCCAGGCCATCGCGGGCTCGGGCGCCGATGCGATCCTCTTTCCCAATATCGAGTCGAAAGATGACGTGATCGAGGCCCTCGGAGTCCTCGACGCCGCCGGCGGGCAGCACATGCCGGTCATGCTGGCGATCGAGAGCCCGCTCGCCGTGCTTCGCTCGGTCGAGGTCGCGTCGGCCTCGGACCGCATCGCCTGCCTCGTGATCGCCACGTCGGACCTGATCAACCAGTTGCACGGGCGACGCACGCCCGACCGCATTGCGCTCCTGTACAGCCTCTCGCAGGTGCTCCTCGCGGGCCGCGCCTACGATCGCGCGGTCGTGGACGGCATCTCGACGGACCTGAAAGACATGCAGTCGTTCGAGCTGGCGTGCCGCCTGGGACGCGACCTGGGCTTCGACGGCAAGAGCCTCGTGCATCCGTTCCAGCTTCCGTATTGCAATGACGCGTTCACGCCCAAGCCCCACGACATCGCGGCCGCGCTCGAGGTGATCGACGCGCTCGAGCAGGCGAACCGCGAGGGACGCGGCAGTGTCGTCGTGAACGGCCGCCTCATCGAGAGCCATCACGTGAAAGCCGCCAAGCGCATGCTGGCGCTCTCGGACATGATCGAGAAGCTCGAGGCGGGCCGGTGAACTTCTTCGAGGACTTCGCCGTCGGCCGGCGCTTCGTGCACGCCACGCCGCGCACGGTGACCGAGGGCGACGCGTCGGCCTACATCGCGCTCACGGGCGCGCGCGCGACGGTGCACAGCTCGGAGCCGGTGGCGAAGGCACTCGGCCACCGGTGCAGGCCCATCGATGACCTCCTCGTCTTCAATATCGCTTTCGGCAAGACGGTGCCGGATGTTTCGTACAACGCCGTGGCGAACCTCGGATACGCGGACCTTCGTTTCCTCGCGCCGGTCTACGCCGGCGACACGATCTCGTGCGAGTCGGAAGTGATCGGTGTCCGCGCCAATTCCAACGGCAAGAGCGGCGTGGTCTACGTACGCTCGCGCGCCTTCAACCAGTTGCGAGTCGAGGTGCTCACGTGGGCGCGCTGGGTGATGGTGGCGAAGCGCAAGCCCGGCGAAGGCGGCGACCCTGCGCCCGTGGTGCCGACCCTTCCCGATCACGTCGAACCGGCACGCTTCGCGGTTGCCTCGTTCCTCAAGCCCGCGGCGCTTGATCCGCGGGACACGGGCAGCTCGCGCGGGTGGGACGACTACGCCGTGGGCGAGGTCATCGACCATCCGGGCGGCGCGACGCTGGAAGAGGCCGAGCACATGGCCGCCACGCGCCTCTACCAGAACACGGCGCGCATCCACTTCGATGCGTTCCGCGCGAAAACCAACCCGTTCGGCAAGCGCCTCATCTATGGGGGGCACGCGATCTCGCTCTGCCGCGCCCTCTCCCACGATGGCCTCGAGAATGCGTTCGCGATCGCCGCGATCCACGCCGGCACGCATGCCAATCCGCTCTTCGCCGGCGACACGCTCTATTGCCGCCACGTGGTGCTCTCGCGCGATGCGATTCCCGGCCGCGACGATGTCGGCGCGCTTCGCCTGCGCATGCTGGGCGCCAGGAACATCGACCTGGCCGCCCTTGCCGCGATTGCGCCGGGAGCCAAGCATGAGGCCGTGGTCCTCGACCTCGACTACTCGGTGCTGATTCCGAGGCGTCAAAACCCCTAGAATAGACATCCCTCCCGACCCTTTCCCCATGGCCCAGCCCGACGCCCCGCATCCCCGCGACGCGCTCTTTTCCGGCGAGAAGCCCTTCCCGGTCATTCCCGCCTGCGAGCACTTCGCCGGCAGCGAGAAACTGATCGGCAAGGCCCTCGAGCTGCAGGCGAAGATGGGGCGCGTCTTCGACATCACCTGCGACTGCGAGGACGGCGCCGAGGCCGGCAAGGAAAAGCAGCACGCCGAGATGATCGTGGACGTGCTGGGTTCCCAGAAGAGCGCCTTCCACATGGCCGGTGTGCGCATCCACGACTACACCCACGCGCACTGGCGGAAGGACATCGACATCCTCGTCGGTGGCGCCGGAAAGGTGCTCGCGTACATCACGATTCCAAAGTCCACGTCGGCTTCCCAGGCGGCCGAGATGATCGGCTACGTCCGCGAGGTGTCGTCGAGGAAGAACATCTCCCGCGAGATTCCGGTGCACGTGCTCGTGGAGACGCACGGCGCGCTGCACGACGCGTGGGATATCGCGCAGCTTGCCGGCGTGCAGGTGCTCGATTTCGGCCTCATGGATTTCGTGAGCGGCCACCACGGCGCGGTGAATTCGTCGAACATGCGTTCGCCGGGCCAGTTCGAGCATCCGCTCATCGTGCGCGCGAAGACCGAGATCGTCGCCGCGGCCCTGGGCCACGGCGTCGTTCCCGCGCACAACGTCTCGCTCGACCTCAGGAATTCGTACAACGTGTTCCGCGACGCCTGGCGCGCGCGTAACGAGTTCGGGTTCCTGCGCATGTGGAGCATCCATCCATCGCAGATCCAGCCCATCGTGGATGCCATGAAGCCGGACCTCGCCGAAGTGGCCGACGCCTCCGAGATCCTGCTCGCCGCGCAGCGCGCCCACTGGGGCCCCATCCAGTACGACGGCGAGCTCCACGACCGCGCTACGTACCGCTACTTCTGGGAGCTGCTGCAGAAGGCCAAAGTCACCGGCGTGGCACTGCCCGAAGACGCTGCCGCTGCCTTCTTTTGACAACTAAGGCTTTGGATCCGCAGATAAACGCAGATGAACGCAGATAAAACAATTCAGAGTTTGATTCGCGGCAGTTCAAACGCGGGCACGAAACGCCATCAATGTTTTTCGGGGTATCTGCGTTCATCTGCGTTTATCTGCGGATCCAAAGCCTTTCTCTCCGACTGACAAGACGACATGACCCCCGGCGCGAAATTCAGGCAGGCCCTCAAGAAGGAAAAACCGTTACAAGTCGTGGGCGCGATCAACGCGTACCACGCGATCCTCGCCAAGGCGAGCGGCTACAACGCGATCTACATCTCGGGCGGCGGCGTGGCCGCGGGGTCGCTCGGCGTGCCGGATCTCGGCATCTCGAACCTGGACGACGTGCTCACGGACGTGCGCCGCATCACCGACGCCTGCGACCTGCCGCTCATGGTGGACGTGGACACGGGCTTCGGCGCGAGTGCCTTCAACGTCGCCCGCACCGTGAAGTCGATGATCAAGTTCGGCGCTGCGGCCATCCACATCGAAGACCAGGTGGGCGCCAAGCGCTGCGGCCATCGCCCCGGCAAGGAGCTCGTCTCGAAGGAGGAGATGGCCGATCGCGTGAAGGCCGCGGTCGATGCGAAGACCGATCCCGATTTCTTCGTGATCGCTCGCACCGATGCGCTCGCGGCCGAGGGTTTCGATCGCATGCTCGATCGCGCCCGCGCCTGCGTCGAGGCCGGCGCCGACGGCATCTTCCCCGAAGCCATCACCGATCTCGACATGTACAGGACGGTGTGCGACGCGCTGAAAGTCCCCGTGCTCGCGAACATCACCGAATTCGGCAAGACACCCCTTTTCACCCTCGACGAATTGCGCGGCGCCGGGATCGCCATCGCGTTGTATCCGCTCTCGGCCTTTCGCGCAGCCAATCTCGCGGCCCTCCACGTATACGAGACCCTGCGCGCCGACGGCACGCAAAAGGCGAGGGTGGATGAGATGCAATCCCGCGAGGATCTCTACAAGTACCTGGGCTATCACGAATACGAAAAGAAGCTGGACGCTCTCTTCGCGAAGTCCAAGTGACGGACTCCACCAAGGATCATTCATGACCGAAGCCGCAAGCGCACCCGCCGCAACCGCCCCGAAGCCGAAGAAGTCCGTCGCGCTCTCCGGGGTGCCCGCCGGCAACACCGCCCTGTGCACCGTCGGGCGGACCGGCAACGACCTGCACTACCGGGGTTACGACATCCTCGACATCGCCGAGGCCACCGAATTCGAGGAAATCGCCTTCCTGCTCGTGCACGGCAAGCTCCCGAACACCGCGGAGCTCATCGCTTACAAGCGCAAGCTCAGGTCGCTGCGCGGAATTCCCGCCGACGTGCAGGACATCCTCGAATGCATCCCGGCCTCGACCCATCCCATGGACGTGCTGCGCACCGCGTGCTCCGCGCTGGGATCGACGCTGCCCGAGGGCGAGGCGCACAAGCTGGCCGAGGCGCGTGACATCGCCGATCGCCTGATGGCGTCGTTCGGATCGATGCTGCTCTACTGGTATCACTTCTCGCATTCCGGCAAGCGCATCGACGTGGAGACCGACGACGACTCGATCGGCGGCCATTTCCTGCACCTGCTGCACGGCAAGAAGCCCTCGGACCTCTGGGTGCGCGCGATGCACACCTCGCTCAACCTCTATGCCGAGCACGAGTTCAACGCGTCCACGTTCACGGCGCGCGTGATCGCGGGGACCGGCTCCGACATGTACTCGGCGATCACGGGTGCCATCGGCGCGCTTAAAGGGCCCAAGCACGGCGGCGCCAACGAGTTCGCGTTCGACACGATCGGCCGCTACGACAATCCCGATGATGCCGAGCGCGACATCGTGAAGCGCGTGTCCGAGAAGCAGGTGATCATCGGATTCGGCCACCCGGTGTACACGATCGCCGATCCGCGCAACCAGGTGATCAAGGAAGTCGCGCGGCGCCTGTCGCAGGACGCGAAGAACATGAAGCTCTTCGACATCTCGGCGCGCGTCGAGGAAGTGATGTGGCGCGAGAAGAAGATGTTCCCGAACCTCGACTGGTACAGCGCCACGTCGTACCACATGATGGGCGTGCCCACGGCCATGTTCACTCCGCTCTTCGTGATCTCGCGCACCTCGGGCTGGAGCGCCCACGTGATCGAGCAGCGCATCGACGGCAAGATCATCCGGCCGTCGGCCAACTACACGGGCCCCGAGAACCTGGAATTCGTGCCGCTCTCGAAACGGAAGTAATTTGGACGTATTTTTTTGGTTTAGAAAACTCAAGACGGGAAGAACGAGAAAAGCGAGAAAGACAACTGAAAGGCAAGGATTGCGGGGTATGTGGCAATTTCGGGCCCTGTTTGCCAGCGAAAATATGAACATGGTTTTCTCCGCCCTCTCGCTCTTCCCGTCTTTAATCCGATAGGAACAGCAAACAGTGTCAGCACATATCAGCAACGTAAGGCCCAACCCCGACAAGGTCCTGGTCGATATCGTCGACTACGTCGAGAAATACAAGGTCAAGTCGAACGAGGCGTACGAGACCGCCCGCTATTGCCTCATGGATACGCTCGGCTGCGGATTCGAGGCGCTCGAGTACCCGGCCTGCACCAAGCTCATGGGGCCCATCGTGAAGGGAACCGTCGTGCCCAACGGCGCGAAGGTGCCCGGCACGCAATTCCAGCTGGATCCCGTGCAGGCCGCCTTCAACATCGGCGCGATGATCCGCTGGCTCGACTTCAACGACACGTGGCTCGCCGCCGAGTGGGGGCATCCGTCGGACAACCTGGGCGGCATCCTCGCCGCGGCCGACTGGATCTCCCGCAACAACCTCGCCGCGGGCAAGAAGCCCCTTACGGTGCGCGACGTGCTCACCGCCATGATCAAGGCCCACGAGATCCAGGGCGTGATCGCCATCGAGAACAGCTTCAACAAGGTGGGCCTCGACCACGTCGTGCTGGTGAAGGTTGCTTCCACCGCGGTGGTCGCGGGCCTGCTCGGCTTATCGCGCGACGAGATGATCAATGCCGTGTCGCTCGCATGGGTCGACGGCCAGTCGCTTCGCACCTATCGCCATTCTCCCAATACCGGCTCGCGCAAGAGCTGGGCCGCGGGAGACGCCACTTCCCGCGCCGTGCGCCTCGCACTCATCGCGCAGACCGGCGAGATGGGCTACCCGTCGGTGCTCTCGGCCAGGACCTGGGGCTTCTACGACGTGCTCTTCAAGGGCAAGCCCTTCAAGTTCCAGCGGCCCTATGGCAGCTACGTGATGGAGAACGTGCTCTTCAAGATCTCGTTCCCGGCGGAGTTCCACTCGCAGACCGCGGTGGAAGCGGCGATGACGATCCACGGCGAGCTCGCGCGCCTGGGCAAGAGCGCCGACGACATCCGGAAGATCACGATCCGCACGCACGAGGCATGCATCCGCATCATCGACAAGAAGGGTCCGCTCAACAATCCCGCCGATCGCGATCACTGCATTCAGTACATGGTGGCGGTGCCGATCCTCTTCGGCAGGCTCACCGCTTCCGACTATGAAGACGACGTCGCGAAGGACCCGCGCATCGACAAGCTGCGCGCCAGGATCGTCTGTGTGGAAGACAAGCGCTTCACGAAGGACTATCACGATCCGGAGAAACGCTCGATCGCCAATGCGCTCACGGTCGAGTTCAGGGACGGCACGAAGTTGAAGGAGATCGCGGTCGAGTATCCGATCGGGCACAAGCGCCGGCGCAAGGAAGGCATGCCGGTCCTCGTGGAAAAGTTCAAGACCAACCTCGCGCGACGCTTCCCTGGGAAGCAGCGCGCCGCCATCCTCGCGTTGTGCCTGGACTCGAAGCGTCTCGACGACACGCCCGTGAACGAGTTCGTGGACCTGATGGCGATCTAGGTTCGAAAGGAATCGCATGCGCTACACCGCCCTCCTCGCCTTCGCCGCCCTCGCGGGCTGCGCGACAGTCACCAACTACCAGCTCACCGCGATGCCGCGCGACAGCGGCAAGCTCTACAGCGGCACGGCCCAGGACAACGGCTCGATCGAGGGTCCCATCTCGATCACGATCGAGGACAGGACCTACACCGGAACCTGGGTCCAGACGCGCCCCACTGAAACGCACGGTTATGTCACCGGCGGATACGGCGCGGGCGGCCCCGGGTGGCACGGCGGCGGCTGGTACGGCGGCGGCTTCGTCTCCATGGACAATCCCGCGGGCGGCGCCGCGAAAGCCCTGCTCACCGCGCCCGACGGCACGGGGCTACGCTGCGACTTCAAGAGCGGGCAAGGTTCCGGCGGCGGAGAATGCCGCGACGACAAGGGACATACCTACGACGTTCAGATCCGCGCCACCAAGTAATCAACGAGAGAGACGATCATGGCCCACAACGCCTTCGAGACTTTCAAGAGCTTCACGACTTCCACGGGCAAGACCGGGCGGTACTACTCGCTGCCCGCCCTCGCCAAGACCTTCCCGGGCGTGAAGCGCCTGCCCGTATCCATCCGCGTGGTGCTCGAATCGGTCCTGCGCAACGTCGACGGCAAGAAAGTCACGGAAGAGCACGTGAAGCAGCTCGCCCACTGGGCGCCCAAGGGCGCGCGCACCGACGAGATCCCGTTCGTCCTCGCGCGTATCCTGCTGCAGGATTTCACCGGCATCCCGGTGCTCGCCGACCTCGCCGCGATGCGTAGCGTCGCCGCGAAGCTCGGCAAGAATCCCAAGATCATCGAGCCTCTGGCCCCCGTCGACCTCGTGGTGGACCACTCGGTGCAGGTCGACCACTACGGCGCGCCCAACGTGCTCGACCTCAACATGAAGCTCGAATTCTCGAGGAACCGCGAGCGCTACCAGTTCATGAAATGGGGCATGCAGGCCTTCGACACGTTCAAGGTCGTGCCGCCGGGCATCGGCATCGTGCACCAGGTGAACCTCGAGTACCTCGCGCGCGGCGTCTTCGAAAAGGACGGCATCTACTACCCCGACACGCTGGTGGGCACCGACAGCCACACGACGATGGTGAACGGCCTGGGCGTCGTCGCCTGGGGCGTGGGCGGCATCGAGGCGGAAGCCGGCATGCTCGGCCAACCCGTGTACTTCCTCACGCCCGACGTGGTCGGCGTGCACCTGAGGGGCAAGGCCCGCGAAGGCGTGACCGCCACCGACATCGTGCTCACCATCACCGAGATGCTTCGCAAGGCGAAGGTCGTCGGCAAGTTCGTCGAGTTCTTCGGCGAGGGCACCGAGTCGCTCGCCGTTCCGGACCGAGCCACGATCGCCAACATGTCGCCCGAGTACGGCGCGACCATGGGCTTCTTCCCCGTCGATGCGAAGACGATCGAGTACTACCGCAACACCGGCCGCAGCGACGATGCCGTCGCCGCCCTCGAGGCCTACTGGAAGGCGCAGGAGATGTTCGGCGTCTCGAAGAAGGGCGACATCGACTACACCGAGACGCTCGAGCTCGACCTGGACACGGTGCGCCCCTCGGTCTCGGGACCCAAGCGCCCGCAGGACCGCATCGAGCTGGGCAAGCTGAAGAGCAAGTTCACCGAGCTTTATTCGGCGCCGGTCGCGAGCAACGGCTTCGGCAAGAAGCCCGAGGACCTCGCGAAGCGCTTCAAGACCAAGGATGGCCTCGACATCGGATCCGGCGACGTGATGATCGCCGCCATCACCTCGTGCACCAACACGTCGAATCCGAGCGTGCTGATCGCCGCAGGGCTGCTTGCGAAAAAGGCCGTCGAGAAGGGCCTCACGGTGAAGCATTCCGTGAAGACCTCGCTCGCTCCGGGATCGCGGGTCGTCACCGAGTACCTGAAGGCCGCGGGGCTCATGGGCTACCTCGAGAAGCTCAACTTCTACCTCGCGGGCTACGGCTGCACCACGTGCATCGGCAACGCGGGACCCCTGGCCGAATCCATCGACCAGGCCATCGTGGACAACGACCTCGTCTGCGCGGCGGTGCTCTCGGGCAACCGCAATTTCGAAGCGCGCATCCATCCGAACCTGCGCGCGAACTTCCTGGCCTCGCCCCCGCTCGTCGTGGCTTACGCGATCGCGGGCACGGTGCTGAAGGACCTCGAGACCGAGCCGCTCGGCATCGGCAAGGACGGCCCCGTGTTCCTGAAGGACATCTGGCCTACCTCGGCGGAAGTCCACGCGCTGATCAAGTACGCGACCGATCCGGCGGTGTTCAAGCGCCTCTACAGCGACTTCACGAAAGACAACCCGATGTGGGCCGACGTGCCCACGGCGACGGGACAGGTCTACAACTGGCCGAAGTCCACGTACATCGCGGAGCCGCCGTTCTTCGCGGGCTTCGGCATGAGCGCGGGCAAGGCGGCCGACGTGAAGGGCGCGCGCGTGCTCGGCATCTTCGGCGACTCGGTGACGACGGACCACATCTCGCCCGCCGGCTCCATCAAGGACACGTCGCCCGCCGGCAAGTACCTCATCGCAAACGGCGTGCAGAAGGCCGACTTCAACAGCTACGGCGCGCGCCGCGGCAACCACGAGGTGATGATGCGCGGCACGTTCGCCAACGTGCGCATCAAGAACCTCATGATCCCGGCGAAGGCGGACGGCACGCGCGTGGAAGGCGGCCTTACGCTCGCCCAGCCCTCGGGCGAGCAGATGCCGATCTACGACGCCGCGATGAAGTATGTCGCCTCGAAGACGCCGACTGTCGTGTTCGGCGGAGAGGAATACGGTTCGGGGTCGTCGCGCGACTGGGCGGCGAAGGGCACGCAGCTCCTCGGCATCAAGGCCGTGTGCGTGCGTTCCTTCGAGCGCATCCACCGCTCCAACCTTGTCGGCATGGGCGTGCTGCCGCTGCAGTTCAAGGGCAGCGACTCCGTCGACACCCTGGGCCTGAAGGGCGACGAGACGATCGACGTGGTGGGGCTCGAAGCCGGCATCCGCCCGCAGATGGACGTGAAGCTCGTGATCCACAAGAAGGACGCAAGCGCCAGGGAAGTCACGGTGTTGCTGCGCATCGACACGCCGATCGAGGTGGACTACTACCTGCACGGCGGGATCCTGCCCTTCGTGCTGCGCGAGCTCGTGTCGAAGCAACCCGCGGCCGCCGCCAGCGCCTAGCGCGTGCCGACCTTCCTCGAGCGCGGCGGGGGCTGGCTCGCCGCGCAAGGACCGCTGACGATCGCGACCGTGTTGCTGCCTCCATGGCTGGGCCGGCTGGCGGAAGGCGCCGTGCGGCTCGCCGCCATCGCGCTCATCGTCGCGGGGATCGCTTTCTTCGTGTGGGCGAGGCGGATGCTCGGAAAGTCGTTCACGCCCTTTCCGCAGCCGGTAGACGACGGCGTGCTGACGACGAGCGGCGCATACGGCCTTGCGCGGCATCCGATCTACACGTCGCTCATCGTCTTCGCCGCGGGCTGGGCGATCCTCTGGCAATCGATCGCCGGCGCGGTATGCGCCGTGATCCTCTTCGCCTTCTTCGACCTCAAGTCGCGCCGTGAGGAAACCTGGCTCGAGCGCAAATACCAGGACTATCCGGCGTATCGCGCCCGGGTGAAGCGCTTCATTCCCGGGATCTACTAGCGGCGCGGCGGCGGTGAAATGTGGTGGCGCGGCGTAGGCCCGGGCACGGGGTCGTCCATCGCTTCATCGACGTAGCACCAGCCCCAGGTCTCGCCCGGCTCGTAGGACTTGATCACGGGATGCGAGGTCGCATGGAAGTGCGCCGTGGCATGGCGCATCGGCGAATCGTCGCAACAGCCGACGTGGCCGCACGTGAGGCACAAGCGCAGGTGCACCCAGGGACTGCCGGCCTTCAGGCATTCCTCGCAGCCGTCCTGCGTGCGCGGCTGGACAGCCTCGAGGCGAGCGAGGTGCTCGCAGGCCGCTGCACCCCTCTCCGCCACCCTTAGTTTCCCTTCAGTTGCGCGCGGATCTCGCCGCCCTTGTGGGCGTCGCTATGCACATTCACGTAGGTGTTGCCCGCCCTGAACGCGGCGTACTGCTCGGGAGTCATCCGGGGAGTGCCGTCGGCGATGAAGGTGTTGTCGAGGGTCTTGGTGAACGGCACGATCACCGGCCCGTTCGTGCCCGCGGCGCCCATGTGGATGTGCGCGGCGGTAGCGGTCATGCCGGTTGCGACGATCCTCGCGCTCACGGAATGGTCGGGGTTGACGGTGACCGATCCGGTCGCGGTCGCTTGCGTGTTCACGGGCGGCACCTCGTTCGCCCCCGAGAGCACCACCAGCTGGGTGATCGCGGCCGGCGCGGCGCTTGCCGGCGCGGGCTTCGCCGCCTCGGGGGCCGGCGTGGACGAGGTCGACTTGCAGCCGGCCATTGTCGCCAATGCCACCGCAACGACGCACGCCAACGCAATCGATCGCTTCTGCGAAGAATCTCTCATGTCATCCTCCATTCGAAGGTCCGATTGCGGGACCCGGGGAAAGTTCAGCCGATCTCGATCCACGTGGGCGCGTGGTCGCTCGCCTTCTCCAGGCCGCGCACCCACCTGTCGACGCCTGCCGCCTTCAATCGCGGGGCAAGTTCCTTGTTGACCAGCAGGTGGTCGATCCGCAAACCGGAATCATGCTCCCAGTGCTGGCGAAAGTAGTCCCAGAATGTCCAGATCATCTCGCCCGGGTGCAGGTACCTCACGCAATCGATCCAGCCCTGGTCCAGCAGCTTCTGGTACGCGGCGCGTGGCGCCGGCTGCAGCAGCGCGTCCTTCTTCCACGAGCGCGTGTTGTAGATGTCGAAATCGGTGGGAACCACGTTGTAGTCGCCCGCGAGCACCACGGGCTGCCCGCTCGAGAAGAGCTTCTTCGCGTGGGCGTCGAAACGCTCCATCCACTTCAGCTTGTAGTCGAACTTGGGGCCCGGCTGGGGATTTCCGTTGGGCGCGTAGAGGCATCCCACGATGATCCCGTTCACCGCCGCCTCGATGTAGCGCGAATGCGTGTCGTCCGGGTCGCCCGGCAGGCCGCGACGGGTTTCAACGGGGACAGACCCCTTGGCAAGGATCGCTACACCGTTCCAAGATTGCTGGCCATGCCACTTCGCCCCATAGCCTGCGGCCTTCAGGTCGCGCACGGGAAAGGCGAAATCCGTGGCCTTCAGCTCCTGGAGGCACACGATGTCCGGCTGTTCCTTCTCGAGCCACAGCAACAGGTGCGCGAGGCGCGTGCCGATGCCGTTCACGTTGAAAGTCGCGATCTTCATCGCACGTATAATCGCACGGTGCAGTCCGTCATCTCGATTTCCAACCTCGGCAAGACCTACGCGTCGGGCCTGCAGGCCCTGAAGGACGTGAACCTCGAGATCTCCAAGGGCGAGATCTTCGCGTTGCTCGGTCCCAACGGCGCAGGCAAGACCACGCTCATCAGCATCGTATGCGGCCTCGTGACGCCCACGTCGGGAAAGGTGACTGTCGCGGGCTTCGACATCCTCGCCGACTACCGCCAGACGCGATCGCGCATCGGGCTCGTGCCGCAGGAGCTGCATACGGACATGTTCGAGACCGTGTGGGCGACCGTGAGTTTCAGCCGCGGCCTCTTCGGGCGGGCGCCGGACCCCGCGCACCTGGAGAAGGTCCTGCGCGACCTCTCGCTCTGGGAGAAGCGCAACGACAAGATCATGACGCTTTCGGGCGGCATGAAGCGGCGCGTGCTCATCGCCAAGGCGCTCTCGCACGAGCCCGAGATCCTCTTCCTCGACGAGCCCACGGCCGGCGTGGACGTGGAGCTTCGCCGCGACATGTGGGCACTCGTGAGGAAGCTTCGCGATTCGGGCGTGACGATCATCCTCACGACGCACTATATCGTCGAGGCCGAGGAGATGGCCGACCGGATCGGCGTCGTGAGCAAGGGAGAGCTCATCGTGGTCGAGGAGAAGGCGAAGCTCATGGCGAAGCTCGGCAAGAAGCAACTTACGGTGCACCTCGTGGCGCCGTTGGCCGAGGTTCCCGGATCGCTCGCCCAATGGAAGCTCGCGCTGAAGAAGGAAGGCAGCCAGCTCGAATACACGTTCGATGCCCACGAAGGGCGTAACGGCATCCCGGGGCTGCTCCGGCGCCTCGACGAGCTTTCGATCGCCTACGACGACCTGCAGACGAGCCAGAGCTCTCTCGAGGACATCTTCGTGAGCCTGGTGACGCAGAAGGCATGAACACCTACGCCATCAACTCGATCTATCGCTTCGAGATGGCGCGCTTCGGGCGGACCCTCTGGCAAAGCCTCATCACGCCGGTGATCACGACATCGCTCTACTTCGTGGTATTCGGCGCGGCCATCGGCCGGCGCATGGCGGAGATAGGCGGCGTGCCCTACGGCGCCTTCATCGTGCCCGGGCTGATCATGCTGTCGGTCTTCACCGAGAGCCTCAACAACTCATCCTTCGGCATCTACCTGCCGAAGTTCACGGGAACGATCTACGAGCTGCTCTCGGCGCCCATCTCGCCGCTGGAGATCGTGATCGCCTACGTGGGCGCGGCCGCGACGAAGTCGGTGATCCTGGGCCTCGTGATCTTCGCAACCGCCAATCTCTTCGTGCCGATCCACGTGGCCCATCCGGTTTGGATGACGGCCTTCCTAATTCTCACGGCGACGACCTTCTGCCTCTTCGGTTTCATCCTGGGCGTCTGGGCGAAGAGCTTCGAGCAGCTCTCGTTCATCCCGATGCTGGTGATCACGCCGCTCACGTTCCTCGGCGGCGCGTTCTACTCCATCGACATGCTGCCGCCCGCATGGCGCACCTTCAGCCTCTTCAACCCGGTGGTGTACCTGATCAGCGGCTATCGCTGGAGTTTCTACGACGTGGCCGACGTGGACCCGTTCGTGAGCTTCGGCGCCACGTTCTGCTTCTTCGCGGCGTGCGCCTTCGTGGTCGCGTGGATCTTCCGGACCGGCTACCGCCTCAAGAACTGACGCCCAGTCCCTGGGCGTGGCCGATCGAGCGTTCGATCACCCCGAGCTCCTCCGGGTCGAGGCGCGGGCCGTCCAGCGTGCAGCGCGCATCCTGCGTGTCGGACGCGCGGAACCTCGCCATGACGGGCTTCAACGCTTCCTTCACGTGGGTCTCGTCGTAGCCGTTGAAGAGGTGGCCCAGGAGCCCGCGGTCGAGGTCGCTCGTGCCCATGGCCCAGTCGGCCACCGGGAACGTGAGGTTCATATTGCAATGCATCATGATCCCCATGTTGTGGTGCGCCGCGTGGTGGCGCCGGATCGTGTTCACGAACGGCAGGTTGCGCACGAAGGCGTTCTCGGGGATGTGGCAGCAGAAGTGGAACGTCTCGTAGACCATGTAGTGCCCGACCATGGTGACGAAGGCGACGTATCCCGCGTTCGAATTCACCGCCACGCCGATGAGCCAGGAGACGAGCCCGCCTGCCGCCAGCAGCACGACAAGCACGCGCCACGGGAAGAACACGATGCGGAATTCGCGCACCGTGTGGATCGTGGGATCGTTATCGGTGAAGTACTGGTGGTGCTGGCGCGTGTGCCGGTCGTAGATCGCGCGCACCGCGAAGACGTCGCGCAGCCGGTGCATCACGTACCGGTGGATCCACCACTCGAAGAAGTTTCCGGCGATGGCGACGGGAACGACGAGGAGCCACTCCCAGGTGGCATCCTGCATGCGGCTCACGCACCATGCGATGGCGCCGACTCCGGCCGCATACATCACGCCCACGTGGACGAGCCCGTGGTACCACGGGCTGATCTGCGCGACGTATTGCTCCCGGAACCTGCGCTGCCTTTCGGTCATCATGGCGCGGCCTCCTCCGAACGGACATTTTCTCAGAGAAACGCCCGGCCTGCCCACCACGCCACGGCGGCGATGAAGGCCGACGCGGGAATCGTGAATATCCAGGCCCACACGATGTCGCCCGCCACGCCCCAGCGCACGGCGGAGAACTTGCGCGTGGCGCCGACGCCGATAATGGCGCCCGTGATGGTGTGGGTCGTGGAGACGGGAATGCCCAGGGCGGTGGCGATGAAGAGCGTGATGGCGCCGCCGGTCTCCGCGCAGAAGCCGTGCACCGGCTTCAACTTCGTGATGCGCTGGCCCATGGTCCGCACGATGCGCCAACCGCCGATCAGCGTTCCCAACGCGATCGCCACGTAGCAGGCCACGATGACCCACGCGGGCGCGTCCTCCTTCGCTCCGGGGACCGCCGCCGCGATGAGCAGCATCCAGATGATGCCGATTGTCTTCTGTGCGTCGTTGCCGCCGTGGCCGAGGCTATAGAGCGACGCCGAGACAAGCTGCATGCGCCTGAACCACCGATCCACGCGCGACGGGCTCATCCTCCTGAAGATCCACGACACCGCCACCAGCAGCAGCGCGCCCAGCACGAATCCCATGAGCGGCGACAGGAAGATGAAGAGCACGGTCTTGGAGATTCCATCGGACACGAGGCACTCGGTGCCCGCCTTGGCCACGCCCGCGCCGATGAGCCCCCCGATCAGCGCGTGCGAAGAGCTCGACGGAAGCCCGAAGAACCACGTAATGCCGTTCCAGGTGATGGCTCCGACCAGCGCCCCGAAGACCACGTAGTGATCGATGATCGACGGATCGACGATGCCCTTGCCTACAGTCGCCGCGACCTTCAAGTGGAAGATGAAGTAGGCCACGAAGTTGAAGGCGGCGGCCACGCCGACGGCCACGTGGGGCTTCAACACGCCGGTGGAGACCACGGTCGCGATCGAGTTGGCCGCGTCGTGCAGGCCGTTCATGAAGTCGAATGCGAGCGCGAGGACCACGAGGAACACCAGGATGCCCAGCGTCATCGTCATCGAACTCATCGCGACGCGGGCTTCAAGCGTTCTCGAGCGAGATGCCTTCGGCGAGGTTCGCCACGTCGAGGCAGCGGTCCGTGATCGCCTCGAGCAGCTCGTAGATCGCCTTCATCTTGATCACCTCGCGCACCTCCTGCTCCTCGCGGAACAGGCGCGAGACGGCCGACCGCATCACGTGGTCGGCGTCGGACTCCAGGCGGTCGATCTCGTCGCAGGTCTTGATGATCGCCTCGAACTTGCCCTCCTTGCTGCCGAGGAGCGCGACCACGTCCTTCACCCGCTCGCAGCACTTCACGCCGATGTCGGCGAGCCGCTGCGTCTCCGGCGTGACGGACCTCACGTCGTAGAGCGAGAGCGACTCGCTCGTATCCTGGATCAGGTCGCAGATGTCGTCCATGGCGTTCACGAGCTGGTGGATGTGGTCGCGGTCCAGCGGCGTGATGAAAGACGTGTGCAGCAGCCGGATGGCCTCGGCCGTGATGCGGTCGGCCGCGTGCTCGGCGTCGTCGATGATGCGGGCGTGCTGCTCGCGCTCGTCGTAGTGCTCCATGAGCTGCTTCAACTCATGGGCCGCCCGCACCACCTGGGTGGCGTGGGCGTTGAAGAGGTCGAAAAAACGGCCTTCCTTGGGGAGCAGTCTGCCGAACATGGCGTCGCGTGTAGTCGGTGTCACGCGAGTGTAACAAACCACTGTCACTTCATCGCGGCCTTCAGCGCGTCGGCGCGCTTGCACGCGTTGGCTGCACCCGCGTCGCACGCATAGCGCAGGAAGTGTTCGCCCTTGGCGTTGCGCGAGACTTCGGCCTGGGAGAGCGCGTCGACGCCCGGCCACCCGATGAGGTAGCCGAATCCCGCGAACGCGCAGGCGTCTGCCTTGCGGCGATCCGTGTTGCAGGCGACCTCGTTGTCCTTGAAGAGATGGATCACGGCGTTCTTCGCCGCTTCGTCGCCGCGCGCGTAGGCGTGCAACTGAAGCGACACGATCTTCTCGGCCTCGGGCGCAAGATCGCCCTGTGACTTGGCGAGGGCCGCGGCGGCCTTCGAGCAGGCCTCCGCGCCCCAGTAGCTGCAATAGCGTTCGAATTGCTGCGTCTCGTTGGCGCGGTCGTCGCATGCCCTGGTGTTTCCCATCTTGCAGGCGGTCTCCAGCATCGCGCCGCCCAGTTTCGCGCAGGCGGCGGGATACTCGAGGCCGCAACCCTTCTTGAGGAGCTCCGAGCCCTTGGCGCCACCGACCGCCAGGCCCGCATCGATGCAACCGCGCCCCTCGCCGCCGTCGCAGGCCTTGCTTCTGAGCTCGATGTCGTGGGCGTCGTTCGCCGTGCCCTTCTTCTCGGCCACCAACGCCAGGGCAAGCGAATAGCACGGCGCGCCGCCCAGCTTCGAGCATGACTCCGCTGCCAGGATCCGCGCGCGGGCCACGTCGCGCATTTCCCGCGGCCCGTTGGTGAATAGATCGATCTGGCGCGCGCAGGACAGGCCGTCGCCGGCGGCGCAGGCCTTGTCGAGCTCCTTGGCGCCGTCCACGAAATCGCTGGGCATCGCCTTCGAGCGCGCCATGCGCAGCCACCCTGCGGCCCCGCACGCTTCGTTGATTGCCTTTGCGCAACCGGCCTTGAGGGCCTCCTCGTAGGGCTTGAGGTCGCCCTCCATGATGCCGCTGCGCATGCGCCGCGACAGGCGAACGCAATCGGCGGCCACACCCTGCTTGCATTTGGCCATCGAGGCCGTGTATGCGGAGTTCACGTAGTCACGCCCCGGACGGAAGAACAACTCCTCGTCGAACGAGGAACCGGCCGCCGGCGCGGCGCCCGCGAGCGAGGGCACGGCGAGGACGAACGCGGCGGCAAGCCGCCGCAGCGGAGTCGATAGTTGCATGGCAGTGTCGTTATTGTTGTGGCTGGAGACGCCGCGAGTGTACCAAAGCGATGCCTGCGGTATAATTCCGGCCATCGCAATTTCTCTCCACGGATCACTTTCGATGACACGCGCGCACATCATTCTCGATCTCCCGGGCCTCGCCCCGGCGATCGTGCGTCCGCGCGCGGCCCTGCCGTCCTCGGGCGAAGACTGATCCGCGGGCCGTGAAGCCCGCCGGAAAGAATGGCGGGAAACATCGGTCCCACAACACCCCGAAGTTTTTCCGCCACCGCGTTCACGCGACGGTGCGCCGTCGCATTTGAAGACGAGCAACACATGGCGACATTGCTGGCAAACCTGAATCCGAGCCGCTGGTTCACGGGCCTCTGGCTCAGCACCGACTTCCGCAAGCTCTGGGGATCGCTCACGATCGTCCACTTCGGAGGCCAGGTCACGTTCCTCGCGCTGCCGCTCACGGCCGCGCTGATGCTGAACGCCACGCCGTTCGAGGTGGGCGTGCTGACGGCCCTCGAGGCCCTTCCCTATCCGCTCTTCGGGCTGTTCGCCGGCGTTCTGGTGGACCGCGCGCGCAAGCTCCCGGTGATCATCGCGTGCGACGTGGGCCGCGGGCTGGCACTCGCCGCGATCCCCGCGTGCGCGTGGCTGAACGTGCTCTCGATGCCTGTGCTCTATGGCGTGGGCTTCCTCATCGGATTGCTCACGGTGATCGGCTGGCCCGCCTACCAGGTGTTCATGACCGAGCGCGTGGGCCGCGAGAACCTCGTGGAGGCGAACGCGAAGATCGGCCTCGCGGACTCCGCGGCCCAGCTCATGGGACCGGGCCTCGCGGGCGCGCTGATCCAATGGTTCACGGCGCCTTTCGCGCTGCTCTTCGACGCGATCTGCTTCTTCTTCTCCGCGTGGATGCTTCGCGGCATTCCGCCCGCGGCCACCGACGCACCCAAGGCCGTGGCGAGCTCGATGCGAAGCGAGATCATGGAGGGCCTTCGCGTGGTGTGGCACAACCGCATCCTCCGGGCGATCGTGTGGTCCATCGCCCTCTGGCAGGTGTGCCGCCACGCGTTCATCGCGATGGTCGTGCTCTACGCGGCGCGCGAGCTCGGTTTCTCCGCGGGGCACGTGGGCGTGCTCTTCATGGTGGCGGGCCTGGGATCGTTCGCCGCTTCCGCGGTGACGGAGCGGCTCAACGCGCGTTGGGGCATGGGTCCGACGATGCTCGCGGGCCTCGCGGGAACGGGAGTCGCGTGGGTCGTGATCGGCGCCGCCTCCGGCCCCTATTGGCTCGCCTCGCTCGTCTTCGGCGTGGGCCTGTTCCTGCTCGACCTCTCGGGGATGATCTTCTTCATCAACTACCTGTCGCTGCGGCAGGCGGTCACGCCCGATCGGCTGCTGGGACGAGTGACGGCGACGATGATCTCGCTCACGGTGTCCACGGCGCCCCTTGGGGGCCTCGCCGGCGGCTGGATTGCGGACCGCTACGGATTGCGCGCGGCGATGCTGACGGCCGGATTCGCGGCGCTGCTGCTCGCGCCGCTGGTGTCGTGGCTTTCGCCGATCGCGCGGATGCGCGAACTCCCGGGACCGCAGGAACCGCCCGCGGAAATCGAAAGCGTGTCCGAGGAGCTGAACGCCTAGGGAGCCTCTGATCTATGCACGGGGATCTGCGCTGCTCTGTAGTTCGGGGACAGACCCCTAGACTCAGGAGATCGCCACGATCATCAACCCTAGGGGTCTGTCCCCGAACTACAGAGCAACGAAGCAGACACCGCACCTGCCGCAACCCGGCGATGCAGCTTCAAACTACCAAGCTGCATCAGGGACGGGCGATTTCGGGCCGCTTCGTCGTTGCTCGTCCTTGCAAGGTACCTACCTTGCTGCGGACTCGGCGCCTGGAATCGACCTCGAAATCGACCCGTCGCAGACCCCGTGAATAGATCAGAGGCTCCCTAGCTACTGGCGGTCGCACGCCCTGAGCGCGTCCTCGATGTTGTTGTTGGCCGGGTTCGCCTGGAGATTGCGCATGCGATAGCGCGAGGTCTCCAGGTCCGCCTGCGCGAATTTCTGCTGCAGCTCGGTCACGTGCCTCGGGGGATTGCCCGTGGTGCTGTCGGTGGCCGTGGGCATCACCTTGCACTCCGCGTTGGCCATCTTGAGGGGCTCGTCCTTCACTTGCTGGTCGGCACAACCGGCCAGGGCGAACAGGATGAGCGCAGAAAGGGTCGATAGCGTCTTCATGGCGGGGCTCCAAGCGGAATTCCACCCCATTTTACGCTCGAGACCCCCACTTGGTTGACCGTCCCGGGAGACGAATCCATCGGGCGCCGGTCCCGCGTCCAAGGGGCATGGAGAATTCGCCGATTTGTCCGGCCCCCCAGGACACCCGATAATGCTGGCCGCGCTGGCCCTTGGAGAAAGCAATGGACTTGAACGGACCCGCAGTGCTGGTCCCGCTGCTGGGAATGCTGGTGACGTTCGGCCTGCCGCTGCTGCTGGTCGCCGTCATCCTGTACTACAAGCATCGCAAGAACTCGCTCACCCACGAGACGATCTCGAGGCTCGCCGAGAAGGGGATGCCGGTGCCGCCCGAGCTGCTGCTGCCGCCGCCGCCCCGGGGCGAGCCGAACCTGCAGGCGGGCCTCGTGCTGGTCGGCCTGGGGCTGGGCCTCGGGATCTTCTTCCTGGAGGTGGGAGCGCCCTGGTCCATCGGGCTGATTCCCGGCCTCATGGGCGTGGCCATCCTCATCGGCTGGAAGATCGAGCGCAGCAAGCGATAGCCGCGCCCCAGCACGATCCGATGAGCTCGGCTGCCGCGGCCAGCGACGCCGAACTGATCGTCGCCGTCCTCGAGCGCGACGATCCGCAGGCATTCGCGCGCCTGGTCGAGCGCCACCAATCGAAAGTCCGCACGGTGTTGCGCCGCCTCACGAAAGGAGACGCCGCCCTCGCCGATGACCTCGCGCAGGAAACGTTCATGCTCGCGTGGCGCAACCTTCGCCACTTCCGTTTCGAGGCGCGCTTCTCGACGTGGATCTACCGGATCGCCTTCAACGCCTGGCAGAGCGAGGCGCGCAAGAAACGCGAGATCGCCATGGACCTCGACGACGACGCGCCGCCGCCCGGCCCGGAATCGTTCGAGGAGATGCCCGACATCGTCTCGCGCATGGATCTCGAGCGCGCGATGGCGACCCTGTCCGACGGCGAAAGAGCCGCGATCGGCGCTTGCTACTACGCCGACCTGTCCCACGAGGAAGCCTCCGCCGCGCTGGGGATGCCGCTCGGAACCGTGAAGACGCACGTGATGCGCGCGAAAGCCAAGCTCAAGGCGCGCCTTGCCATGAAGGAGCCCACATGAATGCCACCGACAAGCTCGACCGCATCCTTCGCCGTGACGCCGCCGATAGTCTCGCCGACGAGGGATTCACGGCGCGCGTGATGGCCGCCCTTCCCGTTGCCAGACCGCGCCGGCGCGTGGGCCTCGATCCCATGTTGGTCCTCGGGTCGGCCGCGCTGGGAAGCCTCCTCGCCGTCGCGTTCGCCCCCGCCGAGGCCAACGTCCTGCAGGGCATGATCGACATCTACCAGCATCACTCGCTCACGCCCGCCGCCTACGCGAGCCTCGGGATGTCGGCGATTCTCCTCGTCTCGGCCCTGCTGCTCGCCAGGGATAACTAGTTCGGGGACAGACCCCTAGCGGGGTCACCTCTCGGGGTCTGTCCCCGAAGGATTGTCACCGGCGCCCGGCGCCGCGCGTTAGAACGTCATGCCCAGACGCCCTCGCCTTCGCCTGCCCGAACTCCCGCTTCATGTCGTTCAACGCGGAGTCAACCGGACGCCCTGCTTCCGCTCCGAGAGCGACCGGACGCGATATCTCGAACTGCTCGAGGAGTCTGCGTTCCTCGAGAATTGCCGGATCCACGCGTACGTCCTGATGGACAACCATGTTCATCTGTTGCTGAGTCCGAAGGAGCCGGCATCGACATCCAGGATGATGAAGCGGATCGGCGAGCGATATGTGCAGGAATTCAACAAGCGCAATGTCCGAACTGGGACCCTCTGGGAGGGACGATTCCGATCGTCCGTCGTGGACTCGGAGCGGTACCTGATCCAGTGCCAACGGTATATCGAACTGAACCCCGTCCGGGCCGGAATCGTGAAGCATCCGCACGACCACGCCTGGTCGAGCTACCGGACGAACGCGGAGGGCGCAGTTTCGTTTCTCGTGACCCCGCATCCGCTCTATCTCGCCCTCGCGACGACCGAGGCGGAGAGGCTGGCGGCTTATCGCCGGCTCTTCGTCGGCGCAATCCCGAGCGAGGTCGTGCGCCGCATCCGCGTGTCCATCAATTCCGGAGCGCCCTTGGCCGATGAGGACTTCATCGTGAACCTGGAGCGACAGACTGGATGGGCCCTGGCTCGAGGAAAGCGAGTCAGGCTCCCGGCGGCCAGGGCGACAAGGAGCTTGCCGCTGGACGGAGATGACTAGGGGTCTGTCCCCGAAGCAATTACTTCAACAAGTGCGCGATCGCAGCGCGCTCTTCGCTCAATTCCTTCTGCGTCGCGGAGATCTTGCCCTTGGCGAAGTCGTTGTGCTCGAGGCCCTTCACGATGGTGTACTGGCCGCCAGCGCACGTGACCGGATAGCCGAACATGAGGCCTTCGGGGATTCCGTAGCTGCCATCCGAAGGGATGCCCATCGAGACCCAGTCGTTGGTGCCCATGACCCAGTCGCGCACATGATCGATGGCCGCGTTGGCCGCCGACGCGGCGGAGGAAAGTCCGCGCGCCTCGATGATCGCCGCACCGCGCTTCTGCACCGTGGGAATGAAGGTGCCCTCGACCCACGCCTGGTCGTTGATGAGCTTCGCCGCGTTCTGGCCGGCGACTTCGGCGTGGAAGATGTCCGGGTACTGCGTGGCCGAATGATTGCCCCAGATGCCCATCTTCTTCACGTCGGTCACAGCCTTGCCGGCCTTCTGCGCCACTTGTGTCATCGCGCGGTTGTGGTCCAGGCGCATCATCGCCGTGAACTGCGTGGGCTTGAGCGAAGGCGCGTTCTTCATCGCGATGAGCGCATTGGTGTTGGCGGGGTTGCCCACCACGAGCACCTTCACGTCGCGTGAAGCCACTTCGTTCAGCGCCTTGCCCTGCGGCACGAAGATCGCGCCGTTGGCTTCGAGGAGATCCTTGCGCTCCATGCCGGGACCGCGCGGCCGCGCGCCCACGAGAAGCGCCACGTCCACATCCTTGAACGCGACCTTCGGATCCGAGGCGGGGACCATCGAATGCAGGAGCGGGAACGCGCAGTCGTCCAGTTCCATCATCACGCCCTTCAGCGCTTTTTGCGCCTTCTCGTCGGGGATCTCCAGCAGCTGCAGGATCACGGGCTGCTCCTCGCCGAGCAGCTCGCCGCTTGCGATGCGGAACAACAGGCTGTAGCCGATCTGGCCGGCCGCGCCGGTAACGGCGACGCGCATGGGCTTCTTCATGGGTGTCCTCGGGTCGAAAATCAGGTCGGGAAGCCCTCAATTATACGTGACCCATAGTTCGGGGTCAGACCCCGAAGCCACGTGTGACAAGGGGTCTGTCCCCGAACTATTTCCGTGCGAGCGAGATTGCGAGCACGCCGGCGAGCACCAGCAGCGCGCCGGCGATTTGCACGCCGGTGATGGGCTCGCCGAGGAAGATGGCACCGAGGAAGATCGTCGAGAGCGGCCCCACGGAGCCGATGATCGACGCGTGGCTGGCACCAATGCGGCGGATCCCTTCCGAGGTCATCACGATCGGCAGCACCGTCGAGACGATCGCCATCAGCAGCGACAGCGCGTAGACCGGCGCCGGCTGCGACAGGATCACCGACGCATCGCGCGTCACGAGGAAGTGCACGACCACGGCCACGCTCGAGACGAGCCCCGCGTAGGACGCGAAGCGAAGGCTGCCCACGCGCCCCACGAGCCGCCCACTGCCGATCAGGTACGCCGCGTAGAAAAGCGCCGAGAGCAGCACCCAGAACGATCCCAGCAGCACGTTGCCCGTCTGCGTGGCGAGTTCGTTGTAGAACACGAAGAAAATCCCCGCGTACGAGATCGCGATGGCGAAGATGTCGCGGCCCGTGATGCGCCGGCCGAAGAGGAGCGCCGAGAAAATCACGACGAACGTGGGATGCACGAAGAGCAGCAGCCGCTCCAGGGCCGCCGTCACGTACTGCAGGCCGAGGAAATCGAAGTAGCTCGCGAGGTAGTAGCCCACGAGTCCCATCGCCACGACCCAGCGGCGATCGGGCGGCGCGATGGGCGACACCCCGGGGCGGCTCGCGGCCCACCATCCGAGCAGCGCGAAGAACGGCGCCGAGAGCAGCATGCGCAGCGCGAGGAGCGTCACCGCATCGATGCCGTAGCGATACGCGAGCTTGATGATGACCGCCTTGCCGGAGAACGCCACGGCGCCGCCGGCCACCAGGAGCGCGCCCGAGAGGCGCGCGTTGCGATCGTGCGAACTCAACTAGATCCGGTCCGCGGGGCCTGCGAAGCGGCTGGCTTCGTTCTCATGGTCCTTCGCGCGCGTGAGGGAGCCTTCGGCGGCGAGCAGGAGCGAGTCGATCCCGCTCGCGTCGCGCGGAAAGCGTGCATAGCCCACGGAGGTGCGAACCGACACGCCGAGGAAGTCGAACTGCAGGGCGCGGTGAATCGAGCGCGCGTACGGGTCCACCTCCGTCTCTTCCCCGATCCCCGTGGCGAGAACCGCGAACTCGTCGTCGCCGATGCGCCCGATGAGCTGTGGACCGGCGACCTGCTCGAGGCGCGTGGCCACCTCCTTCAACACGCCGTCGCCCGCGCGGTGCCCGATCACGACGTTCACGCGCCTGAAGGCATCCAGGTCCACGAGCACGAGCACGGCGCGCGATTGCGTACCGATGGCCTTGAGCCTCGCGCCCGCGATGCGCAGGAACCCCGCGCGATTGGCGAGCCCCGTCACCGCATCGCCGGTCGAGGCCCGGTGCAGGTCGTCGAGGCTTCCGAAGAGCGTTTCGGCGGTGTAGCGCCCGAGCACCGCGAAGATCGTGACGATCACGAGGAATTCGGCGAGGCCCGGCCACGTGGAGAGCGATCCCAGCCGGCTTCGCGTAAGGCCGTTCAGGTCCAGCGCGAAGGCGAGCGAGGCGGCGATGATCGTGAGGGCCGTGAGCGCGTAGAAGCGCCTGCGCGAGAGGAGCAGCGAGCCGATCGCGACCACGCCTCCATACGCCGTGATGACCACGTCGTGCACGCCCAACGGGCTCAGGATCAGCACCATCGTCACGAGCGTCACCACCACCAGGCATAGAAGGACGAGCGCGGCCTCGTTGTGCCCGGCGCTCGAAAAGCCCCAGGCCGAGATTCCGAGCGGCGTGGCGAGCGCGAAGAGGATCGCCAGTTCGCGTTCGCCCGTTACGGCATGGAACGTGGATCCGAGGAAAAGTGCCAGCGTCACCACGACGACCGAAATGCGAACAATCCGGGTCATCGGCGTGGTGGCCGAAGGATCGTGGGTGAAAGGCATCGGGGAAGCTTAGGGAGCCACGCGGACCTGGTAGAGGACTGTACCGCTTCCGCCCGCGGCAAGCGACCCCGTGAGCGTCCACACGACCGAGCCCGTGCCGTTCACCGCCGGCGAAGTCGTCACGTTGCAGGCGGTGATGCCCGCGGGCAGCGGTGCGCCGCAGGAAGCCGATTGGAAGGACGTGAAGGCGGGCGTCGCATCCGTGATCACGATCGCCGAGAGCGACCCGGCCGCCGGATTCGTGTACGTCACCGAGTACTCGAGTACGTCGCCGGGCTTCGCCGTGTTCGACGTGCCCGCGGGCGTCCCCTGCGTCACGTTGCGCACGGACTTCGCGAGCGTGAGGCTCGAGCCGCCCGCGGCGCCGACCGTCGTGGTGTCGGTGCGCGTGATCGTCTGCGTGCCGTTGAAGGTCGATGTGACCGAGATCACGTTCTGCGCGTTGAACGGCGCCGCTGCCGGGACCGTGTCGGCCACGATGATGCAGATCGCGCTGCCCGCGCCCACCGCGATCGAGCCCGAGAGCGTGGTGGAGCCTTCCGCGCCGTTCAGCGTGCCGCTGCAATCCGTATCGCGGTAGATCGCCTGCGTCCATCCGGCGACCGCCGGCGTGGTGACGTTCGACGTGGAGAAGGCGACCGTGCCGGCGCTGCCCGCGTTGAAGGTGTGCGCGTAGTAGATCGTCGTGCCCGGGGGCGTCGTCTGCGCATTGTCGGGTGCGAAGGTGTTGATCGCCGCGGCATTCACGTTGGTCGGGTCGAACGCCGTGTTGTTGCCGTTGTTGGCCGCGGGCTCGTTGCCGCCGGACACGGCCGCGCTATTCGTGACCGAGGGCACGGCCGTGGACGCCACGCCCACCGTGAGCGTGATCGCGTTCGGATTCGTGGCGCCCGCCCCGATGACCGCGACACTCGTGCAAGTGACCGCCTGGCCCACCGCGGAACAAACCCATCCCGTGCCCGTCGCCGAGACGAACGTGAGGCCCGTGGGCAGCGTGTCGGCCACGGTGATCGTGCCCGAGGTGGCGGCCGTGCCCAGCGTGTTGTCGACCGTGATGCTGTACACGCCGTTCGTGCCGACCGTGAAGCTGCCCGCATGCGACAGCGAGACGCGCAGGTCCGGCGACACGATAGTCGTGTTGGCCGACGACGAGTTGTTGCCCGCCCCGGTGTTGGACGGATCCGTCGGATCGGTGGTGCCGGCGGGCGCGATGATCTTCGCCGTATCGGTGAACGTGCCCGACTGCGGCGCCGTGCCGTTGATTGTGATCGTCACAGTCGCGCCCGAGGGGAGCGTCGCCACGGTGCTCGTCACGGCGTTGCCCGCGACGTTCACGGCGCCGCACACCGCTCCGCCAGTGGCGCCGCCGCAGGAAGCCGTCACGCCGGTGACAGCGGCCGGCACCGTGTCGCTGAAGAGCGCGCCGTTCGCGGCCTGCGGTCCGCCGTTGGACACGACGATCGTCCACGAGATCGGGGCGCCGTTCGTCACGTTGGCCGGCGCCGTCGTCACCACCGAGAGGTCCGCCTCGGGCTTCACCGAGAGCGTGGCGCTTGCCGCGACGGCGTTGCTGCCCGCGCTCGTCGTGAGGGCGCCGGCCGGGATCGTGTTGGTGAACGACGCTCCCGGCGTCGACGCGGTCGTGTCGATGGAGAACGTGCATGAGCCGCCCGCGGGCACCGTGCCGCCCGTGAGCGTCACGCTCGAAACCGTGCTCGTCACGGCGCCGCCTCCGCACGTCGTGCTCGTGTTCGGCGTGACCGACGCCGTGAGGCCCGCCGGGAACGTATCCGTCACCGAGGTCACCGTGATCGCCGCCGCGTTGCCGTTCGACACCGTGATCGTGAGCGTGGAGATGGCGCTCGGGTTGATGGCGCTCGGCGCGAAGGCCTTGGCGATCGACGCGCCGACCGACGTCACCGTGAGCGTGGCCGAGTTCGACGCCGCGCCCGTGGCCGCCTGCGAGGTCGACACTCCCGAGGTCGTGTTCGGATTCGCGCCCGGCAGCGTGCCGCGCACGACGATTGTCACCGTGCACGAGACCGACGCCGGGATCGTGAGCCCCGTGAACGTGAGGTTCGTCTGGTTCGCGGTGAACGAGTTGCCCGCCGCGCCCGCGCAAGTGCCGCCGGCGCTGCTTGCCGAGTCGATGACCATTCCCGCGAGCGCGTCGGTGAATGTGCCCGACGTGAGCGCGATCGCGTTCGGGTTGCTCAAGGTGAACGTGATCGTCGAGGTCCCGCCCAGCGGCACCGTCGACGGCGCGAACGCCTTGAAGATCGTCGGCGAGGCCGCCACCGCGAGCGAAGCGCTCGCCGCGGCTCCGGCCGCCGCCTGGTTGCTGGTCGCGGTGCTCGTCGTGTTCGTGACGGAGGCGCTCGCGGTGACCCCTTGCGTGATCGTGCACGTGCCGCCCGGAACGATTGTGGCGCCGCTCATGCCGACCGAGCTGCCGCCGTTGGCGCCGCCCGAAAGCGTGGCGCTTCCCGCGCCCGAGCACGTGACGCTGCCCGCGGCCGAGTTGGCGAGGCCCGCCGGGTATGCGTCGCCGAGCGCCACGTTGGTGAGGTTCGCCGCGTTGGCGGCCGGGTTCGTCACGACGATCGTCAGCGTCGACGTGCCGCCCGACGGGATTGAAGCCGGCGTGAAGGACTTCGTCACGGCCGGCGGCGCGAAGACGTTCAGCGTGGCGCTCGCCGACGCGCCCGTGCCCGCGTTGGTCGTCGTGACCGGGCCGCTCGAGTTCACGAAGATGCCTGGGGCGGGCGCCGTCACGGTGACAGTCACCGTGCAGGTGGACGATGCCGGAATCGCGCCGCTCGAGAGCGTCACGTTGTTGCCGCCCGCGACCGCGCTCACGGTTCCCACGCATCCCGCGCCTGCGAAGCTCGCGCTCGGTGTGGCGGCGTTCGCGAGCCCCGCGGGATACGAATCGGTGAGCGCCGCGCCCGAGATCGCCGTGGAGTTCGGGTTCGTGATCGCGATTGTGAGCGTGGAGCCCGCGCCCGGCGCCGCGTTGGCCGGCGTGAAGGTCTTCGTGACCGTGGGCGCCTGGAGCACGTTGAGGGTCGCCGTCGCGGCCGCGGCCGAGCCCGCGTTCGTCGTGGTGACCGGGCCCGTCGAATTGAGGTACGAGCCGGCGCTTGCGCTCGTCACGTTGACACTCACCGTGCACGAGCCGTTGGCGGGAATGGTTCCCGCGGCGAGCTGCAGGGTCGTGCCGCTCGCCGCCGCCGTGACCGCGCTGCCCACGCCGCAAGTCGTGGTACCCGCGGGCGACGCGGTGTTCAGCACGCCGCCGGGATAGATGTCGGTGAAGGCCGCACCGGTCACCGCCGTCGCGTTCGGGTTCGTGAGCGTGACTGTGAGCACGCTCGTTCCGTTGATGCCCATCACGTTCGGCGTGAAGGACTTCGCCACGGTGATGCCGGAGAGCACCGACAGCGTCGCGCTCGCCGGCGCGGCGTTCGCGCCCGCGTTCGTCGAGGTGACGCCGCCTGCCGCGATCGTGTTCGTGTAGTTCGCCGCGGTTGCGCTCGTCACGTTCACGGTCACCGTGCACGAGCCCGATGCCGGGATCGTCGCGCCCGAGAGCGACACGCTGATGCCGCCGCCCGCGAGGTTCGCCGTTCCCCCAACGCAGGTGGTCGCCGCGACTCCGGTTCCCGTGAGGCTCGCCGGGAAAGTGTCGGTGAACGCCGCGCCCGTGATCGGCGCCGCATTCGCGTTGCCGAGCGTGATCGTGAGGAGGGACGTGCCCCCTGTCCCGATCGTTGCCGGCGCGAACGACTTCGCAACGGTCGGATTCGCGAGGACTGTGAGCGTCGCGGTTGCCGCGGCCGCCGTGCCGGCGTTCGCGGTCGCCACGGGCCCCGTGGAGTTGAGGTAGCTCGCGGCCGTAGCCGAGGTCACGTTCACCGTGACCGTGCACGAGCTGTTGGCGGGAACCGTGGCGCCCGCAAGGACGAGGCTCGTGCCGTTATTCGCCGCGGTGACAGTGGCGCCCGCGCACGTCGAGGCACCCGAGGCCGAGGCCGTGTTCACCAGGTTCGCCGGATACGTATCGGTGAAGCCCGTGCCCGTCACCACTGTCGCGTTCGGGTTCGTGAGCGTCACCGTGAGCACGCTCGTGTTGCCCGTGCCGATCGTGGCCGGCGTGAAGGTCTGCGCGACCGTGAGGCCCGCGAGCACCGAAAGCGACGAGCTCGCCGCCACCGTGTTGGATCCCGCGTTCGACGTCGTGAGCGCGCCCACGCCGATCGTATTCGTGTAGCTGCCCGAAGTGGCCGAGGTCACGTTGACGGTGACCGTGCACGAGCCCGACGCCGGGATCGTGCTCGCCGAGAGCGCGACGCTCGTGCCGTTGGCCGCCGCGGTCACCGAGCCCGCACCGCACGTGGTGGCCCCCGCCGGCGTTCCCGTGTTGACCAGGCTCGCCGGATACGAGTCGCTGAACGCCGCACCCGTGATCGCCGTCGCATTCGGGTTCGTGAGCGTGATCGTGAGCACCGACGCTCCGTTGGGCGCTACGTTCACGGGGGCGAAGGACTTCGCGATCGCCGGATGCGAGAGCACGGCGAGCGTCGCGGTGGCCGCCGTCGCGGTGCCTGCGTTCGTGGTCGTGACGGTTCCCGTGGAGTTCAGGTAGCTCGCGGCCGCGGCGGAGGTCACGTTCACCGTCACCGTGCACGAGCTGTTCGCAGGAATCGCGCCGCCCGAAAGGGCCACGCTGGTGCCGTTGTTCGCCGCCGTCACCACGCCCGCGCCGCAGGTGGTCGCACCCGAAGCCGAGCCCGTGTTCGCGAGGCCGGCCGGATAGGCATCCGTGAACGCGGCGCCGCTCACGGCGACGGCGTTTCCGTTGGTGAGGGTGATCGTGAGCACGCTCGTGTCGCCCGTGCCGATGGAGGCCGGCGCGAACGCCTTCGCGACCGCGAGGCCGGAGAGCACCGTGAGTGTCGCGCTCGCCGGCGCCGTGTTGGTACCCGCGTTGCCCGACGTGACCGCGCCGGCCGCGAGCGTATCCGTGTAGGTGTTGGCGATCGCGCTCTGCACGTTCACGGTGACCGTGCACGAGGCGTTCGCCGGGATCGTGGCGCCCGTGATGGCGAGCGTGGAGCCGCCTGCGATCGCGGCGACCGTGCCGCCGCACGTCGTGGCGCCCGCCGGCGTCGTGGCGTTCACCAGGTTGGCCGGATACGTGTTGGTGAATGCGGCGCCGGTGATCGCGGCACTGTTCGTATTCGTGAGCGTGACGGTCAGCAACGACGGCGTGCCGATGCCCGTCACGGTCGGCGTGAACGCGAGGGCCGCGGACGGATGCGCCATCACCGTGAGCGTGGCCGCAGCGCCCGCGGCGGTGCCGGCGTTCGTCGTGGTCACGCTGCCCGTGGAGTTGGGGTACGAGCCCGCCGTGGTACTCGTCGTGTTCACGGTGATCGTGCACGCCCCGCTCGCCGGAACCGTGGCGCCCGAAAGCACGAGGCTCGTGCCGTTGTTGGCCGCAGTGACCGTGCCGCCCACGCAAGTCGTGCTACCCGAGGCCGACGCGGTATTCACGAGGCCCACAGGATACGTATCCGTGAACGCGGCGCCCGTCACCGCGGTCGTGTTCGGGTTCGTGAGCGTGATCGTGAGGATGCTCGTATCACCCGTACCGATTGAAGCCGGCGTGAAGGACTTGGCGACCGTGAGCTGGTTGGCGACCACCAGCGTGTCGCTCGCCGTCACCGTGTTGGATCCTGCGTTCGTCGTCGTGAGCGAGCCCGGGGCGAGCGTGTTCGTGTAGCTACCCGACGTCGCCGAGTCCACGTTGACCGTCACTGTGCAGGAGCCCGACGCGGGGATCGTCGCGCCCGAGAGCGCCACGCTCGTTCCGGCCGCGGCCGCCGTC
>JBAQKF010000049.1:0-249142 GCA_049300695.1 Usitatibacter sp.
GTGTTCGACTACGTAGAGGTGTTTTACAACCGCCAGCGGCGGCACTCGACGATCAACTACGAGGCCCCGTTGGCATTCGAGGCAATGAAAGCCTCATGACCGTGTCTACGATTCGTGGGCAACATCATTTGCCGACGTTGGCTGTGATTGGGAATGATTGTTGGCAAGCGCCGTAAGTGGTCGACGCTAACGGATACCCGTTCCCGCCTACGAACCAGCACACTCGATTTGGTTTTTCCTCTGTGGTTCCTCTGTGTCCTCTGTGTTTACCGGCTTTAGTGACAGCGCAGCGTCAAGTCACCGCACGGATGGTCTGAAGCGGCGGCGAATCCACGACGCGCCGCGTGCCGATCAAGCCCGCGAGGGCGACGCCGAAGCCGCCGACGAAGATGCCGATCAAGGGCAGCTGCCAGTGGAATTCATACGGGACGCCCAGCACGCGGTCCGAGAGGACCATCGCCAGCGCGACGGCGCCGGCCGAAGCGATCGTGCCGGCCAATAGGCCGATTGTGAGGAACTCCGCGAGCTGCATCGTCGCGAGCTGACGGCGGTTGGCGCCCAGCGTGCGCAGGATCGCGCCCTCGAAGACGCGCTCGTCCTGCGTCGACGAGATCGCGGCGAAGAGCACCACGAGCCCCGCGGCGATGGCGAAGAGGAACACGAACTGCACGGCACGCGAGACCTGGTCGGTGATGCGCTGGAACTGCGCGATGATGGCCGAGAGGTCGATCACGCTCACGTTCGGGAATTCGCGCACGAGCCCGGTCACCACGTCGTCGCGGCCGTCGGGCAAGTGGAAGCTCGTGATCCAGCTCGCCGGATAGGGCTCCAGCAATCCCGGGCTCGCGATCACGTAGAAATTCGGCTTGAACGAGTCCCAGTCGACCTTGCGAAGGCTCGTCACCTTCGCCGTGAACTTCGATCCCGCGACGTCGAACGCAAGCGCATCGCCCACGTGGATGCCGAGCGTCTTCGCGAGGCCCTCCTCCACGGAGAATTCGGGCTCCTTCGAATCCGGATCCCAGAAGCGTCCCGCGACGATGCGATTGTCGGGGCGGGCGTTGCGCGCCCACGAAAGGTTGAATTCGCGCTCCACGAGGCGCTTGGCGCGCTCGTCCTTGAAGGCTCCGGCCGAGACGGCGCGATCGCCGATCGAGATCATCCGCCCGCGCACCATCGGATAGAGGTCCGGAGTTTCGAGGTGCAGCGCATCGAAATGGGCCTTGATCGCCTTCAGCTGGTCCGACTGGATATTGATCGCGAAACGGTTGGGCATGTCGGGCGGCATCGACTCCTGCCACTTCGTGATGATCTCGGTGCGCACGAGTGTCAGCATCAGCATCGCCATGAGGCCGAGGCCCAGCGCCATGATCTGCACGAGGCTCGCCCCGGTGCGGCGGCGAAGGTTCGCGAGCCCGTAACGCCACGGTCCCGACGCGGCCTGCCGCATGCGCGCCACGAGTCGAATCAGCGCGTAGCCGGCGATTGCGGCGACGGCAAGCGCCGCGGCGAACCCGCCGAGCGCGATGCCGCCCAACTTGAGATCGCCCGCCTGCCACAGGATCAATCCCGACAACACGGCGAGTCCCAACGCGAACGCCGCGGCGGTGAGCGGCTCGGCCGGCGCGAGGTCGCGGCGCAACACGCGTAGCGTCGATACGTTGCGAAGGCGAAGCAGCGGCGGCAGCGTGAAGCCCAGCAGCAGCACGAATCCGATCGCCACGCCCCGCAATCCCGGCAACGGCCCCGGCAAGGGCAGGCTCACCGTGAAGAACGACGTGAGCCACGACGAGAGCACGGCTTGCCCGAGGTAGCCGGCCGCGCCGCCGATCAGGCAGGCAGCAAGGCCCAGCGCGATGAATTGGTACGCATGGATCGCGAAGAGCTTCGACTGTGTCGCTCCCAGGCAGCGCATCATCGCCGCCGCATCGATCTGGCGTTGCGAGAACCGCCGCGCCGCGAGTGCCACGGCCACCGATGCGAGCACGACCGAGAGCAGCGAGGCGAGCCCCAGGAAGCGCTGCGAGCGATCGAGCGCCGTGCGCACTTCGCTCCGGGCGTCGCGAACGCCTTCGATGCGCTGGCCCCGGCCGAGCTTCGGCGTGGTCGCATCGCGGAATCGCCTCACGATCTTGGCGTCACCCGCCACCAGCAGTCGATAGCCCACGCGGCTTCCGACCTGCATGAGCCCCGTCGATTCGACATCCGCGTCGTTCATCAGCACGCGCGGCGCGATGCCGAAGTAGTCGAGGACACTGTCGGGCTCGCGTGTGATGACCGCGGCGACGCGAAGGTCGGCCTTGCCCACCTTGAGCGTGTCTCCCGGCCTCACGCCGAGACGCCCCACCAGCGCGACGCCGATCCAGACGGTGCCGGGCTTGGGTCCCCCATCCACCTCGCGTTCGGGCGAGCCGATCGCCTCGACGATGCGGATGCGTCCGCGCAGCGGAAAGCCGCCAGTGACCGCCTTGATCTCCGCGAGGTTCACGCCGCCCTCGGCCGACACCATGCTCGGGAACGTTCGCGTCTGCGCGATCGCAAGACCTCGGCGTTTCGCATCCTCCGCGAATTCGGGAGGCAGCGGCTTGTCGCCGATCACCACGAGATCGCCGCCCAGCAACTCGTTCGCCTGCTGGTCCAGCGCCGCCTGCACGCGGTCGGCGAAGAATCCCACCGTCGTCACGCTCGCGACGGCGATGAAAAGCGCGAGGAGAAGCACGCGAAGCTCTCCCGCGGACCAGTTCCGGCGGAGCATTCGCATTGCCAGCGGCAAGGTTTTCATTCTAGAAGACTACAGCCATGAACACAGAGGACACAGAGGAACCACAGAGGTAAAGCAAATCCGTGCTGGGTTCGCGATGCAGCAAGCTTGGGCACGAGTCGCCTGCAAGGTTTTGCCTTTCCTCTGTGGTTCCTCTGTGTCCTCTGTGTCCTCTGTGTCCATGGCTTGAAAGCGCCAGCGGGAAATCAGTCTTCATGGGTAATAGCGCCAGCCGCGATGTGCAAACGCCGGTCGCAGCGCTTGGCGAGCTCGGGATCGTGGGTGACCAGCACCAACGTGGTGCCGCGCTCGCGGTTCATCTCGAAGAGAAGCTCGATCACGTGCTCGCCCGTGGAGGAGTCGAGGTTGCCCGTGGGCTCGTCGGCGAAGAGAAGCTTGGGCTCGGTCACGAACGCACGCGCCACGGCCACGCGCTGCTGCTCGCCGCCGGAAAGCTGCCGCGGATAGTGTCCCAGGCGCTCCACAAGGCCCACGCGATCGAGCACGCCGCGGGCGCGCGAGACGGCATCGGCGCCACCCGCGAGCTCCAGCGGAAGCATGACGTTCTCGAGGGCCGTGAGGGCGGGCAGAAGCTGGAACGACTGGAACACGAAGCCCACCATGCGCCCGCGAAGGCGCGCGCGGCCGTCCTCGTCGAGCGCGAACAGGTCCTCGCCATCGATCCACACCTGGCCCGAGCTGGGAACGTCGAGTCCCGCCAGCAGTCCCAACAGCGTGGATTTCCCCGATCCGGAGGCACCGAGGATCGCCACCGCCTCGCCGGCGCCCACTTCGAAGGCCGCGTCCTTCACGATCGTGAGCACGTGGTCGGGCGTGGTGACTTGTTTGGTGAGCGCCTGCGCCCTCACAATAGCCTTCTGATGATCCAGCGTATTCATTCCTTCGTTCGCCTCGCGGCCTTCGCCTTCGCGGCGATGTTGGCCGCTTCGCATGCCGCGGCGGCGCCGCGCACGATCATGGTCTTCGGCGACAGCTTGTCGGCCGCGTACAACCTTTCCGCGGGCGAGGGATGGGTGCACATCATCGCCGAGCGCATCGCCCGTGCGAACCTTCCGTGGGTCGTCGTCAACGCCAGCATCTCCGGCGAGACGACCGCCGGCGGCGTGAGGCGCCTCGTGGAAGACCTGAAGCGCCACAAGCCCGCCGTCGTCGTGATCGAGCTGGGCGCCAACGATGCATTGCGGGGCCAGCCGGTGGCCGGCATGCGCTCGAACCTCGAAGAGATGATTCGCCTCGCCCGGCAGGCACGGGCCGAGCCCGTGCTCGTGGGACTCATGATTCCTCCGAATTATGGCATCGAATATGCCGCCCAGTTCCATGGGATGTATGGGGCCATCGCCGCGAAACAAAAGACCCCGCTCGTGCCATTCCTGCTCGAGGGCATGGCCGACAAGCCGGAGCTCTTCCAGGCCGACGGGCTTCACCCGGTCGCCTCGGCCGAGGCGCTCATCGCCGATAACGTCTGGGCCACGCTCGAACCCGTGCTTCGGGCCACGCGGTGACCGAGCTTCCCTTCCACCGCGAGCGGCCCGAGGCCGTGGTGGCCACGCCGCTTTCGCTCGCCGATCTCGCCGCGTTCGACGAGATCCTCGATGCGCGAAGCCCCTCGGAGTTCGACGAGGACCACCTGCCTCTAGCTCTCAATGCGCCCGTGCTCGATGACGGGGAGCGCGCGCTCGTGGGCACGATCTACAAGGAGCGAGGCGCCTTCGAGGCGAAGCGCATCGGCGCGCCCATCGTCTCGAGGAACATCGCGCGCCACATCGAGGAGCGATTCGCCGATCGCCCGCGAAGCTGGCGTCCGCTCGTGTACTGCTGGCGCGGAGGCGGCCGCTCCGGCGCCCTCGCCCATGTCCTGCGGCAAGTCGGATGGGACGCGCAACGCCTGGAGGGCGGCTACAAGGCCTTCCGCCGGCAAGTCGTGTCCGACCTGGATCACCTGCCCTCGCGCTTCCGCTATCGCGTGATCTGCGGCGCCACGGGTTCGGGAAAGAGCCGCCTCCTCGAAGCGCTCGCCGGGGCCGGAGCCCAGGTGCTCGACCTGGAGGTGCTCGCCGCGCATCGCGGCTCGGTGCTGGGAGAGCTTCCCCACGCGCCGCAGCCGTCGCAGAAGTCCTTCGAGACCTCCCTCTGGAGCGCGCTCTCCGGTTTCGATCCGGAGCGCCCCGTGTTCGTCGAATCCGAGAGCAAGAAGGTGGGAGACCTTCGCGTGCCCGACGCGCTGATCACGCGCATGCGCGACTCCGAATGCGTGAGGCTCGAAGCCGACACCGGCACGCGCGTGAGGCTGCTCATGGAGGACTACGCGCACTTCGTCCGCGACCCGCGGGCGCTGTCGGCAAAGCTCGACCTGCTGCGAAACCTGCACGGCGCCGAGCGCATCGACGGCTGGAAGGCGCTCGCCGCCCGCGGCGACTGGGACGCGCTCGTCGCCGACCTGCTGGAGAGCCACTACGATCCCGCCTACCGCAGGTCGCTCTTGCGCAACTACCGCGACGCGCAGGAGGCCCAGGCCGTCACCGTGAGCGACATCTCCGGCCCGGGCTTTCTCCAGCTCGCGGGACGCATCGCGCGCGACCACGGCTAGGACGTCTGCCCCAGTGAATATCGGTTAAACTTGCCCTCAAAAATAACGCACTAGCGGAAGCAGCCACTTGGCCGAACGTCCTGTCAAGATCGGGAAGTACGCCGTCCTTTCGGAACTCGGACAGGGCGCGTCGGCGGACGTCTACCTCGCCGAGGACCCGTTCAACGACCGCAAGGTCGCCGTCAAGCTGCACAAGCACGATACGGATCTGTCCGAGGAAGAGGCCAAGCGCTTCGAGAAGCTCTTCCTGAACGAGGCCTCGCTCGCGGGCAAGTTGAACCACCCCAACATCGTGGGCGTGTACGACGCCGTCGTGGACGGCGAAACGCGCTACATCGTGATGGAGTACGTCCCGGGCGGTTCGCTGAAGAAGTTCTGCACCGAGACGAACCTGCTGCCGGTTCGCCAGGCCGTGCTCGTGATCTTCAAGATGTGCCGCGCGCTCGACTACGCCTTCCAGAACGGCGTCATCCACCGCGACATCAAGCCGGCCAACATCCTGCTTTCGGATCGCGACGACATCAAGATCAGCGACTTCGGCACGGCGAAAGTCTCGCACGCCACGCACACTCAGATCGACGGCTTCCTGGGCTCGCCGGCGTACATGTCGCCCGAGCAGATCAACGAGGAAGGCCCCAGCGTCCAGTCGGACATCTACTCGCTCGGCGTCGTGATGTACGAGCTGCTCACCGGCAAGCTGCCGTTCCGGGCCGACAACGCCGTGTCGATGATCAACAAGATCCTCAACGAGGATCCCGTGCCGATCCAGCAGCTGCGGCCGGACCTTCCCGAGGCCCTCGTGGAGATCGTCAAGAAGGCGATGCACAAGGACCCGAAGGTGCGCTACGGGTCATGGTTCGAGATGGCGAGCGAGCTGGCGAACACGTTCCCGCAACTCGAGCGCTACTCGCACGAGATCTCGTCCACGGAGAAATTCAACAAGCTGCGCTCGCTGCCCTTCTTCCGCGAGTTCCGCGATGCCGAGCTGTGGGAGGTGCTGCGCGGCGCGGTGTGGGAAACCCATGCGCGCGACGAGAACCTGCTGCTCGAAGGCGAGATCGGCCAGGCATTCTTCATCATCGTGGGCGGCCAGGTGAAGGTGGTGAAGGACAGCAAGCTGCTGAACGTCCTCAAGGAAGGCGACTGCTTCGGGGAGATGGCCTACCTCTCGGGCGATCGCGCGCGGCGTTCAGCCTCGATCATCTCGGTGTCCGAGGTGCAACTGCTCAAGATCCAGGCCTCGCACCTCGAGTCGCTCTCGGAAGGCTGCCAGCTTCGCTTCAACCGGGAGTTCCTGCGCACGCTGATCGAGCGCCTCACGTGGACTTCCTCGGTCCTCGCGCAGTTCCGGCGCTGATCGCGTCGCTGTGCGTCACCGCGGCGGCCGCGGCCGACTGCGCATCCCTCGAAGGAACCTATCGCTTCGCCGCCTCCACGCCGCCGCCGCGCGGCGAGCCCCAGGAGACGCTCGCGGATTTCACGACGGGCAAGAACCGCAGCAAGCTCTATCGCGCGAATGCGGCGGGCAGCAATCTTGCGGCATGGAGCTCGAGCGGCCTCGCTCGCCACCCGCTTTCCACGGCCATCGCCACGAAAGCAGCGCTGAAGCGCACCTCCACGAAGACCACGCTGCAATTCATGGGCGACGACGGCAAGGTGCTCACTGAGCTCGGCATCGACGAGCTCGGCCACTGGTCGTGCAAGACCGAACACCTCGAGCGCAGTTCAGAGCGGGTAGCAGGACTCGGGGACTCGATCCGGACGGAGAAGGTCGTGGAGGTCCTCGAGCGCAATCCCGGGGGAGACCTCGTTCACCGCGTGACGGTGACGGTCCTCGAGCCCAAGGGCATCAAGCCGGCGAGCCGCGAGGCGGTGTTCCCGGCGATTCGCTGAGCGCGGCCACGAGCGCCAGCAGCACCACGAACGAGACCGGCACGACGAGCTGCGACGTGAGGCGCGGCCATGACGCCCACACGTGCCACGCCACGTCGTAGGGCGTTGCGAAGTAGGCGGCGACGAAGAACACGAGCTGGATCGCCGTCGCGGCAAGGACGAAGCGCTCCCGGACGATCGCCGCCACGGGGATCACGAGCAACGCCGCCACGAGAGCGATCCACGCCCAGGGCTGGAAGAGGCGCGCGGCAAGCAGCGCGAGGATCGAGTCCGCGTGGCCCAGGCGCTCCACGAAGCGCGCGAGCGCGCCGCCCCCCGCAAGGTCCGTCGGCAGCGCGTGGAACGCGCGAATCGCGATCCAGGGCGCCGCAAGGGCATAAGCGGGCCACAGTCGCTTCACGCGCGAAGCGAGCCCGGCGCGTGGCCCCGCCACCGCCATCGCCAGCGTCACGGCGGCCAGCAAGGCCACGCCCTCGTTCTTGCAGTTCGCGGCGAAGCCCAACAGCAAGGCGCCGTGGCGCCATGTGGCGGGCTCACCGGTGCGCAACGCCTCGCGCAGGAAGAGCAGGGAAGCGGCGCCGAATGCGACCAACGCGCCTTCCGCGAGCCCGATGTAGCGCGAAGCGCAAGGGGCCGCGAGCGCGAATGCGATGAGCGCCGCGCACGGCGGAGACGACTCGCGCGAAGCGAGCGAGCGCACGACGAGGACGAGGGATGCGCCCCAGGCGACGTAGAGCAGGCCCATCCAGCGGTCGTCCCACGAGCCGTTCACGAGCGAGGCGAAGTCGAAGGCGAAGGGCAGCAGCATCGGATAGTCGGGGTGCTGGAAGACATTCCAGGGGCTCTCGAGGAAATGCCAGTCGAGCCCGCCCGCCTCGAGGAACGCCCGGCCCTTGAGCCCCCAGATCGCCCAGAAGTCGATCTCCCAGGGCGGCGCGAGCGTGGCATAGAGCGCGTATCCCACGAGTGTCGCGAGCGTGAGGACGTCCAGCCCATGAAGCGGCGGCGGCGCAGCGCGCGCGCCGGAAGGCGCCGCGCGCCGGGCGAGGACAACGGCGGTCGCGAACAGGATCACGCATGCGGCACCGACGACCGCCGGCGACCAGGTCACCCCGAGGCCCGAGAGCAGCAACAGCACGAAGAACGTGGCGCCGCTGCCGTAGAGGAACGACGTCCCCGCGATGGTGAAGCCGTCGCCGCGCGGATCGACCGAGCGCGCAATCGGAAGCCCGATGAGGAAGGTGGCGAAGATGGCGACGAGGATGGAGGTCATCGCCGGTAGAGCGCCCCGCCCTCGCCCTTCCACAGCAGCTCTCCTGGCGCGGGTGCGTCTCCGAACACAGCGACGTAGCGCGCGGCCGAAGCGTTCGCGGGAATCGGTTCGCCCGTGCGGGGATCGGTGACCGGAAGCGCCTCGCGTCCCGCGAGGAAATAGCTCGCGCGGTAGTACGCGTGGGGATACATCTCGCGGGGCGCGGACGGCGGTATGACGATGGCGATGGAGTCGCCCGGCGCCGTGCGCGCGCGCACCGCCGCGAGAAACTGCGGGTACTGCGGCCATTGGGAATCCGGAAGCGGCACGACCGACTTCGCCAGCGCGTCGCGATCCGCGAAGGGCATCTTCAGGTAGTAAGGCTCGACCCGCGTGGCCGCGACGGCCGCCAGCGCGACGGCGGCAAGCACGCGGCGCGGCGTCATTCGATGAGGCAGACCGCCTGGGCCGCGATGCCTTCTCCGCGTCCCGTGAATCCCAGCTTCTCCGTCGTGGTGGCCTTGACGTTCACGCAGCTCGAGTCGATCGCGAGGTCCGCGGCGATGTTCGACACCATCGCCGGGATATGCGGCGACATGCGCGGCGCCTCGGCGACGATCGTGGCGTCCACGTTCACGACGCGATGGCCGCGGCCGCGCAGCAACGTCGCCACTTCGCGTAGGAGCCTGCGGCTATCGATGCCCTTGTAGCGCGCGTCGCTGTCGGGAAAATGCCTGCCGATGTCGCCCAGGGCCGCGGCACCCAGCATCGCATCGCAGATCGCGTGCAGCAGCACGTCGGCGTCGCTGTGGCCGAGCAGGCCCTTGTCGTGCGGGATCTCGACGCCGCCCACGACGAGCTTTCGCCCGGCGACGAGCTGGTGGACGTCGAATCCCTGGCCGATGCGCACCGGCTAGGGCCTCACCCGTCCCTGGCGCTTGAGGATCATCTCGGCGATGGCCAGATCCTCGGCGTAGGTCACCTTGATATTGCCGTTCTCGCCCTGCGCGAGGCGCGGCGCCTGGCCGAGGGACTCGACCGCCTCGGCCTCGTCGGTCGCCGTGATCTTGCGCTCGAGCCCCTTGCGCAGGATTCCATAGCGGAAAAGCTGCGGCGTCTGCGCGCGCCAGAGCCCCGCGCGGGACACCGTCTCCTCGACGCGCAGCGTGTCCTCCTCGGCGCGCTTCAACGTATCGGCGAGCGGCATGGCGAGGAGCCCCCCGACCGGATCGTCGCCGATCTCGTCCAGGAACTGATCCACGAGCTCCGTGAGGATGCAGGGCCGTGCCGCATCGTGCACCAGGACCCAGTCGTCCTTCGCCGCGCGAGCCTCGATGTGCTTCAGCGCGTTCAGCACGCTCTCACCACGATGGGCGCCGCCCACGAATGCGGCCTCGACCTTCTCCGGCAGCGCGGTCCAGTCGTGCGCGCCCCAATGCCGGTCGAGGGGTGCCAGCACCACGAGCACCGCGTCCACGCGCGACACCGCGGCGACCGCCTCGATGGAATGGAACATCATCGGCTTGCCGGCGAGCGGGATGTACTGCTTGGGAACGGGGTCCCCGATGCGCGTGCCCTGTCCGGCAGCGAGCACGAAGGCGAAGACTTTTGGCATGGAGGGATTCGATGGCGGGCTCCATTATACTGGGGCCATGGGAGCGCGCCGATCCGTACGCATCTTGGCGTTGCTCGCTTGCCTCGCGGCCGGTTGCCAAGAAGCCCCCAAACCCATCCCCACGGTCGCCGAATCCGGCGAGCTTGTCGTCCTCACGGTGAACGGCCCCTCGACCTACTTCGAGGACGCGCAGGGCCTGCCCTCGGGACTCGAATACGACCTGGTCACGATGTTCGCCAAGGAACTGGGCGCGAAGGCGCACTTCATCCTCGTGGACAATCCGGCGACGATCGACCAGATCCTGCGCAAGGGCAAGGCTCACCTCGCGGCCGCGGCGCTCGCGCGGCACTTCGATTTTCCCGGCGGGCTCGCCTGGGGACCGTCGTACCTCAGCACGCAGCACGAGGTCGTCTGCCGCGAGGAAACCAAGGCGAAGAAGCTGGACGACCTCACCGGCAAGCGCATCGGCGTGATCGAGGAGACGGTCGGGGACTACCTCCTCTCGGAGCCCTCGAAGGTGACGGTGCCCATCGAGCGGCTGGGCCCGGAGACCTCGACCGCGGACCTGCTCGAGAAAGTCGCAAATGGTTCGCTCGACTGCGCGCTCGTGGAGAGCACGCGATTCACGCTCGCGCGGCGCTTCTTTCCGTCGCTCGAGCCCGCGTTCCACGTGGGCAAGCCTCTCGAGTATGCGTGGCTCGTCTCCACGGTGGACAAGAAGCGCATCCTCGACGCCGCGGGCCCGTTCTTCGAGCGCATCCGCAAGGATGGGACCCTCAAGCGCCTCATCGACCGTTACTACGGCCACGCGGCCCACCTGAGCGCGATCGACGCGAACGCGCTCCTCGAGCAGGTCGCTTCGCAACTCGGGAAGCTGAAGCTCAATTTCCTCGAGGCGGAGATCGCGACGGGGATCGACTGGCGGCTCATCGCGGCGATCGGATACCAGGAGTCCCACTGGGACCCGAATGCGACCTCGCCCACGGGCGTGCGCGGCCTCATGATGCTCACCGAGGAAACGGCCGACCGCATGCAGGTGAAGGACCGGCTCGATCCGCGCGAAAGCATCCTCGCCGGCGCCCGCTACCTCGCGATGCTGAAGGAGCAGCTGCCGGCGCGCATCACGGATCCCGACAAGACCTTCCTCGCGCTCGCCGCCTACAACATCGGGATCGGGCATCTCGAAGATGCGCGCATCCTCGCGCAACGCTCGGGACTCAATCCGGACAAGTGGCAGGACGTGCGCCAGGTGATCGGGCGGCTGGCCGAGCCCGCCACCTATCCCACGCTCAGCCATGGCTATGCCCGCGGCGGCGAGGCGATGCAGCTCGTGGACAACATCCGCAACTACTACGACATCATCTCGCGGACGAACCCGCGCGAAGGGCCCGCGCCCGCTCAGGCCTCCTCGAAGGATTCCGCGCCGTCGAGGTGAGCGGTGTCGCTCCAGGTCTCGATGCTCCACGCGCCGCCGTCGTGATTGAGCACGTTGTACGACGCGTTCGCGATGGGGATCGGGTGCACGGATTCGAGCGCGATGCCCTTGATGTGGCGGTAGAGCGACGAGAGCACGCCGCCGTGGGCGACCACGATGAGTCGGCGCCCGGCGTATTTCATCGCGAGGTCCTCGAAGGCATCGCACACCCGCGCATGGAATTGCCGCCGGCTCTCGCCACCCGGAACGCAAAGGTCCGGGTCCACCGCTCCCGTGCGCAGGAACGACCCGGGATAGGCGCGATCGAGCTCGGCATAGCTCATGCCCTCGCCCGTGCCGAAGGCCCTTTCACGCAGGCGTGAATCGAGAACGACCGGCTTGCCGTTACGCAGCGCGATGCGCTTCGCGGTCTCGTGGGCGCGGCCCAGGTCGCTCGAAATCAGCTGGTCGCAGGGCTCTTCCGCGAGGCGCGCCGCGATGGCCTCGGCCTGCGCGATGCCTTCGCCGGTGAGCCGGCTGTCGCCGTGTCCCTGGATTCGCATTTCCACGTTCCAGTCGGTCTGGCCGTGGCGCACGACGACGATGCGGGTCATCTGTCCACGGACCCGCTCGAGCAGCGGTGCATCGCCAACGTACTGATCGTCTTCTCGACGAATTGCTCACGCTGTACCGAGTTCATTTCCGGGTGATCACGAAATACTCGTGCGCGCATGTCCACCGTCTTGTCGACGCGCACCTGCACCTCACAGCGGCGGCGCGCCATCTCACCGGCGGGCGTTTGCGCCGTGAGGATCCCGGTGACCAGAACCGCGAGAGCGATGGCGGTGAACACGCCCATGCCGATCACCAGCTTTCGTTCGGTGCGTTTCTCGAGCGCGTCCTGGTAGCCGAGTTTCGCGGCGAGCCAGCTCACGTTGCGCAGCGCGTGCCGCTCGAGCTCGCGCCGGCCGTCGTGGTCGAGGTCGGCGGGATTCACGCGGCCTTCGCGGGGATCGTTGTCATTCCGCCCATGTAGGGAACGAGCGCCTTCGGCACCGTGACCGAGCCATCGGCGTTCTGGCAGTTCTCCAGCACCGCCACGAGCGCGCGGCCGACGGCGAGTCCCGATCCGTTCAGCGTGTGGACGGGCTCCACCTTGCCCTTCTCGTTGCGCCAGCGCGCCTGCATGCGGCGCGCCTGGAAAGCCTCATAGTTCGAGCACGACGAGATCTCGCGGTAGGCGCCCTGTCCCGGGAGCCACACCTCGAGGTCGTAGGTCTTCGCCGCTGAAAATCCCATGTCGCCCGCGCAAAGCAGCATCGTGCGATAGGGAAGCTCGAGCTTCCTCAGGATCGCCTCGGCGTGGCTCGTGAGTTCCTCGTGCGCCGCGGCCGAGTCCTCGGGCTTCACGATCTGCACGACTTCGACCTTGTCGAACTGGTGCTGCCGGATCATGCCGCGCGTGTCCTTGCCGTAGCTGCCCGCCTCCGAGCGGAAGCAGGGGCTGTATGCGGCAAAGCGTAGCGGCAGGTCCTTCGCGTCGACAATGGAATCCCTCACGAAATTGGTGACTGGATATTCGGCGGTCGGGATGAGGTAGAGGTCACGCCCCTCGACCTTGAACAGATCGTCCTTGAACTTCGCGAGCGACGAGACACCGTCGGCGCATTCGCCCGTGACCATGTAGGGGACGTAGACCTCGGTGTAGCCGTGCTCCTCGGTCTGCACCGCGAGCATGAACTGCGCGAGCGCGCGATGCAGGCGCGCAAGGGGCCCTCTCAGCACGGAAAAGCGCGCGCCGGATAGCTTGGCCGCCGTGTCGAAGTCGAGCCCCCCCAGCGCATGCCCCACGTCGACGTGGTCCTTCACGGCGAAATCGAACGCGCGCGGCGTGCCCCAGCGGCGCACCTCGACGTTCTGCTCGCTCGAGATGCCGTCGGGAACATCGGCGGCCGGGATGTTGGGGATCACGCGGAGAAAGGCGGATTGCTTCTCCTGGATCGCCGCAAGCGCCGCTTCATTCGACTTCAGCTCTTCGCCGATGCCGCCCACCTCGGCGAGCACGGCGGACGCGTCCTCGCCCTTGCCCTTGAGAATGCCCACCTGCTTGGAGAGCGAGTTGCGCTTGGCCTGCAGCTCTTCGGTGCGCGACTGGATCTTGCGGCGCTCGTCCTCGAGCAGGCGGAAAGCGGCCTCGTCGAAGACGAAGCCGCGGCGTTTCAGGCCCGCGACGGCGGCGGGAAGGTCCTTGCGAAGCAGTTGGATGTCGAGCATGCCGTCATTTTAGCTTCTTCCTAGGCGGGCTTCGTCCCGCGCGGCAGCGACTGCACCGCCTCGAGCGCTTTCGCGACGTTGGCCTCGGGCGACATCCCGCCGATTGTCGCGGCGATCTTGCCGTCGGGCGAAACGACGAACGTCGTGCGCTCGGTGAACCCGTGATCGATTTCCACGCCACGCGTGTCCTTGATGCCGGCGCGTCCTTCCTTCACCGTGAGGTCGAATGACTTCGCGATTTTCCCGTCGGCATCCGAAGCCACGGGGAACTTGCTGTTGCAGTACTCCGGGTCTTTCGAGAAATCGTTGAGCCGCGCGATGCTGTCGAGCGACACGCCGATGACGGTGGCGCCCGCGGCCGTGAACTTTTCATGGCTCAAGGCGAACGCATGCGCCTGGGTGTTGCATCCGCTCGTATAGGCCGACGGATAGAAATAAACCACCACCGGCCCCTTCTTGAGGGCCTCTTTCAACGAATACCCGCTCGCCTTTCCGGCGAAGGAGGCCTGCGCGTCGAATTCGGGCGCGGCATCGCCCACCTTGAGCGCGGCGTAGGCCGGCAACAGGATGGCGCAAGAAAGGACACAGGCAAGCAGTAGACGATTCGTCATGAAATCTCCGTGATTGGGTGCGGCCCCGGCGCGGGGACATCATTGCCAACAAGGGCGCAGCGCGACTTATTCCGGTTTCTTCTTCCTCGCCTGCGCGTCGCGTTCGCGCAAGTGCTCGAGCTTCTCCGCGATCTTCGCTTCGAGGCCGCGGTCGGTGGGACGATACCACTGGCGAGGCTCCACGCCGTCGGGCAGGTACGTCTCGCCGGCGGCGTAACCCTCTTCCTCGTCGTGCGCGTAGCGATAGTCCTTGCCATAGCCCAGGTTCTTCATGAGCCTGGTCGGCGCATTGCGGATGTGCAGCGGCACGGGACGGGTGCCATCCTCCTCGATGAATGCGCGCACGGCGCCGTAGGCCGCGTACACGGCGTTCGACTTGGCGGCGACGGCGAGGTAGATCACGCACTCGACAAGTGCCAGCTCGCCCTCGGGCGTGCCGAGGCGCTCGTACACTTCGGAGGCGTTGAGGGCGACTTCGAGCGCGCGCGGGTCCGCGAGGCCGATGTCCTCCACCGACATGCGGATCATGCGCCGCGCGAGATAGCGCGGGTCCACTCCCCCGTCCAACATGCGCACGAGCCAGTAGAGCGCCGCGTCGGGATCGCTGCCGCGCACGCTCTTGTGCAGCGCCGAGATTTGGTCGTAGAAATTCTCGCCGCCCTTGTCGAAGCGCCGGCCTGCCCGCTGCGAGACGGCATTCACGAAATCGACATCCGCCCCGCGCCTGCCTTCGACGCGAGCGGCCTGCGCCACCTGCTCCACCAGGTTCAGCGCGCGCCGGGCGTCGCCGTCGGCGAATTCCGCGATGCGCTTGCGCGCGTCCGTAGTCGCGTCGACCTTCTCGGCCTCGAAGCCGCGCTCGATCACGCGATCCAGGTCCTCGGGCTTCAGGCTCTCGAGCACGTACACCTGCGCCCGCGAGAGCAGCGCGCCGATCACCTCGAACGACGGGTTCTCCGTCGTGGCCCCGATGAACGTGAACAGGCCCGACTCCACGTGCGGCAGGAACGCGTCCTGCTGCGCCTTGTTGAAGCGGTGCACCTCGTCCACGAAAAGGATGGTCGAGCGCCCGTACTGCTCGCGGGCGAGCCGCGAACGCTCCACGGCATCGCGAATCTCCTTCACGCCCGACAGCACCGCGGAGATCGAGATGAACTCGGTATTGAACGCGTGGGCCATGAGGCGCGCGAGCGTGGTCTTGCCGACGCCCGGGGGCCCCCAGAGGATCATCGAGTGGGGTTTGCCCGCGCGAAGCGCGACCCACAACGGGCGGCCCTCGCCCAGCAGGTGCTGCTGGCCCACCATCTCCTCGACGGTCTTCGGCCTCAGCCGCTCCGCGAGCGGGACGTGGGCGTCGCCGGTTTCGTTGAAAAGATCGCGCTCCATGGGCCTATTCTGCCGCTTTATCCAGGTGGAAGCGGCCCCGCCCCGCGCCCTTCGCCTCGTAGTGGGCCTTGTCGGCGCGCTTGAGGAGATCCTTGCAGTCGAGGTCCTTGCCGTCGCACATCGCGATGCCGATGCTGACGCCGATCGAGCAACTCCCCGCGCACGTCTCGATGGGCGCGCCGATGGAGGCGATGATCTTCGTCGCGAGTGTCGCGGCATCGCCCGGGGCATTGATGTCCTCGAGGATCACCACGAACTCGTCTCCGCCCAGCCGCGCCACGGTATCGCTCAATCGCACGCCGTCGGTGAGGCGCTGCGCGACCGCCTTCAGCACCTCGTCGCCCGCGTCGTGGCCCCGGGTGTCGTTCACCGCCTTGAAGTGGTCGAGGTCGAGGAAGAGCAACGCGAGCTTGCGGTCGTTGCGCGTGCACCGCGCGACCGCCTGCGGCAGGAGCTCCTCGAAGCCGCGGCGGTTATAGAGGCCCGTGAGCGAATCGCGCCGCGCGAGCGCATCGAGCTGGGCCTGCACCTTGCGGTCTTCCGAGATATCCATCGACATGTGGTTCACGCCCACCACCATTCCGCCGTCGCCGAACTGCGGGTAGAAGGAGGTGCGCACCGTGCGCGCTCCCTTCCGCGTGTCCACCTCGCGCTCGAACGTCGTGGCCTCGCCCGCGAGCGCCATGCCCAGGTGCCGCAACGTGAGTTCGTAGCTCGGAGCGTCGAAGATCTCGTCCACGCGCTTGCCGACCATCTTTTCCGGGTCGAGGCCGAACCAGTCCCTGTAGCCCGAATTCGCGAAGACCACGCGCAGGTTCGAGTCGACGTACGAGACCAGCGCGGGAATGTTGTTGGCCAGGAGCCGCATGCGCTCCTCGCTGTCGGCGCGCGCCTTCTCGGCGACGAAGCGGTCGTGCATGAGCAGGTTGAAGCGCGTCGTGAGCTCGCCCACCTCGTCGGCGCGCCGCACGGGAATGGGAACGAAGTGCCCTTCGCCCTCGCGCAATCCCGCCATCGATGCGCTGAGGTGCCGTAGCGGCCCGAGGAGGAACCAGACGATGTACCAGGCGATCGGGATCAGCGCGGCGGTCGCGATGCCCGTGATGATCCAGCCGCGGCGTCGCGCGGCCTCCAGCGGCGCCAGCACCTCGGCCTTCGGCGCCGCCGCGACGATCACCCAGGGCACCGCCTTCAGCAGCTTCGAGGAGTAGATCGTGCCGGCCCCGGTGCTGCTGACACCCTCGCTGCTTCCTTCGTAACCGTTGATGGCATTGGTGACCGCCTCGGAGCCGTTGGCGGGCCGCTCCTTGAGGATGCGGGTGCGGTCGGGATGGACCACGTAGATGGGCTTGGGTCCGCGGGTCAGGATCACGAAGTAGCCGGTCTCGCCGATGCGTTCCTCGCCAAGGCGCCCGAGCAGGCTCGATCGGTAGAGGCGGATCACGCCTACCACCACGCCCACAAGGCGGTCGTCGAGCGTGAGGATCGGCGTGGCCACCTGCACGACCGGCTCGCCGCGCGTCTTGCCGAGCAGCGGCTCCGAGATCACGGTCTGGTGCGTCTTCACCACGTCGCGGAAGAAGCTGCGGTCCGAAGCGTCCACTTCGGTCCGGCCCGCCAGTTCCGGATAGTCCGCGACGATGCGCCCCGCGGGATTCAGCACGAGGAGGTCGTCGAAGAACGACAGCAGCCCCGGTTTCTGGCGGAATTGCTCGCGCAGCCGCGCGGGCTGCGCCATGTCGGCATCGGTGATGAAGGCCGCGGTGGCCGCCAGCACGGAGATGGCGGTGTCGAACTTCGAGTCGATCTCCCCGGCGGTGCGCTGCACGAGCGTGAATTGCTGCTCGGAGAGCACGCGGCCCATGTCCTCGCGCAAGAGCCGCATCTGCAGGGCGTTGGTGAGGACCACCATGATGACGAACAGCAACGCGACCGCGAACGCGATCCGGTATTTGATGCTCCAGTGCCTGAGGCGGACCGCGGCCAAGATCCGATTCATGGCCTGCATTCTATGCACAGGCGCCGCGGATCGCGAAGCTCAGCGTTTCGGGGGCGCGTCCTCGAGGACATCCGCGCCCTTGGGAGGCACGAACCGGAAAGTGTCCGGCGCAATGGCCACGTTGGACCTGAAGTCCGAAAACGTGAGCTTCGTGCGTCCGCCCAGCTGGTCGGAAAGCTCCATGGCCGCGAGGCTCTTTCCGGAAAGGCCGAGGCGGACGCGCTCGAAGCCCGTGTCCTGGGACTTGGGCGTGGCCTCGACCCATTCGAGCCCGTCGGCGCTGCCCGCATCGCGCAGCGTGAAGAGCGCCGTGATGTCGTCGCGGCCGGCGAGGAGCGCCGCCGGCGTGGACGAGATTGCCTTGTCCACGTGCTTCACCGTGACCTGGTTCAGGTCCGGGTCGTGGATCCAGAGCTTCGTGCCGTCTCCCACGAGCACCTGCACGTTGGGCTTCTCGTAGGTCCACCGGAACTTGCCGGGACGGGCGAATGCGAAGGTGCCCGAGGCGCGCTCGACCACCTTGCCGGTGCGATCCAGGACTTGCTGCTCGAAGCGGCCGGTGGCGGATTTCGTGGCGGCGTTGAACGCGAGGAAATCATCGAGGCCGTTGGAGTGACAGGCGGGAGAAGCGAGAAGAGCGAGCACGGCCAGGAAAGCGGCCCCTTTCTCGCTCCTCATGTCTTACTTTTCCCGGGTGGGAACAATGATCTCGCGGTTTCCGTTGGAGGCCATGGACGTGACGAGGCCCGCCTTCTCCATGTCCTCGACCAGGCGCGCGGCGCGGTTGTAGCCGATGCGCAGGTGCCGCTGCACGAGCGAGATCGACGCGCGCTTGTTCTGCAGCACGATCTGCACGGCCTGGTCGTAGAGCGGATCGGATTCGCCCGAGGCTCCGCCCTCGCCGCCCATGCCGTTCAACTCCGGCTCCGGCTCGTCGAGGATGCCGTCGATGTATTGCGCCTCGCCCTGCTTCCTCAGGGACTCGACCACGCGATGCACCTCGGCATCCGCCACGTAGGCGCCATGCACGCGCTGCGGCATCCCGCCGCCCGGCATGAGGTAGAGCATGTCGCCCTGCCCGAGGAGGCTCTCGGCGCCCTGCTGGTCGAGGATCGTGCGCGAATCGACCTTCGCGGAAACCTGGAACGCGATGCGAGTCGGCACGTTCGCCTTGATGAGGCCCGTGATCACGTCCACCGACGGGCGTTGCGTGGCGAGAATCAAATGAATGCCGCACGCGCGCGACTTCTGCGCGAGCCGGGCGATCAATTCCTCGACCTTCTTGCCCGAGACCATCATGAGGTCGGCGAGCTCGTCGATCACGACCACGAGCAGCGGCAACGGGTCCAGCGCCTCGGGACTGTCCGGTGTCAGCGAGAACGGGTGCTTCAGCGGTTCCTTCTTCTCGATGCCTTCGCGCACCTTCGCGTTGTAGCCCGCGAGGTTGCGCACGGAGAGCGCCGACATGAGCTTGTAGCGCCGCTCCATCTCGGCCACGCACCAGTTCAATGCGGCGCCCGCCTGGCGCATGTCGGTGACGACCGGCGCCAGCAGGTGCGGGATCCCCTCGTACGTGGAGAGCTCGAGCATCTTCGGGTCGACGAGGATCAGGCGCACCTCGCCGGGCGTGGCCTTGTAGATGAGCGACAGGATCATCGCGTTGATGGCGACCGACTTGCCCGAGCCCGTGGTGCCCGCGACCAGCAGGTGCGGCATCTTCGCCAAGTCCGCGACGACGGGCTTGCCCGTGATGTCCTTGCCGAGCGCCAGCGTGATCTTCGAGTGCATGTCGGCGTAGGCCTGCGATCCCACGATCTCCGACAGGCGAACGATCTCGCGCTTCGGGTTCGGGATCTCGAGGCCCATGCAGGACGTGCCCGGGATCGTCTCGACCACGCGGATCGCCATGACCGAAAGCGCGCGGGCGAGGTCGCGCGCGAGGTTCACGACCTGCGAGCCCTTCACGCCCACGGCCGGCTCGATCTCGTAGCGAGTGATCACGGGACCCGGATAGGCCGCGACCACTTTCACCTGCACGTTGAAGTCGAGGAGCTTCCTTTCGATGAGGCGCGACGTGTACTCGAGGGTCTCGGCGGTCGGACGCTCGATGTGCGTATCGGGTGGATCTAGCAGTGACAGCTGCGGCAGCGGCGAATCCGGGAGGTCGGCGAAGAGCGGCACCTGCTTTTCGCGCGCGATGCGCTCGCTCTTCGGCACGTGGGGCGCCGGCATCTCGATGCGGATGGGCTCGTGCTCCTCGAAGATCTTCTTGGCTTCCTCGACCTTCTCCTCGCGCGCGGCGGCGGCGACCCTGCCTTCCTCGCGATCGCGCCGCGCCTCGATGCGATTACCGATCGCGGCGAACGCCCACTCGAGTCCCGCGCCGGTGAGCTCGGCCGCGCGCAGCCAAGAAAGCCCGGTGAAAAGCGAAAGCCCGCCGGCGATCAGCGCGAGCAGCAACAGGGTTGCGCCCGTGAATCCGAGCATCGGCCCGATGCCCCGCGCGAGGACCGCGCCCAGCGCGCCGCCCGGTGCGAAGCCCAGGCCGTCGAACACTCCGTGCAGGCGCATCGCCTCGAGCGTGCAGCTCGCGGCGAGCACCACGGCGAATCCGGCGAGCGACACCGCGAGCGTGCGGCGATTGAGGATCCGCCACGCTTCGACGCGGCGATACATGCGCAGGATGCAATAGACGGCGAGCACGACCCACCACCAGGCCGACATGCCGAACACGTAGTAGAACGCGTCGGCGAGCCATGCGCCCATGGCACCGCCCTTGTTGACGATGGGCGCGCCGGTGCCGCTGAAGGACGGGCCGGGATCCGAACGGCTGTAGCTGGCGAGGATCAGTGCGAGGTAGATTCCAGCAGCGGCGAGGGTGATCCAGGCTGCTTCACGTATCGCGCGCCCCAGGCGCGGATGGGACTCGGGAACAGTCGTTACAGCGATGGCGGAAGCTCCCGGTTGATGATCGTGATCGACTTCGATTCGATCGAGATGAATCCCCGGTCGGACAAGTCCTTGAGGATGCGGTTCACCATCTCGCGGGATGCCCCCACCATGTTGGCGAGGTCCTGCTGCGAAAGCTTCTCGCCCACCATGAGCTTGCCGTTGCTGTACACCGAGAGTTCGAGCAGCGTGCTCGCCACGCGGCCATAGACATCCATCAGGGCGAGCGTGCCGATCTTGCGATCGGCCTCGCGCACGCGCTGGGCGAGGATCTGCATCACGACGTTGGCGATGCGCGGCGCCTGCTCGACGCAGCGCTCGAACCCCACGTGCGTCAGCACGAGAAAGACAGACGGCTCGATCGTCGTCACCGAAGCCGAGCGCGCCTGCTTGTCGATCATCGACATCTCGCCGAAGAAGGCACCCGGACCCAGGATCTTCAGGATGATCTCGCGGCCTTCCTCGTCGCCGATGAAGACCTTCACCTTGCCCGACACGATCATGAACAGCGAGTCGCCCACCTCGCCTTCGGTGAGAACCACCGCGTTCTTCGGGTAGTTCTTCTCCGCGGCGACGGAGCGCACCAAGTCCAGTTCCGCGTCGGAAAGCTGGGTGAAAAACGGCACCGCTTTGAGCGTCATGGTGCGCTCGCCCACGGCGGGCTTCTTAACGTCCTGGGTCATGGCGGCTATTTTCCCAAAATTTCCTTATTTGTCAAATGCTTAGATAGAAATCTTCAGATAGCCCCTTAATTTCAGGGACATACGCTCTTGCGGCCAATGAGATAATCGCCATTTTCGCATCTCCATTCCCACCTTTTTTCGTCTCCCGTGAGCGCCAAACACTCCCGCCTCCTCATCCTCGGATCCGGCCCCGCCGGCTATACCGCCGCGGTTTACGCCGCGCGCGCCAACTTGAAACCGGTGCTCGTCACGGGCCTCGCGCAGGGAGGACAGCTCATGACCACGACGGACGTGGACAACTGGCCCGCCGACGCCACGGGCGTGCAGGGCCCGGAGCTCATGGACCGCTTCCTCAAGCACGCCGAGCGCTTCGAGACCGAAATCATCTTCGACCAGATCCACACCGCGAAGCTTTCCGAGAGGCCCATCACGCTCGTGGGCGATGCGGACACGTACACGTGCGACGCGCTCATCATCGCGACGGGAGCCTCGGCCATGTATCTCGGCCTCGAAAGCGAATCGGCGTTCATGGGCAAGGGTGTCTCGGGATGCGCGACCTGCGACGGCTTCTTCTACAAGAACCAGGACGTGTGCGTGGTGGGCGGCGGCAACACCGCGGTCGAGGAAGCACTCTACCTCGCGAACATCGCGAAGCACGTGACCGTGATCCACCGCCGCGACAAGTTCCGCGCCGAGAAGATCCTCCAGGACAAGCTCTTCGCCCGGCAGGCCGAAGGCAAGGTCACGATCGAGTGGAACCAGACGCTCGACGAAGTCCTCGGCGACAAGGCGGGTGTCACGGGCGTGCGCATGAGGAGCACGAAGGATGGCGCGACGAGGGAGCTCAAGCTCCACGGATGCTTCATCGCCATCGGCCACAAGCCCAACACGGACATCTTCGCAGGCCAGCTCGAGATGAAGAACGGCTACATCGTCACGAAGAGCGGCCTCGAGGGCGGCGCCACGGCGACGAGCGTTCGCGGCGTGTTCGCCGCGGGCGACGTGCAGGACCACGTGTACCGCCAGGCCGTGACGAGCGCGGGCACCGGGTGCATGGCGGCGCTCGACGCCGACAAGTATCTCGAAAGCCTGGGTTGAAAAAGGCGCAAGACGAGGAATTTCGCGAGGCGGTGCGGGGTGTCTCGCCGCTGCGGCAACCGAACCGCATCGAGCGCGCTCCCAGGAAACCTCCGCCGATTCCCACCAAGCGCCACGAGGACGAGCGCGCGGTCCTTGAAGAACTGGCGAGACTCGAGATCGATGACGATGCGGAAATCGAGGACGACGCCTCGTTCCTGCGTCCCGGCCTGCCGCGCGACATCCTTCGCAAGCTGCGCCGCACGCACTGGGTCGTGCAGGATCATCTCGACCTGCACGGGCTCACCGCCATCGAGGCGGCAGGGGAGGCCGCGACCTTCATCGCCGATTGCCGGCGCCGCGGACTTCGGTGCGTGCGCATCGTCCACGGCAAGGGCTTGCGCTCTCCCGGACGGGAGCCGGTGCTCAAGCGCCGCATCCGCAAGCTCCTCGCGCGGCGCGACGACGTGATCGCCTTCGTGGAGCCACGCGCGGGCGAGGGCGGCGCCGGCGCCGTGATCGTCCTCATCGCGGGATGAGCGCGCCGATGAAGCTGCCGGTCTCGCGCTGGCTCCTCGCCGCCCTCGCCGTCTTCGCGATCGCCGCGGGCATCGACAACCTGCAGCGCCCGCTCGCCAATCCCGACGAGGGCCGCTATTCGGAGATCTCGCGCGAGATGGTCGCTACCGGCGACTGGACCACGCCGCGCCTGGACGGCATCAAGTACTTCGAGAAGCCGCCGCTCCAGTACTGGGCGACGGCCGTCGCATTCGAGATCTTCGGCGCGAACGAGCCTTCCGCGCGCCTCTACGTGTGGCTCGCGGGCTTCGCGACGCTGCTCATCGTGGGTTTCGCCGGCACGCGCATGCTGGGCCTGGAGACGGGACTTGCCGCGGTGCTGGCACTCGTCGCGAGCCCATACTTCATCGCGCTGGGCGGAATCGTCACGCTCGACATGGGGCTCACGCTGTGGACCACGGCGACCTTCGCCGCGCTCCTGCTCGCCGAGCACGCGGTCGACCGGCCGAAGGAACAGCGGCGCTGGATCCTCGCCGCATGGATCTCGATGGCGCTCGCCGTGCTCTCGAAAGGCCTCGTGGGAATCGTCTTCGCGGGCGCAGCGGTTTTCTTCGTGATGGTGCTGGGGCGAAGCCTCGCGGTCCTGAAGCGCATGCACTGGGGATGGGGCATCGCGATCTTTCTCGCGATCGCCGCGCCGTGGTTCATCCTCGTCTCGCGCGCCAATCCCGAGTTCGCGCGCTTCTTCTTCATCCACGAGCACTTCGAGCGTTTCCTCACGCACGAGCATCGCCGCGTGCAGCCCGCGTGGTTCTTCATTCCGATCGTGCTCCTGGGCTTCCTGCCGTGGATGGTCGCGCTCGTCGCCGCGATCCGGCATGCGTGGCGTACAGAGGCGGTTGCCGGCTTCCAGCCACTTCGCTTGTCGTTGCTGTGGAGTGCCTTCATCCTGCTCTTCTTCAGCGCCTCGGGCTCGAAGCTGCCCGCCTACGTGCTGCCGCTTTTTCCCTCGGCGGCACTCGTGCTCGGTCGCTACCTCGCCACGGGACCCACGCGCCGGCTCGCGCTCTGGCTGGCCCTCGTCGCGCCCTTCGGCATCGCCATCGTCGTGGCGGCCATGGGCCTGCCCGACAGCGCCCGCGACACCTGGACGCGCGAGCTATACGTGAAGGCGCAGCCCTGGGCTTTCGCAGCGGGCGCGATCGTCATCGTCTCCTGCCTCGCTTTCGCCTGGACGCTCTTCAACGGCCACCGCTGGGTGAGCCTCATCGGCACGGCCTTCGCGATGGTGATGATCGTCGGTTGCGTCGACAATGCGTACGAGGAGCTCTCGCCGCGGCAGTCGGGACAGCAGCTCGCGCGGGTGATGGCGCCTGTCGTCCGGCCCGAAACGCGGCTCTACAGCGTGAGCCACTACGACCAGACTCTGCCGTTCTATCTCGGGCGGACATTCATGCTGGTGAACTACGTGGACGAGTTCGAGACCGGCCAGAAGGCCGAGCCCGCCTGCTGCATCGCGAGGATCGACGATTTCCCGGCCGAATGGCTGCGTCCGGGCGACGCGCTGGCTATAATGCAGCCCGGTGCATTCGAAAAAATGAAGGCGCTCGGCTTGCCCATGCAAGTGCTGCACGACGATCCGCGCCGAGTCCTGGTCCGCAAGCCGTGACCCCACTTACCTTCTCCTTCCTCATGGCCGGCGTGCTCCTGAACGCCATCGCGCAATTGCTGCTGAAAGCCGGCACCAATCGCGTGGGCGAGTTCGCCTTCGCGCTGGAGAACGTGGTCCCCATCGGCACGAAGCTCGCGTTGAATCCCTTCATCCTGGGCGGCCTCGGCTGCTACGTGGTGAGCGTGGCCGTGTGGATCCTGGGACTGTCGCGCATCCCCGTGAGCGTGGCCTACCCCATGCTCTCCGTGGGCTACATCGTGAACGCCGTGCTCGCGTACCTGCTCTTCGGCGAATCGCTCACGGCGCAAAAGATGGTCGGCATCGGCTTCATCATCGTGGGTGTCTTCCTGGTGGCGCGCTCTTGAGCGACTTCCTGCCCTTCGCGCGGCCCACCATCGACGAGGCGATGATCGCCGCCGTCGCCGATACGCTTCGCACCCGCTGGATCGTGACCGGACCGCGCGCCGGGGCTTTCGAGAAGGCGCTCTCCGAGCGATTCGGCGGCCGTCCCGTTCGCGCCCTCACTTCGGCGACCGCCGCGATGCAGGTCGCGCTTGAAATGCTGGGCATCGGCGCCGGCGACGAGGTGATCGTTCCCGCCCAGAGCTTCTTCGTGACCGGAAACATCGTCGAGCGTTCGGGCGCCAGGTGCGTCTTCGTGGACGTGGACCTCGCCTCGCGCAACATCGATTTCCCGCAGGCGTCGGCGGCGGTGACTCCCCGGACGAAGCTGCTGCTGCCCACGCACTGGAACGCGCCGCTCGACCCCGACCGGCTCGACGAATTCGCCAGGCGCCACAAGGTGCGCGTCCTGGAGGACGCGGCGCTTGCCATCGGTTCGCGAAACTCGCGCGGCGCCGTGGGTGCGAGCGGCGACCTGGTCTCGTTCAGCTTCCACCCGAACAAGAACATGACCACGATCGAGGGCGGAGCGCTCGTGCTGAACGACGAGGGCGAGTGCGCGATCGTGGACCAGTTGCGCTTCCATGGCATCAAGCGCCTGCCCGACGGCACGCGCGACGTGGAGCACGCGGGCGCCAAGTACAACTTCTCGGACGTCTCCGCGCGCCTCGGCCTGGAGCAGCTCCCGCACCTGGACGATTGGTGCCGCGCGCGAGCGCGCCTCGCGCACCTCTACTTCGAGCTCCTCGCCGATGACGACCTCCTCTCGCCCGAGATGCTCCCGCCGCGCGACAATCCCGGCCACAGCTGGAACATGTTCACCGTGCTGCTGCCGCTTGCCCAGGTGGGCATGACGCGCAAGACCGTCATGGACGCGATGATGAACGAGGGCGTGGGCACGGGCGTGTCGTACGAGGCGATCCACCTCACCACGCTATTCCGCCGCAAGGGATTCCGCGAAGGCATGTTCCCCGTCTCCGAGCGCATCGCGCGCGAGACGCTCACGCTGCCGCTCTATCCCGAGATGCGCGAGACCGACGTCGAGCGCGCGTGCGCAAGCCTCAAGCGCGCGCTTCGCCGCGCCCGTTGAGGCCGCCCATGATCAAGCCCGTCGTCTCCGTCGTCATCCCCGTGTACAACGAGGAGGCGGTGCTGCCCGCCCTCTTCGACCGCCTCTATCCCGCCCTCGACCGCCTGGGCCGTCCGTACGAGGTGATCTTCGTGAACGACGGCAGCGTGGACAAGTCCGCGGCGATGCTTCGCGAGCAGTTCCAGAGGCGCCCGGACGTCACGCGGGTGATCCTCTTCAACGGCAACTTCGGCCAGCACATGGCGATCGTGGCCGGCTTCGAGCACGTGCGCGGCGAGCAGATCGTCACGCTGGACGCCGACCTGCAGAACCCGCCCGAGGAGATCGCAACGCTCCTCGCGAAGATGGACGAGGGACATGACTACGTGGGTTCGATCCGCCGCAAGCGCCAGGATGCGGCGTGGCGGCGCTGGGCCTCGAAGGCCATGAACCGCATGCGCGAGCGCATGACCCACATCGTGATGACCGACCAGGGTTGCATGCTGCGCGCCTATTCGCGTCCCGTCGTCGACGCGATCAACGCCTCGCGGGAGGTGAGCACGTATATCCCCGCGCTCGCCTACTCGTTCTCGCAGAATCCCACCGAGGTCGAGGTCGAGCACGACGAGCGGCACGCGGGCGAGTCGAAGTACTCGCTCTACAAGCTGATCCGGCTCAACTTCGACCTGGTCACGGGTTTTTCGGTGGTGCCGCTGCAGCTCTTCTCGCTCTTCGGCATGTTCGTCGCGATCGTGTCGCTCGTGACCTACGTCGTGGTGATCGCCAAGCGCATCGCCATGGGCGAAGGCGACGGCCTCTGGGTGATCTGGGACCGCGACATCCTGCAGTTCTTCCTCACCGGCGTGCTCCTGTTCGGCCTCGGGCTCATCGGCGAATACGTGGGACGCATCTACCAGCAGGTCCGCGAGCGCCCGCGCTATCTCATCCAGGCGCTGCTGGAGGAGAAGGACCCATGAGCGAATCGTCCGACGCCATCGTCTTCGCCTACCACGACGTGGGCGTCCGGTGCCTGTCGGTCCTGCTCGCCCATGGGGTGCGCATCCCGCTCGTGGTCACGCACCAGGACGACCCGAACGAGAGCATCTGGTTCGAGAGCGTGGCGAAGCTCGCGCGCGCGCACGACATCGAGGTCGTGACGCCCACCGATCCCAACGACGGGGAATTCGTCGCGAAGCTCGCCCAGGTCTCGCCGGACTTCATCTTCTCGTTCTACTACCGCTACATGCTGTCGCCCGCGGTGCTCGCCACCGCCATGCGGGGCGCCTACAACATGCACGGTTCGCTCCTGCCCAAGTATCGCGGGCGTGTCCCGGTGAACTGGGCGGTCCTGCGCGGCGAGAAGTCCACCGGCGCCACGCTGCACGAGATGGTGGAAAAGCCCGATGCGGGGCGTATCGTCGACCAGATGGAGGTCCCGATCCTGCCCGACGACCGCGCGATCGACGTCTTCCGCAAGGTGACTGTCGCGGCGGAGCTCGTCCTCGACCGCGCCCTGCCGCGCCTCGTCGACGGCACCGCGTCGTTCACCACGCAGGATCTCTCCCGCGGCGGCTATTTCCGCGGGCGCAAGACCGACGACGGCCGCGTGGACTGGTCCCGGGGGGCGCGCGAGATCCACGACCTGGTGCGCGCCGTGGCGCCGCCCTATCCCGGCGCCTTCACCCTGCTCGACGGCACGCGCCTTCGCATCCTGCGCTCGCGGCTCATGGAGAACGGCGGGGCCGAGGGGCCGCCCACGCTCGCCGCGGAAGGCGGATACCTCGTGGCACGCTGCGCCGACGGCGGCTTGCTTCGCATCATCGATTGGGACCTCGACGGCAGGGAGCGCGACGTTGCGGCATTCACGTCGCGCTTCGGGGCGTCACCGGTCCGCCTGGGAGAGAACGCATGAAGAAGCTCTGCATCCTCGGAGTGAACGGATTCATCGGCCACCACCTGTCGCAGCGCATCCTCGCGGACACGCAGTGGGAAGTCTATGGCATGGACATGGGCTCCGATCGCGTGTCGGACCTGGTCAAGAATCCGCGCTTCCATTTCTTCGAGGGCGACATCACGATCAACCGCGAGTGGATCGAATACCACATCCGCAAGTGCGACGTGATCCTGCCGCTCGTGGCCATCGCCACGCCCGCCATGTACGTGCGCGAGCCGCTCAAGGTGTTCGAGCTCGACTTCGAGGCGAACCTGCCGATCGTGAGGAGCTGCGTGAAGCACGGCAAGCGCGTGCTTTTCCCCTCGACCTCGGAGGTGTACGGCATGTGCCCCGACACGGAATTCGATCCCTACGGATCGAACCTCGTACTGGGCCCCATCGACAAGCAGCGCTGGATCTACTCGTGCTCCAAGCAGCTCATGGACCGGGTGATCTTTGCCTATGGTTCCATGAACCAGCTCGACTTCACGCTGTTCCGCCCGTTCAACTGGATCGGCGCCGGCCTCGATTCCATACATACACCCAAGGAGGGAAGCTCGCGCGTGATTACCCAGTTCCTGGGCCACATCGTCCGCGGCGAGCCCATCAAGCTCGTGGACGGCGGCGCCCAGAAACGTGCCTTCACCTACATCGACGACGGCATCGCCGCGCTCATGAAGATCATCGAGAACAAGGACGGGGTCGCCTCGGGGCAGATCTACAACGTGGGCAACCCGAAGAACAACTTCTCCGTGCGGGAGCTCGCCGAGATGATGCTGGTACTCGCGAAGACTTATCCCGAATACCGAAAGAACGCCGCCAAGGTGAAGCTCGTGAACACGAGCGCGGCCAAGTACTACGGCAAGGGCTACCAGGACGTGCAGAACCGCGTGCCCAAGATCGAGAACACGATGAAGGATCTCGCCTGGCGGCCGAAGGTGGACATGAAGACCGCGCTCAAACATATCTTTGATGCCTATCGAGGACAGCTTGACGACGCCAGGGCCCTCGCGAGTTGATTCGATGAACTTGAACACAGAGGACACAGAGGAACCGCAGAGGAAAAACCAAAGCTTTTGTGCTGGGTTCGTGGCCAATCTCGCGCAGGCACGAAGCACATTCGGATTTGCCTTTCCTCTGTGGTTGCTCTGTGTCCTCTGTGTTCAAATACCGTCTTTGAACCTCAGGAAGCGCTGATGGAGGCGAATCCGAAAGTCGGCGTGGTGATGGGGTCCCAGAGCGACTGGGACGTGATGCAGCACGCCGTGCGGGTGCTGAAGGATTTCGGCGTGCCACACGAATCGCGGGTGGTCTCGGCGCACCGCACTCCCGACGCCATGTTCGAATACGCCGAAAGCGCGCGCGGGCGCGGCCTCGCGTGCATCATCGCCGGAGCCGGCGGCGCGGCGCACCTGCCGGGCATGATCGCCTCCAAGACCACGATTCCCGTGCTGGGAGTCCCCGTTCCCTCGCGCCACCTCGCGGGACAGGATTCGCTCTACTCCATCGTGCAAATGCCCAAGGGCATCCCCGTGGCCACCTTCGCCATCGGCGAAGCGGGTGCGGCCAATGCAGGACTTTTCGCGGTGAGCCTGCTCGCCAGCTCCGATGCGGAGCTCGCCCGCATGCTCGCCGAATACCGGGAGCGGCTGCGCGAGCAGGTGGCCGCGATGCAACTGCCCGACGTGCTGTGATCGCTCCCGGCGCCACGCTCGGCCTCCTCGGCGGCGGCCAGCTGGGCCGGATGTTCACGGTGGCCGCGCGCACGCTGGGCTATCGCGTGACGGTCCTCGATCCCGATCCCCTCTCTCCGGCGGCGGAATTCGCCACGGAACACATCAACACGTCGTATACGGATCCGGCCTCGCTCGAGTGGCTTGCCTCGCAGTGCGCCGCCGTCACGACGGAGTTCGAGAATGCGCCGGCCGCCGCCTTGGATGCGCTTTCCCGGCGCACGGTCGTTCGCCCCTCGGGATCGTCGGTGGCCATCGCGCAGGATCGCCGCCGCGAGAAAGGCTTCTTCCGGGAGCGTGGATTTCCCGTGGGCGCCTTCGCCATCGTCGACAGCGAAGCCGACATCGATGCCGCGCTCGGGGAGGTGAAGCTCCCGGCGCTGCTGAAGACGGCGCGCTTCGGATACGACGGCAAGGGCCAGGCGCGCGTCGATTCGCGCGAGGCGCTCGCGAAAACCTGGAGCGAGTGGAAGCGAGTGCCCTGCGTTCTCGAAGAGCTCCTCGCACTGGAGCGCGAGATTTCCGTGGTGCTCGCGCGAAGCGGCGACGGCGAAGTCGCGGTCTTTCCGGTCGCGGAGAACACGCATGCCCGCGGCGTCCTCGACATCACGATCGCCCCGGCGCGCATACCCGATGCGCTCGCCGCCGAGGCCACGGCGCTCGCCACCCGGATCGCGCGCGAGCTCGACTACGCCGGCGTCCTCGCCGTGGAGATGTTCGTCGTGGGCGGCAAGCTCCTCATGAACGAGATGGCGCCGCGCCCGCATAACAGCGGCCATTACACGATCGACGCCTGTCGCACCTCGCAGTTCGAGCAACAAGTCCGCGTGCTCTGCGGCCTGCCCCTGGGCGATCCTTCGCAGCACACGCCCGCGGTGATGGTGAACCTGCTGGGCGACATCTGGCGCGACGGCGAGCCGCGCTGGGAAGCGGTCCTGAAACACTCCGGAGCGCACCTGCACCTCTACGGCAAGCGAGACGCGCGCCCCGGGCGCAAGATGGGCCACGTCACGGTCTGCGAGCCGACGGTCGAGCGCGCGCTGGCGGTCGCGCTCGAGATCCGGCGCGCGCTCGGGATCGGCGAATCCGCCTGAGGCTCCCGGCGCATCCAAGCGGTGTCGTGACATCGAGGAGCATCTCCATGAGAACCATCGTCCGCATCGCTTCACCCGTCGCCCTGATGCTCGCCTGCATCGCGGTGGCCGCCGCCGCCCAGCGCCACGAGACGCGCGCGGTTTCCGGATACCATGCCGTGGCGCTTTCGGCTTCCATCAAGGTGGAACTCGTGCAGGGCGACGCCGAAGGCATGACCCTGGACGGCGACGATGCCGCCCTCGCCGAAATCGAGACTGTCGTCGAGAACGGCACCCTCAAGATCCGCGACAAGAGCCACCACTGGATCTCCGGACCCGACATGTCCCACGTGGTGGCGCACGTTTCCGCGAAGGCCATCGACGGCCTGTCCACGGCGGGCTCGGGCGACATCCGCGCCGCCTCTCTCACGACGAAGAACCTCAAGGTCTCGATCGCCGGCTCCGGCGACGTTCGCATCGAGACGCTCGCCGCGAACGACCTGCAGGTTTCAATCGCCGGCAGCGGCGACGTGCTCGTCGCGGGAAAGGCCGATGTGGTGCACACCTCGATCGCGGGCTCCGGCGACATGAAAGCGTCGAAGCTCGAGTCGCGCGAGTCGTCGGTGTCCATCGCGGGCTCCGGCGACGCCATGCTCTGGGTGCGTGACTCGATCCACGTGAGCATCATGGGCTCGGGCGACGTGCGCTACTACGGCGATCCCGCCCTGAACAAATCGGTGCTCGGATCGGGCGCCGTCAAGCGGGTAGCCGCCTCGCCTTCCTGATGCGGGAGTGGCTTTTCATGCGCGGCCTCGATGCCGCCGAGAAGGCGCGGCTTGAGGCCCTGTCCGAAGCCTTCATGCGGAAGAAGCGGTACTCGGGGACCCACGGCCTCGAAGTCACCGGCGAGATGCGCCTGGATATCGCCGCGCAGGCCGCGATCCTCGTTCTCGAACTCGGCATCGAGTGGTACGGCGGCTGGACGGACGTGATCGTGTATCCGGCGCAATTCGCGCCGGAGCGCGAGGTCATGGACGAAGCCGGCGTCGTCCACCTCACCAACGATCCCATGGCGGGCGAGGCCTGGCTGGGCGGCCCCGTGATCCTTTCCTACGAGGACGTCGCCATGACGGGCGACGAGGATGCGCGCGTGGCCGGCTACAACGTCGTGATCCACGAGTTCGCGCACAAGCTCGACATGCGCAACGGGGAACCCAACGGTTTCCCGCCCCTGCATGCGGACATGGATCCGCGCAAATGGAAGCGCGCCTTCGCGTCGGCCTACGAGGATTTCTGCGCCGAGGTCGATGCCGCGGATGCGCTGCCCGGCGGCGACGACATGCAGGACGCGCTGGACGCGCTGGCGATCGATCCCTATGCGGCCGAGAGCCCCGCGGAATTCTTCGCGGTGGCGTCGGAAGCGTTCTTCGAGACGCCGGAGCTGCTCATGCCCGCGTATCCGGACGTCTACGCGCAGCTCAAGGCGTTCTACCGCCAGGACCCGGCGGCGCGGCTGGCCCGTGCGGGCCGGCGGGAACTCTAGAGAAACAGGACGGCGGGGAACACGGCGATCGCGAGGACGATCAGGATCCACTCGCAGTTCCAGCGCTTCAGGTGGCCGGTGTAGTGGAGGATGATGGCGGCGATCGCAAAGACGTAGAAGGCGGCTAGCAGCATTTCTTGTTTCCCCTTGCCTTTTGTGCAGACAAGGATACAGGAAAGGTTTTTTTCAGCCTAGACCGCTTCTTCGCCGGTCTCCCCGGTGCGGATCCGGACCACCTGGCCCACGTCGTACACGAAGATCTTGCCGTCGCCGATCTTTCCCGTGTGCGCGGCCTTCACGATGGCGTCCACGGCCTTCTCGACGAGCCCGTCGGAGACCACGACCTCGATCTTCACCTTGGGCAGGAAATCGACCACGTACTCGGCGCCGCGATAAAGCTCCGTGTGGCCCTTCTGGCGCCCGAAGCCCTTCACTTCCGTCACGGTGAGGCCGCTCACGCCGATCTCCGAGAGCGCCTCGCGCACCTCGTCCAGCTTGAACGGCTTCACGATCGCTTCGATCTTCTTCATTGAGGTGCCTAAAGGACTCGTTGAGCGGCCCTGGGTCCGCTCCAACGACGCGTCATGTCCTTGGGCGGAAACCGGATGTTATCGGATAACGCCAGTCCTTGCCGAATCCGCGCGGCGTGATGCGCACTCCCGGCGGCGCCTGCCGCCGCTTGTATTCGTTGGCCTGGATGAGGCGCACGATCCGGCGCACGGTGGCGAGGTCGAAGCCCGCGCTCGCGATCTGCTCGGGCGACATGTCGCGCTCCATGTAGCGCTCGACCACGACATCCAGCACCTCGTACGGGGGCAGCGTGTCCTGGTCGGTCTGGTTGGGCGCGAGCTCCGCCGAAGGCGCACGGTCGATCACGCGTTGCGGGATCACGAGGCCCTTGCTGTTCCGCCAGTAGGCAATGCGATAGACCAGCGTCTTCACGATGTCCTTGATCACCGCGAACCCGCCGGCCATGTCCCCGTAGAGCGTGGCGTAGCCCGTGGCCATCTCGCTCTTGTTTCCCGTGGTGACGACGATGGAGCCCGTCTTGTTCGAAAGCGCCATGAGCAGCGTGCCGCGGATGCGCGACTGCAGGTTCTCCTCGGTCTTGTCCGCGGCGAGCCCTTCGAAGGAAGGCGCGAGCTCGGCCTTGAAGGCCTCGAAGAGGGGGTCGATCGGGATCTCGCTGTATTTCACGCCGTGGATCTTCGCCATCTCGGCCGCGTCCTCGAGGCTCATGGCCGCCGTGTAGCGCGAAGGCATCATCACGGCGTGGACGCGGTCGGCGCCCAGCGCATCGACGCACACCGCGAGCACGAGCGCCGAATCGATGCCGCCCGACAATCCCAGCAACACGCCGGGGAAGCGGTTCTTGTTCACGTAGTCGGCGGTGCCCGTCATGAGGGCGCGATAGATCACCTCTTCCTCGGTGAGCGGAGGCGCCTTCGGGCCCGAGAAGGTCTCGCCCGAGAGCTCGACGATGTCGACCGACTCGCGGAAGCATTCGCCCTGGTAGGAAAGCATCCCGTCGGAATCGAGCGCGAACGACGCGCCGTCGAACACGATCTCGTCCTGACCGCCCACGCCATGCACGTAGAGCAGCGGAAGCGCCGTCTCCTTCACCCGCGCGCCCATTCGCTGGTAACGCTCGGCCTGCTGCGCGCGATGGAAGGGCGAGGCGTTGATGGACAGGAGCAGCTGCGCCCCGGCGGCCTTGGCCTGGGCCGCGGGCTCGGGAAACCACAGGTCCTCGCAGATCGTGAGGCCGACCTTGCGCCCCTCGACTTCGAAGATGCAGGGGCGGTTGCCGGCCTCGAAGTAGCGCTTCTCGTCGAAGACCTGGTAGTTCGGCAGCTTCTGCTTGAAGTAGAACTGCTCGACCCGTCCCCCGCGAAGCACCGCCGCCGCGTTGTAGCGCGTGCGCCCCTCGCGATGGGGGAACCCCACGACGACGGCGACGTCGAGACAGTATGGCGCAAGCTTCATCAGCTCCGCGGTGCACGCGTCGCAGAAGTCGTCGCGCAACCACAGGTCCTCGGCGGGATAGCCCGAGAGCGACATCTCCGGCGTGACGACGAGGCGGGCCCCGGCGGCGCGCGCCGAGTCCACGGCGGCGCAGATCTTCGCGGCGTTGCCCTCGAAATCGCCGACGGTCGTGTTGATCTGCGCGACGGCGATCTTCATGGGGACGGGAGGCGGCAAGGCGCGGCTAGAATTGGGAAACCCGAATTATAGATGCACCATGCCCCCGACCCTGCGGATCCTCGATTCCCTCGAGGACGTCGACCCCTTGCAGTGGAATTCCCTGGCCGCGGGCAACCCGACGCTCGCCTACGAATTCATCGATTCGCTGCACCGTAGCGGGTGCGCCGCCCCAAGGGCGGGCTGGAGGCCCCAGTTCCCGTCACTCTGGGAAGACGGCCGGTTGGTGGGCGCCGCGCCTGTCTATGTGAAGTCGCATTCCTATGGCGAGTACGTCTTCGACTGGGGATGGGCCGAAGCCTACGAGCGCCATGGCATTCCGTACTACCCGAAGCTGCTCTGTGCGGTCCCGTTCACGCCGGCCACGGGCACGCGGCTTCTCGCGGCCGATGCCGCCACGCGCAAGACCCTGGCGCAGCTCATGCTGGACCTCGCCCGCGAGTCGCGAGTGTCGTCGCTGCACGTGCTCTTTCCGTCGGCCGACGATGCCGAGGCCTTGCGGGCCTGCGGGATGCTCGAACGCTCGGGCGTGCAGTTCCATTGGCGCAACACCGGCTACAAGGTGTTCGACGAGTTCCTCGCGGCGCTGTCGCACGACAAGCGCAAGAAGGTCCGCCAGGAGCGGCGCCGCGTATCCGAGGCGGGCGTGACCTTCGAGCGCCTCACGGGACGCGAGGCGAGGAGCGAGGACTGGGATTTCTTCACCGCGTGCTATCGCCGCACGTACCGGGAGCATCAATCGACGCCGTACCTGAATCGCGCGTTCTTCGGCATGATCGCCGAGCGCATGGCCGACCAGGTGCTGCTCGTCATCGCGCGCCGCGACGGCCGGCCCGTGGCCGCCGCGCTCGATCTCTTCGGCGGCGGCGCGCTCTACGGCCGCTACTGGGGGAGCGTGGAATACATCCCGGGGTTGCACTTCGAGGCCTGCTACTACCAGGCGATCGAGTTCTGCATCGAGCGCGGCATCGGCCTTTTCGAGGGCGGCGCGCAGGGTGCGCACAAGCATGCGCGCGGGTTCCTCCCCGAGGCGACGCGCTCCTTCCACTGGCTGGCGCACCCCGCGTTCAACCGCGCCGTGGACGAGTTCCTCACCGAGGAAGGCACGCACATCTCGGGCTACATGGACGAGCTGAACGAGCACACGCCGTTCCGGCGCGCCTAGCGGCCCGGATCACGTCCAGGCGGCGTTGAAGTCCTTCCAGTGCCTCGCATCCTGGGCGCCGAGCCACTCGCGCACGAGCTGGATCTCGCGCCCATGGGCGCCCTCGTCGAGCGCGCCGCGGATCCGCTGGAAGCGAAGGTAGAGCAGGTACGTATTCGCGACGTCGGTCTCGCAGTACGCGCGGATCGATTCGATCTCGCCACGCTTCCATGCCGCGTAGACCTGCGAGCCTTCCATGCCGATCTTTCCCGGCAGGCCGCAAAGCTGCGCGATCTCGTCCAACGGCGCCCACGCGCGGTTCTGGTAGCCCGCGAGGACGTCCATCAGGTCCAGGTGACGCGTGTGGAAGCGCGAAATGTAGTTGTTGAACTTGAACTCGCGGTCGTTCTCGCCCAGGTCCCAGTAGGTGGGCGCCGGGATGCCGTGGATGAGCGCGCGGTAGTGCAGCACCGGAAGGTCGAAGCCGCTTCCGTTCCAGGAGACGAGCTGCGGCGTGTACTTGGCGAGGCCGTCGAAGAAGCGCTTCACGATCTCCGCTTCCGCGTCGCCCGCGGAGCCCAGCGACCAGACGCGGATGCCCTCGTCGCTGCGAAGGGCGCACGAGATCGCGACGACCTTCTGCTGGTGCGGAGGAAGGAAATCGCTGCCCGTGGCTTGCCGGCGCCGCTGGGACGCGAGGTCGATCACGCCGGCCTCGCTTACCGACCGATCGAGGTCCCAGAGCTTGCGCAGCCCCTCGGCGTCGGGGACCGTCTCGATGTCGAAGGCGAGGACCGGAACCATCAGGCGGGGAACACGCCGGTCGAAAGATAGCGATCGCCGCGGTCGGGGATGATGCCGACGATCACCGCGTCCTTCGCCTCGGCGCACACCGTCATCGCGGCCGCGATGCCGCCGCCCGCGGAGATGCCGGAGAAGATCCCTTCCTCCCGCGCGAGGCGGCGCGTCATCTCCTCGCTTTCCTCCTGCGAGACCTCGATCACGCGATCGATGCGCGAGCGGTCGAAGATCTTCGGAAGGTAGGCCTCGGGCCACTTGCGGATTCCCGGCACCGATGCGCCGTCGCGCGGCTGCACGCCGATCACCTGGATCGCGGGGTTCTTCTCCTTGAGGAATCGCGAGCATCCCATGATCGTGCCGGTCGTTCCCATCGTCGCGACGAAGTGCGTGACCTTGCCTTGCGTGTCGCGCCAGATCTCGGGGCCGGTGCCCACGTAGTGCGCGAGCGGATTGTCCGGGTTGGCAAACTGGTCGAGGATCACGCCCTCGCCCGCATCGCGCATGCGCTCGGCCGTGTCGCGCGCGAGCTCCATGCCGCCCTTCTCAGGGGTGAGCACGAATTGCGCGCCGTAGGCCGCCATGGTCTGGCGACGCTCGATGCTCAGGTGCTCGGGCATCACCAGCACCATGCGGTAGCCGCGCATGGCCGCGACCATCGCGAGCGCGATGCCGGTGTTTCCGCTCGTGGCCTCGATCAGCGTGTCGCCCGGCTTGATCGTGCCGCGGCGCTCGGCGCCCAGGATCATCGAAAGCGCGGGCCGGTCCTTCACGGAGCCGGCGGGGTTGTTGCCCTCCAGCTTCACGAGCACGACGTTGGCCGAGCCGGCCGGGATGCGTTGCAGCCGGACGAGCGGGGTGTTGCCGACGAATTGCTCGAGCGTGGGGTTCATTTCCGGAATGAAAAGCCCCGCGCGCGGCGGGGCTTCGCGTTGCACCAGGAAGGATATTACTTCTTCGTGTCGTCCTTCTTGGCGTCGTCGGCGGCCTTCTTGTCGGCGGCAGCCTTCTTGTCCGCGGCCTTCTTCTCGTCGGCGGCGGCCTTCTTGTCGGCGGCAGCCTTCTTGTCGGCAGCCTTCTTCTCGTCGGCGGCTTTCTTGTCCGCGGCTTTCTTCTCGGCGGCGGCGGCCTTCTTGTCGGCGGCAGCCTTCTTGTCAGCAGCCTTCTTCTCGTCGGCGGCTTTCTTGTCCGCGGCCTTCTTCTCGTCGGCGGTGGCCTTCTTGTCGTCCACCGCCTTCTTGGCCTTGGGCTCTTCCTTGGCGGCGGCGGGCGCGGCGGCATGCGCCGGGGCAGCGGCAGGTTTCGCGGCTGCGGCCGGAGCAGGTGCGGGTGCGGGCGCTGCTGCCTTCGCGGGCTCGGCGGCCTTTTCCTTCGGGGCGGCGGCCTTCACTGTCGTCTTGCCGGAGGTCGAGACCTCGGGCTTCATCTTCTCGAACGTCTTGTCGCCGATCCCGTCGACCTTCTTCAGGTCGTCGAGGGACTTGAAGGGGCCGTTCTTGGTGCGGTAATCGATGATGGCCTGGGACTTGACCGGCCCGATGCCTTCGAGGGTCTCCAGCTCTTCCTTCGTGGCGGTATTGATGTTCACGGCGCCGAACGCGAGGCCCACGAAGGCCAGCAGCATGGCGACAAGCAAAGCGATTCTTTTCACGGTCTCCCCTTCAGCGAATGTGGTCTTGGCGTGGACTTCTCAAGCCGCGGGAGCGGCAGAGTCCTGCACGCGGCGATTATACAGCCCCGGCGGGCGCGGCCGTCCTTTCGAGGCGGACGTCGTCCACGCAGATCCGGCCCTTGCCCTGCAGGAGGACACCCACTTCGAGGAGGAACGTCCCTTCGGGGACCTCCATCTCGGTCTCGAATCGCTGCCAGCCTGCCTTGGCGGACTGGAGGTTCGTCGCGTTGCGCAGCACCTGGCCGGATCCGCCCTGGGCGATCATGAGGGGGCCCGCTCCGCCCAGGGTCAACCCGTCCAGTTTTATCGCGAGCGAAAGCCTCAAGCGCGCGCCGCGCAGCGGCGCGGCCTTTTCCATCCCGAACACCTGGGTCATCCTCGCCCAGGGTTCCTTGCCCACGGACTCGATGCAGTAGGCGCGCGCACCGCTCGCTCCTCCGCCATCCACGTGGAAGAAGCGGAAGGAATAGGGATCGTTGTGCATCGAGCAATTCCAGCTCACGGGGCAATTCTCGCCGGGGCGCGTCGGTTCCTCGAAGCCGGCATTCTGCAAGGCGACGCTCTCCGAGCCGGGCGACGGGGCAGGAGGGGCCGCGGGACCCTGCGTGGCGCACGACGCCACGAGCAGCGCGGCGCAGGCGGCCGCGATCGTGCGAGCGCTCATGCCTTCGGCGCGGCCATGCGCGCCGCCACGTAACGTCCCACGCCCTCTTCCACGTCCATGAACTTCTCTGCGTATCCGGCCGCGCGCAGCGCGCCCATGTCGGCCTGCGTGTAGCTCTGGTACTTGCCCACGAGCTGCCCCGGGAACGCGATGTACTCGATCGCCTTCGCGGCGCGCATCTCGTCCAACGAGAACGCCTTTTCCCCGCGCGACTTGCGGATCGCGTTCACGGTCGCGCGCGCCACGTCGTTGAACGCTTGCGCATGGCCCGTGCCGACGTTGAAGATTCCCGAGGCTCCGGGATGATCCAGGAAGAAGAGGTTCACGCGCACCGCGTCTTCCACGGAGATGAAATCGCGGAGCTGCCCGCCGGGACCATATCCGGCGCTCCCCTCGAAGAGCTTCACGCGGCCCTCGGCCAGGTACTGGTTGTAGAAGTGGAAGGCGACCGACGCCATGCGTCCCTTGTGGGCTTCGCGCGTCCCGTAGACGTTGAAGTAGCGGAAGCCCGCGACCTGCGTCTTCGGTTTCGTGGCGAGCACGCGGCGCGCGGCCTGGTCGAAGAGGAATTTCGAATATCCGTACACGTTGAGCGGCGACTCGTTCTCGCGCGATTCCCTGAAGACGCGCCCGTTGCCGTACACCGAGGCCGACGAGGCGTAGATGAACGGGACCGAGTGCGCCAGGCACCAGCGCATCAGCACGAGCGAGTATTCGTAGTTGTTCTCCATCATGTAGCGGCCGTCGGTCTCCATCGTGTCGGAGCAGGCGCCCTGGTGAAGCACGGCGGTCACGCCGCGGTCGAACTCCCCGGCCGCGAGGCGCCCGGCCAGGTCGCGCTTGTCGATGAAGTCCGTGATCTCGAGGTCCGCGAGGTTCGCGACTTTCTCCGCGCGCGAGAGGTTGTCGACCGCCACGATGTCCGTCTCGCCGCGGGCGTTGAGCGCCTTCACGAGGTTCGATCCGATGAATCCGGCCGCGCCGGTCACGATCAGCGTCATCTAGGCTCCCGCGTCCCCGAGGCTCGCGGCAAGCTCGTCGCGGTGAACGACCGCGGTGCCCAGCTTGCCGACCACGATTCCCGCGGCATGGTTGGCGACGCGCATGGCCGCATGCAGGTCCGCGCCGGAGGCCGCCATCAACGCGAGCACGCCGATCACGGTGTCGCCGGCTCCGCTCACGTCGTACACCTCGCGTGCCCGCGTGGCCTCGTGGTGGCTTTCCTTCGACGTGAAGAGCGACATGCCCTCCTCGCTTCGCGTCACGATGAGCGCCTCGAGATCGAGGTCGACGCGCAGCTTCTGCGCGCGCCGCGCGAAATCCGCCTCGTCGCTCCAGCGGCCGGCCACCTCGCGGAACTCGCTGCGGTTGGGCGTGAGGAGCGTCGCCCCGCGATAGCGCGAGTAGTCGTCGCCTTTCGGGTCGACGAGCACGGGCTTGCCGTGCGCGCGGGCCGCCCGGATCATCTTCTGGACGTGCTCGAGGCCGCCCTTGCCATAGTCGGAGAGCACGATCGCGTCGGCCATGTCCACCAGGCGCTCGTATTCATCGAGCTTCGCCGAGAGGACCTCGTGGCTGGGCGGGCGTTCGAAGTCGATGCGAAGCAGCTGCTGGTGCTGGCCGATCACGCGAAGCTTCACCGTCGTGGACAGCTCCGGATCGCGATGCAACGACGACTGCACGCCCTCGGCGGCGAGGAGGCGCTCCAACGACTCCGCCGCCTCGTCCTGGCCGACCACCGCCAGCAGCGTCGCGCCCCCAGCGAGCGCCGTGATGTTGCGCGCGACGTTGGCCGCGCCCCCGGGACGCTCCTCGGTACGCTGGACGTGCACGACGGGCACGGGCGCCTCCGGTGAGATGCGATTCACGTTGCCGAACCAGTAGCGGTCGAGCATCACGTCGCCCACCACGAGCACGCGCACGCGGGAGAAGTCCGGCAGTCGCATCATTTCGGAGCGAGCCGCCCGATGGGGAAGTACTCGATGCCGTGGGCGCGGACGACGGCGGGCTCGTAGAGATTGCGCCCGTCGAAGATCACGGGCGACTTGAGCGCGCGCTTCACCGCGTCGAAATCGGGACTGCGGAAGGCCTTCCACTCGGTCATGATCACCAGCGCATCGGCGCCGTCGAGTGCGGCCATCGCGGTGTCCGCGAAGGAAACGGCTTTCTCCTTCTCGTAGATGTGGCGCGCCTCGGTCATCGCGACAGGATCGTAGGCGGCCACCGTGGCGCCGCGCTTCAGCAGCTCGGCGATGATCACGCGGCTGGGCGCCTCGCGCATGTCGTCGGTATTGGGCTTGAACGCGAGGCCCCAGAGCGCGAACCGGTGTCCCTTGAGGTTCTCGCCGAATCGCCGGGCGATCTTGTCGGCCACGACGCCCTTCTGCCGCTCGTTGGCCTTGTCGACCGCGCCCACGACCTTGAGCTCGAGGCCGTTTTCCTGCGCGGTGCGAAGCAACGCCGTGACGTCCTTCGGGAAGCACGAGCCGCCGTAGCCCGCGCCCGGGTAGAGGAAGTGATACCCGATCCGCGGGTCGGAGCCGATGCCGACGCGAACGTGCTCGATGTCCGCGCCCAGCTTCTCGGCGAGCAGGGCGAGCTCGTTCATGAACGAGATGCGCGTCGCGAGCATCGCGTTGGCGGCGTACTTGGTGAGCTCCGCGGAACGGATATCCATCACCTGGAGGCGATCGTGGTTGCGCTGGAACGGCGCGTAGAGCTCGCGCATGGTGGCGATCGCGTCGGCATCCTCGGCGCCGATCACGATGCGGTCGGGACGCATGAAGTCCTCGACGGCGGCGCCTTCCTTGAGGAATTCGGGATTCGACACCATCGCGAAGGAATGCGGCGCCCCGCGCGACTTGAGCGTGGCGGCCACCACTTCGCGGACCTTGTCGGCGGTTCCCACGGGCACGGTGGACTTGTCCACGATCACGCGCGGCCCGTCCATGTGGGTGGCGATGGTTCGCGCCGCGGCGGTCACGTATTGCAGGTCGGCCGAGCCGTCCTCGCCGGGCGGCGTGCCCACGGCGATCATCTGCACCTTCGCGTAAAGCGCGCTTTCCTTCGGGTCCGTCGTGAACGACAGTCGTCCGGCAGCCACGTTGTTACGCACGACCTCCTTCAGGCCGGGCTCGAAGATCGGAATCTCGCCGCGGCGAAGCATGTCGATCTTGCGTTGGTCCACGTCGAAGCACTTCACGTCATTGCCGACATCGGCGAGGCACGCCCCGGTGACGAGGCCGACGTATCCGGTTCCGATGATGCTTGCCTTCAAGCGAACGCTCCCTCGAGGGAATCGCGGATCTCGGCCAACTTCGCGGCGGGATCCGCGGCGCCGGTGATGGAGCGGCCGATCACGAGGTAATCGGCGCCGTCGCGAACCGCACCGACTGGCGTCACGACGCGCGCCTGGTCGTCGACGCCGTCGGAGGCGAGGCGGATGCCCGGAGTGACCAGCACGAAGTCGCTGCCCGTTGCCTTGCGCACCACTTTCGCTTCCTGCGCCGAGCACACCACGCCATCGAGGCCGCACGTTCGCGCAAGCCTCGCGAGGCGCTCGACGTTGTCCATGACCGTACCCGAGTAGCCCACGCGGGCGAGGTCCGCATCCGAGAGGCTCGTGAGCACCGTGACGCCGATGAGCAGCGGGGGGCGCGCGACCGTGCTCACCGCATCGCGCGCCGCGCGCAGCATCGCCTCGCCGCCGCTCGCGTGCACGTTCATCATCCACACGCCCAGCTTCGCGGCCGAGCGGCAAGCGCCCGCCACGGTATTGGGGATGTCGTGGAACTTGAGGTCGAGGAACACCTCGAAGCCGCGCTCCTGCACGCGCGTGACCACGGCAGGCCCCGCCGCGACGAACAGCTCCTTGCCGATCTTCAGCCGGCAGAGCTTCGGGTCCAGGCGCGACGCGAGGGCCATCGCCGCCTCGGCATCGGGAACGTCCAGGGGAACGATGATTCGCTTATTGTCCAATTTGCATCCTCGAAAGGTGTCGCCCCGGGCTCTCGAGCTCGGCCGTGCGGCGCGGGAGGAACGTCTCCCATCCGCCGCACGCGGGGCATTGCCAGAAGAATTGCCGCGCCTTGAATCCGCAGTTCTCGCACAGGTACACGGCGAGCGCCTGTGCGTGCGAATGCACCAGGTTCTTCATGAGCTGCAGGTCCTGGCGCCGCTCGGCGGGCGCGCGCGCGAGCTCCGCATCGATCAGGCGGTCGAGGCCCACCAGCGTGGGATTGCGCCGCACCTCGTCGCGCACGAGGCGATAGGCCGCGTCGTCGCCTTCGATCTCCGCGGTGATCTGGTAGACGACGTTGAGGAAATCGAGGCCCGGATAGCGATGCTGCAGGCCGCGGAGCAGCGTGAGCCCTTCGGCGGGACGCCCGAGCGCCTTGTAGCTTTCCACCATGCCCTCGGCCGCGAGGCCGAAATACGCGGGATCCTGGGACTCGATCGCTTTCCAGGCATCCAGCGCCTGCTCGTGCTTGCCATCGCGGGCGAGCCACTCGCCGCGAAGCAGGTTCGCGCGCACGCATTTGCGGTTCACGTCGAGCGCCTTTTGCAGCATCGACTCGGCCTCCTCGCCGCGCCCATGGATATGCGCGGTGATCGCGAGCTCGCAGTAGTAGTTCGCGATCTCCTTCTGGTAGTTGCGCTTGGCGCTCACCTCGAGCTTCTTGGCGGCATCGATCGCCTTGCCCCAGTCCTTTTCCTGGATGTAGATGTCGAGCAGGTGACGGTGCACTTCCGGCGACGGATCGGACTCGCCCATCTTCGAGAGCACCTGCTCGGCGTGGTCGAGGAGGCCCGCCTTGAAGTAGTCCTGCGACAGCTCGAAGGCCGCGAGCCGCCGCTCCTCGACCGGGAGGTCCTCGCGATTCATGAGGTCCTGGTGCATGCGGGTGGCGCGGTCCACCTCGCCGCGGCGGCGGAAGAGGCTACCCAGCGCGAACTGCAGCTCCACGGTCTGCGGGTTCTCCTTGGCCACCTGCAGGAACGATTCGATCGCCCTGTCGGGCTGCTCGTTCAGCAGGAAATTCAGCCCGCGGAAGTACGACGAAGGCAGCGCGCGCGATTCCGAGAGCAGCGACTTCAGGTCGATGCGCGCGGCGATCCAGCCCATTCCGAAGAACACCGGCAGGGCGAGCAGCCACCAGAACTCAAATTCCATGCGGAGGCTCGACGTCGGGGGCCAGCGGCACCACGGGTGCTTGTTGCGCGGCGGCCTTGCGCAGCCGCCCCATCTCGCGCCGTTGCCTCACCACCGTGGGGACCCACGCGAGCAGGCCGATCACGACGCCCGCGACGAATACGGTGAGCAGGACGAACACGAGGGGCGCCTGCCATACCTGGCCCGGCAGGCCCGTAAGGGTCACGTCCTGGGCATTCTTCACCGCGAACCAGACGAGCACCAACACGATGAAGAGGCGCACGATCCAGACGAGGGTTTGCATGCGGTCGGGTGCCGTGAAATGTGCCGTCATTCTACAGGGTTGGTCCCGGTCGAAAAAAAACGGCGGACCCTTGGGATCCGCCGTCGCCTGTCGACCGGGTTCGCATCAGCCTTCGTGGTAGTCCACTCGCTCGCGCAGCTCCTTGCCCGCCTTGAAATGGGGCACGTACTTGCGCGGAACCTGCACCTTCTCGCCGGTCTTGGGGTTGCGCCCCGTTCGCGGCGGTCGGTAGTTGAGACCGAAGCTGCCGAAGCCCCGGATCTCTATGCGATTGCCCGACGCGAGAGTGTGCGCCATCGCGTCGAGCATCGTCTTTACCGCCAGCTCGGCATCCTTGGGTGCCAGCTGGCTATGCCTCGCGCTCAGCAGCTCGATGAGCTGTGACTTCGTCATGGCGCGTTCTCCCCCTGGAGTTTCTATGGTTTTATTCCTTGTCCTTCGAGCCCGAGAGCTTGGCTTTCAGCAGCGCGCCGAGGTTGGTCGTGCCGGCGCTCGCGCTGCTCTCCGCGGCGTGCTTCTGCAGGGCGGCGTTCTCTTCGGCCGCATCCTTCTGCTTGATGGACAGGTTGATCGAGCGGCTCTTGCGATCGATGTTGACGATGACCGCTTCGACCGTGTCGCCTTCCTTCAGGTGGGTGCGGACGTCCTCGACGCGGTCGCGCGCGATCTCGGAGGCGCGCAGATAACCTTCCACGTCCTTCTCGAGCTCGATCACGGCGCCCTTGGACTCGATCGACTTCACCACGCCCTTCACCACGTTCCCCTTGTCGTGGGTCGTGACGTAGTTGCCGAACGGATCGCCTTCCAGCTGCTTGATGCCGAGCGAGATGCGCTCGCGCTCGACGTCGATCGACAGCACCACGGTCTCGACCTCGTCGCCCTTCTTCAGGTTCTTGACCGCTTCCTCGCCCGGCGCCTGCCAGGAAAGGTCCGAAAGGTGCACGAGGCCGTCGATGTTGCCAGGCAGGCCGATGAACACGCCGAAGTCGGTGATCGACTTGATCGTGCCGCGGACCTTGTCGCCCTTCTTGTGGTTCATCGCGAACTCTTCCCACGGGTTCGGCATGCACTGCTTCATGCCGAGCGAGATGCGGCGGCGGTCCTCGTCGATCTCGAGGATCATCACCTCGACCTCGTCGCCGAGCGACACCACTTTCGCGGGATGCACGTTCTTGTTGGTCCAGTCCATCTCGGAGACGTGCACCAGGCCCTCGATGCCGCTCTCGATCTCGACGAACGCGCCGTAGTCGGTGATGTTGGTCACCTTGCCGAATAGCCGCGTTCCCTGCGGGTAGCGGCGCGAGATGCCGATCCACGGATCCTCGCCCAGCTGCTTCAGGCCGAGCGAGACGCGGTTCTTCTCGGCGTCGAACTTGAGGATCTTCGCGGTGACTTCGTCGCCCACCGACAGGACTTCCGTCGGGTGCTTCACGCGGCGCCACGCGAGGTCGGTGATGTGCAGGAGCCCATCGATCCCGCCGAGATCCACGAACGCGCCGTAGTCGGTGATGTTCTTCACCACGCCCTTCACGACGGCGCCTTCCTTCAGCGTCTCGAGGAGCTGCTGGCGTTCCACGCCGGCGGTCTCTTCCATGACGGCGCGGCGCGACACGACCACGTTGTTCCTCTTGCGGTCGAGCTTGATCACCTTGAACTCGAGCTCCTTGTTCTCGAAGTGCGAGGTGTCCTTGACGGGGCGCAGATCCACGAGCGAGCCGGGCAGGAAGGCGCGGATGCCGTTCACCATGACGGTGAGGCCGCCCTTCACCTTGCCGGAGACCACACCCTTGATGATGGTGCCGTTGGCGAGCGCATCGTCGAGGCTCGTCCACGCGGCGAGCTTCTTCGCCTTGTCGCGCGAGAGCTTGGTGGCGCCGAATCCGTCTTCGAGCGCTTCGATGGCGACGGAGACGAAATCGCCGACGGCGACCTCGATCTCGCCGCGGTCGTTCTTGAATTCTTCCGAGGCGATCGTGCTCTCCGACTTGAGGCCGGCGTTCACGATCACGACGTTGGGGTCTACCGAGATCACTTCAGCGGTGATCACTTCACCGATGCGCATTTCCTGGCGCGCAAGGCTTTCTTCGAAGAGCGAGGCGAAGCTCGATTCGTTGACGGGAGCTTGGGTTGGGGATTGGGTTGAGGTTTGGGCCAACATGAAAAATCCTGACTTTCAGTGTTAGGACGGCTTTCGGCCGTCGTTGATCATCGCCAGGCGGGCCAGCTGCGCTTAACCCCCTGACACCCTTGGGCATTTATGCCCTATCGCGGTCGACTCGGCGATCCGGACGCTCTTTGCCTCCACCAGCCGAGGATCTTTTCGACGGCTTCGTCGACTGAAATCCCCGTGGTATCGAGAAAAATCGCATCGGGATAATGCTTTAGCGGCGCCACGGGCCGCGAGGTGTCCCTCTCGTCCCGTCGCCGCAGGTCTTCCACGACGTCCGCCATTTTCGCATACATTCCCTTTTCCATCAACTGCTTATGGCGACGCTCGGCCCGGACCTCCACTCCCGCAGTGAGGAACACCTTGAGGGGGGCGTCCGGGAACACAACCGAGCCCATGTCGCGTCCATCCGCGACGAGCCCCGGAGCGCGCCGAAAACCCCTCTGGCGATCGAGGAGCGCGGACCTCACCGAAGGGCGCGCGGCCACCCGGGAAGCGGCAGCGCTGACCTCCTCGGTGCGCAGCGCTTCCGTCACATCCTTGCCGTCGAGCAGCGTCACGCCGTCGCGGAACGCAACGTGCATCGCGGAGGTCACCCGGGCGAGCGCCGCCTCGTCGTCGAGGCTCGTGGAAGCGCGCAGCGCCGCGAGCGTGGCGAGGCGATAGAGGGCGCCGCTATCCAGGTAGTGGAAGCCCAGGGCCCTGGCCACGAGCGCCGCGACCGTGCCCTTGCCCGAGGCCGAAGGCCCGTCGATCGCGATCACGGGGATCGCGCGATCAGGAGACGAGGCGGCGGAACTCATCGAAGTACGTGGGGAACGTCTTGGACACGCAGCCGGGATCGTTGATGCGCACGCGGCGCGGGCCGAACGAGGCGAGCGAGAAGCACATCGCCATGCGGTGATCGTCGTAGGTATCGACACTGACCCGCTCGCGATGCAAGACAGGAGAAGCGAGAAAATCGGCCGGGGGCTTGATCGAGAGCGAGTCCGGGGATTCTTCGACAGTCGCGCCGAACTTGCGAAGCTCGGTCGCCATCGCGGCGATGCGGTCGGTCTCCTTCACGCGCCAGCTCGCGATGTTGCGAAGCCGGGACGGGCCCGTCGCGAAGAGCGCGAGGACCGCGGCCGTCATCGCCGCATCGGGAATCAGGTTGAAATCGAGATCGAAGGGCTTCAACGTCATTGGATTCTGCCGGTGCTTCGCAACCACGCGGCGCGACTCGATCCAGTTGTCGCCCATCGTGATGGACGCGCCCATCTTCTCCAGCACGTGAGCGAAATTCACGTCGCCCTGCAGGCTCGAAAGCCCCACGCCCTCGACGCGCACGGGGCCTCCGCCCACGGCGCCCGCCGCGAGAAAGTAAGACGCCGAGGACGCATCGCCCTCGACATCGAGCGCACCCGGCGAGACGTAGCCCTCGCCTTCGGGAACCTCGAAGGCACTCCACTCCTCGCGCTTCACCTCGACGCCGAAGCGCTTCATGAGTCCCAGCGTGAGCTCGACGTAGGGCTTGGAGATGAGCTCGCCTTCGACTTGGACGCGCGCGCGCTTGCCCGTCCACGCGAGCGCGATCAGCGTCGCGGACAGGAATTGGCTCGACACGTTGCCGCGCACGCGAACCGTCGTCGCGTTCGAGGCCGAGCGCGGCGCGATCGCAAGCGGCGGAAATCCGCGCGCGCCTCGGTACTCGATGTGCGCTCCGGCCTGGGCGAGCGCATCGACGAGGTCGCCGATGGGCCGCTCGTGCATTCGCGGCACGCCGGAAAGGCCGTAGTGGCCGTCGGCGAGCGCCAGCGCCGCCGTGAGCGGCCGGAACGCCGTCCCCGCATTGCCGAGGAACAGGTCCGCCTTCTTGTTGGGAAACCCGCTCGCGCGCCCGATGCCTTGCACGACGATGTGCTCGACGCTGCCGCGCGATTCGAGCGGCACGCCCAGCGCGGCCAACGCTTCGCGCATCACGCGCGTGTCGTCCGAATCGAGGAGCGACGTGAGCTCGGTGGTACCTCGCGCGAGCGCCGCCATCAGCAGCGTGCGATTGGAAATGCTCTTGGAGCCGGGCAGGCGAAGGGTTCCCTCGGCCCGCGACGCGGGTGCCAGGTCGAGCTGTTGCACGCTATTCGTGCCCCGGCCCGCGGCGCCCGGCGCCCAGCGAAAGCCGCGTGGCGCGAGCCTCGGCCATCAGGCGTTCGAGCCCCGCGCCCTCGCCCTTCTCGATCAACTCGCGGAACACGGCAAGCCGCGCGCCGTAGCGGTCGAGCTCGGCGAGGAGCGCCTCCCGGTTCTGCAGCACGATGTCGCGCCACATCTCGGGCGAGCTCGCGGCGATGCGGGTGAAATCGCGGAAGCCGCCGGCCGCGAAATCGAGGAGCTCGGCGGCATTGCCGCGCGAGGCGATCTCGTTCACGAGCGCGAACGAAAGCAGGTGCGGCAGGTGGCTCACCGCGGCGAAGATCCGGTCGTGCTCCTCGGCGCCCGCGGTGCTCACGCGCGCGCCCATCGATTCCCACGCGCCCTTCACGAGCGCCAGGGCCGCAGGCGCCGTCTCCGCCACGGGAGTCAGCACGACGCGCGCGCCGCGGAACAGGTCCACGTGGGCCGCATCCACCCCGCTCGTCTCGCGTCCCGCGATGGGATGTCCCGGCACGAATCGCGGGAACCGCTCGCGAAGCTCTTCGCGCGCGACGCGAACCACTTCGCCCTTGGTGCTGCCCGCGTCGGTGACCACCGCATCCTCGTCCAGGGCGAGCGACACGTCGTGCAACACGCGGCCGACCGCGCGCACCGGGACCGCCACCATCACGAGCTCCGAGCCGCGCACGGCTTCGGAGACCGATTCGGCCGCGCGATCGATGACGCCCAGCTCCGCGGCGCGCTGGAGCGTGGCCAAGTCCCGGTCGCAGCCCACGACGCTCGCCGTGAGGCCCGCGCGCCGCATCGCGAGGGCGAACGAGCCTCCGATGAGGCCCACGCCGATGACCGCGATGGACTTGAGCCGCCGCATCGATTCAGCCCTTGCCGATGGCCCGCTCGAGGGCGGCCAGGAAGCGCGCGTTGTGCTCGGGCAGACCCACGGTGATCCGCAGATGCTCGGGCATCCCGTATCCGGCGATGGGACGCACGATCACCCCATCGGCGAGCAGCGCCTTGTAGATGCGGTCGGCATCGCCCACGCGAACGGTGATGAAGTTGCCACGCGACGGAATGTATTCGAGCCCCAGGCGTTCGAAGCCGCGCGCGAGCTGCTCCAGGCCGGCCGCGTTCACCGCGCGGGACCTTTCAATGAAGTCGACATCTCCGAGGGCAGCAGTGGCTGCGACGAGCGCCAGGTGGTTCACGTTGAACGGCTGGCGAACCCGATTCATGACTTCGGCCACCTGCGGATCGGCGATCGCGTAGCCCACGCGCAGGCCCGCGAGGCCGAAGGCCTTGGAGAGCGTTCGCGCCACGACGAGATTCGGGTGCTTCGCGATCCAGCCGTGCGTCGCCGACCTGAGCTCATCGGGCAGATACTCGCCGTAAGCTTCATCCATCACCACGATCACGCGCGGCGCAATTCGCTCGACGAAGCGGCGGATCTCGTCCCAGGGGCTGAAGGTTCCCGTCGGATTGTTCGGGTTGGCGACGAAGACGATCTTCGTGTCGTCGCGAACCGCGCGCGCCAGCCCATCGAGGTCGTTTCCGTACTTCACCGCGGGCACGACGATATGCTTCGCGCCGATCGCCTGCACCACGAGCGGATAGACCAGGAACGCGTGCTGCGAATAGACCGCGGAATCGGCCGAAGTGAGGAACGAGCGCGCCACGAGCTCGAGGACGTCGTTCGAGCCGTTGCCGAGCACGAAATGGGCGGGAGTCACGCCGAACTTGCGCGACAGCGCTTCCTTCAGCTCGAAGCCGTTGCCGTCGGGATAGTAGTGCAGGACGTCGAGCGCGTTACGGATCGCGGCGAGCGCCTTGGGGGAAGCGCCGAGCGGATTCTCGTTGGACGCCATCTTGAGGATGCCCGCTTCGTCGAGCTTCAACTCACGGGCCGTCTCCGCGATGGCCTTGCCGGGGACGTAGGGGGCGATCGCCCGCACGTTCGCGGGCGCGAGGTCTTTGAGGTTCATGCGCTTAGGGAGCCTAGAGTACCGCTATGGGATACGAGCCCAGCACCTTGAGGTAGCCGGCGATCTTCTCCACTTCCGTCAACGCGGCGGCCACGTTGGCGTCCGTGCGGTGCCCCTCGATGTCCACGAAGAAGAGGTACTCCCAGATCGCGACCTTCGATGGGCGCGATTCGAACTTCGTCATGGAAACGCCGCGCGTGGCGAAGGGCGTGAGCATCTCGTACACGGCGCCGGCGCGGTTCCTTGCCGACAGGATGATCGACGTCTTGTCGCGCCCCGAGGCACCGGGCTCGTAGTCGCCCAGGATCAGGAATCGCGTCGTGTTGTTCGGCTCGTCCTCGATGTTTGAAGCAAGGATCGCCAGGCCGTAGTGCTCGGCCGCGGTCTCGCCCGCGACGGCGGCGGAACCCGGCTCGCCCGCGGCGCGGCGCGCGGCCTCGGCGTTGCTCGACACCGCGACACGCTCGGCCCTCGGCACGTTCACGTTCAGCCACTCGTGGCACTGCGCGAGCGACTGGCCGTGCGAGAACACGCGCCGGATCTCGTCGAGCGAACGCGGCTGCGACATCGACATGAGGTGGTGATGGATGCGCACGACCACCTCGCCGCACACCTTCATCGGCGTTTGCGGCATGAGGTCGAGCGAACGGCCGACGGCGCCCTCGGTGGAATTCTCCACGGGCACGATGCCGAAATCGGCGCCGCCCGACTCGACGGCGCGGAACACTTCATCGATCGAGGCGGCGGGAACCGCCTCGGCCGCGGCGCCGAAATGCTTCAGGGCCGCGCGCTCGCTGAACGTGCCCTTGGGACCGAGGTACGCGACGGTGATGGGGCGCTCCAGGGCGAGGCACGCGGACATGATCTCGCGGAAGAGCAGCGCCACGGCCTCGCCCGAAAGCGGCCCGGGATTGCGCTCCTTGATGCGCGTGAGCACCTGGGCCTCGCGCTCGGGACGATAGGCCTGGCCCACTTTCATCGTCCCGATGGCGCGGGCGAGCTTGGCGCGCTCGTTCAGCGCCTGCAGGATGCCCTCGTCGATCCTGTCGATCGCCGCGCGCAGCCGCTCGAGCTCGGACGGATCGCTCATGGCTCGATGCGGGGCACGCTGCGGATGGAGAGCACGCCGTGGATGTTCGCGATGCGCTGGATCACTTCGGGATCGGCCGCGCTATCGAGGTCGACGAGCGTGTACGCCATCTCACCTTTCGACTTGTTCACCATGTTGTGGATGTTCAGGCCCGCCCGCGCCATCGTAGTCGAAATCTGGCCGAGCATGTTCGGAACGTTCGCGTTGGCGATGGCGATGCGGTGCGGCGACTCGCGCGACATCTCCACGCTCGGGAAGTTGACGGAGTTGGCGATCGTGCCCTCCTCGAGGAACGCGCGAAGCTGGTCCACCACCATGAGCGCGCAGTTCTCCTCGGCCTCTTCCGTGGAAGCGCCCAGGTGCGGCAGCGCGATCACGTCCGGATTGCCCGCGAGCGTCTCGCTCGGAAAGTCCGTCACGTACTTGCTGAGGTGCTTGTCGGCGAAAGCCTTGGCCACGGCGGCCTCGTCCACGATCGCGTCGCGCGAGAAGTTGAGCAGCACGAGCCGCGGCTGCGCGAGCGACAGGCGCTTCGCATCGATGAGGTGCCGCGTCTTCTCCGTGAGCGGCACGTGCAAGGAGACGAAGTCGCTTGCCTTGATCACCTCGTCGATCGACGCCGCGCGTTTCACCGACGCGGGCAATCGCCAGGCGTTGTCGACCGTGATCTCCGGGTCGTAGCCCAGCACGTTCATGCCCAGCTTGATCGCGGTATCGGCGACGAGCCCGCCGATCGCGCCCAGCCCGATGATGCCGAGCGTGCGGCCGGGAAGCTCGAACCCCGCGAACTGCTTCTTGCCCTCCTCGACGCGGCGGTCGAAGTGGGCGCCGTGTCCCAGCGAATTCACGTATTCCACGGCGGAGACGACGTTGCGGGCCGCGATGAGCATGCCCGCGAGCACGAGCTCCTTCACCGCGTTGGCGTTGGCGCCCGGCGCGTTGAACACGGGAACGCCGCGCTTGGTCATGGCGTCGACGGGGATGTTGTTCACGCCCGTTCCCGCGCGACCGATCGCTTTAACAGTCGAAGGAATCTCCGAAAGCGCCAGCGCATGGGATCGAAGCAGCACCGCGTCGGGCGGGGCGACTTCCTTGCCCACGACGTAGCGCGCGGACGGAAAGCGCTCGAGCCCCCGCGCGGAGATCGAGTTGTAGACGACGACGCGATACTTTGCCGTGGCCACGCTCACCCGTTCTTCCGGCGGAACTCCGCCATGTACTCCACCAGCGCTTCCACGCCCTCGATCGGCATCGCGTTGTAGATTGAAGCGCGCATCCCGCCCACGGAGCGATGCCCTTTCAGCTGCGAAAGTCCCAGCGACTCGGCGCCGGCGAGGAATTTCGCGTCGAGCGACGCATCGCGCAGCGTGAACGGCACGTTCATCCGGGAGCGGTCTTCCTTCGCGATGGGGTTGGCGTAGAAATCCTGCGAATCGATGTATCCATAGAGGAGGTTCGCCTTGCGGACGTTGGCCTTCTCGATCGCCGAGAGGCCGCCGCGGTCGAGGAGCCATTTGAACGTGAGCCCCGCGAGGTACACCGAGAACGTGGGCGGCGTGTTGAGCATCGAGTCCGCGTCGGCCACGAGCTTGTAGTTGAGGACGTTGGGCGTCTCGGGAATCGCGTGGCCGAGGAGGTCCTCGCGCACGATCACGACCACGAGGCCCGCGGGTCCGATGTTCTTCTGCGCCCCCGCGTAGATGAGGCCATACCTCGTCACGTCGAGCGGACGCGACAGGATGTGCGACGACATGTCGGCCACGAGCGGCGTCTCGCCCGTGTCGGGCGTCCAGTGATACTCGAGTCCGCCGATGGTCTCGTTCGTGCAGACGTGGACGTAGGCCGCGTCCTTCGAGCGCTTCCACGCCGATTGCTTCGGCACGTAGGTGAAGTTGCGATCCTCGCTCGATGCGGCGACGTTCACCTCGCAGAATTTCCGCGCCTCCGCGATGGCCTTCTTCGACCACTCGCCCGTGTTCACGTAGTCGGCTTTCCGGCCGCCGCGTAGCAGGTTCATGGGCACGCCCGAGAAATGCATCGTAGCGCCGCCCTGCATGAAGAGGACCTTGTAGTTCTTCGGGATCGAGGCGAGCTTGCGAAGGTCGGCCTCGGCCTCGGCCGCGATGCGCACGAACTCCGCGCCGCGATGGCTCATCTCCATCACGGACATGCCGGCGTCGTGCCAATTGACCAGCTCCCACTTCGCGCGCTCGAGGACTTCGACCGGCATCGCCGCCGGCCCCGCGCCGAAGTTGAAGATCCGCGCGCCGGCCTTAATGTGCTGCGCCGTTGCCGCCGTCGCCGCCTTCCGGAGGGGTGCCGTTGCCTTGCGGGGTGTTGCCTTGCGAGCCGTTGCCTTGCGCGCCGTTTTCGCCATTTTCGTCGTCACGATCCATGATGGTCTGCAGGCCCGAGAGCTTCTCGCCCTCGTCCAGGTTGATGAGCGTCACGCCCTGGGTGGAACGGCCCATCTCGCGAATCTCGTTCACGCGCGTGCGGATGAGCACTCCACCCGAAGTGATCAGCATGATCTCGTCGTCGGCGGCCGCGAGCGTGGCGGCGACAACCTTGCCGTTCCTCTCGGAGGTCTGGATCGCGATCATGCCCTGGGTGCCGCGGCCGTGGCGCGTGTACTCGGCGATCGGCGTGCGCTTGCCGTAGCCGTTCTCGGTGGCCGTGAGCACGCTCTGTTCTTCATTCTCCGCTACCAGCAAGGCGATGACCTTGCCTCCCTTGGCGAGGTTCATGCCCCTCACGCCTCGCGCCCCGCGCCCCATGGGACGCACGTCGTTTTCGTCGAAGCGCACGGCCTTGCCCTCGTCGGAGAAGAGCATCACGTCGTGCTTGCCGTCGGTGAGCGCCACGCCGACGAGGACATCGCCCTCGTCCAGGTCCACGGCGATGATCCCCGACGGGCGCGGGCGCGAGAATTCGGACAGCGCCGTCTTCTTCACCACGCCTTGCTGTGTTGCGAAGAACACGTACTTGTCCTCGCTGAACACCTTCACCGGCAGGATCGCGTTGATGCGTTCTTCCTGCTCCATCTTCAGCAGGTTCACGACGGGCTTGCCGCGGCTCGTGCGGCTGCCCTGCGGGACCTCGTACACCTTGATCCAGTAGAGCTTGCCCTTGTTCGAGAAGCACAGAACGTAGTCGTGCGTGTTGGCGATGAAGAGCTTCTCGATGAAATCGTCTTCCTTGGTCGTGGCCGCCTGCTTGCCGCGCCCGCCGCGCTTCTGCGCGCGGTATTCGTCGAGATGCTGCGCCTTGATGTAGCCCTGCTGCGAAAGCGTGACCACCACGTCCTCGGAGGCGATCAGGTCCTCGATCTGGAGCTCCTCGCCGTTCACGACGATCTCGCTGCGGCGCTTGTCGGCGAACTCCCGCCTCACCGCGGAGAGCTCGTCGCCGATGATCTGCGTGACACGCTCGGGCTTGGCGAGGATGTCGAGCAGGTCCTCGATCAAGGCGATCACCTCGCGGTATTCCGAGAGGATCTTGTCCTGCTCCAGGCCCGTGAGGCGCTGCAGCTGCATCTCGAGGATTCGCTGGGCCTGCATCTCCGACAGGCGGTAGCCGGACTGCGAAAATCCGAAGTCCTTGGGCAGCGACTCGGGACGGAACTCGCCGGCGGAGGCGCGCGTGAGCATCTCTTCCACGAGCGTCGAGCGCCATGTGCGTCCCATGAGCCCGGTCTTGGCGACGGCGGGAGTCGCGGCTCCCTTGATGATCGCGATCACCTCGTCCACGTTCGAGAGCGCAACCGCCAGGCCCTCCAGCACGTGCCCGCGATCGCGCGCCTTGCGCAGGTCGAACACCGTGCGGCGCGTGACCACTTCGCGCCGATGGCGCAGGAAGTTGTCGAGGAACTGCTTCAGGTTGAGCAGCTTCGGCTGGCCGTCGACCAACGCGACCATGTTCATGCCGAAGGTCGATTCCATCGGCGTGAGGCTGTAGAGGTTGTTCAGGACGATCTCAGACACCTCGCCGCGCTTCAACTCGATCACGATGCGGATGCCGCTCTTGTCGGATTCGTTCCGCAGGTCCGCGATGCCCTCGATGCGCTTCTCGCGAACGAGATCGGCGATCTTCGTGAGCAGCTGGTCGCCGCCCACCTGGTAGGGCAGCTCGTCGACGATGATCGCCTGGCGGCCGTTCTTGTCGATCTCCTCGACGTGGGTGCGTGCGCGCATCACGACGCGTCCGCGCCCGGTCACGTAGCCTTCCTGCGCTTCGGCAAGCCCGTAGATGATCCCCGCCGTCGGGAAATCGGGAGCGGGGACGATCTTCACCAGGTCGACGATCGTCGTGTCCGGATCCTTCAACAGCTGCAGGCACGCATCGATCACTTCGCCCAGGTTGTGCGGCGGGATGTTCGTCGCCATGCCGACCGCGATGCCGGCCGAGCCGTTCACGAGCAGGTTCGGGAATTTCGCGGGAAGGACGAGCGGCTCGTTCTCGCTGCCGTCGTAGTTGGGACCGAAGTCGACTGTCTCCTTGTCGAGATCGCCGAGCAGCTCGTGCGCGATCTTCGCCATGCGGATCTCGGTGTACCGCATGGCCGCGGGGTTGTCGCCATCGACGGAACCGAAGTTGCCCTGGCCGTCGACCAGCGGATAACGCAGGCTGAAGTCCTGCGCCATGCGAACGATCGTGTCGTACACCGCGGTATCGCCGTGCGGGTGGTACTTGCCGATCACGTCGCCGACGATACGGGCGGACTTCTTGTAGGCCTTGTTCCAGTCGTTGGACAGCTCGTGCATCGCGAAGAGCACGCGGCGGTGGACGGGCTTCAGGCCGTCCCGCACGTCCGGGAGGGCGCGCCCCACGATGACGCTCATGGCGTAGTCGAGGTACGAGCGCCGCATCTCCTGCTCGAGGCTGATCGGGTGGGTTTCCTTGGCGAACTGTTCCATGGCGTTCCGGTGGACACGGCCCCGAGAGGGTCGTGTAAGTTATTGTTTTAGCGGATTTTTTTGTTCGACTCCAAACCGAAATTCTAGCATGTTCTGATGGCGCGCTCCAAACCCGGGAGCGCCCCGGGGGTTGTGGCGAAAATGCAACCATCCCGGGGACGACTGTTGCGGGAAACACGACTTTTGGTTGTGGAACCAAATGGCGTTTGTGTATCATGGCGCAAGCAGTTTTCGGGCTTGCTATCTAGAGAAAAAAACCCAGCTTTGAACAATCACCTCATCCTCTTGGGAGTTCCGAACATGAAGATTTCGATCCTTGGCCCGCTGACGCTCGGTGCGCTCGCGTTCGCTGCCGGCACCGTTTTCGCCGACGCCGGCCCCAATGTGCAGGACTCCTCGGGCCACGCCGTGAAGGATTCCTCCGGCGCGTGCATCGTGAGCAGCGGACAAATGCTTCCGGAATGCCGCTCTGGGCCCAAGGCTCCCACTCCCGCCGCTGCCGCGGCCCCGGGCATGCCATCTGCGCCCGCCGCTCCCGCCGCGCCCGCGGCCGCCGCGAGGGCCCCGTCGTCGGTTCGCCAGTCGATCGTGATCCAGGCCGACGCGCTCTTCGACTTCGACAAGTCGGTGGTCCGCCCGGACGGCAAGAAGAGCATCGATGAGGCGCTCGCCAAGCTGCATGGCGTAGACCTCGAGATGGTCATCGCGACCGGCCATACGGATTCCATCGGCACCGAGGCCTACAACCAGAAGCTGTCCGAGCGCCGCGCGGCGGCCGTGAAGGACTACCTGGTGAGCAAGGGCATCCCGTCGGCGAAGGTCACCACCATCGGCAAGGGCAAGACGCAGCCCGTGGCGACCAACAAGACGAAGGAAGGCCGCCAGAAGAACCGCCGTGTGGACATCGAGTTCAAGGGCGTTCACCAGTAACGCCACCCGACCCGGCAGAAAACCCCGCTCCGGCGGGGTTTTTTGTTTAAGCCCGGCGCGAGGCTCGAGATGGAAAGTATCGACACGCTGATCCACGCAGCCCACGTCGTTCCCGTGGAGCCGCGCGGCGTGCTCGACGATCACGCGGTGGCGGTGAAGGACGGCCGCATCGTCGCGATCGTTCCGGGGGCATCGGCACAAGCCCGGTTCGACGCGCGCGAGGTCGTTCGCCTCGCCAGCCACGTGCTGATCCCCGGCCTCGTGAACCTGCACTGCCACGCCGCGATGGCGCTCATGCGCGGCATGGGCGACGACACGCCGCTCATGACGTGGCTGCAGGAGCACGTCTGGCCCGCGGAAGCGAAGCACGTGAGCGACGAATTCGTCCACGACGGAAGCCTCGTCGCCATGGCCGAGATGCTTCGCGCGGGCGTGACGTGCGTGAACGACATGTACTTCTTCCCGGAGGCGACGGCGCGCGCCGCGTTGCGGATCGGAATGCGCGCTTCACTCGGCGTGATCACGATCGAATTCCCGAGCGCCTATGCGGCCGGCGCGCACGAGTACCTGAAGAAGGGTCTCGCCACGCGCGACGCGTATCGGGGCGAATCGCTCCTCACCTTCACGCTGGCACCCCACGCGCCCTACACGGTCGGCGACGAGGCGTTGAAGCGAATCGGGGTTCTCGCCGAAGAGCTCGATCTCCCGATCCACTGCCACGTGCACGAGACTCGCGGCGAGATCGAGGAGAGTGTCGCGCAGCATGGCGTAAGGCCCCTCGAGCGGTTGCGCAAGCTCGGCATCGTGGGACCGCGCCTCATCGCCGTGCACTCGGTCCACCTGGAGGACCACGAGCTCGATCTCATGGCGCGCCAGGGTGTCTGCGTGGCGCACTGCCCGTCGTCGAACCTGAAGCTCGCCAGCGGGATCGCGCCCGTGGCGGCGATGCGCTCGCGCGGCATTCGCGTAGGCGTGGGCACCGACGGCGCGGCCAGCAACAATCGGCTCGACGTGATGACGGAGATGCGCACGGCCGCGCTGCTCGCGAAGGGTGCGAGCGGCGATGCGCGCGTGGTGCCCGCGGCCGAGGCGCTCGAGATGGCCACCCTCGAAGGCGCGCGAGCGCTGGGGCTCGACGGCCGCATCGGTTCGCTCGCGCCGGGCAAGTCCGCGGACCTCGCCGCGATCGACCTCTCGTCCATCGAAACGTTGCCCACGTACGATCCGCTCTCGCACCTCGTTTACGCCGCGGGACGCGAGCACGTGACGCACGTGTGGATCGAGGGCCGCCCGCGCGTTGCCGATCGGAGTATCGTGGGATTGGACCCGGCGGACATCGCCGACAAGGCCCGCTGGTGGTCGAAGCGCCTCGCATGAACACTGAAACCGGCACCAACGTCGATCCGGCCGAGCTCGCGAAATTCAGCGCGCTCGCCCATCGCTGGTGGGATCCCACCAGCGAATTCCGCCCGCTGCACGAGATCAATCCGCTGAGGCTCGCGCACATCGAGCGGCTCGCCGGCGGCCTCAAGGGCAAGCGCATCCTCGACGTGGGCTGCGGCGGCGGAATCCTCGCCGAAGCGATGGCCGCGAAGGGCGCGATCGTCACGGGCATCGACCTCGCCGACAAGCCGCTCAAGGTCGCGATGCTGCACCGGGTGGAAACCGGCAGCGCCGTGGACTACCGATTGATCTCCGCCGAGGACCTCGCGCAGCAGTCCCCCGAATCGTTCGACGTGGTGACGTGCATGGAAATGCTCGAGCACGTCCCCGATCCCCCGAGCACCATCCGCGCATGCGCGAGCCTCGCCCGGCGCGGCGGCCAGGTGTTCTTCTCGACGATCAACCGCAATCCCAAGTCGTTCCTCTTCGCGATCGTGGGCGCCGAGTACGTGCTGAACCTGCTGCCCAAAGGGACGCACGAGTACGCGCGCTTCATCCGTCCGTCGGAGCTCACGCGCGCATGCCGCGACGTGGGGCTCACGGTCACCGACCTCACGGGCATGACCTACAATCCGGTGACGAAGGTCTATTCGCTGGGCCGCGACGTGGACGTGAACTATCTCCTCGGAACCGTGCGTGATTGACGCGGTCCTATTCGATCTCGACGGAACGCTCGCCGACACCGCGCCGGACATGGCGCGCACTGTGAACGCCATGCGCGAGCGCCGCGGCCTCGCCCCGGTCCCGCTTGCGCAGGTCCGGCCGTTCGTCTCCCGGGGCGCCCGGGGCATGATCACCTCGGCCTTCGAGATCACCCCCGGGCATCCGGACTACGCCGCCATGCGCGAGGAGTTCCTGGACCTCTATGCCGGGAACCTTTGCGTGGATACGTGTCTCTTTCCCGGTATGGACGAATTGCTCGAGGACCTGGAAAGCCGCGCCATCGGCTGGGGCGTGGTGACCAACAAGTACGAGCGCCTGGCCCGGCCCGTGATGGCGGGGCTGGGGCTGGGAGCCCGCGCCGCAGTCATCGTGGGGGGCGACACCTGCGCCCGCGCCAAGCCCTTCCCCGACCCGTTGCTGCACGCCGTGGCGACGATGGGCGTGGAACCGACGCGCGCCCTCTACGTGGGCGACGACGAGCGCGACGTGCAGGCAGCGCGCGCCGCCGGAATGCCCGTCGTGGCTGCGGCTTATGGATACCTCGCCGATGGGCCGCCGCCCGCGATGTGGGGCGCCGATGCCGTCGTGGAATCACCCGCTGAGTTACACGCCTGGATTCGGGAGCACTGACTATGAACGCACCTTCGCTTTCCCGCCGCCGCCTTCTTCAGGCGCTTGCGGCCACGCCCGTCGCCGCCTCGCTGCCGTCGCTCGCAGCCGGGGAGAAACCCAGTCGCCTGCTGGTGCTGGTCTTCCTCTGCGGCGGCAACGATTGCTACAACACGTGGGTGCCGTACACGAACGAGGTCTATCGCGAGGCGCGGCCCACGATCGCGATCCCGCGCGATGCCGTGCTCAAGGTCACCGACAAGCACGGCTTCCATCCGTCGCTGGCACCCATCATGCCGATGTGGGAAGGCAAGGAACTCGCCCTGGTGCAGGGCATCGGCTATGCCGCCGGAACCCAGCAGCACTTTCGCGATTCCGACACGGCGTTCACCGGCTACGACGGTTCCGAGTATTCCGTCGAAGGCTGGGTCACGCGGGCGCTCGGCAAGCGTGCCCGGACGGGTGGCGAAGACGCGATCGCGTTCGACGTGCTCGACGTGCGCGCCGCCGATCCCATGGGCCCCTTCCGCGGCGGCAGCCTCGGGTGCGTGCAGGTGTACTACGCGCAGGATCTCCTCGCCTCACGCCACATCGACCAGTGCGTCTTCGAGGCCAACGATCGCGGCCGCGCGCATCTCGCCGCATACCCGGGCGCATTGCCCGCCGTGCCGCTGAAGACGAATTTCGCCACGGACCCGTTCGGCCAGGCGATGCGCGCGACCGTGGAGCTCGCGTCGATCGATCGCAAGTTGCCCGTGATCCACGTGGCACTCAACGGTCTCAACGAGGACAAGCACCACTCGGTCGATTGCCATTGGGACCAGCTCAAGTACCACGGCGATGCGCTGTCGCGCCTCGCGAATGGCCTAGCCGCGCTCCGCGCGGGCCTCAAGGAAATCGGTCGCTGGGACGAAACGCTCGTCGCGACCTATGACGAGTTCGGCCGGTGTCCCACGGAAAACGAGGACCACGGCACCCACCACGGCCTCGCGTCGGTGCATTTCGTGATGGGCGGCCGCGTGAAGGGCGGACTCGTCGGCGAGGCGCCCGAAGTGCGCAACATGTTCCCGCATATCGGCGGCCCGATGCCCGTGATCGACACGCGGCGCCTCTGGACGACCGTGGCCCGCCAGTGGTTCGACGTCGATACGTCGAACCTTTTCAGCAAGCGCCACGAACCGCTCGATCTTATCACCTAGCAGAACGGGACCCGGGCCGGTTTGCGCTGCGCTCCCGCCGTGAGACGATGGGACCCGAGCCCGAGGAGGTGAGCCATGAAACAGCGCAATTCCGTAGCCATCGCGATCGCATGGACATTCGCATTTTCGGGAGCGGCCGCCGCGGCCGAAACCCACAAGGCAGGCGAAGCCCATCATTGGGGCTACTCCGGCGATAGCGCTCCGCAGAACTGGGGGACACTGGAGCCCGGATTCGCCGCCTGTTCGACGGGCAAGAGCCAGTCGCCCATCGACATCAAGAGTTCAGCGACGGGCAAGCACAAGCCGGTCGGGATGGCCTACAAGGCCGGTGCCGCCGAAATCGTGAACAACGGGCACACCATCCAGGTCGACTACAAGCCGGGCAGCTCGGTCACCCTCGACGGTCGCGTGTACGAGCTCAAGCAATTCCATTTCCACGCCCCGAGCGAGAACACGATCGACGGAAAGCACTTTCCGTTGGAGGCCCACCTGGTGCACCAGGACAAGGGTGGCCGCCTGCTGGTGGTGGCCGTGATGTTCAACGACGGCGCCCCTAATCCCCTGCTCGCCTCGCTTTGGAAGAAGTTGCCGGAAAAGGAGGGCGAAAAGAACGCGCTCCCCGAAGCGCTCAACGCGATCGACCTGCTGCCCGCCGAGCGCGAGTACTACCGTTTCACCGGATCGCTCACGACGCCGCCGTGCTCCGAGGGAGTGACGTGGCTGGTCGTGACCAAGCCCGTGACCGCCTCCAAGGAGCAAGTGGCGGCATTCACGAAAGCCGTGGGCTTCGCCAATAACCGGCCGGTGCAGCCGCTCAACGGGCGAAAGGTCGTCGTCGAGTAACCGCTTCAGCCAGGACGGTTACTTCTTCGATACCACCAGGATCACGCCGACGACAACGGCGGCGAGCCCCGCCCACAACGGAACGTTCACGTCCTGTTTCTCTTCCACGGCGACGTGAATGGGGCCGATGTCGGCCTTGTGCGTCTCCTTGGTGTAGCTGAATCCGCCAAAGCCGAGGGCCAGCGCACCTCCGACGATGAGGATGATTCCGACGAGTTTCAGTGGATTCATGGCGCGCCTTCCTTGAAGAACCCGGGTGGACCCCCGATGTCCCAGGGGTAGACCCGTATAATCAGCGATCTGGACCACGATTCAAAGGGGGCGACCCGGTTTCGACGTGGGCACTGAAGCACTGCAGGGCATGCCGAGGGGTGGAGCACCTCGTAAATCCAACCGCAAACAATCTAGTTGCGAACGACGACAACTACGCTCTGGCCGCCTAATACCGGCTGGACTCTGCTCCGGGCCTGCTCATGGGGCCGGGTGGTGAAGTAAGCAGCACGCCACGGCAGAGTCATATTCATGAGATCGCTTTCGGCGGGGCCACTTCGCCGATCGCTAAACAAAAGGTGGCTCAGCGTTGCCCAGTTCGCCGGTCTACGGGGCAGCGGTTAAACCAAATGGCCTGGCTACGCATGTAGAACTGCATGTGGACGGCTTACGGACGGGGGTTCGATTCCCCCCGCCTCCACCATCAAATGAAGATGCCACCCTCGCGGTGGCACCTTCATTTGGGCGCATTGATCCTCACCCGTTACATAGAGCGGTGACTGCGAGCTATCGGCAACGCGAGAAATCCAAATCGTCCTGACGCTCGCCGGGCCGCACGGCCTCGTAGTGGCCCGCTCCCTGGTTCCAGCATTCCCTTGTCGCCACGCGTTGGTTCGAGTCCCGGATTTTCCGGCAACGAGAGAAATCCAGATCATCCTGGCGCTCGCCCGAACGCACACCCTCGAAGTGGTTCGCGTGCGGATTCCAGCATTCCTCGCCCCCCGAGTTCCAGCGCTTCGTACTCCACCTTTACTGGTAGGGACATCCATGAAAGCAAGATCGCGAGGCCGCTAACTCCCCTATTGAGTTCGTCATCAACTACTTCAAGTTCAAGGCGCTTTGTCGCTGCAAGGCCCCATGTATTTAGCGTCGTAATGTTGCTCCGCGGTGTGTGGCGTGTTCCCCTTCTCCACTGTTGTCACGGCGTCCGTGACGAACCCATCTGCTGTGATGGAAAGCTTCGTCTTCGCGACAATCCTTGGTGGCCCGACGCAGTTCATCTCGAAGGTCACAACGCGCCCGGTGACGACCACTGAGTTGATGTTGCAACGTTCATTCGCCTTGGACTTATAAACCAAGTCACCATCCTTCAAGTGGTACGCGGCAATGCAGTTCGTAACGTCTCTCCTAGTTGCTTCAACCTTCGTTCCTTCTGGAAGATTCGCCGGCTGTTCCACTAACAATCCTCCATACTTCCCCGGTTGTAGCAAACTCAGCACTTTGTTGACCTCCGGATCGACCGAGTCGCTGGCCATGGCGGCCAAGCTAGGCGATGCCAGAGTGAAGACAACGATAAGACTCCTACACATAGGTTTGCCTTCTCTTAGCGTGTGTCAGATGGGATCTATCGAATAGACAATTACGCTGCCAGCCTCTCTCGGTTTCAGCACCACGTTTTGTGTGTCATCGCGACAGACGCTCGAATCGATTGTCTTGCATACCTTAATCGGGGTTAGGTCCGCACTGAATGATGTGTTGCTCACGTCATACGGGAGATCCTTCCCCGTGATGAGGGGCAGAACCTTCCTGGCATCATCCTGAGTGAAAACGCCTTCGAATGACCCTGCAAGAATAGAGACACCAACAAGCAAGGGACAATTAAGCGCGATTTGAGGTCTACCGACAAACAACTCCTCCAAAGGTGCTGGCGACAGGTCGAAAAAGATAACCTCGTGTCCCTGCAGCCGATTTGTGACAACCAGGTCCCCACTTGATGGGTCGTTCGCATAACTGGTCGCGAATACCAGGTGATATGGTTTCCTACCCGCGTCGGCGGTAAACGTGATGGTCTCGTCCCAGTTGGCAGCGCAAACACCCATAATCATGCCCGTTGGAAGAAGCAACAATGAGTCGTATGGGAGCTTTCTCGTATACCGTAATCCGACGGATATAGGTCCTTTCGCTCCGAGATCTACGTCGACCGACAGAGTCGACAAATCAGATCCGATGCTCGCGTGATTCACGATGGCTGAGTAATCGATACTTAGGTTGATCTGATAGTCCAATTGAGCGAAAGGGTTGGCATCCGAGATCCGATTCACCTCCTGCTGGACATCACACACGGATTTTTCAAGATTCTTTTCCACATCGCATGATGCTTTGTCCAAATTAGACGCAATGTTGCATAGCACCGGCGGGCTCAGCGCTCTGAACGCATCGCACTCTGGAGTAAGAATTGGTTGAATGGTTTGCACAATTTTCGTGCAGGCCTGTTGGCAAATCTTGGGTATCACGCATCCTATGAGCCCAGTTAAAGCACAGCAGGCGACATCGCATGTCGTGTTGATGACATTGCTGACGGATTGTTCGCAACGATTCCCGCTGCAAAAATCCTGAAAGCGACATCCGTTGAAGATGTCATTGCAATCCTGTGCGGCGAACTTCACTTTCAATTCGGGCGACGCTTTTTGATGCAATTGAAAATTTCCACTGGCCGCAATTGGCATTTCCGCGAACACATAGTTCAACAGCATCGCGACTTCCTGCTTCGTCACCACGATAAATGGGATCGCCCCAGCAGGTGCGTCAACGTATTTTTGTCCGATATCCTTGGATACCTGTGCAAGGACACGCGCTTGATAGTCCGCTATACGCGTGTCCGCCTCTTCACTTGGAATCTCTACCAATATCTTGTCTGCTGGAAGCTTCGTATTTGAAGCAGGCAGGGACGCCAGATCAACCGGAGTTGCCTTGGCATAGAAAGCGATGTGAGAAGAATCGATAACTACTGCTGATGCGTCAACTCTGAGGCTAGCAGTAATCGTTTTCTGCTGAAAGGTAAGTTGCGCAGAATTACTCTGCGAAAGGTCTTGATTGAGAATTGACTTCTGATCCAGGTATAGGATAGCGGCGCGCTGGGGATTCCCGTTAATTTCACGATCGAGAATGACGTTGACGATTCCCAACAATGCATCCATCGCTGAATTGATTGCCACCACAGCGACCTTGCGGGTCCACGTAGATCTCAGCACAGTGACATCGGTCAATTTGATGTCGCGGGCGACAACATTGAACATAAGCGCGGACCCGGTCGAGCCAACAAGTCCGCTTGCGACTACGTTTACCGAGATGTCGCCGTCGTCACCAAAGGACTTGGTTGCCGAAATCTTGACGATGATCTCCTGATCCTTAAAAGAGATATCGGCAGCGGTAAAATGTACGTTCTGCGATTTCACTCCGCCATCAGCGTTCAACGAGTCAACGAGCAACTGATCAAATTGACTTAGCGTCGCTGTTGGCACAGACACGGCTACGTCGACTCTATCTAGATCCGCCAATGAGGCCTCGGAGAGGAATAATGCCCTCTTCTTCTGCAAGTCCCCTGAGGCTTGCTGCCTTAGCGCTGCGACATCGGACTTGATGAGAGCTTCGTTCACCGCTTGTCCGATGCCGAGCACGAAAACGAGTGCAACAAAGGCCTTTATGAATGCGGGCACGAATTTCTCCTTTCTCGCCAGCAAGCAATGAACGACAGCACATCGAACGACTCACAAGTGTCTTGAACTCGCCGTGGATGAGTAGACCCTACTCGCACCGATTGGCCTAGCGCCCGGGGATCGGGCCGACAATAGTTACGGCCCCTGTAGCGGGGGCCTGAGCCGCCTCGGTTTGTTGTGCAAATAGCTGCGACACGAGTGTGAGCGTCTCCGTCGTCATGGTTCTGCTACAAGAATCTTTCGCCGCATCGCGATCAATTGAGTAGTGATTCCCCTCGAACTCGACCGCAACAACCGCGTGCTTCTCGTGGCCACTATTCGTATGGACTTCGAATAGCGATTGCGGCTCGCGTGGTTTCGCACAGTACTGGACCGCGATTTCAGGTGGACCGTGACGAACAACCTCGCCGAGGTAGTACAGAATCGCCTCCGGCGAACGGAAATACGCCTTGGCATCGCACGAACTATTGGACGACGTCCCTACGCAATAGGAAGACAGCCTATCGATCTTCCGGCTGAACTCCTGCCGCTGCTCATCTAGCTCCGTGAGCTTCTTCCTCAGGTCTTTGAAATCCATATTCTCTCCGGCGACCGAATCGACGATCTCCTTCGAGGGATCCTCCTTCTCGCAGGCTTTGAGCTGGTCCAGGTCCTTGCTTGCTTGGTCTCGGCGTTCGATGACGATCTTCGTCCACTTCTCGAGCGTGTCCGCGATGTCCTTGGTTTCAATGTTGGCGTCCCGCACAACTCGTTGGAGGTGGGTAAGGCCGTCTTTGTAGCGATAAACTGACGCCTGCACATTGCGCCGTGTCTCGCAAAGCTGTTGCAAAGCAGTGCCAAGACTCTTTGCTGCCTGCTTGAGGGCCGAGGCGGCGCTCTTGGCGTTGGCTTGCTCATCTGGCGTCTTCTTCAACGCGCTGTCTGCGGCGCAAAGCTGCTGCTCTGCCGCATCCAAGGCACTCGAGATATCACTTGCCGGAAAAAGTCCGGCGATGTGAATGGACTTCGATTTTTTCGTAAGACGATACTGACCTGCCTTGCATTTGTCCTCGACGAGCTTCAGATCCTCTTTCTCCACCGCGACTAGATCTCTCAGACGTTCGAGCTCATTGCCTTTTACCGGGGCTCCGTATGTATCGGCCTTCTCGTCCTCGAATGACACGTCGCAATGCCAGCTGCTTCCTGCATTCTCGTCGTCATCCTTGTCCTCGTCTCTATCCTTGCATCCAAAAAGACCACGAAGGACTATACGAAAGGCCTTCATCCCGTCCTCATCGCGCTTGGATCTCTTCGCCGCTTCCCTCTTGGCAAGTTCCGCGGCTCCGCCGGTGGCTGCTTCGACCGGAACGCTCGATGCCAGCTCATTTGCATCTGGCTTTGCCGATTCAACGGGAAGTGCCTTGCCTGGATAATTGGTAAATTGGAATCCAAAGATCTCGAGCTTTCTTATGAACAGAAAAAGAACGAGCTCGTTGGGCCATCCTTGCTCCAGGTAATATCTCAGCGTCGAAGGCGGCACAGGCGTCGTTATTCCAAGCCAGAACGCTTTGCTGTCTTGCACCGCAACGTCGAACGACGGATTGGCTGTGTAGTTGATGCTCGGACCATTCGAGTAGACAGACGTGTGATCCCCTCCACCAAATGGGATTGGCAGACTGCCCGAGGAGACGACTGTCTGAATATTCCCCCGCAGTCCGCTGATGTATGTGAAATGCATCGGCCGTCGTTCACTCGCCCGAACGACATTGAGGAGAAACATCTCATTCTTTGCTTTTTCGACTGCGTGGTTGTAGTTGCCGACCGTCTCCGTTATGGTTCCCGTGGGTGCGAATGCGCATCCAGCCAGCATCGCTGTAGCCGCCGTCAGAACAAATTTGAGCATGGGATCACCCTAAGTCGCCGTTTAGTTCCCTTGGTCATGCGGCACGATGCACGTTGCAGTGGCCGCCGTGGAGTTGCCCGCCAGGTCGGTGGCGGTTGCGTTCAACGTGTAGACCCTGCCAGTGCCCGTGCCCAATCGATCCGCTCGCAATTGAACGACGAACCCACCCGAGCCGTTCGGCGTTATCACTACATCAGGCTTCCCGGGATCGGACCGTTCGCTGCTAGTACCGGTCACAGTAAGTGACCCCGGTGCTATGCCCGAAAGCGCATCGTTGCTGGTGATGGTGGCGACCTGAACCATCTTCTTGTTCGGCGGCCACAGCGCGCAGCCGGCAGCGGGCATGCCCGAGATGACCGGTGGAGTCGTGTCGATCTTGATCGTCACTGAGGCGTACGCGGTCAGGCCAGCGCCGTTTGTCGCCGAACAGTTCAACGTCACCCCCGCCGTATCGGCCGTGAGTGTGATCGGCGTGCACCCAGTGGAAGACGCGATGCCGGATTCCGGATCAGTAACGCTCCAACTGACGCTCACGTTACTTGTGTACCAGCCGTTATTGCCTAACGTACCCGACACCTGCGGCACGATCACCGGCGGCGTCCTATCGGAGGCCGTATACAACTCGGCGCTCGCCAGTTCTGTAATGCCGTTATAGCCGCCAGCGATCAGGACTTGACCACCAGGAAGAAGCGTTGCCGTGTGAGCCGCCCGCACCTCGAGCATCGGGCCGGTTAAGGAGAAGGCCCCAGCCGTTGGGTCATAAACCTCTGATAGCACAGTGTCGTAGGTTCCCCCCGAGACCAAGACTTGCCCATCAGGCAGAAGCGTCTCTCTCACCGTGCCTCTCGCAAAGGCCAAAGAACCCGTTGCATTGAAAGTCCCCGTCGTCGGGTCATAAAGCTCTGCGCTCGCAATGACCGTGTCACTGCCGAGGAATAGGACTTGGCCGTCGGGTAGCAGCGCCGCTCCAAATCCATCCCGCCCGGTGGTCATTGAGCCCGTTGCGCTGAACGTTCCCGTCGTCGAGTCATAAAGCTCAGCGCTCGCAAGAAGCTGGCCGTTGTTGTCCCTTCCTCCCGCAACCAAGACTTTTCCGCTAGGCAACAGAGTCGCCATTTGCCCATAGCGAGGCGTCGACATCGAGCCCGTGGCACTGAATATTCCTGTCGCTGGGTCATATAGCTCGGCGCTCGCCAAGATATTGATAGAGGGGTCGCCTCCGCCCGCGATCAGCACCTTGCCATCGAGCAATAGTGTGGCCGTAGCTGCAAAGCGCCCGGTCGTCATTGAGCCCGTGGCGCTGAAAGTCCCGGTGGACGGGTCATAGAGCTCAGCGCTCGCAATGCCGCCGCCGCCGTTAGTTCCGCCCGCGACCAGAACTTTTCCGTCTGCCAGTAGCGTCGCCGTGTGAACAGTCTCCCGAGCGACTGACATTGAGCCCGTGGCGCTGAATGTCCCGGTGGTCGGGTCGTAGAGTTCAGCGCTCGCCAGAGGGATAAAGCCGCCCGAGTATATGAATCCTCCGGCGATCAGCACTTCGCCATTGGGCAGCAATGTCGCCGAGTGTTGCGCTCGCGCGCTGATCATTGAGCCCGTAGCAGCAAAAGTCCCTTCTTGGGCAAATGACGCAATAGGGAATGTAAACGCCAGTGCAAATGCAAGAGTCGCACTGCTCAGCAATCGCTTCAGTAGCATGTTCTTCCCTTTGTCTTGATGTTGAATCTATGGAGTCGAGAAAACTCCTCATGCGCCGTGATATGAACCTACGGCACCTTATTCAACTCAACAATTGTCCTTTTGACCTAAACCTACGTTTACCCCGTAAGTCGAATGGACGGTCTTGCCGTTTGACGGGTCGAGGGCGTAACGTTCAGGCACTCGGCCATGGTCCAGATGACTACACCTCCTCTCCGCGCACTTGTCGTTGACGATCACCCCCTCATGTCGTCAGCCATATCCACGGCGCTGAGGGCGACGCGGCGATTTCAAGAGATCGAAGTGGCAGCGAGCCTCCGCGAAGCGCTCGAGATTCTTGTTAGGGACTCGCACTGCAATCTCGTCATGCTAGATATGCATTTGACTGACTCGGACGGGCGAGCAAGCCTTGAGCACTTGCGCGAAAGCCATCCGGAGGTACCGATCCTTGTCTATTCGGCAGACGAATCGATAGAGAAGATCACCACTGCCTTCGAATGCGGTGCGCGTGGATACGTGCCTAAGAGCGCGGCAGTCTCGGTCCTGAACCACGCCATCGAGCTCGTGCTCGGCGGCAGCTGTTACGTTCCCCCGAATGCCGTTACCGTGCTTGGTTATTCGCCACCTGCGGCTGGCTCGCAGATCGCGCAACCGGCCCCACAGCTCAACCTGTCAGGGCGACAGCAACAAGTCTTCCGTCTTTTGTTGCAGGGCATGCCCAACAAAGTGATAGCCGCGCGTCTCTTAATGGCGGAAGGAACCGCAAAGGCGCACCTCAACACGGTCTTCCGCGTGCTGGGTGTGCGTAACCGCGTCGAAGCTATCCTGCGTGCGCGGGAACTAGGGATGCTCTAGCAGCGGCACCCAGCGCGTGCCGGAGCCATTGCGCCAAGTCAGTCGACGAAAGAGGCTTGCGAAGCACGGCAAGTCCACTTGTCTCGAGCAAGGCGACCCGCTCCGGATCCACATTGCCAGTAACCATGACGATGCGGTGCACCTCCATGAACTCCCGAAGGAGGCTTGAGATCTCTAGGCCACGCTCGTCGTCGCCTAGCATGTCGTCCAGGATGACGGCGTCGGGCCACCGGCCATCTGCCTCCCTCAGTGTGAGTACCTCGGCGGTGCTATTCGCGAATGCGGGCAACGCCTCCCACGAATTGAACTGAAGGGCGAGTGCGTCGCGCACAAGCGGATCATCTTCGACAATCCAGATGCGCGCACCCTTGAAAGCACCCGCAGCTGCATAGGCGAGATCAACCTGCGCAGCCCTGCCCCCGACACCAGCTGCAATCGGGACCCGGAACGTCACGGCCGTCCCTTTTCCCGCCCGCGACTCCAGTACAAGTCCCAGATCTAGTAGATCGGAAATGCGCTTGACGATCGACAACCCCAATCCCACACCCCTGTCACGATCGCGCGACGGATTGGAGACTTGAACAAATTCCTCGAAGACTCTTTGCTGGTCCTTCGCGTCTATTCCGATTCCCGTGTCCGTCACGCTCACGCGAACACGATCGTCGTCCTGCTCGGCCCTAAGGCTCACCGTTCCCGTCGGGGTGTAGCGCACCGCGTTTGAAAGAAGATTTCCGACCACCCGACGGATCAGCTCCGGATCTGTCCGGACCCAGGCGTCTCCAATATCGCACTCGAACGTCAGCTGCTTCGAGTGGCAGACGACTTCCTGGTCGAGCACGAGCGGCGCAAGCGTCTCGGAGAGGGACACTACTCGCAGGACAGGCCGTATTTCGCCGGCGTCGAACCGCGAAAGATCCAGCAGGTTATCGAAAAGCGCGCGAAGAACAGCGATCGCCTGTCTTTGCTTCTCGAGAATGTTGGCCGCACCTGGCTGCATGGACTCCAGCGCCAGGGTATCGGCAAGGATCGATATGGCGTAAAGCGGTTGGCGCAGGTCGTGACTCGCTGCGGCGAGGAATATCGAGCGAGCGCGAACGGCCTCCTGCGCCACCCCGAGTGCCGCTTGTAGGTCTGCCGTCTTTACCTGAACCTTGCGCTCCAATCCCGTGGTGTATTCCTGGAGTTGGGCCGCCATTCGGTTGAATTCGTCCGCCAGTGCTTCGACCTCGTCGTCGCTCTTGACGCGAATACGCGCGCTTAGATCGCCCCTTGCTATCCTCTCGGCGCCTTGGCGAAGCTGGAGGATGGGGCGCGCGAGGCGCCTTGCGAGCCAATAGCTCACGAGCAGGGCAGCGCCCAGCGAAGCGAGGACAAGGTAGCCCGTGTGAATCAATGCCTGGTACACCGGCGCAAGCACGACGTCCTTTGGTTGTTCGGCGACAACTACCCATCCCGCAGACGGAATAACGCCTCCGGACAGCAAGACATCCGTCGACTGCAACCCAGGGCCCTCGAACATCCCGACCGGTTCCCCTTGGCTGGATGCCAGCGCCTTGCGTACCTCGCTCAAGGGTGCATACTTGGCCAGATCCGTCTGCCGCAGGACCAGATCGATATTCGGATGGGCAATCAGACGATTGTCGGATCCTGCTACATAGACCGCGCCCCCACCGGCGAGCTGGATCCGTTGCACGACGTCGGTGACGAACTTGAGGTCGATCTCGGCGACCACGATCCCATTGGAATCGTTACGATTCGAGATCGCCAGCGATAGATAGGGTTCCGATCCGTCCTTGAAATAAGGACGTCCATAGACGAAACCCAGCTTCCGGACGCCGCCGACCGCGTCTCTATCCATGATGGGTTGCCCGCTCTCCTGCGTGTCCATCTCGAATCGGGAGACATGCAATCGTTCGAGCCCGCCGTTGTCGATCCAACGTATCTCCGACAGGGCCAGCTGAATCTTCATCAGCCGGTGGTACTCCTCCCGCCGGTTGCTCCGGCTCAAGACCTCCGAATTCCATGGCAGCGACGCGACCTCAGATAGCGAATCGCGAATTCCGGTCAGGAACTGTTCGATGCGCGCGGCAGCAACTCGCACCTCGGAGCGTTGCACCGAGGAAGCTGCATCGCGAACCTCGCGATAAAGAACCACGAGGTAAATCGTGCTAATCGCCATGACCACGACGGCCGTCAGTCCCATAAGGGCTGCCGCATAGCGCGGGAAGAGTCTTCGGCGTCGATCAGTCATTCGATGACAACTCGGTCCGCGCGCCGTAGCAGGGTCTCGGGGACGTTCAGCCTGAGGCGCCTCGCAGTACTCATGTTGATCGTCAATTCGAAGCGCTTAGGTCGCTGGACCGGAATCTGGCCTGGTGGGATGCCATCCAAAATCTCACGCAACATAACGTGCCAGATTTCCATCGGGGTATCGACGATCTCCTGGAACGCCGCCAGCCCGCCGGCATCGACGAAGAACGACCGCCCGAATACGGCCGGCTTGCCCGCGCGTCGAAGCGCGTCGACTAACTGAACTCTTCCTTGCGCCGCCGTATTGCTGATTGGCACCAACCATGCATCGATTTCGCGACCGCCCGCGCCGAGGACGAACTTGGCAAGCCCCTCGACGCTACCCGAGCGAAAGACCTTGATGCTTATTCCCAGTGCCTTCTCGTATGCAGCGAGCTGTCCGATCGTGATGCGCTCGCCAAGCCACGTTCCGTCCTCCAGCACGCCAATGCGCCGCGCGGTCGGCACGATTTCCCGCAGGAGCTCGAATTGCTTACCCTCGACAGGTATGTCGTAAGTGAAGCCCGTGAGATTCCCGCCCGGCCGCCCCACTGAAACGACGAGGCCCGACCTCACCGGATCGGCGACCGACGCGAAAATCACCGGGATCGAATTCGTCGCGTCCTTCGCCCACAGCGCGGAGAATGTCGACGTTGCGAAAATGACACGCGGATGATCGGCAACTGCGCGCGCGATGGTCGCTTTGTCTGCAAGGTCGTCGCGATCGCTCAACGGGACGAATCGAAGCTCGAGACCGTTGTCCTGCAGCTCTCGATTGGCTCGACGTCCAAGCTCTGCAAAGAGCCCGCGAGTCTGGGGCAGGTCCGGCGCGATGAACGCGGCCCACTCTGCACCAAGGCAGGGCAATGAGATGACCAGGGCGAAGGCCAGTGCGCCGACCCTTCCGGGCATTCGTGTACCCCTTTAGTTGATTGTTGCAATCAAAGCGCGTTAATTACGATAGCACTTAGGTTTACACGGCGTACCTCCAACAACGAACGGAGAATCCCCCCATGGCGCACACCTGTGAGCTGTATTTCTTTGTGAAGATGACGCTTAAGAAACCGACGAAGTTCGTGACGCTGCACACGGTCGTCTGGAACCTGGGCCGGCAGGAGTCGCTTAGCGGAACCACCAAGCAGCTTAAGGTGGGGGTCTCCGAATCCATTCGTCTTGGAGGTGCCTTTGCGCAGTTCCTGGGGGTCGAGGTCAGTCACCAGGTCCTGCCTGGGATGACCCAGCAGCAGGCAATCGCGCTGCTGGACGACCCGACCTTCACCTTCAAGGACGATGCAATCGCGATCAGCCTTCACTGCGCCAGCGTTTCGATGAGTGACGAAGTGGAGCCTCACCCGTTCTGCGTGCCCGCGCCGTGACCGCCCATCACTCGTCGGAGCAGGACCAACGTGTCCAGGTGCTTCGAGCGCTCCGCGGTGCGAGATCCAGCGCATTGCAAGAGCCGCGGCACCGCCTCTTGACGGACATTGGACCCGTTGCGAGCAATCCATTCGCGATGGGCATCGCAACAATTGCGAACGCGCTAAGTCGCAGCGAGTGCAGGCGCGCCATCGAAGCGGCGCAAGAGGAGTCATTTGAACGAGGACAAATGGCCGGGGGCACGGTAGGCACCCGGGAATGTTATTGCGCGTGGATTCCTGACAGAGAGCACCGCACCTGGCTGTACGACCGGGTCGCGTCGATCTTCGAGGACGCGAATCGGCAGTTTCAATTCAGCATGACTGGAATCGTCGAGCCACTTATGGCGGTCTCCTACGGACTGGGAGACTACTTCGAATGGCACCTCGATACCGGGCCCGGCCTTGCGGCCAATCGCAAGCTGAGTCTCTCACTGCTGCTCACAGAGCCACAAGGATACCAAGGCGGCAATCTGGAGATCTCGGCGGGTGCGCCGATGGACCTTCGCCTTGCTGCTGGAACGGCGATTGTCTTTCCGTCGTTCCTCGCGCACCGGGTCACCCCGGTGACTGCGGGGCGCCGTATTGCCTTGGTCGCCTTTGCCCACGGACCCACATTTTGCTGAGGAGCTATAGATGATCGGTGAGAACTGCGACAACTGCGGGAATGCGGGTGACGGCAAGACCTACATTCCACCGAACGCGCTCGACGACGACATCGCGGCCGAACTGCACAGCAACCAGGCTGAGTTTTTCGGCAGTGTGAAGCCCGCATTCCAGCTTCCTGACCCGCCCGATCGGACAACAACCGATCAGGAGCTGGCGGCTCTACGTCAACTCAAGATGAACAGGCCCGCGATGATGGGAGAGATCAATGCCGAGAAAGACCACTTTGAGTGGGTCTTTCTCAATGTACTGGGAATTGGCGGTACGCCACCGAGCGCGACCTATTCGACGATGCTCCTCCTCACGTCGATCATCAGTGTGACGAATTTCTGGGCAGTACGGATCAAGATGAAGTACAACCGCCCGCGTCCGGTGCAGCTCGCTCCCGACCTCGATCCGCCGTTCTGTCCCGGACACCCCTCCTATCCTTCGGCACACTCTTGTGGCGCAAACGCCTGCGCGTCAATGCTGGTCGAGGCGACAGACGGCTTTCCGCAATTCCACAATGCTCTCAACCAGGCCGCCAAGGACATCGCTTCTCATCGTGAGGTCGCGGGTGTGCATTACCGAAGCGATTCCGATTGCGGCGCGGTTTTCGCGAACCAGTTGATGGCGGCTCTGAGGAATGATCCCGATCGCTTGTATCTCACATCCGTAGCAAAGGTGCGGATAGAGCTGAGCCTGATTCTCGGAAGCCGGGGTTCGCGGCCGCTTTGACCCGCGGCCAGCAGTTCCGCTATTAACGGCAGCTATCCCATGAGACTATTTTCATACTCGCTACGAGTTGACGATGGCGCCGCCCCGAACCCTTTTGGTGGTGTCTGTACGCTCGCTATCTGTAAACCCGTGATTCGAAAACATGCCAAAAAGGGCGATTGGATCATCGGTTTGGGGAGCGCAAACGCGCCGGGGATGGGCGATCTTTCGCGGCATGTCGTCTACGCCATGAAAGTCACACGAGATCCAATGACCTTTGAGGAGTACGACAGACACTGCCATACCCAGCTTCCCATCAAGCTACCTAAATCTTCAAAGAGCGCACGCTACGAATCAATTGTCGGCGACTGCCTGTATTTCAACGATCGAGGTGCGTATCGCCAAAGGGACGGCGTTCACGATGAAGGCAATGTTGACACTGACCTGTCCGGCGCGCATGTGCTTCTCTCGGATCACTTCTTCTACTTTGGTGATAAAGCCATCGAGTTGCCCGCGGAGTATCGGTGCATCTGTCACCCCAATCAGGGTCACAAAGTCAACAAGAACGAGCCAATCAAGGATCAGGTCGTGGCCTGGCTCGAGGGGAAAATCGTCGCGACATACCCGTTGAACTCAGTACTTGGCACGCCGCTAAACAAGGAGACGATTTTGGCGTGGCATCAAGACCGCGGCGCCAAGAGCCCTTGTGCGACGGCACGCGCTGAGGATGATGAAAGCGACCCCAGCACGATCTGCTAAGCCGTTTGCGTTATCGCTCCTGTCACGCGCGTTATCTTGGTTGGTGGAGATTCTGGGAATCGAATTCACGGGCCTAGTTCCGTCATGCGCCATTCAGAGGGCACGACAATCTGGTCATCCGTACCCCTCGCTAGCGACTCAATCAACGCAACGTAGGGGTATCGTTGGGGGTATCACCTTGATTGGTGACCTACATGCCGCCGTTCGTACAGAGGGAGACAATCAGGGGCATCCAACGCCATCCATTCGGATGGCGTTTTTCTTTATCACCCCTCTGGCACAACCCGTTTGTGCGTGTTTGGGTTTGTCCATTGCAATCCTCCCGTCCGGGCTACTGTACCGACTGTTGCTCACGCATGACGGGCCGTCAGGGGTTTTCGCCTTTTGCGTGAGACGGAGCGCTGGCTCGCCTCCTTTGGCAAGCGCTGAGGAATGCTAAGGAGCTCGACCAGCCGCGTCTCGCATTCCGAAAACAAGGACCCACGCCGCTGCGAGATCATGAAGGTGAGGGGGCGCATGTGCCATGCGCGCCGTTGGAGTGCGACGAGTGTTGCATTCGCGAGGTCTTCCGCAACCATATGACGCGGCATGTGCCCCCAGCACAACCCTGCCCTGAGCAGATCGTGCTTCGCGCCAAGGTCATTGACTCGCCACTGGCGTTCGCCAGCGACCCCCTGTTGTGTCTTCTCCGCATCGGGCTGATTGTCGGTCACGACGAGTTGGATGTGCCGGCCGAATTCCTCCCGCGGGATCGGCCCCGCGATTGCGGCCAGCGGATGCGATGGCGCACAGACGGTCACCATTTGCACTTCACATAGATGCTGCCTTTCTATGGTAGCCGGGCTCAACTCCGGCACCTCCGTGATCGTCACCGCCAATGCGCACGTGCCCTCGAGAACCAAACGCTCGCCGCCCTGCATGGTCGTCACGCGCAGATCGATTGCAACGGTCACAAAGTCCGCTTGCAGCCTGCGCAGGCATTCAACCAGGTGCGCGCGCGGAAAATAGGTATCCACGGCAATCGAGACTTGCGGTATCCCCGCTTCAGCAATGGAAACCGCGCGCGTCTTCATTTCCTCGGTGCGTGAGATCACCGCACGAGCATCAGGCAGGAGGTTGCGGCCCGCGGCCGTTAGCGTCGCTTTGCGAGTGTTGCGCTCAAACAGCTTCACATCAAAGGCACTCTCGAGTGCCTTGATCGCGTGGCTGATTGCCGACTGCGCACGGTTCAGCTCCCGTGCAGCCCCGGAAAAGCTTCCTTGGTCACACACGGCAATGAAGGCCCGAAGTTGATTGATGGTGACGTTATCGAGCATGACTATCAAGAGAGTAGATGCTACGTATCCATATTCAGTCAATTGTCTTCATGAGTAAAGACCCCAAATCTGTGGAAGTGGGAGCAATTCCAACCAAGGATGCATGACATGAACCGACTGAACGGAAAGACCGCGGTGATCACCGGTGGCGCTACCGGCATCGGCCTCGCCGCGGCAAAGCGCTTCATCGACGAGGGCGCCTTCGTCTTCATCTTCGGCCGCCGGCAGAAAGAGCTCGACGCCGCTGTGGCCCACCTCGGGCCTAATGCCCGCGCGGTGAAGGGCTCGGTCTCGGATGAGGCCGACCTCGACCGACTCTACGCGGCGGTGAAGGCCGAGCGCGGAACTCTCGACATCGTCTTCGCCAACGCCGGGGCGGGAAGCCCGCTTCCGCTCGGCAAGATCACTGCAGAGCACATTGACGAAACCTTCGACACCAATGTGAAGGGCACGATCTTCACGGTCCAGAAGGCGCTGCCGCTGATGGGCCCGGGCGGTTCGATCATCCTGACCGGATCGAGCGCCGGCACCACGGGCGCCCCGGGATTCACTGCCTACAGCGCGAGCAAGGCGGCTGTGCGCAACCTCGCGCGGACCTGGGCGGAGGACCTGAAGGGCACCGGCATCCGGGTAAACGTGCTGTCGCCCGGGGCGACGGCGACCGAACTCGCGAAGGCGGCGCTAGGCGAGGAGGGCCAGAAGGTCTACGCCTCGATGACTCCGCTCCAGCGAATGGCCGATCCGGCGGAGATCGGGGCAGTCGCCGCCTTTCTCGCCTCGTCGGACAGCAGCTTCATGACCGCCAGCGAGGTCGCCGTCGACGGTGGCCTGGCGCAACTTTGACCCCGGCGCGGTCCCGTGCCTGGCTCACTCACAGCGAAAGACAAGAGATTATGAAAACACTCGAAGGTAAGATCGCAGTCATCACGGGCGGAAGCAGTGGGATTGGCTTGGCCACCGCCAAGCGCTTCGTGGAAGAAGGTGCGCACGTCGTGATCACTGGGCGACGAGAGAAAGAGCTGAAGGAGGCCGCAGCCTTCATCAAGAGAAACGTTACAACGGTCGTGGGCGACGTGTCGCGCTTGGAAGATCTGGACCGCCTCTATGCCGTCGTGAAAGAGAAACATGGTCACATCGACATTCTCTTCGCGAACGCGGGCGCGGGGACAATCGCACCGCTCGCGACAGCTACTGAGGCCCATTTTGACCAGACCTTCGACGTGAACGTTAAGGGAGTGTTCTTTACGGTGCAGAAGGCCCTTCCCCTCTTCAAGGATGGCGGCTCGATCATCCTGACCTCTTCAGTCTCGAACGTGCTCGGGCTCCCAGGGTTTACCGCCTACGCCGCGAGTAAGGCGGCTGTGCGCAACTTCGCGCGCGGCTGGACTCTGGAATTGAAGGACCGCAAGATCCGCGTGAATTGCATGAGCCCCGGAGCAATCGATACTCCGGCCTTAGCGACGACGACGGGCCTTACCGCTGAACAGGTCGAGCAAGCGGTCGCACAGTTCACCACGCAGATCCCAATGGGTCGAAGAGGCGTGCCCGAGGAAATCGCGGCAGCAGTCGCGTTTCTCGCCTCCGATGAAAGTTCTTACATCACCGGCGTGGATTTGGCCGTCGATGGAGGCATGGCGCAGGTCTGACCCCCGGCGCCAACCGTAACGGAGATTCCCGATGTACGAACAATCCAAACTATCCGAGTTGATCCAGTTCGCACGAGTTGTTGCGGGCTCCACCGTCATCGACGTTTACCCAGGCGACGGCGATTGGACGCGTCTCTTCTCCGGCATCGTGGGACCCGAAGGACGGGTCTACAGCTTCGTGCCGGCCGAAGTCGCCCACTTCAAGAACGATCCGGTCGGCCAGATGCGGACGCTTGCGAAGGAGCCGGGCCGAGAGAACGTCGAAGCCGTCTCGGCGGACCTCGTCGCGATGCCGGAGGCCATGCAACCAGCGGATGTCCTGTGGATGCACCTCTTCTACCACGATCTCCACACCGCGCTGATCCAGAAGAAGGGTGCGACGGCGGCCGACTTCAATCGAGCCGTCTACGAGCGGCTGAAACCCGGTGGGTTCTACGTCATCGTCGACCACGCCGCCGCCGCAGGGGCGGGCGCGGGCGACGCCCAGTCGCTGCATCGGATCGACCCTGCATCCGTCCGCGAGGAGGTGGAGGCGGCCGGCTTCGCGCTGGAGGCCGAAAGCAGCATGCTCGCGAACAAGGACGATCCGCACTCGATCAAGGTGTTCGATCCCTCGATCAAGGGCGAGACCGATCGCTTCGCCTTCCGTTTCAAGAAGCCGGTGAGTTGAGCGCAGGATGGCATCCAACAAATGAAAATGCCACCCTCGCGGTGGCATCTTCATTTTGACGCTCAACTCGGGGAATCAGTCCCGGCGATCCCCGGTTAATCTTCCCGGATATTCCGGCAACGAGAGAAATCCAGGTCATCCTGGTGCTCGCCGTTGCGCACGGCCTCGAAGTGCCCCGCGCGAGGATTCCAGCATTCCTGGCGCCCCGAGTTCCAGCGCTTCTCGTCCCGGGAAGACTCGCCGATGTAGTGACACCTGTTGAAGTCGAGGTCATTCTGGCGCTCGCCGGGGCGCACGGCCTCATAGTGCCCTGCGTTCTGGTTCCAGCATTCCCGCGCCTGGTCGGCTACGGTTTGCCTCGTCCAGTTGCCTGTGTCGCGGCCATTGGAATCCTGCGCGAATGCGACGAACGAAGCCGCCACCATCATTGAACCCACTGCGATCGAAATCGTTCTCATGGAATCCTCCTGTGATGAGTACGACTTGAATCATGGGCGCGGAGCCGGCGAGCGTCTGTGCGCCGGCGAACAGTCATTCATCGTCATCCGCCTCCAGCCCCGCGTACTCCGCACTGATCCAGGTCTCCTTGTCGCGCATGACCGCCTGCGCCGGCAGCGTGGGCGTCACGGTCGACAATCCGGACACGCGCTTCACCGCTGTGCCGATCGCCATGAACTCGACGAGGCTGCCGAGCTCGTGGATGTGGACCTTGATGCCGATCACGTCATCGGCGCCGATCGCGCTCGCCTCGCGGCGAATGAGGTCGATCGCGTGCTCGCGGGCATCGTAGATGAGCGTCGTGAGGTCGGAGATCTCGCCCTTCGAGAACGACTTGAGCGCCGCCTTGAAGCCCCCGATCACGCCCAGCGAATAGACCGCGGTGCCGAGGACCAGTTTCAACGGCGCATAACCCATGCGCGTGATGTTCCACGTTTCCTCGCACGTGAGGTCGCTGGTCGCGCAGGATTGGCCGAGTCCGCCAAGAGCATCATGGTGCGCGGCCGTGCCCATCATCACCATCTCGTGCAGTCCCTGGAAGAGCTTCAGCTTCGTGACGATGCCGAGCACGCAATTGCCTCCCGCGGCCTTCGCCTCGGTCACGATGCGATCCAGTGCGACATGGCGCGTCTTGTTGAACACATCGCTGAATTCCTTGATCTCGCCGCGCGCCATGCTCTTCAGGCTGCCGAGTATCCCGCCGCTCACGCCGATCGAGTACGCCACGTTGCTGAACACGAAATGCTTGGGGACGTAGCCCGCGTCGAGCAGGCAATAGAGCTCCTGGCCGTCGCCGCTCGTGGAGAATTCCATCGTCTGTTGCTTGCCGGCTTCGTGATACACGCAGCTGCCGATCGAAATGAATTCGATGTTGCCCTGGAAGTGGCGCAGCTCGCTCGTCATGCCCGAGATGCCGGCCGCCCCGTTCTTCTCGGCCTCGGCGACGATGCGCTTGGTCGCCTCGCGCCGGCCCGCGTGAATGATGCCGGTGACCTCCGTCACCTCTCCGCCCATCACGCCCCGGAAGCCGCTGCTCAAGCCGCCGATGAATCCCAGGGAATGGACGCTATTGCCGATCACGAGATCGCCGGGCTTGAAGCCCTTCAAGCCGAGGCAGAACATCTCGTTCCCGGAGAAGCCGGTCATCACGGTCATGGGTTTTCCTCGATGGAGTGCGTTTCGGAAGGTAGCAGAACTGCCGCGACCTCACGATGACACAATATGGCCCAATGAGCCCGGAAGAGCTGCAGCGACTCCTCACGCAGGCGCAGGCGTTGCATCGCGAGGGGCGCCTCGCCGAAGCCGAGCGCGCCTATCTGCAACTCACGCAAGACGCGCCCGGCAATCCCGATCTCATCCACCTGCTGGGCGTGCTGGCGTTCCAGCAGGGCAACGCGGCCGCGGCCATCGAGCGCTATCGCGCCGCTCTCGCAATCAAGCGGAATTTCCCGCAGGCGCACAACAATCTTGCGATCGCGTTGAAATCCGCGGGGCGACTGGACGAAGCGGCGGCGTCATTCGCGATGGCGCTCGAAACCAGGCCCGACTACGCGGAGGCCGCGTACAACCTCGGGATCCTCCACGAGGCCCGCGGCGCGAGCGAGGAAGCGGAGCGAGCCTATCGCCGGGCGCTGGAGATCAAGCCGGATTGGGTCGAACCCCTGGGCAATCTCGGCAATCTCCTGCGGAAGGCGGAGCGCATCGCCGAGGCCGAGCCGTGCCTCCAGAGGGCGGCCGCATTGGCGCCGAACGACGCATCGGCCATCGGGAATCTCGCGCTGCTTCGCATGGACCAGTCGCAGCTCTCCGAGGCTCGCACCCTCGCGGATCGTGCGGCGTCGCTCGCGCCCGACACCGCACAGTGGCTGATAGCCGCGGGCACGGCCGCCCGCCTGCAGAAGGATTTCGACGGCGCTGTGCCTTTGCTCGAAAGGGCCGCGAAGCTCGAACCCGGGGATGCATCGCTCTGGTTCGAGCTGGGACTCACGCTCGAAGCGTGCGCGGAGGACGAGGCCGCGCGCACGGCGCTGTCGCGTGCGCGTGAGCTCGCTCCGGACTGGGAACGCTTGCGCTGGACGGAGGCCTTCCTGCTGCCGCGCATCCCGCGCGACGACGCCGACATCGATGAGTCACTCCGTCGTTTCGATCGCGGTCTCGACTCCCTCGAATCCATGCTGCGACTGGACACGGACGAGCATCGCGCTGCGGCGCTCGCAGCCGCGACGAGCAATCTCCCCTTCAACCTGCATTACCTTCCCGGCGATCACACGGCTCGGCAGTTCCGCTACGCGGATCTCGTCGCGAAGGTCACGCGCTCCGCGTTTCCCGAATACGCGTCCGCACCGCCCCAGCGATCCAAAAGCGATCGCATCCGCGTGGGCTTCCTCTGCAGCAGCATGCAGGATCACGTCGTGATGCGCTACTTCTCGGACTTCATCGTGAAGCTCGACCCCGCGCGCTTCGAGCGCTTCGTCTGGTCGACGAGCGACGTACGCGATGCGGTCACGAACGGGATCGCGGCCCAGGTGGATCGATTCATCGCGGGCGAATCGACGACCGCGAAGGTCGCCGCCGGCATTCGCGCCGCGTCGCTCGACGTGCTCGTGTTCCTCGATGCGGGACTCGATCCCCGCAACGGCGCGCTCGCGTCGCTGCGCCTGGCGCCCATCCAGGTCGCGTGTTACGGGCATCCGGTGACGACCGGGTTCGATAGCGTCGATTATTTCCTGAGCGGCGAACTCCTCGAAACGGCCGCGTCCGACGCGCACTATCGCGAGAAGCTCGTTCGCCTTCCCGGCATCGGCGCCTCGGTGCAGCCGCCGCCCGCCCCTGGCGACGGCACGTGGATCGACAAGCTCCGGTCGCCGGGCAAGCCCATCGTCCTGTGCCTGCAAAACCTCGGCAAGGTCCCTCCGTCGTTCGATGCGACGCTCGCAACCATCCTCGCGAAGTCCGGCGCGCGCCTGGTGTTCCTCAATCGCGGCGATCGGCTCACGCGGCGGTTTCGCGCGCGAATCGATCGCGCGCTCGACGCGCACGACGTTCCGAGGAGCGCGATCCACATCGAGTCGACCCACGATCGAAGCGAGTTCCTCGGCGGGATCGCGCGCGCCGACCTGGTGCTCGACACGCCGGGATTCTCGGGCGGCGCCACCAGCCTCGATGCGCTTTCCGCCGGCACGCCGATCGTCACGTTCGAGGGGCAAAGCGCGCGAGCGCGGCAGACTTCGGCGATGCTTCGGATGCTGGGCGCCGACGAACTCGTTGCCCGGGATAACACGGCTTACGCTTCGCTCGCGGTCGAGCTCCTTGGGAATCCGGTCCGCCTCGAATCCCTCCGGGAACGCGTACGTGCGAAGGCGCAGAGTCTCTTCGGCGACGCGCGCACCGTCACCGCGCTGCAAGATTTCCTAACAACCACCGGCTCCTATTCGGACTGAACATTCGGTAAGCTCCACGGTCGAAGATTGCGCTGGATCTTCCCGAGGAGATGGAGTGAAGCCCCTATACCGCAGCCGTTACGGTGGATTGTGGATCGATCGCTCGGACGCCGAGGCGATCCTCACCCGCAAGATGAACGATGGCGACGTAAGCGCGGCCGAAGCCGAACCGCTGCGACATTTCATCCGCTACGGATACGCGGTCTTTCCCCGCGCCGTGGATGCCAAGATCGTCGACGAATACCTCGCGTGCTTCGATCGCGCATGGGAGTCTCCGCCATCGGGAATCTATGCTCACTCGGGCGGGAAGGTGCTGCCCTTGTCCGCGGAGCTGTATGACCGCGTCGCCAAGGTGAGCGACCTGCACTACTACTTCCCGCACGCATCGGAAATCGTCTTCCCCGGCGTGGTGCGCCGGTTCCTCGAGCAGATCTACGAGCGCCCGGCGGTGGTGTTCCAGTCCATGTCGATGCGCAAAGGCTCCGAGGAATCGCTGCACATCGACACGGGGCCTCTTACGCTGACGGAGCCGATGGGGCTCGCAGCCTCGTGGGTCGCGCTCGAGGACGTGCGGAAGGGTTCAGGCGAGTTCCAGTTCGTCCCGGGAAGCCACAGCCTCCCCGAAGTCCTGAATCGCGGCGTATCGAAGGGGCACAACGGAGACATGGCCGCATACCACGACGTGTTGCAGACAACACTCCGGCAATGCGAGGCGCGGGGGCTGAAGACCGAGTACTTCATGGCGAAGAAAGGCGACGTGCTGATGTGGCATGCGGACCTGATGCATGGCGGAGCGAAGATCGACGATCCCCGCCTCACGCGAAAGAGCTTCATCTGCCACTACATGCCGTTCGGCGCGATGCCGACGTTCTATGATTTCTCGCAGTTGAAGCCCGTCCAGTACCCCGGCGGCGGCTGGCACCTCGACCGGATCAAGCCGGCGTAACGGAAATCAGTCGCCTGTAGCGGCCCGCGCCACCTTGAGCGGCCGCTCGGTTTCCACTTCCTCGTCGGGACCGGCCTCGAGGCTGCGGTGCACCGCCTCGAGATACTTGTAGCCGTAGCGCTCGTCGGGCTCGAGGTAGGTGCCTTCGGCCCACTCGTTCCACGCGTTTAGGAAGATGAAGTGCTCGGGCCCGGGGCGTTCCGCCGTCACCTGCACGAGCTGGCGGAACCAGTATTCGAAGCGCTCGGGAGAGGCGCCGCGGAAGATGCGCGCGCGCTTCTTGTAGCGGGCGGTGTTGTCCCAATCGACGAACGCGCCGGGAAACGCCGGGATCCCCGCTTCACGCTCGGCCTTGAGGATGTGCTTCCACACGCGATCGTAGTCGTAGAACGTGAGGCCCTCGAAGAGGTTGTAGCGCGCCGCACGCAACAGGTCCAGGGCCTTCTCGGGAAGCAGGCGCCGGGCGAGCTGCACCGCCCTGCCCCGCTGGATCGTGGGCAGCGGCATCTCGAAGTCCGGCGAGTAGAGCGCCTCGAATGGCTGGAACTGCACGACCGCATCGAAATGCTTCAGCACCTCGGGTATCGGGAACTCGTACTGCTTGATCGTCGCGAAGTACAGGCCCGGCAGCCCGCGGCGATGGGCGAGCTCGCGCCAGAAGTCGAACATCTCGCCGATCTGGTGGATGCGGTGCGGGCGATAGACGAGGAACATCGGCTTGCCGTCGACCTTGATGGCGCGATCGTCGCTCCACGCACGGAACAGGTACTCGAAGTGCGCCTGCCAGATCGCCTTGTCGGGGCGATGCGTCTGCTCCTGGAGGATGTGATGGTCGCGCCCATCCCAGCGCCGTGACCAGGTCTCGTTGGCCCACGCGAGGCAGAACGGGAAGTCGAGCTCCTTCGATTCAATCACGATGTCCGTCGGAGTCTGCAGGAGCTGCTTGCCGTCGAACCAGTAGTGGTAGTGGCAGAAGCCGTGCAGGCCGTGCGAACGCGCCGTGTCGACCTGCCACTCGATCGTCGCCTTCTCGGACTGGTCGTAGTAACGCCCGCCCATCGGCACGCGCGGCTGGTAGTGGTCGCGGAACATCGGCTGGGCCTTGCGGACGTTCACCCAGTCGGTGAATCCCTTGCCCCACCACTTGTCGTTCTCGGCGATGGCGTGGAATTGCGGGAAGTAGAACGCGAGGAGCTTGACCCGCTTGCTCATCGCGGGGCGCCTACGAGGATGCGCTTGATCGTGCCGAGCGCGCGGCGCCATTGCGGCGGCGGAGGCGCTGGTGGAGGCGGAGGCGTATCTCCATAAGGTGTGTGCACGGGAAGCGCCACGCCCATCTCCTCGAAGCGCTTCGACACGAGGCCGCCCTTCGCCGCGAAGAATGCCGCGAATTCCGGCGAGCGCGACATCGCGACCAACTCCAGCACCTCGGCAGGCGCCTCGCTCCCGACGACGAGCACGCCGAGCCCCCAGCAATGCAGGAACTCGAAGTGCGGGTAGCGATCCTTGACGCTATCGAAGAATTTCTTCACGCCGAACTTGGCCGACGACGGGCCCGTGTTCTCCACGTTCACGTTCACGTCGTGGAAGAGCACCACGCCGCGCTCCGACATCTTCGGAAGCCATGTATGGAAATCGTTGCTCACCGCTTCGAACGTGTGCGTGCCGTCGATGTGCAGCAGGTCGATGGATCCGTCGGCGAAATCCGACGAGGCGGCGTTGAAGTCCTTGCGCACCAGCGTCGCAATCCCCGGATAGTGCGCGGCGAGGTAGTCGGCGATTTCGCGATAGAGCGTCTCGTCGAACTTGCCCATGTGGACGTCGCCTTCCCACAGGTCGATGCCGTAGCAATGGCCCTCGATTCCGCAGGCCTGCATGGCCTGGCAGAAGGCCGCGAAGGACGATCCGCTGTAGGTCCCCAGCTCCACCAGCACACGCGGGCGCAGCCGCCCGGCCAGCTCGAAGGCGAACGGGATGTGCCCGATCCACCAGGGCGATTTCAGGAGCTGCGGAAAGAGGTCCTCGGCCCAGGGAAAGGCGCGTGCGCCGGGTGCCTTGGCCGCTGCGGGAGTGGGGCTTGCGTTTGTCATTCGGGTTTTTCTTTGCCAGGCAGTCGCCTGGACCTCAATTCTTCCATAAGCCGGGGCACTTTCGTAACTCTCCATGGGTACCGGGCAAGCCTCAGTTCCGCGAGCTTCACGAAGAATTCATTGAGGCCCGCGTTGAGCGCATCCCGCTCGGCGTGGGCGTGATCGTAAGCGTCGCGCGTTTCGGCCCAGGCCTTGGCGGTGCGCGCATACGCCTCGTCGAGGTGGTCGTAGGCGCCCTTGAGCTCGGCGTATGCCTGGTTGAGATGCCGGTAAGGTTCGGTCAATGCGGTCTCGCGCCCAATGGCCACGCGGAAGCGCGCGACGGGACGGGCCGCCATCGGAATGAGCGCGTCGTAGTCGGCCACCATCTGCGCGGTCGTGCGTCCGGCGGGACGCGATGCAAGGAACTTCGCCACGGCTTCCAGGCTCCCCGGTGTCGAATGAAGTCTGCGAATCACTTCGACCAGGGAGTCCTTTCCCGGTTCGAAGAGAAAGCCCGATTCGCCTTCGACGATGCGCTCCTTGAAGCTGCCCAGCGCGCTCGCCACGGGGGGAATTCCCAGCGCCCAGGCCTCGCTCAGCGTATAGCTGAACGTTTCCGGGACCACGGAGGCCAGCAACACTGCGTGGGGAGCGATCTCGCCCAGGATTCGCGGCAGGTCCGAAACCTCGTATTTCTCGATGCACTTCCAGCCACACTCGCGTGCGAGCGCCGCGCCATTTCCACCGCCTCCGACGATCGTCACGTCGGCGAACGGCGCAAGGCCCGGCGCCGCGTCGCGCAGCAGCGCGATGCCCTTCTGGGGCGACAGCCGCCCCAGGACGACGAGCCGCATGCGATCTCCCGCGGCCCGCGCGGGGTAGGCGATCCTGGGCGCATCCATGTCCATGCCATGGCCGATCACCGGCATCGGAACGGCGGCGAGGCGCGGATCGAGCTGCCTCAGCGTCGTCGCCACCGATTGCGACGGCACCACCATCGCGATGCCATGCTCGAGCACGAGGCCGGTGAAGCGGGTGCGCATCGCGTGCCACTCGTCGCTCGTGAGATCGGTGAAGATCCGGTTGAGCGGGTTGTCGCGGCCGCACTCGCGCAGATCCTCGATCGTGCAATGCGTGCACGTGACGCCACGGAACCGCGGGTTGATGGCCTGGCAGACGGGATGGAAGTCGTGGCAGACCACGATCGTCTTCAGCCCCGTGGCGAGCGCATCGAGCGAGTGGCCGATGAGCGACGAGACGATCACCGCCTCGACATCGAATTCCTCGATCACTTGCCGGAGGATCTGCCGATACTCGAGGCTCGTGGTCGCCGTGGACCGGATGGCGCGGGCGATGTCCCAGGTTCGCACCGGGATCATCGCCGCGGGATCCGAATAGAGCACGACGCGCTGGCCGCCCGTCTCGCCGATGCGGTACGTGGCCAGGATGAGATTCACCCGTGATGGATCGGCGCGCCCGAAGTCGCGAACCCACCGGTCGAGGCCACCGCCCCAGAAATGCATGATGTGCAGCTGCACCGGCCGCGCGTCGAGCCCCGGCGTCGATACGGGCGGCAATCCTTCGCGCAGCCCCTCGTTTACCACCCGCCGCAGCCCACCCAGCGGATGCTGCTGCACGAACGCCTGTAGCTCGATGCGGTCCACGCTCGCGGCGCCCTCGAGTGGCGCTCCCGCGTAGCCCACGTACACATAATCGCAAAGCACGCATGCGCGGCCGCGCGCCGCGCTGGCGCTCACGAATGCATCGAGGAACTCCTGCGGCGAGGATGGAGCAGGGTCCGAGGCTAAGAATGCCTCGAGGGCATCGCGGCGAAGGTAGGCGCATACCGGATGCAGCCGCGGCACTTCGTAGTAAACGCGAAGGCCCATGCAATAGGCGCTGCGATCGACGAGGACTTCGTTCCCGGGCGAGAGCGGACGATGGGCCTCATCCACGAGCGAATATAGCGGAGAGATGTCGCACATCGGGATCGCCGCGGCGATGGCCGGCTCGGCGTGCGCGGCCTTGGCGAGGCGCTCGTCCGTGGCGAACGGAAGGCGCGCGCCTTCGGCGACGACGACGATGTCGCGGCCCGGATTCGCGTCGGCCACGCGGCGCAACGCAACGGAAAAGTCCGCCGCCGGCGCCGTGTGCGTGAAGCGAATCGGCGCCGCCGCGCTAGAATCCCCTGATTGCCGCATCCGCAGCCTGACCCTCCCTCTTGATCGACGTCATTATCCCGGTTTTTCGGGGCCTCGCGGCTACCCGGCGCTGCGTCGAAAGCGTGCTCCACGCCCGGTGCGACACGCCCCACGAGCTCATCGTGATCGACGACAGGAGCCCCGAGCCCGAGATCTCCGCGTGGCTGCAGGGGTTTGCAAACGCGCGGCGCTTCAGGCTCGTGCGCCATGAGCGCAACGTTGGATTCGTCGCATCCGTGAACGAAGGCATGGGGATGCACCGAAGCCGCGACGTGTTGCTCCTCAACAGCGACACCGAAGTGGCCGACGGATGGCTCGATCGCATCGCCGCGTGCGCACATCGCGACGAGCGTACGGGGACCGTGACGCCTTTCTCCAACAACGCGACAATCTGCAGCTACCCCGTGTTCTGCCAGAACAACGCGCTGCCTGAAGGACAGACGACCGCGAGCCTCGATCGCCTTTTCGCGCGCGAGAACGCGGGCGCTTCAGTGGAGATCCCCACGGCCGTGGGCTTCTGCATGTACATCTCGCGGCGGCTGCTCGATGCGATCGGCCCCTTCGACGCCGAAGCGTTCGGCCAGGGCTACGGCGAGGAAGTGGACTTCTGCATGAAGGCGCGACGCGCCGGGTTCCGCAACCTGCTCTGCGCCGACACGTTCGTCTTCCACGAGGGGGAAGTCTCCTTCGGATCGAGCGGAATGGACCGGCGCGCGAAGGCACAGGCCATCGTCGATTCGCGCTATCCCGAATTCCAGCCGACGCTCGCCGAGTTCCTGCGGGACGACCCGGTCAAGCCTTGCCGCGTGCGGGTGGACGAGGCTCGCCGCCGCGCATAGGACGCGCCGGAGGGCGCCGTGTATCATTTCCTCCGAATCGGCTGCCACCCGAACAACCGAACAAGGCCGTGAAAAAACTCCCGTCCCGCTGGATCCCGCAGCTCAGCGTCAACACTTGGCTCCGCATCGCTGCGGGCCTGGCGTTGGTGCTCGTCTTCTTCGTGAACGAGGCCGAGTGGTATCAATTGCGGTTCGTCCAGCAGCTCGAGCTCTGGGCATACGACACGCGGCTACGCCTTTTCATGCCGAAGACGGTCGACCCGCGCGTCGTGATCCTCGACATCGACGAGAAGAGCCTCAATGCCGAGGGCCATTGGCCCTGGAGCCGCAACAAGCTCGCGGTGATGGTGAAGCAGCTCTTCGACAAGTACCAGATCCGGGTCATGGGCTTCGACATCGCCTTCGCCGAGTCGGACCCGAGCTCGGGCCTGGGTAGCCTCGAGGAGCTCGCGAAGACCGACCTGAAGGACGACGCGGATTTCCAGAGGACGCTCGCGGCCCGGCACGACTCACTCGATTACGACCAGCTCTTCGCCGATGAGATCAGGAAGCACCCGGTGGTGCTGGGCTTCTTCATGGGCATCAAGAAGGAGCAATCGGGCAAGCTCCCGCCGCCGGTGCTGACCGACGACACGATCGTTGAAAAGGGCTGGGACGTCATGCGGGTCGAGGCCGACGGCTTCAGCGGCAACATCGACGTCCTCCAGAAGGCAGCCACCGACTCGGGCCACCTGTTTCCGCTTGTGGACGTCGATGGCGTGACCCGCCGAGTCCCCATCCTGCTCAAGTACCACGACGGCTACTACCAGGCACTATCCGTGGCGGTTACGCGGGTCTACCTGGGCAATGCGGCGCTCAGGGTGCAGGTGATTCCGCCGAAGACCGGAAAGATCGCGGCGGTTCCAACCGCGAGGCTGGGAGACCTCAATATCCCGCTCGACGATCACATGAGCGCGATGATCCCCTATCGCGGTGCCGGCGGCGGCGCGGTCTTCCGGTACATCTCCGCAACGGACGTGATCCACGGCGTAACGCCCGTCGACGATCTCAGGGGCAAGATCGTGATCGTCGGCACGTCTGCACAGGGCCTGCTCGACCTGCGATCGACTCCAGTGGACCCCGCCTATCCCGGCGTTGAAGTCCACGCCAACCTGATCAGTGGATTCCTGGACCAGTCCGTGATGCATCGGCCCGACTACGTCCTGGCGATTTCCGTGCTCACGGTCCTGCTGCTTGGAATTCCCTTCGCGGCGCTCCTGCCGAGGCTATCCGCGTTGACTTCCACGGCCGCCATGGCCACGGTCATCGTGCTGCTCGTCGCCGTGGACCTCTACGCGTGGAAGTCGCTGCACTTCGTCCTCGACGTTGCGGCACCGCTGATGATGCTCGCGATGCTCTACCTGCTCAACATGGCGTGGGGCTTCTTCATGGAGACGCGATCGAGGAGGCTCATCAGCGGCCTCTTCGGGACGTATGTGCCGAAGGAGCTCGTGGCCGAGATGTCGAAGAACCCCGAGGTGTACTCCATGCGCGGCGAGGCCCGCGACATGACGGTGCTCTTCTCGGACGTGCGCGACTTCACATCGATCTCGGAAGGCCTGCCGCCGGAAGGCCTGCGCGACATGATGAACACCTACCTCACCGAGATGACCGAGGTGATCCAGCACACGCGCGGCACGATCGACAAGTACATCGGCGACGCGATCATGTCGTTCTGGGGCGCGCCCCTGGACGACGCGGAACATGCGGCCCACGGCGTCGAGGCGGCCCTCACGATGCAGAAGAAGATCCGCGGGCTGGATACCCAGTTCGCCAAGAACGGCTGGCCGCCGCTCAACATCGGCGTGGGACTCAACTGCGGCACGATGAACGTGGGCGACATGGGATCGAAGTTCCGCCGCGCGTACACGGTGATGGGCGACGCGGTCAATATCGCCTCGCGGCTGGAGGGCCTCACCAAGGAATACGGCGTCGGCATCCTTGTCTCCGAGGACATGGTGCACGCGGCCCAGGGCTTCGTGTATCGCGAGGTCGATCTCGTGGCCGTGAAAGGGCGGACCGCGGGCATCCCGATCTTCGAGCCCGTCGGCAAGGTGGGCGAGGTGGGCGACACCACGCTCACGGAGCTCGACAAGTGGCACAAGGGCCTCGAGCAATACCGCAAGCAACGGTGGGACGATGCGCTGGAGATCTTCAAGACCCTTCAGTACGCCTCGCCCGACACAAAGCTCTACAAGCTGTACCTGAAGCGGATCGACTATTGGCGAACCAACACGCCGGGGCCGCTGTGGAAGGGCCTGTGGGTCTGGACGACCAAGTAACTTTCCCGCTCGAGGATCGCATCCCGCAACCCGGCGAGGCCATTCCAGTGGCCGAGGGCGTGTGGTGGATCCGCATGCCCCTGCCCTTCGCGCTCGACCATATCAACCTTTGGATCCTCGCCGACGGCGACGGCTTCACGCTCGTCGATACGGGCTACGGCGTGCAGGCCACGTGGGACCTCTGGGAGAAGCACTTCGCAGGCGTGATGGCCGGCCGCCCCGTGAAGAACATCGTCGTCACGCACTATCACCCGGATCACGTGGGCAGCGCCGCATGGCTTGTCGAGCGCACCGGCGCGCCGATGTGGATGACCACGTCGGAATATCTCTCGGCGCATGCGGCCCATGACGACTTCGGCGGGTTCGATCGCGAGAACACGATCGAGCTCTACATCGCCAATGGCGTGGACCCGAGCTCGATTCCTTCCACGGTGCGCATGAAAGGTGGCGGCTATGCGCGCGGCGTGCCGTCCGTGCCGAAACGCTATCGCCGCATGATGCACGGCGACAAGCTCTCCATCGGCGGACGCGAGTGGGAAGTGATCACCGTGTTCGGCCACGCGCCTGAACACGTGGCGCTGTGGTGCGAGTCGCTGAACGTGCTCATCTCCGGCGACCAGGTGCTGCCACGCATCACGAGCAACGTCGGGGTCTGGGGCAACCAGCCCGAAGCCAATCCGCTCAAGGCCTTCCTCGATTCACTCTCACGCTTCTCTCACTTGCCCGCCGACGCTCGCGTGCTGCCGTCGCACGAGCGCGTTTTTCACGGAGTGCATCCGCGGATTGCTGCATTGCACGCGCACCACGATGAACGCCTCGCCCGCCTGCTCGAAGGCTGCGCGAAGCCCATCACCGCGTTCGACGCGCTGCCGCTCCTCTTCAAGCGAAAGCTCGACGACCACCAGATGATGTTCGCGATGGGGGAGGCGATCGCGCACCTGCACTATCTCTACAACAAGGGCAGTGTGAAACGCGTCGTGGACAACGGCGTTCGGCGGTACGTTCGCTAGATTGTCATCCCCCGCGGAGGCGGGGGCCCAGCCAAGGCGCGCAAGCGTTCCGGCTGGATTCCCGCCTTCGCGGGAATGACGGTTACGCCAGCGACTTCATCGCACGCTCGAGTCCCGCGATCGTCACCGGATACATCCGTCCCTCCATGATCCGCTGCACGTTCTGGATCGAAGTCGTCCACGTCCAGTGATCTTCGTCGACGGGATTGAGCCACGCAGCGCGCGGCCACGAGCGAAGGATGCGCTCGAGCCACACGCGGCCCGCCTCGTCGTTCCAGTGTTCGACGCTTCCGCCGGGCTGCTCCAGCTCATAGGGACTCATCGAGGCGTCGCCCACGACCACGAGCTTGTAGTCGTGGCCGTACTTGCGCATCACGTCGACGGTGGGGATGCGATCGCTGCGCCGCCGATTGTCCTTCCACACGGATTCGTACACGCAGTTGTGGAAATAGAAGTGCTCTAGGTTCTTGAATTCGCTCGCCGCCGCGCTGAACAGCTCCTCGACGACCTGGACGTGCTCGTCCATGGTGCCGCCCACGTCGAGGAAGAGGAGGACCTTCACCGCGTTGTGCAGCTCCGGGACCATCTTGATGTCCAGCCAGCCCGCGTTCTTCGCGGTCGAGCGGATCGTGCCATCGAGGTCGAGGATGTCGGGTGCGCCCTCGCGTGCGAAGCGCCGCAATCGGCGAAGCGCCATCTTGATGTTTCGGATGCCGAGCTCGCGATCCGTGTCGTAGTCGCGGAACTCCCGCTTGTCCCACACCTTCACGGCGCTGCGATTGCGCCCGCCCTCTTGCCCGATGCGAATGCCCTCGGGGTTGTAGCCGTACGCGCCGAAGGGTGACGTGCCCGCGGTGCCGATCCACTTGGAGCCGCCCTGGTGGCGTGCCTTCTGCTCCTCGAGGCGCTTCTTCAGCGTCTCCATCAGTTTTTCCCAGCCGCCCAGGGCTTCGACCTGGGCCTTCTCCTCGTCGCTCAACCAGCGCTCGGCCATCTTGCGCAGCCACTCGGCGGGAATGTCGGTCACGATCGCATCGGGAATCGCCTGCACGCCCTTGAAGTAAGCGGCGAAGGCGAGGTCGAAGCGATCGAAGTACGCCTCGTCCTTCACGAGCGTGAGGCGGGAGAGCGTGTAGAAATCGTCCACGCTGCCGTACACCACGCCCTTGTCGAGGGCCTCCAGGAGCGTGAGGTATTCCTTGACGCTTGCCGGGACGCCTGCTTTTCTCACGGCAAAGAAAAAGTCAAAGAGCATGGATGAATGGATATCTGGGCGGCCGTTGGAGCGGACAGCTAGGCTGCCGCTCAACGGCGCACAGCGTCATCGCCCTCGTTTTTGCAGGAAGATCAGCTGCTCGAACAAGTGCACGTCCTGCTCGTTCTTCAGGAGCGCGCCGTAGAGCGGCGGAATCGAGGCCTGGTGGCCCGGCATGCGCAGGGCCTCGGGCGGGATGTCCTCGGCGAGCAGCAGCTTCAGCCAATCGAGCAACTCGGAGGTGGAGGGCTTCTTCTTCAGGCCCGGCATCTCGCGGATCTCGAAGAACACCTCGAGCGCCGAACGCAGCAGGTTCTTCTTGAGGCCCGGGAAGTGAACATCGACGATCGCCTGCATCATGTCGGCGTCGGGGAAGCGGATGTAGTGGAAGAAGCAGCGGCGCAGGAACGCGTCCGGCAGCTCCTTCTCGTTGTTCGACGTGATGAAGATCACCGGGCGGTGGCGCGCGCGGATCGTCTGGCGCGTCTCATAGACGTAGAACTCCATGCGGTCCAGCTCGCGCAGCAGGTCGTTCGGGAACTCGATGTCGGCCTTGTCGATCTCATCGACGAGCACCACGGCCTGCTCCTCCGACTCGAATGCCTGCCAGAGCACGCCTTTCAGGATGTAGTTGGCGATGTCGCCGACCTTCTCGTTTCCGAGCTGCGAATCGCGAAGGCGCGAGACCGCGTCATACTCGTACAGTCCCTGCTGCGCCTTGGTGGTGGACTTGATGTGCCACTGGAAGAGCGGCTTGCCCAGGGCGCGCGATACTTCTTCGGCGAGCAGCGTCTTGCCCGTGCCCGGCTCGCCCTTGATGAGAAGCGGCCTCTGGAGAGTGATGGCGGCGTTGACCGCGAGCTTCAGGTCGTCGTCCGCGACGTAGGTATCGGTGCCGGTAAATTTCATGAAACGATTCTAACCCCTTCGGCAGACCCGTCCGTTCAACAGGGTGTCCCTACCCAAAGGAGCAATCCATGACCCTGAACCGCACCCTCGCCGCCGCCATCGCCGCGGCGCTGCCCCTCGCCGCCCATGCCGAGACCGCGATCACGGTCTACTCGAGCGCCACTCCAGGGAGCCTCGACTCCCGGAACTTCCGCAACGGCGGATCGGGCAGCGTCGTGCCCGGCTATGCCCTCGTCCGCGAGGACCGGACCTTCAACCTGAAGGCAGGGCGCACGCTGCTTCGCATCGACGACGTGCCCGCCTACATCGATCCGACGACCGTGAGCTTCGCATCCCTCACTGACCCGGCGCACACGCGCGTGATCGAGCAGAGCTTCGAATTCGACCTCACGAGCACGGAGAAACTCCTCTCGCGCTACCTCGATCGCGAGATCACGGTGGACCAGCCGCACGGCCAGGGCGTCGAGACCATCACGGGCACGCTCGTGGGCGCGCAGGGCTCGCTCATCCTCAGGCAATCCGACGGCAGCGTGCGAATCGTCCCGCAGAACGCCAGCGTGAAGCTGCCGAGCCTTCCGGGCGGGCTCATCAGCAAGCCCACGCTCGTGTGGGACATCGAGTCGCCGAACGCCGGAGCGCAGAAGGCGCGCTTCAGTTACCAGACGGGCGGCATGACGTGGTGGACCGACTACAACCTCACCTATTCCGAGCCGCGGCCCGGAGCGTGCAAGGTAGACGTGGCTGCGTGGGTCACGCTGGTGAATCAATCGGGCGCGTCGTTCAACGATGCGCGGCTGAAGCTCGTCGCGGGAGACGTGCAGCGCGTGCAGCCGCAGCCGGACCGGATGATGAGAGCCGCCGAAGCGAAGGCCATGGCTGCACCGGCGGCCCAGGGATTCCAGGAGAAGGCGTTCTTCGAGTACCACCTCTACACGCTCGGACGCACGACGTCGCTCGCACAGAACTCCACCAAGCAGATCGAGCTCTTCCCCGCCGCGCTGAATGTCGGCTGCGAGAAGTCGCTCGTGTACTACGGCCAGGGCTCGCGCTGGAGCTACTACTACGGGTCTCCCTACACGGAACGCGATCCCGGAACGCAGGCCAACAAGAAGGTCGACGTCTATCTCAGCGTGAAGAACACGAAGGAGAACGGATTGGGCGTGCCGCTGCCCGCGGGGAAGCTGCGCGTGTCGCAGATGGATCCGGCCGACAAGAGCCTGGAGTTCATCGGCGAGGACGTGATCAGCCACACGGCGCGCGACGAAACGGTGTCGGTGAAGCTGGGCAGTGCCTTCGACGTGGTCGGCGAGCGCCGCCAGGTGGACTACCACATCGACACGACGGCGAAATGGATCGAGGAAGAGATCGAGGTGAAGGTGCGCAACCGCAAGGAGGCCGAAGCCGTGTCGGTGGACGTCCGCGAGTCGCTCTACCGCTGGAGCAACTGGTCGATCATCCGCAAGACCGCCGACTACGTGAAGGACGATGCGCGCACGGTCCACTTCCCGGTGAAGATCGCGCCGGGCGGCGAAGCGGTCGTGCGCTACACCGTGCGCTACACGTGGTGACGATTACTTGACCGTATAGCCTTTGCCTTCGAGGCAGGCGCCGCGGGCCTTCGTGTAAGCGCCCTGCCCCGCCGCCGTCTGTTGTGCGGCTGCATCGTTCTGCTGCGCCGCGGCACGCCGGTTTGAGCTTCGCTGCGCAACGCCTCCGACGACCGCGCCGGCCTTCGCCGAGTCTCCGGTGTCCCCACCGGTAGCTCCTCCGATGATCGCGCCGGCTGCGGCTCCGCGGGCTCTTGCCCCGCTACCCGTCACGGGAGCCTGCGCGGCGGGCGCGGGTGGCGGCTTCGCAGGATCGAATCCCGATTGCTTTACGGCCCAGGAGCCACATTCCGCCTCGTCCTTCTTCTGCTGGTCGGCAGACTGTCCCTTGGCAGGATAGGCGTACTGCTGGGCAGCCGCAGCCAACGCCGCCGTCGTGAAGACCAGGCACACACCCTGGAGAATTCTCATGTTCGCCTCCTACCCTCGGTTGAGCGGTTGAGTATGCGCCGCCCATGTCTCGTTCGCATGGCGCAGCAGTCCCGCGTCGGAGCGGCATTTTGTGACGAACGCGCGAACCTCCGGCGTCCGCCATGCGGCACGGTAGGCATCCCACGCCTCATGCAGCGTCTGCCGCCGCAAATCCGCCGGGGCGAATGGCAGCGCGTTCAGCAGCTTCACTTTTCCGTTGGGCACGATGAGCAGCATCGCCTGCGGACTTTCCAGGCGAGTCTCCATCTCCGTGACGATGTCCCAGGGATAGATCGCGAGCACCGGCCCCGGCTTCGTCAGATTCGCCCGCTCACGCAGCTTCCGGGCCGCGCTCTCCCATTCGGCCTCGCTGCACGCGATCTCGTCCCAGCGCTGGGCGGCCCGGCCGATGCGCATCATCGGGCCCGTGACGAATGCGCTGGCGCCCACCTTCGCCGCGCGATCGTAGGCCGCGACGATCTCGTGCAGGTTCGCCTTGCCGGGAACGAACACCCACTGGGGAGGAAAGCCGCGAGCGACCAGCCGTTCCATGGCCGCCAGCGCTTTATCGAAGCTCGATCCGGGACGCATGCGCTCGTGCGTTTGCGCGGTCGCTCCATCGAGCGAGATCTGGATGCAGTCGAATCCGAGCGCCGCGAGCCGGTCGGCGGCCGCGTCGTCGATCAGGCTTGCGTCGGTCTCGAGCTTGAGGCGCACGCCGCCTTCGGCGAGCACTTCGAAGATCTCCCAGCAGAAGGGAACGCCGAGCGGCTCTCCGCCGCCGAACGCGGCGTAGGGAACGCCCGCTTCGACGATCGCATGCGCCAGGCGCAACGCCTCATCGCGCGTGAGCTCGTCGCGCCATGCCTTGTCGGGCCCGGATTCCTCGCAGCAGGAGATGCATCGAGCCTGGCAGCGGTTGGTGAGCTGCCAGGCGATGAACAGAGGGGCGCTGAAATCGTCTACCGAGCGCCCCGGCATCGCACCGATGTCAGGTGAAGCGGATGTAGGGCTGCGCCATCACCTGCTCGGAAACATCCTCGAGCCTGGGCGTTTCCCATTGTTCCAGGGTGCCTTGCTCGGCCCCCGGTTGCTCTTCGGCTTCTTGCGACTCGGGTTGCGCATTCATTTCGTTCATGGTGTCTCCGTCATGAAGTTGCCACCGACATCATCTGCCAACGATTGGCGCTTGCGTGCCGCGCCGTATCCTCGACCGCACCTGCGACCGCCCCGAGGATCGCGGAATCACGCCACGCCTCACGATACGCCTTCCAGGCCGCTTCCAGTGAAACGCGCCGCAGATCCGCGCATACGTGCGGAAGCGCCGCCGCCACCTTGACCCAGCCATTCGGAAGCACCAGCAGGGTCGCCGGCGGCACCGCGAGGCTTCCCCGCAGGCCTTCGGCCATCTCGAAGGGACTGTAGCAAAGTGCGATGCCGCCTTCAACCGCCCGCCGGTCGAGCATCTGCCGGAACGCCCGGTACTGCTCCTCGGCAGGTTCGAGTCGCTCCCACTGGCGCGCCGCCGTGCCGATTCGCATGAGCTTTCCCGTGTTGAGCTGGAAGGCGCCAAACTCGCGGGCCCGGTCGAGGACGGCGGAGGCTTCGTGGATATTGAGGCGCGTGGGCGCGAACGTGATCTCGAGCGGCAGGCCCGCGGCGCGCACGGCCCGGCACGCCTCGTGCGCCTTCGCGAGCGAGCCTCCCGGGCGCTGCGCCTGGTAGACCTCTTCCGTATCGCCGTCGAGGCTGATCTGGATGGAGCGGATCGGCAGCCGCGCCAATCGATCAACAATCGCGGCGTCGATCTTCTGGCCGTTGGTCTCGATCTTGAGGCGCACGCCGGCATTGCCGAGCGCCTCGGCGACCTCGAGGAAATGCGGGACGACGAGGGGCTCGCCGCCGCAGAGCATCACGTAGGGCACGTCGTTCACCACGATCTCGTCCACCACCCGCATCGCCTCGTCGCGATCGAGCTCGTCGCGCATGCGCTTGCCCGGGGCGGATTCCGTGCAGCAGTGCAGGCAGCACAAGTCGCAGTCGCGCGTGAGCTGCCACGAGATGAAAAGCGGCGCGCGCAGCGAATCGATGCGGTTCGTGGCACTCATGTCCAGGCACTCGCCAGCACGCCGGCGGTGAACAGCGTGACCGCGACTACATAGCAGGCAACGACGCTGCGGATGGCCACGATGAATTCTCGCGGCCGCTCGCAGGTACGCACTGCGTGGCGCGCACTCTTCACGAGGAGCGGTGTCGCAAGCAGCGCCGCGACGCACCCGGCCGGGAAAATACGCGCCGCGACGCCCAGCGCCACGACGACGAGCGCAGCGGCGGCGAGCATCACGTAGAGCCACACGCCCCCGCGCCGGCCCAATCGCACCACGAGATTGCGCTTGCCCACGAGGCGGTCCTGGTGGAAATCGGGAATCGCGTTCACGACGGCGAGAGACATGATCAGCAGGCCCGGGACAAGCGACGCCCAAAGCGCGTCGTACATGATCGCCCCGGTATGCAGGTAGAGGCTTCCCAGCACCATCCACGGCCCATAGGAAAGCGCGATCACGAGCTCACCGAGTCCGCGATAGGACCAGCGGATCGGCGGGGCCTCGTAGAAGATCGCGGCCGCGCCGCCCAGGACTGCGAAGGCAAGGATCGGCCAGCCCCCGCGCACCGTGAGATAGACGCCCATCGCGAGCGCGCAGGCGAAGGCCACCGTCCCCAGCCAGAAGATCGCGACCGGTATCGGCGGGAGCTCGGCCGGATTGAACACGCGATCCGTACCCATGCGCGCGTCGAAATACTCGTTGAACGCCTCGACGCCGATCACGGAGAGCACCACGCCGAAGAGCCCGCTCCAGAAGGCGGGCGGGTCGAATCGTCCCGCGATCGCATAGGCCCACGCGGCGCCGAGCAGGTAAGGCAGCAACCCGGCATAGAGGAAGAAGCGGTAACGCACGAGGCTCACCACGCGCACGAGTGGCGAGGAAAGGGCGCCGGCGGGGGCCGTCAGAGGTGAATCCATTCGTGCAGCGTCGAGGTCTTGCGAGGATCCGCGGCGAGATCGTCGACGAACTGCGCGACCCGCGGATCGTGCCAGGCGCGCTGGAAATTCGCCCAGACCTCCGTGAGCGACTGCTGGCGCAGGTCGCCGCACACGAAGGGCAATGCGTTGATGAGCTTCACGAGGCCGTTGGGCAGCACGATCACGAGCGCGGCCGGGTTCTCGAGGCGGTAACGCAGTTCCTCGAGCAGGCCCATCTCGTGGAAGTACACGCGCATGCGTCCGCGATACTCCTCGGCCTTGGCCTTGAGCGTTTCGAAGAATCCGGCGTACTGCTCTTCGGTCGGCGCGATCTTGCGCCAGGTCTTCACAGCGTTGCCCGTGTACATCGTGCGGCCCGTATAGAAACTGTACGCGCCCAGCTCGTACGCAAGATCGACGGCCGGGCCGATCTCGTGCACGTTGAAATGCGTCGGGGAGAAATTCACCTCGATGGGCACGTTCGCGTCGTGGAGGTTTCGTGTGCCGTCCATCACGACGTCGAACTGTCCTAACACTCGCATGCGGTTGAAGGTCTCCTTCGATCCGCCGTCGATGCTCACCTGCACGGCCTTGATGCCGATGTCGGCGAGGCGCCGGCAATTGTCCGGCGTGAGGTAGTGGCCGTTGGTCTCGACCTTGAGCTGTCCGCCGCCGGCGCAGAAATACTCCGCCATCTCGAAGAAATGCGGATGGACCATGGGTTCGCCGCCGGAGAACGAAACGTAAGGCACCTCGAGCGCCACGAACTGGTCGAGGATGCCGCGGAACTCACCGGCCGACAGCTCGTCCTTGAACGCCTTGCCGGGCCCGCTCTCCTCGATGCAATGCAGGCAGGCGAGATTGCATTCGTTAGTGATCTGCCACGCGACGTAGAGGGGTGCGGCGAGATCTCCAGAACCCTTCATTCCTCCACCAGCCCCCGGGTCTTCAGCTCGGAAACGAGCGCCCGGATTTCGCGATCGATCGCGCCCGACGGATCCGCGAAGCGCCGGCGGAGCCGCTCGCCGATTTCCGCCTCCGGCGCGCCCGTGGCGATCTCTTGCACGACCGCGGCCCCGGTTGAATTCAACGTGAAGACTTTCTCCGAGCGCGTCTCGAAGAGCACGCCCCCGAATTTCTCCTCGCGGAACTTGACATATTTCGCCAGTTTCATGAAGACACCCTTTCGTGGCCGCGTTCCAGTCTATCAAGGATCGGCCGCGTGCCGCCTCGCCCCGGAAATCTTGATCCGGATCGAGCCCCGGAAATATCTTTCGCCATGGAAATGTGGCACGATTGGCGTGAAGTCGCAGCGCACGGTCATCTGGGAGGATTGCATGCGATTGCGCAACTTGTTAAGCGTCCTGGCCCTCTGCGGCCTGGCTTTCGCTTCCGCCGCTCAGGCGGAAGATCTCGCGGGCAAACCGTCCGCGCCCATGCCCATTTGCGCCAGCTGCCACGAGCAGCAGGCCGAATCCATCGTCTTTACCGCGCACGGCGCCAAGAATGACGCCAACGGGTCCATGTGCCAGGCGTGCCACGGCGACGCCACCGAGCACCTGAAGGACCCGATGAAGGCGAAGCCGGCCAATCCGTTCAACAAGGCCCACCCTGCGCCCGCCTCGGAGCAGACCGCCGTCTGCATGACCTGTCACAGCGGCAACCGCCACCTCGCCTTCTGGGAATCGGGCAAGCACGCCAAGAACGACGTGACCTGCGCCAACTGCCACAACATGCACGGCAAGCAGAAGAATCCGTCGGTGGCGCCCTTCACCACGAGCTTCCGGCCCAACGAGGCCGACCTTTGCGGCACGTGCCACCAGCCCATCCGCTCGGCGATCATGAAGCCGTCGCACCACCCGATCATCGAGAACAAGATGAAGTGCTCCGACTGTCACAATCCCCACGGAGCGCTGAGCCCCGCGATGCTGCGTAACGAGAGCGTGAACGCGCAGTGCACGTCGTGCCACGCCGACAAGCGCGGGCCCTTCATCTTCTCGCACCCGCCCGTGGACGAGAACTGCCTCACCTGCCACAACCCGCACGGCTCGGTTCACTACAAGCTGCTGAATGACCATGTCCCCGACCTGTGCCAGGACTGTCACGACTGGTCCAAGCACCCGGGCTCTTTCTACCAGGGCCAGGGGGGATGGATCTGCCAGTCGGGTGACACGAGCTCGGCGTGCGCGGGCAAGCCCGGCGCCCCGAACTCTGCCGTTAGCACGCGCCTCATCGCCCGGTCCTGCCTGAACTGCCACGCGTCGATCCACGGGTCCAACGCCCCGGGCGCGCGCGGTCAATTCCTCACACGCTGACGGAAGGGAGGCCACCATGAAACGGACAACCCTTCCCCTCCTCATCGCGGGCCTCTTCGGTGCCGGCTCGTCCTTCGCCGACGACACCCCGGCGCCCATGCCCTGGATCACGCAAGGCGAAGTGAGCGTCGGTGCCATCGGCACCAACACCTCCGGGAAAGATCCGTCGAAGCTCCAGGAGTACCAGGACCTCAGGAACGGCGGGCTGTCGGAGGTCCTCGTCCGCGGCCGCAACAGCCAGGACTGGCTCGATTTCTACGGCGAGAACTTCGGCCGCGACGACCTGTTCGTCACGCTGCGCGGCGGGCGCTACGACACCTTCAAGTACGGCATCTCGACCAACTGGCTGCCGCACGACTTCGCGGAGAATGCCCTCACCCCTTTCCAGGGCAGTGGAACGGCACTCCTCAACGCGACATTCCCTTCGCCCGATCCATCCACCTGGAACAAGATCAACCTGGGTTACGAGCGCAAGGACACGAAGGCGTTCTTCGAGTGGCACTCGGTCAATCCCTGGTACACGCGGGTCGACGGCCAGCAGATCACCTTCGACGGCACGCGTCCCGGCTCCGGCGCATTGGGGACGAGCCCCGGCAACGGATTCATGGATCTCGCCATCCCGATCTCCTACACGACCAACACGGCTTCGGCCGAAGTGGGATACAGCTCGTACTCTTCCCATTTCGCGGTGAACTACACCTACAGCAAGTTCGACAACGGGAACACGCAGCTGCAGTGGACGAACCCGTTCTTCGGCGGCGTGGACACCACGTACCTCGCAAGCGACAACACCTACCAGCGCATCGCCGCCAACGGCGTCCTGCGCGGACTGCCGGGATCGTCCACCTTCGCCGCGCGCTACACGTGGGCGAAGACCACGAACGAGACGGGCGTGCCGCAGACGGCGCTCGGCTCCGGCGGCGTGTACAGCGCGACGATGCCCAGCGCAAACACGTACAGCGGCGAATACGTCGACCAGACGCTGTCGCTGTCGCTCAACTCGTCGCCCATGAAGAACGTGGACACGAAGGTCTTCTACAACTTCCACAAGCTGGCGAACAACTCCACGCCCATCGTCTTCGCGGAGGGCACCGCCGTCGATTGCGGCGGCCCATGCACCAGCACCCTCTACGACTACACCAAGAACAACTTCGGCCTCGAGGGAATCTGGCGCATGCAGCGTGGCAGCCGCCTTTCGGGCGGATGGGACTACCTCGATACCGACCAGACCCGCGTGGACTTCGACCACGTGCGCGACAACAAGCTATGGGTCGAATACAAGAACACGTCGCTCGACGAGCTGAGCCTGCGCGTGAAATACCAGTACCTGCAACGGCGCTCCGACTTCCTGCTGGGCGATTCGGGCACGGGACCGACCGATCCGAACTACATCAACAGGTTCGTCGCCCGCTTCGACAATTCGGACATGAACCGGAACTACCTGAAGTTGATCGGCGACTGGACACCTGCCGAGCTCGTCGACGTATCCCTCGAGGCCACGCTGAGCAAGAACGACTATCCCAATACCGTCCTCGGCCGCACGCGCGATACGCGCCACGAGCTTTTCGGCACCGTGTCGTGGGGCGACTTCTCGAGCTTCCGCGTCGTGCTCATGGCCGACTACGAGTGGGTGAAGTACGACTCGTATCACCGCAACATCTCGGACTCGGCGGCCGGGGGCGCATTCGACCCGTCGGCGGCGCCCACGAGCTCCAACTACAACTGGTCGAGCAAGGACACCGACGACAACTGGCTGCTGGGCATCGGCGTCGACTGGCAGGCGGCCGAGAAGCTGCTGGTGAAGCTCTCGGCGCAGTACTTCAAGTCCGACGGCTCGTCCAACGTGGACAGCCAGAACAACTTCGGCAACCCGCTGCCGATCACGGCCTACGACGACTGGAAGCAGGCGGCGGTGAACCTGAAGGGGATCTACACCCTCGACAAGCGCTGGTCGCTCACCGCGGGTTACGCGTACAACAAGATCGAGTACAGCGACATCGCCTACAACGGCTACCAGTACACGGTCCCCTTCCCCGCCGTCACCACGAACACCGCGCAGTCGTACGGCAACGGCTACCGCGCGTTCCCCAACTCGAACGTGAACACCGTTTATTTCCTCGCCACCATGCATTTTTAACGTGTTAGCATCGCCCCCAGTATTGTCCACAGGAGGAGCCATGAAACGAATCGTGATCGCAGCGGCTGCAGCGGCGCTCGTTTTCGCCGCCGGCGCCGCCAATGCCCAGGAAGACCTCGCCAAGAAGAATGGATGCCTGAACTGCCACGCGGTCGACTCGAAGAAGGTAGGACCGTCGTACAAGAGCATCGCCGCCAAGTACAAGGGCAAGGCCGACGCCGCCGACAAGATCGCCGGGGAGCTCAAGGCCGGCAAGGGCCACCCCGCCGTCAAGGCGAGCGACGCCGACATCAAGTCGCTGGTGACGTGGATCCTTGGAATGTGACCGGCAGGCCGCCCCAAAAAAAAGCCGGCGCGAGCCGGCTTTTTCGTTTTCCGCTCCGAAGGGCTACTCCGGCGCCTTGTGTGCGATGCCCTTGTGGCAATCCACGCAGGTCATCGCCCCATCCAGGAATTGCTGGTGCATCGGCTGCACGAAGTCCTTCTGCTTCTTCACGACCTCGGCGGTGATCGTGTGGCACGAGCGGCAGTTCGCCGAGTTGTTCGCCTTGTATTCGGCCCAGACCTCCTCGGCCATGCGCGAACGCTCCTTCTTGAACTTCTCCTCGGTCGAGATCGTGCCCGCCATCTCGCCGATGACGTCCTTGATGCCGGCCTTCGCCTTGTAGAAGAGCAGCGCCGGGTAGCTGTGCGGAATGTGGCAATCATGGCAGCCGGCCTGGACGCCCTTGGAGTTGAGGTGGTGGCTGCTTTCCTGGTACTCCTTGGCGACCCATTGCATCGAATGGCAGGAGTTGCCGCAGAATTCGTTGGTCCCGGTCACCGCCACCATGACCTGCGTCCCGATCACGCCCACCGAGCCGATCACGAAGCCGGCGACGAGCAGCGCCAGCACCGACCATTTCGCACTGGGCGTTCGCAGCCAGTGCCACGTACGCTTCAGGAACCCCGGTCCTTTTGCCATGGTGCGCTCCACGTCAGGTAGGTTGCGAGTAGTGTAGCGCTTGCGCCCGGGCCACGTAGGCATTCATCAGCGCATCGGCCACCGATTCGAAAACGACGCCCGCGAGCTTGCGCGCGACGGCGCCCTGCAACTCGCACCGCAGCGTGAACTCGACCTTGCATGCCTGGGGCGAGAGCGGCCGGATGTTCCACTCGCCGTCGAGGCGCCTGAACGGCCCGGGTTTCGACTCTGCCGGCGCTTCGCGACCACGCTCCAGGCGCACGGCGAGCCACTCGGGGCGGCGCTTCGGATTGCGCGTGGTGAACTCGTAGTGAAGGCCACGCCAACCGACGGCCACGCGCGCCGCGATGATCGAATCGGTGCGCTCGAGGATCGTGACCGACTCGCAGCCCGGGAGGAACGCCGGGTAATGCTCGGCGCCTTCGATGATGTCGAAGATTTCTTCGGCGGGGAATTCGAGGAGAGCCGACCTGCGGATCTCCATCGCCGGACCGCTACGACTTGACGATCACCGCGCAGGCGATGCGCGGCCCGGAATTGCCGGTGGGCTGCGTCGTGAAGTCGTCCGCGTCGCGATGCACGATCAGCCCCTTGCCCACGAGGTCCGCGCCGCCGCCGCCGATCGTCACGCCCTTCAACACGAAACTCGCGGTGGCGTTGCCGTAGGAATCGGCCGTGAGGCTGGGCATGTCGCCCGCGTGGTGCGTGGCCGATTGCGGGCCGTGCGGCTTGCCGTCGGGATTGAAATGGCCGCCCGCGCTCATGCCGTCGCCGGAGCTGCAGTCGCCCTTCTCGTGAACGTGGAAGCCATGTACCGAATTGGGCGGCAGGCCCGCGACGTTCGCCTTGACGTGCACGCCGTCGCTTTCCTGCACGAAGGTGACCCGTCCCGTTACGGAGTTGCCCTTGGTCGCCTCGAGATTCGCGACGGCCGTGGGATCGCCGCCCGTGCCCATGGTGGTGCAGCCCGCCGCAAGCGCGGCGAGCGCGATGAAAGCGTTGCGACCGATCATGGCGATTCCTCCTCGTTGATCCCGTGAGTCTAGTACAACACCGCGCGGGGCCAAACCTTCCGGAGGCTTACTGCTTCTTCTGCGCCGCCTTGGGCGCTGCCGCGGGGGCCGGGGCTGCCGCGGCGACGACGGGCACCGGCTTCGGAACCGGCTTGCCTGCCTTCCTCATGTTGGCCTGGAAATTCTTCACCGCCTTGTCCTCGGCGGCGGCCTGGTCGGCCTTCGCCTTTTCCGCGGCGGCCGCCGCCTTCGCCTTCTTCTCGTCGGCCGCGGCCTTGGCCTTCTCGTCGGGCGGAGGTGGCGGCGGAATCTTCGACCACGCGTTGCCGGCAACGAACGAGGCCGCGAGTACCACCGCTGCGAGCTGGATTCGCGTCATGTCAGTCTCCCGTCGCCGGTTGCGTGGCCGGGGCCACGTAGTGCTCGGGACGCTTGCCCTCCTTCACTTCCTCGTACCAGAGCCCGTGGTGCTCCTTCGCCCACGTCTCGTCCACCGTGCCCACGCGCATCGCGTGGAAGGCGCCTGCCATCCCGATGGTGCCCAGGTACGCGTGGCCGATGATGAGCGAGATGAAGCAGACCGCTGCGATCGCGTGAATCACGTTGGCCTCCTGCATGAAGGCGCGCGTCTGGTTCCAGTTCGGGAAGTCGAGGATGAGGCCGGTCCCGCCGATGACGGCCCCGAGGAACACCAGGCCGCCCCAGAACACCATCTTCTCGCCCGCATTGAATTTGTACGACGGCACGTGGCGCAGCCACCCGCCGAGGCTCGCGAACCACTTCACGTCCCACGTGCTGAAGAGGTTGTCCTTCACGTACAGCAGGAACGTCGTGAGCAGCGAGAAGATGAAGAGCGGCCCGATGAAGTTGTGGATGTTCTTGCCGACGATCTGGACCCACGAGAAGGCGCCATAGCCCAGCCATGGCAGGACCAGGTACTTGCCCCACAGGATGACCGCGCCCGTGAGCGCGAGGATCACGAACGTGATCGCCATCGTCCAGTGGGACGCCCGCTCCACGGCGTTGAATCGCTCGATGAGCCGCCCGGTCGGCGTTTCCTTCACGCGGATCGTGCCCTTGACGATGTAGAAGCCCAGCACGGCGAAGAACGCGAGCCCGATGAGCCAGCCGCCGTAGGTCGTGAGGGGCCCATTGCGCAACTCGCGCCACTCACGCCCCTCGGCCTGGATGAGGACGTTGGTCTCGCGTCCCGGGATCGATGCGTACTGTGGCGTCCCGCTCGCTGCGTTCCACGACTTCGGGGGGCTGTTCCATCCGGGAATCGCCGTGGACCCCTTCGCCGTCGAGACCTCGGTGGAGGCTTTCATTCCGCGTGCCGGATCGTCGGGCACCTTTCCGGTGGGCGCGGTGGTGGGCGGCGCGGGAGACTGGGCGGTTGCCGCCAACGACATCAGGAGGGCCGCTCCGACGATCAGCGCCACGAAGGCGCGGGCGATTGCTTGGGACATGGACGCCTCCTGTTATTTGTGTTTCTCGTCGGCCATGCGCAGGTACTCGTTCTGCTTCTGCGCACGCGCGGCGAGTGCCGCCTCGAACTTCGCCTTGTCGCCGTTGAACAGATCGCTCGCATAGGCCTTGTCGTCCGCCTTGCCGGCGTAGGATTTCGGCGCGTCCTGCGGGATCTCGTGGCACGCCGCGAGTGCGAGGCCTGTTAACAACATCAGCGCGCGCCTCACGACTTGCCTCCCGCCTGGTCGGAGAGCTTGTCGCTGCCCTTGTAGGCCATCGCCCAGCCCCAGATCTCCTCGCCCTTGCCGCGAGTCGTCACGCGCGTCTTGTAGATCGCCGTGATGACCGGGGCATCGCCGGCGAGCAGCGCCTTGGTGGAGCACATCTCGGCGCATGCGGGGAGCTTGCCTTCGGAGATGCGGTTGCGCCCGTACTTGCGGAACTCCTCGGGCGAGTTGTTCTCCTCGGGGCCGCCGGCGCAGAACGTGCACTTGTCCATCTTGCCGCGCAGGCCAAAGGCGCCCGCCTGGGGGAACTGCGGCGCGCCGAACGGGCACGCATAGAAGCAGTATCCGCAGCCGATGCACAGGTCCTTGTCGTGCAGCACGATCTGGTCCTCGGTGCGATAGAAGCAGTCGACCGGGCACACCGCCATGCACGGCGCGTCCGTGCAGTGCATGCAGGCGACCGAGATCGAGCGCTCGCCCGGCACCCCGTCGTTCACGGTGACGAGGCGTCGTCGGTTCACGCCCCACGGGACCTCGTGCTCGTTCTTGCACGCGGTGGCGCAACCGTTGCACTCGATGCAGCGTTCGGCGTCGCAAATGAATTTCATTCTGGCCATGGTCTTCTCCTCAGGCGCGCTCGATGTTGCAGAGCGTCGTCTTGGTCTCCTGCATCATCGTCACCGAGTCGTATCCATAGGTGGTCGCCGTGTTGACCGCCTCCCCGCGCACGATCGGCGCGGCGCCCTCCGGATACTTGTCGAGAAGATCCTTGCCCTGCCACCAGCCCGCGAAGTGGAAGGGGATGAACGTCGTGCCGGGGGCCACGCGGTCCGTGACCAACGCCCTCACCTTGATCTGCGCCCCGGGTGGCGTGTGCACCCAGACCCAATCCCAGTACTTGATGTTGCGGTTCGCGGCATCCTTCGTGTTGATCTCCACGAAGTTCTCCTGCTGCAGTTCCGCGAGCCACGGGTTGGAGCGCGTCTCGTCGCCGCCACCTTCGTATTCCACGAGGCGGCCCGAGGTGAGGATGAGCGGGAATTTCTCCGCGACTTTGTCCTGGATGTTCTTCTGCTGCACGGTCTTGTACAGCGTGGGCAGGCGCCAGAACGCCATCTTGTCGTCGTGGGTCGGATACTTCGCCACGAGGTCGGGGCGCGGGCTGTAGAGCGGCTCGCGGTGCTTCGGGATGCCGTCGGGGAAGTTCCACACGACGGCACGCGCCTTCGCGTTGCCCCAGAAGTGCACGTTGTGGTTCACCATGCACACGCGCTGGATGCCGCCCGACAGATCCGTCTTCCAGTTCTTGCCTTCGGCGGCCTTCTGCTCGTCCGGCGTGAGCTCGTTCCACCAGCCCAGCTTCTTCATGAGCACGTGGTCGAACTCGGGATATCCGACGGTGATGTCGGAATCCTTCGGATACGATCCGTCCTCCGCGAGCAGGCTCACGCCATCCTTCGTGATGCCGAAGTTCGCGCGGAAGCATCCGCCGCCGTCCATCATCTTCAGGTCGGTGCGGTACAGGACCGGCGAGCCGGGGTGCTTGATCGCGGCCGTGCCGTAGCACGGCCAGGGCAACCCGAAGTAATCGCCGTTGCAGTCGTAGCCGGTCTCCTTGTCGATGGTGGGCTTCGTGCAGCGCAGCGTGTTCGGGTCGAAGGCCGCCATGTTGCGCATGTGGGCCTTCAGCCGCAGGGGCGTCGAGCCCGTGTAGCCGATGGTCCAGTTGCCGTTGTTGATCTCGGCGGTCATGTCCTCGACGACGGGCTCGTCCCAGCCGTCCTTGTCCTTCACGGTCTTGATGTTCTTGATGAACTGATCGCCGTAGCCGAACTTGCGCGCGAAGGCGAGCATGATCGTGTGGTCGGGCTTGCTCTCGAAGAGCGGCTCGATCACCTTCTCGCGCCACTGGATCGAGCGGTTCGAAGCCGTGACGGTGCCCGACGTCTCCATCTGCGTGGCCGCCGGCAGCAGGTACACGCCGTCCTTGCGGTCGGGCATCGCGGCGGAGGCCGACGGATACGGGTCTATGACCACCATGAGGTCGACCTTCTCCATCGCCTTCTTCATCTCCAGGCCGCGGGTCTGCGAGTTGGGCGCGTGGCCCCAGAAGACGATGGCGCGCAGGTTCGAATCCTGGTCGATGAGCTCGTTCTTCTCGAGCACGCCGTCGATCCAGCGCGACACGGTCATGCCGGGCTTCTCCATCATCGCCTGCGAGGCGAAGCGGCCCTTCATCCAGTCGTAATCGACCCCCCATACCTTGCACCAGTGCTTCCACGAGCCCGCCGCGATGCCGTAGTAGCCCGGCAGCGAATCCGGGTTCGGGCCCACGTCGGTGGCGCCCTGCACGTTGTCGTGGCCGCGATAGATGTTCGCGCCGCCGCCGGACACTCCGATGTTGCCGAGTGCCAGTTGCAGGATGCAGGACGCGCGCACGACGGCGTTGCCCGTGGTGTGCTGCGTCTGGCCCATGCACCAGATGACGGTAGATGGCCGGTTCTTTGCCATGCTCTCGGCCACGGCGTAGACGTCGGCCTCGGGCACGCCCGTCACTTCCGTCACCTTGTCGGGCGTCCACTTCGTCATCACCTCTTCGCGGACCTTGTCCATTGCGTAGACGCGGTCGTTGATGTACTTCTTGTCCTCCCAGCCATTGTTGAACACGTGGTAGAGCACACCGAAGACGAATGCGACGTCGGTTCCGGAGCGCAAGCGGACGTACTGGTCGGCCTTCGCGGCGGTCCGCGTGAAGCGCGGATCGACCACGATCATCTTCGCGCCGGTCTCCTTGGCGTGCAGCGCGTGCAGCATCGATACCGGGTGCGCTTCCGCGGCGTTCGACCCGATGAACATCATGCACTTGGTGTTCTCGAGGTCGTTGTACGAGTTGGTCATCGCGCCGTAGCCCCACGTGTTGGCCACGCCCGCGACGGTGGTCGAGTGGCAGATGCGCGCCTGGTGGTCCATGTTGTTGGTGCCCCACATGGACGCGAACTTGCGGTACATCTGCGACTGCTCGTTGTTGTGCTTGGACGAGCCGATCCAGAACACCGCGTCGGGGCCGCTTTCCTTGCGGATCGCGAGGAGCTTGTCGCCGATCTCGTCGATCGCCTGCTTCCAGGAGATCTGGCGGTACTTGCCGTCGATGAGCTTCATCGGGGTCTTGAGGCGATGCGAGTGCTCGGTCATCCCGTGCTCGCGGATCGATGCGCCCTTGGCGCAATGCGCGCCCATGTTGAGCGGCGAGTCGAACACGGGCTCCTGTCGCACCCATACGCCGTCGACGACGACCGCGTCGACCGCACAGCCCACCGAGCAGTGCGTGCAGACGGTGCGCTTCACTTCCATCTTTCCGGTCTTCGACTCGGCCCTGGCCTCGCCGACGAAGTTGAGCGGAAGCTGCGAGGCGAACGCCGTGGCGCCCGCGGTGAGCCCCGCGCCCTTCAGGAATGCGCGGCGATCGACGGTGCGCCCACCCAATGCGGACGCGGCGCGCGCGAGCGGGTTGAGGGCCTGGGTCTCGGCTTTTTCGGATTTGCGTGTGAGCAGCATGGTCGGCTCCTCAGACTTTCGTCGTTTCGTAGTACTTGCGGATGTGCTCGGTGTCGCGGTACTTCGTCTCCTTCGACGCCGCTACGGCTTCCCCCTTGGGCGTTGCCGCCACCTTCTTGCCCGTGGCGACGGCGGCTGCGACGCCGGCGCCCCCGAGTCCTGCGGCGAGAAGGAAGTTGCGGCGATTGCTGGGACGTGTCGTTTTCATGTCGAGCCTCCTAGTGGAGCTTGCGTGTCAATCCAGTTGGAACGATTCGGCTTCGATGTCCAGGAACGCCGCACCGAGCGCGGCGACCCTGCGGTAATAGTTGGCTTGCTTCGCCGCCACGACGGCCGCGAAGAATTTCCGGGCGCCACTGTTCACGTGCGACTCGAAGAAGCGGCGTTGCTCCTCGAGGCTTGCGGGGCCGCGCCCGGCGCCACCGGCGACGAGCACGCGCATCGCGTCGAAGAGCGTGCCCAGGTGATCCTCGGGCTGGGTGGTCGAGCGATGGGCAAGGCCCAGCGCCTCGAGATCGCGCTGGATGCGTATGCGCGGATGATCGGCGGCGGAAGCGCCGGTGTAGTAACCCGCGTAGATCGATACGGGCGCCTTTCCCACGCCGCCGAAGAGCGCCTGGTACTCGTCGTGCGCGGCTTCGCCATCCATCGCGGACGAAGCATCGACCAGCGCTTGCCATGCGGTCGCGAGATCCGACTCGCCGGCGAGCGGACCCGCGTGCGCGATCGTGTCGAGCAGCTGCGCGTCGGGCACGGATCCCAACAGCCGGGCGAGCAGCGCGTAGAAATCGGCTCGCGCCGCTTCCTCGGCGGGGAGCGTGCGATGCATCACGACAGGCGCGGCAGCAGCCATCAGTCCTGTCCCCCGAGCTTGAGCACCGAGACTTCATTCTTCGCGGCCATCATGTCGACCACGCGACAGTCCGCGCACATCTGCAGGCGGCGAAGCGCCGCCGCGTCGGCAAACATCGAATGGCCCGTGAGCCTTCCGATCATCGTCTCGACGACCTGGCGCGTGCCGAAGGCCTTCTTGCAGAGGATGCAGTGGAAGGGCTGCGTCTCGTTCACGACGCGCGTCTGGCGGACGGCGGGCGTGAGCAGCATCCGCGGCGCGAGCGCGATCGCTTCTTCGGGACAGGTCGCCTCGCAAAGTCCGCACTGCACGCAATTGCGCTCGAGGAACTTGAGCAGCGGCTGGTCCACGCCGTCCATCAGCGCCGACTCGGGACAGGCGCCGACGCACGCCATGCACATCGTGCACTTGTTCCGGTCGACGACGATCTCGCCCCAGGGCGAGCCCTCGGGCAGCGCGATCTCGTCGACTTTCGCGGGCGCGTGCTTCGCGAGGTGCTCCACGGCGAATTCGATGGCGGTGCGCTTGTCGTTCGACAGGAGGAACGAGGCCGCAACCGGCGGCACGCGGGCCGGGGCAAGCGATGCCAGTTCCTGCTCGAGTTGCGCGGGCGAAGCGGCCTCGATGAGCGCGAAATGCGTTCCGTCGAAGCCCAGCCCATGCAGGAGGGTCTCGCCGATCGTCATCTGCTGGCGCAGCGCCTCGGCATAGTCGGGATCGGAGTCACCCGGCATCAGCACTGCCACGCTCGTCGCGCCGTAGGCGACCGCGGGCAGCAGCAGGTCCAGGCCGATTGAAGCGACGTGCCAGGTTGCCAGCGGCAATACGCGTGCCGGCAACCCGACGTTCCCCGCTGCGGATTCGACGAGGAGCTCTCGCCCCACCCCGCCGTCGTGGAACATGACGCATGCATCGCGTCCGCCCGCTTCGCGATACGCCGACAGCAGTTGCTTCATCTGCGCGCCGCGATCGGCGACGCGCGGGAACTGGTAGGACATGGCGCCCGAGGGACACACGGTGGCGCACGCGCCGCATCCCATGCACAGGTGCGGATCGACCTTCACGTGATCGCCGTCGGCCCTGATGGCGCTCGTCGAGCAGATCTCGATGCATGCGTTGCAACCGGTGATCTCCGAGCGGCTGTGGGCGCAGATGTTCTCGCGGTACGCGAAGTAGCGCGGCTTCTCGAACTCGCCCACGCTCTCGCGCAGCTCGCCCACGATGGCCACGTCCGCGTCGCTGCCGCCGGCGTGGTGATACCCCTGGGGCGGCTGGCGCATCTCGAATAGCGGCTCCCGGGAGAAGTCGAGCACGAGGTCGAATTTCGCCGGCGCGGAGGCTGCGGCACCATTCAATCCCGCGATCACTACGCTGAACTCACCGAGATATCCGGTGAGCGACTCGACGCTCCCCGACCACGTCGTGACGCCCGGCGACTGCGCGCTCGCTCCGAGCAATGTCACGTGAAGCGCGCTCGCGAGCTCTTCGGCCGCGCGCCGCGCACGTTCCGGCTGGCGACCGGCGATGACGAGGAGATTGCCGCGCGACTGATAGGAAACCCGTGCGACGGGCTCGGGTGCGGCGAGGTTGGCGAGCGATGCGAGCGCCGCGACCTTGGGTCCGCAATCTTGGGGAACGCAGGTCCATCCCCGGCTCTCGAGCTCGAGCGGGTCATCCCGGAAGTCCGGTCCGGGAACCGTGCCCGCTGCACGCGCGGGACTGGAGACCTCGAGGCCTAAGGTCATTCTCTTTTCGTCGTGTTCACCGCCATCGAGAACTGAATGGCGGCGACTCCTCGTCCATTGCCGGGTCCGTCTTGAAGCGGACTCCATGTCGCTATGAAGTGTACACCATACGAAATAAAAATCAGCCCTTGGGAGCCTCGGATTCGCCCACTGGAGGTGCGGGAATTTCCTCGCTGGAAGTATCAGGTGGAAGGGTTGCAATCAATTGTTCCTGCGAAGCTTTCCCGTCAAGGGCGCCTGCTTCGCCGCCAGCGAGTTCGGCCGCCGCCCTGGCCTTGCGCTCTTCGCCTTCCTTGAATGAGCCGAGGTGGCGCACTTGCGTCATCTTTTCCAGCATTCCTTCGGGGATCGGCGTGGTCTTCGTGTAGTCGTCGATATAGACGTCGAGGCCGTCCATCACGTTCAAGCGCGGATCCCCGAAGAGCTTCTTCAGTGCCTCGCGCTTGAGGACCGGATCGACGCTCGCCTGCATGAAAGGCGTGAAGTCCGACTCGGGAGTGAGCGATTCGATGGGTGGAAGGGGAACGGGCTCGGAGGGCGCCGCGGGTTGCAGCGGTTGTGGCGCTTCGGCTTGGACCGGCTTGTCCTCCACCGTCCCGGGCGATTCCGTGGCAGCCCGTTTCCGGCGCGACCAGCGCGACAGGAAATTCTCGTCGCTCACCGGCGGCTGCCCTTCTCGCGAAGCACGCCCTCCTTGCCTTCGAAGGATTTCGGGCGCTGGGAACGGCGACCCTCCGGCTTGTAGTTCGCCTCGACCCACGCGGCGATCCAGGCGACGAGCTCGGGCCATGCGGGCACCCGCTCGACTTTCTCGCTTCCGTCCATCCAGCGCGCGGCCTCGTTGTACGAGACGGTACACAGGAAGGGATAAGGCTCCTCGCCGCCGTCATCGTGTCGAATCGATACGAATACGCTGGGCTCCTCGCTCGAGACGTTGAGGTAGATGCCCTCGGCCTCGTCCTTGAAGAGCGTGACGTCGAGCCCCGGATACAGGCGCTGTCGCATGGCGGGCGTGTCGACGAGCGTGCGCGGCGCTCCGCCGGGATCGGGAATCGCGCCGAGAAGCTGCCATCGATGGCTTTCCCAGCGGCTCTCCACGGCTTCGCGCGAGAGGATCACCGCAACTTTCATCGTGGGGTTGTTGCCCATGGGATGACTATACTATTCAGCAATGGCGAAAACCGTGATCGCTCTGCAAGAGGCGCGCTCGCTGCCCATCCCCGAAAGGACGGCAGCGGGCACCGCCATGCCGCCGGCCGACGCGCTCGGACGGTCGCTGCACGACCTGCGAATCTCGGTCACCGACCGCTGCAACTTCCGTTGTACCTACTGCATGCCCAAGGAGGTATTCGACGCCGACTATGCGTTCCTCCCGCACGAACAGATCCTCACGTTCGAGGAGATCACGCGCATGGCCCGCATCTTCCACGGGCTGGGCACCCGCAAGATCCGCCTCACGGGCGGCGAACCCCTGCTTCGCCGCGGCATCGAACGATTGATCGCGATGCTTCGCGAGGCGTTGCCCGATGTCGACCTCACGCTCACCACGAACGGCTCCGCGCTCAAGGCGAAGGCGCAGGCGCTCCGGGACGCGGGTCTCAACCGCATCACCGTGAGCCTCGACTCCCTCGACGACGCGACCTTCCGGGCCATGAACGACGCGGACTTCCCCGTCTCGAAAGTGCTCGAGGCGATCGACGCGGCGGCCGGGGCGGGCCTCGCGCCCGTGAAGGTGAACATGGTCGTCAAGCGCGGCGTGAACGACCACCAGGTCGTGGACATGGCGCGCCGCTTCCGGGGCACCGGCCACATCCCGCGCTTCATCGAATTCATGGACGTGGGATCGACCAATCACTGGCGCATGGACGACGTGATCCCCTCGGCCGAGGTCGTGCAGCGAATCTCGAAGGAGTTCGCGCTCGAGCCGGTCGATGCCAACTACCAAGGCGAAGTCGCGGAACGCTGGCGCTATCGCGACGGCGGCGGCGAGATCGGCGTGATCTCGTCGGTCACCCAGGCCTTCTGCTCCACCTGCACGCGGGCGCGTCTATCCACCGACGGCCAGCTCTTCACCTGCCTTTTCGCGCAGCGCGGCTACGACCTGAAGGCGCTCGTTCGCGGCGGCATGGGAGACGACGAGATCTCCGGGTCCGTCGCCGCGATCTGGTCCCGGCGCAACGACCGCTACTCCGAGATCCGCACCGCCGAGACCGCCAAGGCGCGCAAGGTCGAGATGTCGTTCATCGGCGGCTAAGGGAGCCTAGTGGGCTACAAGCCGGTCCTTTCGCACAACGCGCGCCCCGCGACCTACACGGTCGACGCGCTCGACGAGACCGGTGCGCTCGTCCCGACGCCGATCGCCGGCGAGCATCCCCTTACGCTCTACGTGGACAAGAAAGAGCTCGTCACGATCATGACGCTGGGCGCCGCGCCGGAAGCGCTCGCGATCGGGTTCCTTCGCAACCAGCGCCTGGTGGAATCCATCGAGCAGATCGTGAGCGTTCAAGTCGACTGGGAAGTGAATGCCGTGGCCGTCACCACGCGCGACGGGCTCGTGGACCTCGACAAGAAGACCGAGAAGCGCACGGCGACCACGGGCTGCGGGCAAGGCACGGTTTTCGGCGATCTCATGGCCGACATCGAGTCCATCAAGCTGGACGACCACATGCGCGTGGAAGAAGAAACGCTCTTCGATCTCCTCAACGCCGTGCGCCTGCACGAGTCGATCTACAAGCAGGCGGGCGCGGTGCATGGCTGCGCGCTCGCCAAGGGCTCCGAGATCCTCACCTTCGTCGAAGACGTAGGCCGCCACAACGCGGTCGATGCGATCGCCGGCTGGATGTGGCTCGAAGGCGTCGATGGCGCCGACAAGATCTTCTACACGACAGGGCGCCTCACGTCGGAGATGGTCATCAAGGCCGCGCAGATGAGGATCCCGGTCCTCGTGTCACGCTCGGGCCTCACGAAGATGGGCCACGAAGTCGCGAGCCAGGTGGGCATCACCATGATCGGGCGCGCGGTGAACAAGCATTACCTCCTTTTCACCGGCGCGCATCGCATCGTCCGCAAAGCCAGGGTCCATGCGTGAGGTGACCGGCCTCGTGCTCGCCGGCGGCCAGGGCAGCCGCATGGGCGGTGTCGACAAAGGCCTCCAGGTGTTCCGCGGCAAACCGATGGTGGTGCACGTGATCGAGCGGTTCGCCCCGCAAGTCGACGAGCTCCTCATCAACGCGAACCGCAATCCCGAGGCCTATGGCCGTTTCGGCCATCGCGTGATCGCCGATGAGATCGAGGGATTCGCCGGGCCGCTCGCAGGATTCGAGCGCGGCTTGGCCCATGCCACGGGCAATCTGGTGATGACCGTGCCATGCGATTCACCGTTCCTTCCACTGGACCTGGTCGAACGCCTGCGGTCCGCGCTCGAACGCGAAACGGCTCAACTGGCCGTCGCGAAAACAGGTGACCAGGCGCATCCCGTCTTCTCGCTCATGCGCCGCGACGTGCACTCGTCATTGCGCGACTTCCTCGCCTCGGGCCAGCGCAAGATCGACAAATGGTATGGCGCGCTCCGCGTCGTGGAGGTCTCCTTCGACGACGAGGCCGACGCGTTCCTCAACATCAACACCCGCGAGGAACTCGCGAGCCTCGAGCCGCGCGGCTAGGGAGCCTCTGATCTATTCGCGGGGATCTGCGTTGCGACAGGTGCGGATGGATGCAAGGCGTCGAGGTGCAGCGAATGGCCGACCCCTTCGCAAACCGAGCAACGAAGCAGACGCCGCACCTGCCGCAACCCGATGACGCAGCTTCGAACTTCCAAGCCGCATCAGGGACGGGCGATTTCGACCCGTCGCAGACCCCGTGAATAGATCAGAGGCTCCCTAGCGCCATGCGACGGGCACTGCGCCTTCCGCGGCCGCCGCTGCCCCGCTTCGCCGTGGCGTGGTTTCCCTCATTCGACGGAATGGATCGCGTGGAAGCGCTGCGAAAGCGCCACGATCCCGCCTCACACCTGGTCGCGGCGCACCTCACGCTGGCCTTTCCGTTCGCCACGGCGCTTAGCGCGCTGCAGATCGAGACTCATGTGCGCCGCGTTGCGGCGCGCTGGCCCGCGGTTACCGTGACGTTTCGCGCGCCGCGGATGCACGTGAACGAATTCGTTTTCCTGATGGCCTCGCGCGGCGCGGCCTCCATCATTGCGCTGCACGATGCCCTCTATACGCGCTCGCTCCAATCGCACCTTCGCCGCGACATGCCCTACGAGCCCCACATCACCGTCGCCCGCAGCGCCGACTTCACCGCCCTGGAGCAGGCCCTCGAGGAAGCCGAAGAGGCGCTGCCGGGTGAGTACGCGGACGTGATGCGGGAGGTGACGCTCCTCGGCGTCGCCGCCAACGGTAAGATCACATCCCTGAGGACCATTCCGCTGGGCATCGCATGAATACGACCACGCTCACCATCACGCAGGCGTCCTGCGCCGACGACTACGATCCGAACTCCATGCCGGTGGCGAAGGCGCGCGCCTTCATCCACCAGTTCCTCGATCCGGTGACGGGCGTGCTGCGCGTTCCCGTGCGCTCGGCCCTGGGCCGCGTCCTCGCCGAGGACATCACCTCGCCCGTGGACGTGCCGTCGCACCGCAACTCGGCGATGGACGGATGGGCGATGCGCGGGGCGGATGTCGCCGCCGGCGAGGCGACGCTCACGGAAATCGGCGTTTCCTTCGCGGGCAAGCCCTTCTCGGGGAAAGTGGCCCCCGGGCAATGCGTTCGCATCATGACGGGCGGCGTGGTGCCCGAAGGCGCCGACACGGTGGTCATGCAGGAGCGCGCGAAGGCGAACGGCAAGTCGATCACGTTCGCCGCGGGACAGAGGACCGGGCAGAACGTGCGCCAGGCGGGCGAGGATCTCAAGGCGGGATCGCTCGCGTTGAAGCGCGGGCGCATCGTTCGCCCCGCGGAGCTGGGCCTCATCGCGTCGCTCGGCATCGGCGAGGTCCCGGTCTTCCGACCGCTGCGCGTCGCGTTCTTCTCGACGGGCGACGAGCTCAAGTCCATCGGCACCACGCTGGGCGAAGGCGAGATCTACGATTCCAACCGCTACACGCTCCACGGCATGCTCACGCGCCTGGGCTGCGAGGTGCTCGACATGGGCGTGATCCGCGACGATCCTGAGTTGATCGAGCGCGCATTTGCGCAGGCCGCGGCGAGCGCCGATGTCGTCATTACGAGCGGCGGCGTGTCGGTCGGCGAGGCGGACTTCGTGAAGTCCATGCTCGGCAAGCTGGGCGAAGTCGTGTTCTGGAAGATCGCGATGAAGCCGGGGCGTCCCCTCGCCTACGGGAAGATCGGTTCGGCGCACTTCTTCGGGCTGCCGGGCAATCCCGTTTCGGTGATGGTGACCTTCTACCAGTTCGTGCGCAGCGCCCTCCTCGAGCTGATGGGAGCCGATCCCGTCGAGCCCGTCCCCACGTTCCGCGCGATTTGCTCCTCCGCGCTCAAGAAAGCGCCCGGGCGTACCGAGTTCCAGCGCGGCATCCTCACGCAGGCGCCCGATGGCAAGCTCACCGTGAAACCCACGGGCGAGCAGGGATCCGGCATCCTCAAGTCCATGAGCGACGCCAACTGCTTCATCATCCTCGGCGACGACACCGGCAACGTCGACGCGGGCGCGACGGTGGAAGTGCAGCTGCTCGAGGGCGTGATTTGAACGGGGCAGCGCCGCCGCTCATCGCTTCCTCGAAGCGCGCGGGCACCGGGATGGATTACCTGCAACGCATCATCTCGGGCGAATACGCGCAGCTTCCCATCGGCATCACGCTGGGATTTCGCATCGCCGCGGCGGTGCCCGGCTCCGTCACGGTCCGCGGCACGCCGAACACTGCTTCGTACAACCTGCTGGACTCGATTCACGGGGGATGGACCGCCGCGGTCCTCGATACGGCGATGGCGCTGTCCAATCTCACGCTGCTGGACGCCGACCAATCGTTCACGACGCTCGACATCCGCATCAACTACATCCGGCCCATCACAGTCGAGACCGGTGAGGTGATCGCGATCGGAAATGTGCTGAACAGCGGGCGACGCGTGGCCTATACCGAGGCGAAGCTCTCCGATGCGAGCGGAAAATTGCTCGCGCACGGCACGGGCAGCCTCCTGATGTTGCCTCGCGGCTAGGCGCTACCGATGCTTCGTAGGCGGCAGCCTACGCGTCGGCTGGCAAACAGCCGATGCTCGCCCGGACAGGGCAAGAGGCACACTGCGAAGACCGGAACGACTCGTGAGGGGTCCCATGGCGACCGACAAAGTCTCCAACCCGCTGCGCGGAAAGACGATACGCCTTACCTGGACCGACGGCCCCACCAAGGGGAAAACGCACGAGCACGTGTTCCACGAGGATGGCACCGTGGAGTGGCGAACCGTCGCGCCCGTGAAGAAGGCGGCATCGCGAAGCCGCGATGCCGCGAAGGGCAACGGCGTGCCCGAGAGGCCGCGGTACGCCGCCTTCTCGCTGGGCGCCGAGGCCTGCATGTTCTCCTATCTTTCGTCGTCGGGATACACGCTCACGGTGGCGCTGCGGTTCACGGACGGTTCCGCAGTGGGATTCGCCTCGAACGAGGACAGCTGGGTTCCGATACGAGGAACGTTCGAGGCGGCACCCGGCGATGAAAGCCTCGCTAAGGCTCGTCGAACGGAAGACCGACGTAATTCTCCGCGAGTGAAGTCATTGCCGCGCGCGACGTCGTGATGTAGTCCAGCTCCGCGAGCTGGCGGCGGCGATCGAACGAGGTGTCGGATTCCGCGCGATGCAGCAGCGTCGTGAGCCACCACGAGAATCGCTGGCCCCTCCATACGCGCCGCAGGCAATCCCCGGAGTAGCGATCGAGGCACGATTCGTCGTGGCGCTTGTAGAAGGCATCGAATGCGCGCGCCAGCATGCGCACGTCGGCCACGGCAAGGTTGAGCCCCTTCGCGCCCGTCGGCGGCACGACGTGTGCCGCATCGCCCGCGAGGAACAGCCGCCCGTGCCGCATGGGTTCCACAACCACGCTTCGCATGCCCACGATCAACTTCTGCGTGATCGGCCCTTCCTTCGGCGCCCAGCCGTCCTTCGTCTCGAGGCGCTTTCGCATCTCCGACCAGATGCGGTCGTCGGACCAGCTCTCGATGCGGTCGTTGGGATCGCATTGCAGGTACATGCGCTGCAGCAACGCAGACCGCGTGCTCACGAGCGCGAAGCCCCGATCGTGAGACGCGTAGATCAATTCATCGGATGACGGCGGCGCTTCGACGAGGATGCCGAACCATCCGAATGGATAGATGCGCTCGTGCCGCGCCAGGACGCCCGAGGGAATCGAGTGGCGCGACATGCTGTGGGAGCCGTCGCAACCCGCGATGAAGTCGCACTCGATGCGCTTCGCCGCGCCGCCTTGCGTGAACACGATCACGGGGCGTGTCGAGTCGATCCCTTCGAGCTTCACGCCGGAGACGCCGAAGCGAATATCGCCCCCCGCGTCGAGCCGGGCCTTCACGAGATCCTTGATCACCTCGTGCTGGGCGTAGACCGTGACGCGCTTGCCGCCGGTGAGCTCCTGCATGTCGATGTGGTGCGTCTCGCCGTTGAAGCGCAGGTAGACGCCACGATGAAAGAAGGCCTCGCGGTGCAGCCGCTCCCCAACGCCGCTTTCCGTGAGCAGGTCCACCGTGCCCTGCTCGAGGACACCGGCGCGGATCGTGCCTTCGACGTCTTCGCGCGTGCGGGTCTCGATCACGATCGACCCGATGCCGGCAAGGTGCAGCAGGTGCGAGAGCAAGAGGCCCGCGGGACCGGCGCCGACGATTCCGACCTGGGTGCGTTCGCTCATACGAACTCCACCGCCGCCCGGATCACGGCGTCGGGCTGGTCGCGATGGGGCGAATGGCCGCAGCCGGCGAGCTCCAGAAGCTTCGCGTGCTTCACGGCCTTCGCGATGCCGCGGATCTGCGCCAGGGTGCCGTATTCGTCGTCGAGGCCCTGCACCGCGAGGATCGGCGCCGTGATCGCCGCGATCTCGCCTTCGATGTTCCAGCCGCGAAACGGCGGATGGAGCCAGATGTCGTTCCAGCCCCAGAAGGCGGAGTCCACGTCGTCGTGATAGCGCGCGAGCTTGTCGCGCAAGTCCGTCTCGAGATAGGCGAGCCGCGTCTTCTCGATGCTGTCGACCGAAAGATCCTCGACGAAGATGTGCGGCGCCGCGACGATCACCCCCGCGGTGCGCGCGGGAAAGCGCGCCGCGAAGAGCAACGCTATGGATCCGCCGTCGCTGTGCCCGTAGAACCACACGCGGCCGTTCACGCCGATCGCATCGAGGAATGCCGGCAACACTTCGTGCGCCTGGCGATGCATGAAGTCGGGCTCCCAACGCTCCTCGGCATCGCGCGGCGTGGACTTGCCGTAGCCGGGACGCGAATACACGAGGCCGCGCATGCCGAGCGCCGCGGAAAGCCTCGCGGGAAAGTCGCGCCACATGGCCCGCGATCCCAGTCCCTCGTGAAGAAAGACGAGGGTGCGTGCGCCCTGGCCCACCCAGTCGTACTCGACCCGAACGCGCCGGCCATCCCACGCGATCTCGGCGAATCGCGGCCCGGGCTCGGAGGCGATCATGCGGGCGCGGCGCCCTTGCCCCTGGAGGCCTCGCGCTCCCGCAATTTGAACCGCTGGATCTTGCCCGTCGCGGTCTTCGGCAGCTCCGCGATGAACTCGAGCATGCGCGGATACTTGTGCGGCGCGAGCTCGCCTTTCACGAAGGCCTTCAATTCCGCCTCGAGCGACTCCGACGGCGCCTGCCCGGACTTCAGCACGACGAACGCCTTCGAGCGCGTGAGGCCGTTCTCGTCGGGCACGCCGATCAGGGCCGCTTCCAGCACGGCAGGATGTTTCACGAGCGTCGCTTCGACTTCGAAAGGCGACACGTACTGGCCGCTCACCTTGAGCATGTCGTCGCTGCGCCCCGCGTACACGTAGTTGCCCTGGGCGTCGCGCTGGTATTTGTCGCCGCTTCGCGTCCACCCGCCCTGGAAGGTCTCGCACGACTTCAGGCGATTGCCCCAATACAGGAGCGCGGAGCTGGGTCCGCGGATATAAAGGTCGCCGATTTCGCCGTCGGCCACGAGGCTTCCGTCCTCGCCGCGAAGCTCGATCTCGTAGCCGGGCACCGGCCGCCCGGTCGTCCCGTAGGCCACGTTGCCGGGCACGTTGGAGATGAAGATGTGCAGCATCTCCGTGGACCCGATGCCGTCGATGATCTCGCAGCCGTAGTGCCTGGTGAACCGCTCGCCGATGTCCCGGGGCAGGGCTTCTCCCGCGGACGAACACAAGCGCAGCGCCACCTCCTCGCGCTTCGGCAGCTTCGGCGATGCGAGCATTCCTGCGTAGCCTGTGGGCGCGCCGAAGAAGATCGTCGGCTTCCTCTCGGTCCAGCGCCTGAAGATCGCATCGGGCGTGGGACGCTCGGCCATGAGCAGCACCGACGCGCCTACGGAGAGCGGGAACGTGAGCGCGTTGCCGAGGCCGTAGGCGAAGAAGAGCTTCGCCGCCGAATAGCACAGATCGCCTTCGCGAACGCCGAGCACCCGGGTTCCGTACAGCTCGGAAGTCCAATAGGGATTTGCGTGCGTGTGCACTGTGCCCTTGGGCCGGCCCGTCGAGCCGGACGAGTACAGCCAGAAGGCGATGTCGTCGCAGCTTGTGGGTGACGGCGCGGCCATGGGCGCGTGCTCGGAAATCGTATCCAAGAGCGGCGATACCCACGTGAATTTCAGCTCGTGGGGCGCCTGGGCCGTGGCCTTCTCGAGCACGGGTACCAGCGCCTGCGACACGAGCGCCGCCTGCGCACGGCAGTGCGAGAGGATGTAGGCGTAGTCGTCGCCCGACAGGAGCGTGTTCACCGCGACGGGCACCACGCCCGCGTAGAGCGCGCCCAGGAACGCCACGGGCCAGTCGTTGTTGTCGTGCATGAGCAGGAGCACGCGCTCCTCGCGGCGAAGGCCGTTCGCGACGAGGGCCGCGGCCATCCGGCGCACGCGCTCGTCCAACTCCCCGTAGGTCATGGACCCCTGGTCGTCGATGTAGGCGACCTTGCCCGCGCGCGAGCGGTTTCGCTCGAGCAGGTGCTGGGCGAAATTGAAGCGTTCGCCCGGTGGGGGTGGCAGCTTCCCGTTCATGTTGAGGCATCATAAGGCATGGAATCCGCCCCGCGCGTCGACTACCGAACCGATCCCTCCAGGTATCGTCACTGGAAGCTCGCGATCGACGGCCCGATCGCCACGCTTTCCATGGACGTGGCCGAGGATGGCGGATTGCGGCCGGGCTACAAGCTCAAGCTCAATTCCTACGACCTCGGCGTGGACATCGAGCTCGCCGACGCCCTGAACCGCGTCCGCTTCGAGCATCCCGCGGTGCACGCCGTCGTCCTGACCAGCGCCAAGGACCGGATCTTCTGCTCGGGCGCGAACATCTTCATGCTCGCAACGTCGGACCACGCGTGGAAGGTGAATTTCTGCAAGTTCACCAACGAGACGCGCAACGGCATCGAGGACTCGTCGCGTCATTCGGGACTGAAATTCGTCGCCGCGGTGAATGGCACCTGCGCGGGGGGCGGCTACGAGTTGGCGCTCGCCTGCGACGAGATCGTGCTGGTGGATGACCGGTCCTCGGCGGTGTCCCTTCCCGAAGTGCCGCTGCTCGGCGTGCTGCCGGGCACGGGTGGCCTCACGCGCATCACCGACAAGCGCCACGTGCGGCACGACCACGCGGACATCTTCTGCACGACGGCCGAAGGCGTTCGCGGCCAGCGCGCGCTCGACTGGAAGCTCGTCGATGCGATCGCGAAGCCGGCGAAGTTCGCCACGGCGGTGAAGGAACGGGCGACGAGGCTCGCCGAATCGATCGGGCGGGCAGCCAACGCGAATCCCGTGAAGCTCGCCCCGCTCGAATGCGCCATCGGCACGGACTCGCTCGACTATTCGCACGTGAGGGTCTCAATCGACCGCGCGCGCCGCATCGCGACCTTTACCGTGAAAGCGCCCTCCGGCCGTCAGGCCTCGGACATTGCCGGGATCGAGGCAGCCGGCGCGTCATGGTGGCCGCTCGCCATGGCGCGCGAATTGGACGACGCGATCCTCTCCATGCGCACCAACGAGCTGGAGATCGGCACCTGGATCCTGAAGACCGAAGGCGACGCGGCCCACGTGCTCGCTTGCGACGCCGCGCTCAAGGCCCGCTCGGGCAATGGATTCGTCCGCGAGGTGATCGGATTCATCCGCCGGACGCTCGCGCGCCTGGACGTATCGTCGCGAACGCTCTATGCGTTGATCGAGCCCGGCTCCTGCTTCGCCGGGACGCTGGCGGAGCTCGCCCTCGCCGGCGACCGCACCTACATGCTGGATGCATCCGCCAACGCCCCGTCCCTCACGCTCTCGGAGATGAACTTCGGCGCGTATCCGATGGTGAACGGACAGTCGCGGCTCGCCCGTCGCTTCTACGATGACCACGAGGCCCTCAATGCCGCGCGTGACCATATCGGCAAGCCGCTCGATCCAAGGGCCGCGCTCGAGCTGGGACTCGTCACGGCCGCGCCTGACGATATCGACTGGGCCGACGAGATCCGCATCGCCATCGAGGAGCGCGCCTCCATGTCGCCCGACGCGCTCACCGGGATGGAAGCGAACCTGCGCTTCGGCGGACGTGAGACGATGGAGACGCGCATCTTCGGGCGCCTCACCGCCTGGCAGAACTGGATTTTCCAGCGGCCCAACGCCGTGGGCGACAAGGGCGCGCTCAAGGTGTACGGCAAGGGCGAGAAGGCGGCGTTCGACTGGAAGCGCGTATGAACGTCGACTACAACGAGAAGATCCCCAACAACGTGAACCTCGCGGGCGATCGCGCCTTGCAGCGCGCGCTCGAGCAGTGGCAGCCCAACTTCGTCGACTGGTGGCGCGAGATGGGTCCCGAGGGCTCGCACGCCTACGACGTGTACCTGCGCACGGCCGTGAGCGTCGATGCGGAAGGCTGGGCGCACTTCGACTACGTGAAGATGCCCGATTATCGTTGGGGTATCTTCCTGATGCCAGGTAACACACAGCGAAAGATCCACTTCGGCGACAATCTCGGCCAGGACGCCTGGCAGGAGGTGCCCGGCGAGCATCGCGCCAACCTGCGCCGCATCATAGTCACGCAAGGCGACACGGAGCCCGCATCCGTCGAGCAGCAACGCCACCTGGGCCTCACCGCGCCCAGCATGTACGACCTTCGCAACCTCTTCCAGATCAACGTCGAGGAAGGACGCCACCTCTGGGCGATGGTGTACCTGCTGCACCGGCATTTCGGCCGCGACGGGCGCGAGGAAGCCGAAGCGCTGCTCGAGCGCCGCTCGGGCGATGCCGACAATCCGCGGATCCTCGGCGCCTTCAACGAGCGCACGCCCGACTGGCTCGCGTTCTTCATGTTCACGCACTTCACGGATCGCGACGGCAAGTTCCAGCTGAAGGCTCTGGCCGAATCGGGTTTCGATCCGCTCGCCCGCACCACGCGCTTCATGCTCACCGAGGAGGCGCACCACATGTTCGTGGGCGAGGCCGGCATCTCGCGCGTGATCCAGCGCACCTGCGAGGTGATGAACGAGCTGAAGACCGAGGATAGCGGCAAGCTTCGCGCGGCCGGCGTGATAGACCTTCCCACGATCCAGCGCTACCTCAACTTCCACTACAGCGTGACGCTCGACCTCTTCGGCGCCGACGAGTCGAGCAACGCCGCGACCTTCTATGCGTCGGGACTCAAGGGCCGCTTCGACGAGGCCCGGCGCGACGACGACCATCGCCTGCGCGGCGACACCTATGAGGTGCTCGAGGTGAAGGATGGCCGCCTCGAGCCGCGCCGCGTGCCCCTGCTGAATGCCCTGAACGAGGTGCTGCGCGACGATTTCGTGGACGACTCGGTGGGCGGCGTCGGCCGCTGGAACAAGCGCATCGAGAAGACGGGCGTTGCGTTCCGCTTCGGGCTCCCGCACAAGGCGTTCAACCGGCGCATCGGCACGCTCTCGAGCCTTCGCATCTCCCCGAGGGGCGAGGTGATCGACGAGGCGCGCTGGAACGCGAACGTCGAATCGTGGCTTCCGAGCGAATCGGATCGCGCCTTCGTGGCCTCGCTCATGGGCCGCGTCGTCGAGCCCGGCAAGTTCGCGGGCTGGATCGCGCCGCCCGCCACGGGCATCGATCGCCATCCGCTCGACTTCGAGTACGTCCGCTTCGGCTGATGGCAACACTCGCGATCGGGCAAGGTACCAAAGGCGTGCTGCGCATCGAGATGGCGCGGCCCGACGTTCGAAACGCATTCGACGAGGCGATGATCGCGGAGCTCGACCGCGCGTTCGCCGACGCGGCCTCCTACGCGAGCGTGCGCAGCGTCGTGCTCGCGAGCCAGGGCAAGGCGTTCTCCGCGGGCGCCGACCTCGCGTGGATGAAGCGCCAGAGCGAAGCCCCCGAGACCGCGAACCTCGAGGACGCGCGGCGCTTCGTCGCGATGATCGACCGCATCGCCTCCTGCCCAAAACCGACGATCGCGCGGGTCCAGGGCGCCTGCATGGGTGGCGGCGTGGGACTCGTGTGCGCCTGCGATTTCGCCATCGCCGGAGAGAACGCCCGTTTCGCCGTGAGCGAGGCGCGGGTCGGAATCATTCCCTCGGCGATCGGGCCGTATCTCATCGCGGCCGTCGGAGTGCGGCACGCGAAGCGGCTGGCGCTTTCCGCCGCGCCTATCAGTGCCCGCGAGGCGATGGCGATCGGCCTGGTGCATGAAGTCGTGGACGACGATCGCCTCGACGAGGCGGTCGACTCGCTCACGCGAACCCTGGATGCGAATGGGCCCGGGGCCCTGTCGGAAATCAAGTCGCTTTACGCGCGATTGGCTGGGGCTGAGATCGATGCGGACGTGCGCGAGCTCACCGCAAGGACGATCGCGCGCGTTCGCGCAAGCGATGAGGCGCGCGAAGGCTTCGCCGCATTCCTCGAAAAACGTCCGGCTCGCTGGACACCCGAGTGAGTGGTCCTCTCACGCTCGCAACCCCTGCAACATCCGAAGAGCTCGACCTGGTGCGAGCCCTGTTCCGTGAATACCAGCAATCCATCGGCACGGATCTCTGCTTCCAGAACTTCGAGTCGGAGCTCGCGACGCTGCCCGGCGCCTACGCGCCGCCTCGCGGCCGGCTCTACCTGGGGCTTTCGTCCGGTCAAGGTGCCTGCTGCGCGGGACTGAGGCCTTGCGACGACGTCGCCGCCGAGATGAAGCGCCTCTACGTGCGGCCCGGCTATCGCGGCCTCGGATACGGGTGGTTCCTCGCGAGAACGGTGATCGCCGATGCGAAGTCGCTTGGCTACGGCAAGCTCGTGCTCGACACGCTGCCTGCGATGAAGGCCGCTCAGGCGATGTACGAAACGCTCGGGTTCCGCGACATTCCGCCGTACACGTTCAATCCGATTCCTGGAACGCGATACATGGGGTTGGAGCTATGAGCCGGAAGTGGCTCACCATCAGCCGGAGGTGCGCGGCCTGATCGGCGAGGGAGTCCGCAGTCGCGGTGATTTCCTCGGTCTGCGCGGCATTGGACTGCGTGAGCCCCTCCATCTGGGCGATCGCGCCGTTCACCTCGTCCACGCCCGCGGACTGCGCCCGGCTCGCGGCGGCGATGTCGCCGATGAGCTCGGTCAGGCGCTGGGTCGACACGATGATCTCGTTCAGCGTCGCGCCCGATTGGCCCACGAGCGCGGAACCCACCTTGACCTTCGCCGCGGAATCCTGGGTGAGCTGCTTGATCTGCTTTGCCGCCTCCGCCGAGCGATGCGCGAGGCTGCGCACCTCCGCCGCGACAACCGCGAAGCCCCTGCCCTCCTCGCCGGCGCGCGCGGCTTCCACCGCCGCATTGAGCGCGAGGATGTTGGTCTGGAACGCGATCGAGTCGATCACGCTCGTGATGTCGGCGATCCTGCGCGACGACTCGTCGATCTCCTGCATCGCCTGGACCGTCGATGCGACCACGCTGCCGCCCTTCTCGGCGACCGTGCGTGAGGCCGACGCGAACTCGCTCGCCTTGCGGGTGTGTTCGGCCGCGCTCTTGAGCGTCGCGGTGATCTCCTCGAGCGATGCCGCGGCCTCCTCGTGCCCCGTGGCCTGCTCCTGCGTGCCGGCCGAGAGCTGCATGGCCGCCTGCGACATCTGGAGCGACGCGCCGGCCGTGCGCTCGGCCGCGGTGCTCACCTCCAGCAATGCGCCGTTCATGCTTTCCAGCGCGCGATTGAGCGCGAGCGCCATGCGGCCTACCTCGTCGCGGCTTTCGGATTCCATGCGCTGCGTGAGATCGCCCTCGGCGACGGATTCGAGCACGCGCATCGCCCCGCGCAGCGGCCGCGCGATGAGTCCGGTGATGAGGATGCCGAGCAGGATCGCCGAAGTGATGGCCGCGAGCACGACGCTCACGACGAGGCTGCTCCTGCGGGTATAGCTTGCCCAGGTCGATTCCGCCGTCTTTTCCATGTCGGCGACCTTCCGGGCGGAAAGCTCGTCGAGCGCCCCGTCGACGACTTCGAGCAGGGGATCGAGATTGGGCCACATGCTGCGCGCCCGCGCGCTCTTCCCGGCCTTCACGAGATCGAGCACCAGGTCCTGGACCTCGCGCAACTCCTTGAAGAGCCTCTCCACGTCCTTCGCCTTGGCGAGCTCCTCGGGCCGCGAGAGCGTGGCGCGGTACTTGTCGAACTCATTATGGAAAGCCGCATCGGCCTTGCGCACTTCGGCGATCCACTTGTCGGCGGACTCGTCCAGGAGTGCGGCGCGCACTGCGCCTTGCGTGGCGACGAGCTGGACGTTGGCCTCCTTGATGTGGATTCCGCCGACCGCTTCCTTCTCGTAGAGCTCGGCCATGTTCTCGCGCATGCTGCCCATGCCGCGGATGCCGACGAAGCCGACGATCGCGAGGAGTGCCGCCATGAGGCCGAACGCCAGGGCGAGCTTTGTTCCGGTGCTGAGGTCCGAGACGAGGCTCATGGCTTCTGTTGGCCGCGTCCGAGCTCGCGAATCTTCGACTGCGCGAAGATGAAGACCTCGTCGCCCGGGAGGCCCTCCTTTTCCCGGGCCTCGATCCATGCGTTCCAGATCTTGATCGCCTTCGCGACGAGGCGCGTGCGATCGGCCGGATTGAACGAGACGAATTCGAGGCCCTTCGACTTGAATGCCGCGATCGTGGTCGCGTCGTCGGCCGCGTAGGCCTGCTCATAGCGGGCCAGCGCGGGCTCCCTCAGCTCGAGCATCACCTTCCTCACATTGGCGGGAAGCGCATCCCAGGACTTCTGGCTGGTACCCATGTAGCAAAGCGGCGATCCGAGCGAGATCTTGTCGGTCACGTACTTCGAGACGTCGTCCACCTTGTAGGTCGCGAACGCGTAGGGATAGGGCAGCGCCACGAGGTCCAGCTTGCCTTCCTTCAACTTGCCCGCGGCTTCGGCGGTGGAAGTCGAGATCACCTGCGCGCCGTATTCGCCGAGGATCCGGCCCATCTCCGGCGAGATGCGAACCTTCGCGCCCTGGAAATCGTCGATCTTCGCGAGGCGCCGCGTGCCCATGAACTGGTACTGCGGCAGCGGCGTGGGCAGCAACACCCTGAGGTTGGACTTCCTCAACTCGGCCTCGACCGCCGGATGGTCCGCGATCGCGAGCTCCAGCCGGCCCACCGTGGTGATGCTTTCCGGAGTGAGCAGCGGCAGGTCGATCAACGTGAGCAGGCGCATCTTCTCGGAGAAGAACTGCGTGCAGATGAAGGTGCCATCCGCGGCTCCCGAATTCAGCAGCTCGACCGCATCGGTGACCTTGCCCTTGTCGAAGGCGATGTCGAACTTGATCTGGCCGCCCGTGCGGGCCTCGACTTCCCGCGCGTACCACTCGAACGGAACGAGGGAGGCCCGCTTCGGGCCCCAGATCTGGATTTTCCACGTGGTCGCCGCGTCCGCCGGTGTGGTGGCCAGGGCCGAGAGGAACATGACTACGCAGATCAGCGCGCACTTGATCGGTTGCATCGCTCGAGGTTATCGGTCCCCGGCAAATCCGGATGTGGCACGGCACACACTTGCGTGATCCCGTTCCGTTACCGATGCAAGGAACTTGACAACTGACCCGCGGTCATTTATCTTTTTGCCTACATGACCCGGAGTCAGTTATGCCCCCCGCACAGCGTGCCCTCGCGGTAGAAGACAAGGAAGAACGAAAGCAGGAGCTTCTCGATGCCGTCGAGAAGCTCTACCTGAAGCACCCGGACCGGATGCCCAACATGTCCGAGGTCGCCGAAATGGCGGGGCTCGCCAAGGGCACGGTGTACCTGTACTTCCCCACCAAGGAAGACATGCTGCTGGAGCTCCACCAGCGGCACGTGACGTACTTCTTCACGGCGCTCACGAAGTTGCTCTCGAAACCGGGGCCGTTCACGTTCGACGACATCTTCTCCGTCACGCGAAGCCACATGATCCGCGTTCCCGGATACCTCGCGCTCTCGAGCCACTGCTTCGCGCAGATGGAACGGGAGACGCCCTTCGACTCGGCCGTCGCGTTCAAGGTCGGCGTCGCGCAGACGCTGAAAACGGCGGGCGCTGGACTCGAGCGCCACTTCCCCACGCTGGGCGAAGGCGGCGGCGTGCGCATCCTCCTTCACAGCTACGGGCTCATCTGCGGCCTGTGGCAGCTGCTGCATCCGAACGAGCGCTTCGAGAAGGCGATGGATCGCCCGGAGCTCGCGATCCTCAAGCGGGATTACGAAAAGGAAATCGAAACGGCGCTTCGCGCGCTGTGGGAAGGATTGCTATGAAGACCCAACTGCTGCTCGCCGCGGTCGCGATCACTCTCGCCGCCTGCGGAACCCCGAAGGCCACGACCGATCCCGTACGCCCCGTGGTCGCGCAACGCGTGACGCCCGGCGCCGCCGCGAGCCGCGACGTCTACTCCGGCGAGCTTCGCGCGCGCTACGAGACGGATCTCGGATTCCGCATTCCCGGCAAGATCGTCGCGCGACTCGTCGACGCCGGCGCCCGCGTGACCAAGGGCCAGGTGCTCGCGCGCCTCGATCCGGAGGACGCGAAGCTCGCGGCCCAGGGCGCAAGCGCGCAACTGGCCTCCGCCGAAGCGGACTTCACCCTCGCCAAATCCGAGCTCGCGCGCTACCAGGATCTCCTCGCGAAGAAATTCATCAGCCAGTCGGCGTTCGATGCGAAGCAGAACGCGTTCGCCGCGGCGCAAGCCAAGGTCGAGCAGGTGCGCACCCAAGCCGCGATCACCTCGAACCAGGCCAACTACACCAACCTCGCGGCCGACGCCGATGGCGTGATCGTTTCCGTCACGGGCGAGCCCGGCCAGGTCGTCGCCGCGGGACAACCGGTGCTGAAGCTCGCGCATGCGGGCGAGAAGGAAGTGGTCGTGAACGCGCCCGAGGGCCAGCTCGCGCGATTCAAGACGGGACAGGATGTCGCGATCCAGCTCTGGGCCGATCCCGCGAAGCCGTTCCATGGCCGCATCCGCGAGATCGCTGGTGGCGCCGATCCGGTGACGCGCACGTACGCGGTCCGGGTCTCGGCCATCGATCCTCCGTCGCAGGCGCAGCTCGGCATGACGGCGAACGTCGTCTTCAACCCTTCGGCCGACTCGGGAATCGTGCTGCTGCCGCTTTCGGCGCTCGCCGGCAACGACCAGAAGCCCGCCGTGTGGGTCATCGACCCGGCGACGAGCCGCGTGAAGCTGCGCGCGGTGAACGTGGGCCAGTACCGCGAGGACGGAGTCACGATCATCTCGGGACTCAACGCGGGCGACGTCGTGGTGACGGCCGGAGTGCACAAGCTTCGCGACGGCGAGCCCGTGCGCTTTGCCGAATCCGGGGACTCGACGCAGGCGAGCAACTAGGAGTCCGTCGTGTTCAAGCGTTTCAATCTCTCGGAGTGGGCGCTGTCGCACCAGACGCTGGTGCTCTACTTCATGATCGTGCTCGCGTTCATCGGCGTGGGCTCGTACCTCAAGCTCGGCCAGGCCGAGGACCCCGACTTCACCTTCAAGCTGATGGTGGTGCAGACGCGCTGGCCGGGCGCATCCGCCGAGGAAGTCGAACGGCAGCTCACCGACCGGATCGAGAAGAAGCTCCAGGAGACGCCGCACCTCGATTTCCTGCGCAGCTACTCGAAGCCCGGCGAATCGACTGTCTTCGTCTTCGTGAAGGATTCCACGCTGCCCTCCGAGATCAAGGACACGTGGTACCAGGTGCGCAAGAAAGTCGGCGACATCCGCCAGACGCTGCCGCCCGGCATCCAGGGCCCCTACTTCAACGACGAGTTCGGCGATACCTTCGGAAACATCTACGCCATCACGGGCGACGGCTACACGTACGCGCAACTAAAGGAGACGGCCGACCGCATCCGCAACCAGCTCCTTCGCGTGAAGAACGTCGCCAAGGTGGACCTCATCGGCGAGCAGGACGAGCGCATCTACGTCGAGGTCGCCAACGCGAAGCTCGCCACGTTCGGCATCGATCCGCAGGTCGTGTTCAACGCGCTCGCCCAGCAGAACGCGGTGTCGGCGACCGGAAGCTTCGAGACGCCGACCGATCGAATCTATATCCGGGCGACAGGGTCGCTGGATTCCGTCGAGTCCGTGAAGGCGATCGCGATCCGTGCCAACGGGCGCCTCTTCCAGCTGGGCGACATCGCCAACGTCCACCGCGGCTTCGCCGATCCACCGCAGCCGCGCATCCGCTACATGGGCAAGCCCGCGCTCGGGATCGCCGTCTCGATGGTCCCGCGCGGTGACATCATCGCGCTGGGCCACGCGCTGGACGACCAGGTCGCAGCAATCGAGAAGGAATTGCCGGTGGGCCTGGAGTTGAGCCGCGTGAACGACCAGCCGGCGACCGTGAAGCGCTCGATATCCGAGTTCACGCACTCGCTCGCCGAGGCCGTGACAATCGTGCTCGCCGTGAGCTTCCTCACGCTGGGGTTGCGCACCGGCCTCATCGTGGCACTCTCGATTCCGCTGACACTCGCGGTCACGTTCCTCTTCATGTTCACTGCGGGCATCGACCTGCACAAGATCTCGCTGGGCGCGCTCATCATCGCGCTGGGCCTGCTCGTCGACGACGCGATCATCTCGGTGGAGATGATGGTGGTGAAGATGGAACAGGGCTGGGAACGCGTGAAGGCGGCGAGCTTCGCCTATCGCAGCACCGCCATGCCGATGCTCACGGGAACGGTCGTGACGGCGGCGGGATTCCTTCCCATCGGGCTTGCGCGCTCCTCGACGGGCGAGTACACCTTCTCGATCTTCGCGGTGACGACGCTCGCGCTCCTCATTTCCTGGATCGTCTCGGTCGTGTTCGTGCCCTACCTCGGCTACAAGCTGCTTCCGGATTACAAGTCAGGCGGCGCGCATGTCGACGAGGACGCGGTCTATCGCAAGCCCTTCTACCAGCGCTTCCGCGCCGTCGTCACCTGGTGCGTCGAGCATCGCTGGACTGTGATCGCGATCACCGCCGGCATCTTCGTCGCTTCCGTCGTGGGCTTCCGCTTCGTGCAGCAGCAGTTCTTTCCGGCGGCGAGCCGGCCCGAATTGATCGTGGACCTGCGGCTGCCGGAAGGGGCCTCGATCCCGGCCACCGAGGAGCAGGTGAAGAAGATGGAGAAATTCCTGCTCACCGATCCCTCGGTGAAGGACCACATCGACAACTTCGTGAGCTACGTGGGTAGCGGCAGCCCGCGCTTCTACCTGCCGTTCGACCAGCAGCTCGTGAACGCGAACTTCGGCCAGTTCATCGTGAACACGAAGGGCAACGAGGATCGCGAGATCGTGCGCGCGCGCCTCATCAAGCTCTTCGACGAGGAATTCCCGGAGCTTCGCGGCCGCGTGAACCGCCTCGAGAACGGGCCGCCCGTGGGCTATCCGATCCAGTTCCGCGTGGTGGGCGAGGACAAGCAGCGCATCCGGGCCATCGCCAACGACGTCGCCGCCGCGATGCGCGACAACAAATGGACGCGCGACGTGAATTTCGACTGGGACGAGCCTTCCAAGGTGATCCGCCTCACGATCGACCAGAACCGCGCCCGCGTGCTCGGCATCTCGACGCAGGAGCTCTCGACGTTCCTGAACACCGTGCTCTCGGGGCAGGCCGCGACCACGTTCCGCGAGCGCGACAAGTCCGTCGACGTCATTGTGCGCGGCTCGCGCGACGAGCGCGTGTTCATGAGCCTCCTGAAGGACCTTTCGGTTCCCGTCGGCAACGGCCGCAGCGTTCCGCTCGCGCAGATCGCCGACGTGACCTATGGCCTCGAGCAGGGCGTGTACTGGCGCCGCGACCGATTGCCGGCGATCACCGTGCGGAGCGATCTCAACGACGGCATCCAGGCGCCCGTGGTGAGCCAGCAGCTCAACGGGAAAATCGACGCCATCCGCGCGAAGCTGCCGGTGGGATATCGCATCGAGACCGGTGGCGCCATCGAAGATGCCGGCAAAGGCCAGCAATCCATCGCGATCGTGGCTCCCGTGATGATCCTCGTGATGGTGACGGCACTCATGCTCCAGTTGCAGAGCTTCTCGAAGCTCGCCCTCGTGCTCCTCACGGCGCCGCTGGGCCTCATCGGCGTGGCATCCGCGCTCCTCATCTTCAACGTGCCCTTCGGGTTCGTCGCGATGCTGGGCACGATCGCGCTCGCCGGAATGATCATGCGCAACTCCGTGATCCTCGTGGACCAGATCGACCACGACATCGAGGCGGGCAGCGAACCGGCCGATGCGATCGTCGATGCGACCGTGCGCCGCTTCCGCCCGATCATGCTCACCGCGGCCGCCGCCGTGCTCGCGATGATTCCGCTCACGCGGAGCGCCTTCTACGGGCCGATGGCCGTCGCGATCATGGGCGGCCTCGTCGTGGCAACCGTATTGACGTTGCTATTCCTGCCCGCTTTGTACGCCGCGTGGTTCCGGGTGGCGCGCACCGTATCGACCGACGAGCGCACCGCGCCGCCCAAGGTCGCTATCATGGGGGCATGAAGCGCCGCGACTTCGTGCAACTCTGCGCCGCATCGGCCGCCGGCGCCGCCCTCCCCGATTCGACCCAGGCCGCGACGCTCACCGCGAGGAAGTACGCGCGCGTGAAGCTCACCGACGAGCGAGGCGAGCCTCTTCGGATCGCGTCCCTGGTAGCCGGAAAGACATACGTCTTCGACTATCCGTACGCGGCCACGCCTTGTTTTCTCCTCCGCCTCACGCAGCCGCTCGTCACGGGAATCCTCCTTCATACGGAGTCGGGCGAGGGTTACGTCTGGTCGGGCGGCGTCGGCGCGGACAAGTCGATCGTCGCCTATTCGGCGATCTGCGCGCACAAGATGACGTATCCCACGAAGCAGGTGAGCTTCATCGGGTATCGCGACGGCCCCAGTCCCGTCGCCGGGCCGGGCAAGGTGATCACGTGCTGCTCGGATCGCAGCGTCTACGATCCGGCTGCGGGCGCCAAGGTCGTATCGGGTCCCGCGCCACAGCCGCTCGCGACAATCCTCCTCGAACACGATGCGAAGGCGGACGAGGCTTTCGCGGTCGGCGCCCTCGGCGGCGAGAAGTTCGCGGAGTTCTTCCAGAAGTACGACTTCAGGTTGCAGCTCGAGATGGGCAATCGCGCGAAGGCTTCCGTCGACGCGACCACGGCCGTGCGCTCGCTCGACAGCTACAGCGCCCAGTGGGCGAAGTGCTGAGAAAACTGGCAATTCTTCGAGGAGCGTCAATGTTTTTCACAGGTTCGGTTGGGAAGGCTGGCACGATTGCGGCGCTCCTGGGCGCGCTCGCAGCAACACCGGCCGCAGCGCAATTCGTGAAGGACCCGCCACCCGAGCTCGCCTTTCTTTCGACGATCCTCAAGGTGCGGGCGAACCCTACCTACGAGATATGGGGGGAAGTGAAGTTCCCGCCGAACCGCGACGTCGGCCCCGCCAGGCAAGGCAAGCATTGGTTCATCCTGGCCGAAGCCGCGAAGGGCGCCGACATGTTGGGTGAATGGAACAGGATCAAGCCGGTGTTCCTGCAGAACGGCTGGACCATCGTCAAGGAGTACCGGGCGGGCGGATTCCTCGAGGTTCTGCAATACACGAAGAACGGCGTGGAGGCCTGGGCGAACATGGACAACGACTTCCAGATCTTTCGATTGGACGTGATCGAAATTGCACCGCTGCCCTTTACGCTGACGCTTGCCGCGCCCGCCGCGACTCCCGAGAAAATCGCGGCCGACAAGGGAGATTTTCCGTACCTGGCGCCGCTCCCGGGATCCAAATCCCATGGAGGCAGCGCGGACAACACGCCGTTCCGCGTGACACCGCAGGGCGCCGACCAGGCCGAAGTGGTGGCGAGCGGATCGCTCCTTCGCCACTATGACCTTCCGGGAATTTCGAACGCGCTCCTGACCACGGCCTATCGCGATGCCCTCACCAAGGGCGGCTGGACGATCGTGCAGGAAGGCAACAGCGTCATACGGGCCCACTACGGGCAAGGGGGCCGGAACATCTGGGCCATGGTCTCGCCGAGCGGGCCCGGCGCGTACGACCTCAACGTGGCAGACGTGGGCGCCGTCGATTTGAACGCGAACCTGGCGAAGGCATGCCACGTCGTCCTCTACGGCGTGCTGTTCGATTTCAACAAGTCGACCTTGCAGCAAGCCTCCGACTCAGCGCTGCAGCCGGTTGTGAACATGATGGCGGCGGACAAGGCGCTGAAGGTTGAAGTCCAGGGCCACACCGACAACGTCGGCAACGACGCGTACAACCAAACGCTTTCCGAAGCGCGGGCGAAGGCGGTGGTGACTTGGCTCACGCAACACGGCGTTGCGGCGGAGCGGCTCACGGCGAAGGGATACGGAAAAAGCAAGCCCGTCGCCGACAATGGAAGCGACGAAGGGCGCGCAAGGAATCGACGGGTCGAGATCGCCGATCCGGCGTGCTCCTCTCGAAGCAAACCCTGAGAACGACCGGTCAGATCGAAAAATCCTCACCCGCCGCCGACTCGAGCTGTTTCAAGTCGGCCCCGCGCACGTGGGGCGCGAGCAGCTTGATGAACTCCACCGCGTAGCTGCGCAGGTACGCGCCGCGCTTGTACGCAAGGCGCGTCGTCTGCACCGGAAACAGGCGATCGCAATCGAGCGCGACGAGCCCTTCGTCCTTGCCCTTGCGAAACGCCCGTGACGAGATGATCCCCACGCCCAGGCCCAGCGACACGTAGGACTTGATCACATCGGAGTCGAGCGCGGTGAGCACGACTTCGGGCGACAGGTTGCGGGCCGCGAACGCGCGATCGAGCGCGGAACGCCCCGCGAAGGTCGAGTCGTAAGTGACGATCGGGTATTTCGCGATCGCCTCGAGCGTGAGTGGCTTCGCCTTGGCAAGCGGGTGCCCGGACTTCACGACGACGCAGTGGTGCCACTGGTAGCACGGCAGCGTCACGAACTCGGGATACTCGTCGAGCGCTTCGGTGGCGATCGCCATGTCGGCCTCGCCCGAGAGCACCATCTGCGCGAGCTGGTGCGGGTTGCCCTGCAGCAGCTTCAGCTTCACGTCGGGAAATTTCTTCTTGAACGCCGTCACGACCGGCGGCAGCGCGTAGCGCGCCTGCGTGTGCGTGACGCCCACGGCGAGGCTCCCGCGCGCGTGGTGCGCGAACTCCTCGCCGACGGCCTTCAGGTTCGCGATCTGCGCGAGGATGCGGTCGATCGTGGTGATGACCTCGCGGCCCGCGTCGGTCACGGCCGTGAGGCGCCGTCCCTGGCGCACGAAGATCGCGGTGCCCAGCTCTTCTTCGAGCGAACGGATCTGCTTGGAGACGCCCGGCTGCGATGTGTGCAGGGCGGACGCGGCCTCGGAGATGTTCAGGCCCCGCCTCGCGACTTCGCTGACATAACGAAATTGTTGGATATTCATACGCTTACCATATACTCAATAGTTATCAATATAGCACAATTAAGTATTTTTCAGGAATGACGGCGACTCCTAAGATCACTCGTCAGAGAGATTGAAAATGATCGAATTCCCCTACTCCATCGCAGGTTTCGTCGTCGGCGCCATCGTGGGACTCACGGGTGTCGGCGGCGGCTCGCTCATGACGCCGTTGCTGGTCCTCGGATTCGGCGTAGCCCCCGTCACCGCGGTCGGCACCGACCTGCTCTATGCGGGCCTCACGAAAGTGGGCGGCTCCGTTTCCCACGCACTGAAAGGCCACGTCGATTGGCGCGTCACGGGATTGCTCGCGGCCGGCAGCATTCCCGCGACCGCGTTCGCGATCTTCCTGCTCTCGATCCTTCCGCCCGCGGGTACCACGACCCGGCTCGTCGTGTCGATGTCGCTCGGCACGATGCTCGTGCTCACGGCGCTCGCCCTCGCGTTCCGCTCGAAGCTCCTCGCCTGGGCCGAAGCCAATGCGGGCCAGGGCTGGATCTCGGAGCATCGCGGGTTCGCGACGATCCTCACGGGCGCCTTCATCGGATTCGCCGTGACGTTCTCGTCCGTCGGTGCCGGCGCCGTCGGCGTGACAGCGCTCGTGTTGCTCTATCCCGCGCTTGCCACCGTCCGCATCGTCGGCAGCGACATCGCGCACGCCGTTCCGATCACGCTGCTCGCGGGCCTGGGCCACGCGGCGCTCGGCAACGTGAACGGCTGGCTGCTCGCGAGCCTGCTCATCGGATCGATTCCCGGGATCCTCCTGGGCTCCCATCTCGCTTCCCGCTTGCCCGAGCGCATCCTCCGCCATTCGCTGGTGGCGGTGCTCCTCTTCGCAGGCACCAAGCTGGTCCTCCACTGACCATGTACCGCTACGACCACTACGACCACGCACTCGTCGCCGAACGCGTCGCCGAGTTCCGCGACCAGACCGAGCGTTTCCTCGCCGGCAAGCTCACCGAGGACGAGTTCCGCCCGCTTCGGCTACGCAATGGCCTCTACATCCAGCGCCATGCGCCGATGCTGCGCGTCGCGGTTCCCTATGGGATGCTCTCGTCCACTCAGTTGCGGATGCTCGCGCACATCGCGCGCAAGTACGACAAGGGCTACGGCCACTTCACGACGCGCCAGAACATCCAGTACAACTGGCCGAAGCTGGAGAGCGTGCCCGATATTCTCGCCGACCTCGCGCGGGTCGAGATGCACGCCATCCAGACCTCGGGCAACTGCGTGCGCAACATCACGACGGATCACTTCGCCGGCGTGGCACCCGACGAGATCGTGGATCCGCGCGCGCTCGCCGAGATCCTGCGCCAGTGGTCCACGTTCCATCCCGAATTCAACTGGCTGCCGCGCAAGTTCAAGATCGCGCTGAACGGCTCGACGCAAGATCGCGCGGCGGTCCTGCTGCACGACATCGGCCTGCACGTGGTGCGGAACGAATCCGGTGAAATCGGCATGCGCGTGATCGTGGGCGGCGGCATGGGACGCACGCCCATCATCGGCCACGTGATCCGCGAGTTCCTGCCGTGGCGCCACATGCTGACCTACATCGAAGCGATCCTTCGCGTGTACAACCTCCACGGCCGCCGCGACAACATCTACAAGGCCCGCATCAAGATCCTCGTGAAATCGCTGGGTCCGGAGGAATTCGCGCGCCAGGTCGAGGCCGAGTGGGAAGCGACGAAGGATTCTCCTTCGGTCATTCCCGAAGAAGAACTCGCGCGCGTCTCGGCTTACTTCGAGCCCCATCCGCACGAGAAGCTCGCCGACGTGAACCCGGAGTATGTCCAGGCCCTCGCCGACAGCCGCTCGTTCGCGAAGTGGACCGAGCGGAACGTCCACGCGCATCGCGTGACCGGCTACGCGTCCGTGTCGCTCTCGCTCAAGAAGACCGGCGTGCCTCCGGGCGATGTGACCGCCGAGCAGATGGACTTCATCGCGACGCTGGCCGACCGGTACAGCTTCGGCGAGCTTCGCGTGTCCCACGAGCAGAACCTGATCCTCGCCGACGTGAAGAAGGCGGATCTCTTCGCGCTGTGGCAGGCGGCGAAATCGCAGGGGCTCGCCACGCCCAACATCGGACTGCTCACCAACATCGTGTGCTGCCCGGGCGGCGATTTCTGCTCGCTCGCCAATGCCAAGTCGATCCCCATCGCCGAAGCGATCCAGCGCCGCTTCGACGACCTCGACTACCTCCACGACATCGGCGAGCTGGACCTGAACATCTCCGGCTGCATGAACTCCTGCGGCCACCACCATATCGGCCACATCGGGGTGCTGGGCGTGGATAAGCAGGGCGCCGAGTGGTACCAGGTCTCCATCGGCGGGCGCCAGGGCTCGAACGCGGCGCTGGGCCAGGTGATCGGCCCATCGTTCGCCGCGGCCGAAATGCCCGGGGTGGTCGCCAAGCTCATCGACACCTACATCGACGAGCGCCACGAAGACGAGCTCTTCGTGGACACGGTGCATCGCGTCGGCATCGGTCCCTTCAAGGCACGCGTTTACGGCGACAAGAAGGAGCCGGCCCATGCCTAGCCGGGTGATCCGATTGCTGGCCTATCCGGGCGGAACGACGCTCCGGCGCGTCGAGCGTGACGAGTGGACGCACGTGGCGGCCGACGGCGCGTTGCCCGAAGCACGCGCGATCGTCCCTCTCGCGGCGTGGAAAGCGCGGCGCGACGAGCTTCGCGCGCGCGGGCAACCCGTCGGCGTGTGGCTCGCCGCGGGCGAAGATCCCGCCGAGCTCGCTCCGGATCTTTCCAGGCTCGCGCTGGTAGCGGTCGAGTTCCCCAAGTGGGGCGACGGCCGCGGCAATTCCACGGGCGTGTTGCTGCGCACGCGCTACGGATTCCGTGGCGAGCTGCGTGCGTTCGGCGACATCGGCCGCGACCATCTCTTCAACCTGGCGCGCTGCGGCTTCGACGCGTTCGTGCTGCCACCGCAACGCGATCCCGAAGACGCGCTCGCCGCATTGGGCGACTTCACGCTGCGCTACCAGGGCTCGGTGGACGACCCGGTACCGCTCTTCCGCAAGCGCGCCACCGCCGGAGGACTGCAATGAGCTACGCCGAGCGGGTCGAACGTGCGCGGCGTTTCCTCGCCTCCATCGAGAAGAACCACTCGCCCACGGCGCTCGCCTCGAGCTTCGGCGCCGAGGACATGGTGGTGCTGGACCTGATCGCGCGCGACGGGCTCGCCATCAGCGTCTTCACGCTCGACACGGGACGCCTGCCGCAGGAAACGCACGATCTCATCGGCAAGGTGCGGAACCACTACGGCCTCGACATCGCCGTCTATGCGCCATGGCCGGATTCGGTGGCGGCTTTCATCGAGGAGCACGGCATCGACGGGTTCTACGACGGCGTCGAGCAGCGCGTGGCCTGCTGCAACGTGCGCAAGGTCGAGCCCCTTCGCCGCGCGCTCACGGGCAAGCGAGGATGGATCACGGGCCTTCGTCGCGAGCAAGCTGCGAGCCGCGCGACTGTGAACGAAGCCGAGCACGATGCGGTGCACGGCAAGTGGAAATTCAATCCGCTCGTCGATTGGACGAACGAGGACGTGTGGAAGTACCTGCGCGATAACCGCGTGCCGTACAACAAGCTGCATGACCGCGGCTATCCCTCCATCGGCTGCGAGCCCTGCACCCGCGCCGTGCAGGCGGGCGAGCATCCGCGCGCGGGCCGCTGGTGGTGGGAGCAGGAAGGCGCGAAGAAGGAATGCGGCATCCACGCAATCCCGGTGCGCGTGGTGGAGACGGCGTGAGCGCCGTCCTCAAACCCCTTCCTTCGGGGACAGACCCCTTGTCATCGTATGACAAGGGGTCTGTCCCCGAACTAGGCCATCTCGACTGGCTCGAGAGCGAAGCGATCCACATCATGCGCGAGGTCGTGGGCGAGACCACGAACCCGGCGCTGCTCTTCTCGGGCGGCAAGGACTCCATCGTGATGCTGCGGATCGCCGAGAAGGCGTTCCGCCCGGATCGATTTCCGTTCCCGCTGCTGCACATCGACACCGAGCATAATTTCCCCGAGGTGATCGCGTTCCGCGACGCGCGCGTGACGGAGCTCGGCGAGCGGCTCATCGTCCGCAGCGTGGCCGATTCAATCCGCGCGGGCCGCGTGAAGCTGCGACGCGAAGACGAGAGCCGCAACGTCCACCAGACGGTGACGCTGCTCGATGCCGTGCGCGAGCTCGAATTCGACGCGCTCTTCGGCGGCGCGCGCCGCGACGAGGAGAAGGCCCGCGCCAAGGAGCGCATCCTCTCCCACCGCGACGAGTTCGGCCAATGGGATCCGCGCAACCAGCGCCCCGAGCTCTGGAGCCTGTACAACGCGCGCCTCGCGAAGGGCGAGCACCTGCGCGTCTTCCCGCTTTCCAACTGGACCGAGCTCGACATCTGGCAATACATCGCGCGGGAGCGTCTCGCCGTGCCGAGCATCTACTTCGCCCATGACCGCGAGGTCGTCCTTCGCAAGGGCCTGCTGGCTCCCATCACGGAGCTCACGCCGCCGCGCGCAGGGGAAGAAGTGGTCACGCGACGCGTCCGCTTCCGCACCGTGGGCGACATCACCTGCACGTGCCCGGTAGCTTCCAACGCGAATACCCTCGAGAAGATCATCGCGGAGACAGCCACGACGACCGTTACCGAGCGCGGCGCGACCCGCATGGACGACCAGACATCGGATGCCTCCATGGAGCTTCGCAAGCGCGAAGGGTATTTCTGATGGGGACAGAGCACATCGTGACCTCGAATCGTGATCTGTCCCCGTCTGTGGCTTCGGGCACATTGCGATTCACCACGGCCGGCTCGGTCGACGACGGCAAGAGCACGCTCATCGGCCGCCTCCTCCTCGATGCCAAGGGGCTGCTCGAAGACCAGCTCGCGGCCGTGGCCCGCACGAGCGCCAGGCGCGGCGCGGCCGGGCTCGACCTCTCGCTCTTCACCGACGGGCTCACCATCGAGCGCGAACAGGGCATCACGGTCGACGTGGCGTATCGCTATTTCGCGACGCCGCACCGGCGTTTCATCATCGCCGACAACCCCGGCCACGAGCAGTACACGCGCAACATGGTGACGGGCTCGAGCACCTCGGACCTGTCCGTGATCCTCGTCGATGCCACGCGAGGCATCTCGCGCCAGACGCGGCGCCACGCGGCGGTCGCGCAACTGCTCGCGATTCCCCGCGTCGTCGTCGCCGTCAACAAGATGGACCAGGTGGACTGGAACCAGTCCGTGTACGAGGAGATCGGCGCCGATTTCGCGTCGATCGCGGAGTCCCTGGGGCTTTCCGGCATCTCGCTCATTCCAATCTCCGCCCTCGAGGGCGACATGGTGGTGCGCCGCGGCGATCACATGCCCTGGTACGAAGGCCCCACGCTCCTCGACGTGCTCGAAACCGCCGAGCCGGGACGCTCGGCCTCGCACCTTCGGTTGCCCGTGCAACTCGTGTCTCGCTCGCGTTTCGGCTCCCGCGGCGTGCATCGCGGCTACCTGGGGCGCATCGAATCCGGAATTCTCCGCGCCGGCGATACCGTGCTCGTGTCGCCGGAAGGGCACGAGGCGCGCGTGGACGAGATCGTCACGCTTGACGGCACGTTGCCATCGGCCGCGGCGGGTCAATCGGTCACCGTCGTGCTCGATCGCCAGGTGGACATCGCGCGCGGCGATGTGCTCTCCCACCTCCAGGACGCACCGGTCCCGGCGCGGCGTTTCGACGCGCGCCTTACATGGCTGGACCGCGATCCCCTCGTCCCGGGACGCCGCTACTGGCTCAAGCACGGGACGAAGAGCGTGCGCGCCAGCATCGAGAAGCTACAATCGCGTCTTGACCTCGAGACACTCCAGCCCGACTTCGCTCCCACGACGCTCGCGTTCAACGACCTCGGCACGGTGCGCATCGCCGTCGCGCAACCGATCGCCGCAGATCGCTACGCCGACAATCGCGCCACGGGAAGCTTCATCCTCGTCGACGAAGCGACCCACCAGACGGTGGCGGGCGGCATGATCTCGGAGATCGCGCGTGGGTAAGGTCTATCTCGTCGGCGCCGGACCCGGCGCGCCGGACCTGCTCACGCTTCGCGCCGCGCGGCTCCTCGAATCCGCGGACATCGTGCTGCACGACGCGCTGGTGCACCCGGAGACACTCGCCCTCGCCGCGCGCGCCCGCAAGATGGACGTGGGCAAGCGCTACGGCAAGGTATCCACGGAGCAGCGATTCATCATCCGCGCGTTGATCGAAGCCGCGCGGGCCCATGACGTCGTCGTGCGGCTCAAGGGTGGCGATCCCATGATCTTCGGACGCGCCCAGGAAGAGATCGATGCGCTCCACGCCGCCGGCATCGAGGTCGAGGTGGTGCCGGGCATCACGGCCGCGCTCGCTGCCGCGGCGACACTCAGGATTTCGCTCACGCGCCGCGGCGTCGCGCGCACCGTCGCATTCATCACGCCGCGCGTGGGCCGCGACGAAACCGCTTCCGAATGGCTGCCGGCGGCGATCGCGGCCGACAGCGTCGTGCTGTACATGGCCGCGGGCGCCTCTCAATCCATCGCCGCCGACCTGATCCGCTCCGGCAAGCCCGCATCGACGCCCGTGGCGCTCGTGGAAAGCGCGACACTCGCCGAAGAGAAGCGTCTCTTCACGACGCTGGCCCAGCTCGAACGGGAGCCTCTTCCGCGCGCCGAAGGCCCCGTCGTCATGTGCGTCGGCGAAGTGTTTCGCGACGCCGAAGCCGTCGAATCCATTGTCCGCCATCCCAACGTATCGATTGCATGAACGCCAACGACAAGTACACCACCGAGACCATCACCGACGTTCGTCCCTGGACCGAGAGCCTCTTCTCCTTCCGCACCACGCGGGATCGCGGCTATCGCTTCGTGCCGGGACAGTTCGCAAGACTGGGCGTCAAGGGCGCGGCGGAAGACTCCATCGTCTGGCGCGCCTACTCCATCGCGTCGGCGGCCCATGACGAGCATCTCGAATTCTTTTCGGTGGTCGTCCCCGGGGGTGCCTTCACGAGCCGGCTTTCGAAGCTGAAGGAAGGCGACGAGATCTTCGTGGAGCGCCGCAGCTACGGGTTCCTCACGACGGACCGCTTCGAATCGGGCAAGGATCTCTGGATGCTCGCCACGGGCACGGGCCTGGCACCCTTCCTTTCGATCCTCCATGACTTCGCGACGTGGGAGAGCTACGAGAACCTGATCCTCGTGCAGAGCGTGCGCACGCAACCCGAGCTCGCCTACGAGGACCTGATCCGCGGCTTCGAGAAAAGCGAGTATTACGCGCAGTTCGCCCACAAGCTGCGCTATGCACGTATCGTCACGAGGGAGCCCGTGCCCGGCGCGTTCCGCGACCGGGTGACGAAGCTGCTTGCCAGTGGCGTCCTCGAGGAGAACATCGGATTGAAGCTCGACCACGATCGATCGCGCATCATGCTTTGCGGCAACCCCGAGATGGTCGAGGATTCGAGGAAGCTCCTGGTCGAGAAGAATTTCCGCCTGTCCCGCCGTGGCGACCCCGGGCATCTCGCAGTGGAGAACTATTGGTGAGCGCGCGCGACGTGTCGGAGCAAGGCCTCGAGGCACCGGCGGAGATTTTCGACCGGGCGAACCATCGTGGCCACCGCCTCGGATTGAACTATGCCGGAGCCGTCACGCCTACCGAGGCACACCAATTGGCAGAGGCAGACGCCGCGAGGATCGTCGACGTCCGTACGCCGGAAGAGTGGCGAGACGTGGGCCACATCGACGGGCCGGCACTGATCGTATGGCCTCGCGAGGGTAGCGCCGACGAGGTGAACGCGTTCGTGAAGAAGCTTCGCGAACGTTTCGAGCCCTCCCAGCCCCTGCTCTTCCTTTGCCGCAGCGGCGTGCGCTCGCACTATGCAGCCCACGTCGCCGCCGCCGCGGGCTTCCGGAAGGCCTACAACATCCTCGAAGGCTTCGAGGGCCATCCGGGTGCCAATGACGGCTGGAAGGCCGCGGGGCTTCCCTGGACCAAATAGGGTCGCTGCGCTATTCGAGACGGGAAGAACGAGAGAACCAAACTAGGGCACGAGGGCCCGGCGCGTCATCGCGAACTGCCGATCAGCCGTTTCTTGGGAACGACCCGAAGGAATGTCACGGATATGGCGGACAAAGATCTCATTCATGAGCACGTCACGTCGGCGATCCTGAAGTGCGCGATCGATGTTCATCGTGAATTGGGCCCTGGCCTCCTCGAGAGCGCATATCGGAAATGTCTTCGCCATGCGCTGCGCGAAGACCCACCCGATAGTCGGCGCCTATCGGGCAGACCTGATTGTGGAAAAGAGGGTCCTGGTCGAGGTCAAGTCCGTCGACGCCATCCTTTCAGTCCACATCGCCCAAGTCCGTACCTACCTCAAGTTCTTGGACCTTCGCGTTGGCCTGCTATTGAACTTCAACGTCGCCCAACTCAATCAAGGGATTCGACGCCTGGCGCTTTAGCCCGCAAGCAGTCCTCCCTGTTCTCGCCTTTCCCGTCTGTAGTTCTTTGAACAAAAAGTGTTTCTAACCGAGAATGCGGGGAATGATTCCCTGGATTCGCGGAAGCGCGCCGTTCCCGCCGATCGCGAAGGCGCTTGAAGCGCCCAACGGCCTGCTGTGCGCCGGGGCCGACCTCACGCCCGAGCGCCTCGTCAGCGCCTACAGCCAGGGCATCTTTCCCTGGTACTCGGAAGGCGATCCGATCCTGTGGTGGTCGCCCGACCCGCGCATGGTCCTCTTTCCCGCAGAGCTGCGAATCTCGCACTCCCTGAAGAAGACCCTCGCGCGCGACCTGTACGAAACACGGTTCGACACGGCATTTGGCGACGTCATCGAGCAGTGCGCGGCGCCTCGCGACGGGCGCGCCGGCACGTGGATCGTCCCGGAAATGATCGCCGCGTACACGGCGCTGCATGAGCGCGGCCTGGTGCATTCCGTGGAATCCTGGCGCGATGGCGAGCTGGTGGGCGGCCTCTACGGCATGGCGCTCGGGAAAGTGTTCTTCGGCGAGTCGATGTTCTCGCGGGCCCACGACGCCTCCAAGGTGGCCCTCGTGAAGCTGGTGGAGAAACTGGCCGCCGAAGGCTTCCGGGTGATCGACTGCCAGCAGGCGACGTCGCACTTGGCTTCGCTGGGCGCCCGGGAAATACCCAGGGCCGAATTCGCTCAACTGGTGCGGGAGTCGATACAATATCCCCCGTCCGGCTCGAGATGGATTTGAGGCAGGAGAAGAATGGCGAAGCTCAACGACCTCCCGATCGCGAACCTGCAGTTCTACGCGACCGCGCCTTACCCGTGCAGCTACCTGCCGGGCAAGCTCGCGCGCTCGCAGGTCGCGACGCCGAGCTACCTCATCGACACGGAGACCTACAGCGCGCTGGTCTCCGCGGGTTTTCGTCGTAGCGGCGCCTTTACCTATCGCCCCTACTGCGACCACTGCCACGCGTGCCTGCCGGTGCGGGTGATCGCCCCCGAATTCGTGGCCTCCCGCGCGCAACGCCGCGCCATCGCGCGCCACCAGAACCTGGAGCCGCGCTACGGCGAGCTCAAGTTCAACGCCGAGCACTACGCGCTCTATCGCCTGTACCAGAGCGAGCGCCATCGCGGCGGCGGCATGGACCACGACAGCCGCGAGCAGTACGCGCACTTCCTGCTGCAATCGAACGTCGCCACGCGATTGATCGAGTTCCGCGAGCAGGGCGAGCTTCGCATGGTGTCGATCGTCGATGAGCTGGCCGATGGCCTGTCCTCGGTCTACACCTTCTTCGACCCCCTCGTTCCGCGCGCCTCGTATGGCACCTACAACATCCTCTGGCAGATCGAGGAAGCGCGCCGCCGCGGTCTTGCCTACGTGTACCTCGGCTACTGGATCGCCCAGAGTCGGAAGATGAGCTACAAGAACCAGTTCAAGCCGATCGAGGGATTGTCCCGCGGCGAGTGGAAACGCCTCGCGTAAGTGCTCTATTCCCTCACCCGCGCCGCCCTCTTCAAGCTCGATCCCGAAGTCGCCCACGATCTCACGCTGAAGTCGCTCTCGAAGCTGGGGCCCGGGGCCGCATTGCTGGGCGCGGGCGAGACGCGCAACGAGTCGAAGCGGGTCATGGGCATCGACTTCCCCAACCCCGTGGGACTCGCGGCGGGCCTCGACAAGAACGGCGAGTACATCGACGCGTTGGCGGCGCTGGGATTCGGCTTCATCGAGATCGGCACCGTGACTCCGCGGCCGCAGCCGGGCAATCCCAAGCCGCGCATGTTCAGGCTGGTCGGCCATGAGGCGCTCGTGAACCGCCTGGGCTTCAACAACGACGGCGTGGAGAAGCTGCTCGCGAACGTGGAGCGCTCGAGCTTCCGCGGCGTGCTCGGCATCAACATCGGCAAGAACTTCGATACACCCATCGAGAAGGCGGCCGACGACTACCTCGCGTGCCTCGATGCGGTCTATTCGAGGGCAAGCTACATCACGGTGAACATCTCGTCGCCCAACACCAAGAACCTGCGCGACCTGCAATCGGAAGAGAAACTCGACGAATTGCTCTCCGCCATCGCCGCACGCCGCAAGTCGCTCGCGCAGAAGCACGGCCAGGTGAAGCCCATCGCCGTGAAAGTGGCGCCCGATCTCGACGACGCGCAGATCGACGCCATCGCGTCGCTCACCATCAAGCACGGCATCGATGCGTTGATCGCCACGAACACCACGGTCTCGCGCGAGGGGGTCGAGGGCGACCCGCGCTCCGCGGAGGCGGGGGGCTTGAGCGGCCGGCCGCTGATGGCGCGATCCACCGCGGTGCTCGCGAAGCTCGCGCGCGCCCTGGGCGGCGCGGTCCCGCTGATCGGCGTGGGCGGCATCACGACCGGCGCCGATGCCCACGCGAAGATCGCCGCGGGCGCGAGCCTCGTGCAGATCTATACGGGCTTCATCTACCGGGGCCCAGGGCTCATCGGCGACGCGCGCCGGGCGCTACGCACCTAGCCCGACTATGAGGATCGGCATTCCCGTCGAAGCCAAGCCGGGAGAGCGCCGGGTCGCGCTCCTGCCGGACGAAGTCGCGTCGCTCACCGGCGACGGCCACGAGGTGCGCGTCCAATCGGGCGCGGGACGCGGCATCGGGGTCGACGACGACGCGTATCGCGCGGCCGGTGCGACGATCACCGACCTCGAGGGCACATGGGAAAGCCCTCTCGTCGTGAAGGTGAAGGAGCTCCAGGAGGCCGAGTATCCACGGCTTCGTCGCGGGCAAACCGTCTTCGGCTATCACCATCTCACGGGACATCCGGAACATGCGCGCCATGTGGCCGCGAGCGGGATCACCGCCCTCGCGTGGGAGGCCGTGCGCGACGCGAACGGATCGCTGCCGTTGCTCGCACCCATGTCGATCATCGCGGGCCGCATGTCAATCGACGTCGCCCGGCGATTCCTGGGGCATGTTCCCCGCAAGGTGCTCGTGCTGGGGGCGGGCTTCTGCGGAGGCGCGGCCGCCGAGGCTGCGCGCGAAGCGGGCGCGGAAGTGCACATGCTGCGACGCGCGACGGCGACACCGGAAGCCGTGGAGCGCCTCGCCCTGCAAAGCGACCTCATCGTGGGCGCGGCATACACCACGGGAGAGCGCACGCCGAAGCTCCTGCCGCGATCGCTGGTGGCCCGGATGAAGAAGGGCTCGATGATCGTGGACATCTCAATCGAGGAGGGCGGCGTCGCGGAAACATCCCGCCCGACTTCCCACGACAGTCCTACCTATGTCGAGGAAGGCGTCATCCACTATGCGGTGCCGAACATGCCCTCCGCCGCGCCTCGCGAAGCGGCCCAGGCGATCTCGGCGGCGGTCATCCCGTATGTGCGGACATTGGCGCGCAAGGGAATCGCGAACGCGCTACGCGACGATGCGGGCCTTCGCGCAGGGCTCCTCGTCTGGAAAGGTTCGGTGACACACGAAGGGATCGCGCGCGAGACGGGTCTGCCCTACACTTCCGTTTCCGCTCCGGATCTCCATGACTAGCGAACTCGAAGGGCGCATCGACGCCCTGCTTCCCCAAACGCAATGCACGCGCTGCGGCTTCGACGGCTGTCGCCCCTACGCGCACGCGATCGCGACAGGCGAAGCGGACATCGACCAATGCCCGCCGGGGGGCGACGCGGGCGTCGCGAAGCTCGCGCGATTGCTCGGACGCGACCCCAAGCCGCTCAATCCCGCATTCGGCGAATTCATGCCGCCGCGCGTGGCCGTGATCGACGAGGAGACCTGCATCGGCTGCACCAAGTGCATCCAGGCTTGCCCCGTGGACGCGATCGTCGGCGCCTCGAAGCTCATGCACACCGTCATCGCCTCGTGGTGCACGGGTTGCGAGCTTTGCATTCCCCCCTGTCCGGTCGACTGCATCGCGCTGGTCGTGTCGGCAGCACTTCCGGACGCCGACCTGTCTCGCGCGCGGCATAACGCGCGAGCCGTGCGCCTTGAACGCGACGCTGCGGAACTCGCAGCCCGCCTGGAGTCGTACGAATGAGTCCCGCGAAGCGCGAGGAGTTCTACCGGTTGCTCGCCAAGGCGATGCCCGACCCGAAGAGCGAGCTCGAACATTCGACGCCCTACGAGCTGCTGGTCGCCGTCGTCCTTTCGGCGCAAGCCACTGACAAGGGCGTGAACATCGCCACGCGCAAGCTCTTCCCGGTCGCGAACACGCCGGCGAAGATCGCGGCGCTCGGCATCGAGGGCCTCGAGGCGTACATCAGGACCATCGGCCTCTACCACGGCAAGGCGAAGAACGTGATCGCGTTGTCGAAGATCCTGGTGGAGAAGCACGGCAGTGAGGTGCCGCGCACCCGCGAAGAGCTCGAAGCCTTGCCGGGCGTCGGGCGAAAGACCGCGAACGTGGTGCTGAATGTCGCCTTCGGCGAATCGACGCTCGCCGTCGACACGCATGTCTTCCGTGTCGCGAATCGAACGGGACTCGCGCCGGGCAAGGATCCGCTCGAAGTGGAGATGAAGCTGCTCAAGGTGACGCCACCGAAATACCTCCATAACGCGCACCACTACCTGATCCTCCACGGCCGCTACACGTGCCTCGCGAAGAAGCCGCTTTGCGGGAAGTGCCCGGTGTTCGATCCGTGCGGGTTCAAGGACAAGAAGAAATATGTTCAGCCCAAGCCGTGACCAGTCGCGCGAGTTCCTCTTCGACGTCTGGCGCAAGCACAAGGAAAGACTGCCCCTCACGCCGCTCGAAGCCATGGCGCTCGATATCGTGATGGAGCATCCCGAGTATCACGCGGTGCTCGAGAACCGCGAGCGCTATCTCGACCGCGATTGGAAGCCCGAGGGCGGCGAGACCAATCCGTTCCTGCACGTCGCCATGCACCTCGCCATCGCCGAGCAGCTCTCCATCGACCAGCCCCCCGGAATCCGCGCCGCCGTCGAGAAACTCGCCGCACGCCACGGCTCGATGCACGAAGCCCGCCACCAGGTGATGGAGTGCCTCGCCGAAGTGATCTGGCAGGCGCAACGCAACGCCACCGGATTCGACAACGCCATCTACCTGCAATGCCTGGAACGCAAGACGCTCGCCTGACGGCGGATTCCCCGTACGCCTGGACTCGACTGTGGATCACGCTCGCGATCATCACGGTCGGCGCGAGCGGCATGTACGTCGTCCCCGTGGTGCTGCCGGCGGTGCAAGCGGAGTTCGGCATCGCGCGCGCCGCGGCGTCCACGCCCTACTCGCTACTGATGGTGGGCTTCGGCCTGGGCGGCGTGCTGATGGGTCGGATGGCCGATCGCTTCGGCATCCATTGGCCCCTCGCGATCGGCGCCATCGGCCTGGGCGCGGGATTCATCGTCGCCGCGTACGCGACGAATATGTGGACGTTCAACCTCGCGCACGGGCTGCTCATGGGATTCCTCGGCTGCTCGGTGACGTTCTCGCCGCTGCTCGCCGACACGTCGCTCTGGTTCGAGAAGCGCCGCGGCATCGCCGTGGCGATCTGCGCGAGCGGCAACTACCTGGGCGGGGCGATCTGGCCTCCGGTCGTGCAGCATTTCATCGAGTCGGTGGGATGGCGCGCGACTTACATCGGGATGGGCGTGGTCACCGCGGTCACGATCTTCGCCCTTTCCTTCGCGATGCGGCCGCGCCCCCCGCTCGCGCGGGCCTCGGCGAAGAGCCTCGCCAACGCGCATCCGTCGGACCGGCCGTTCGGCCTCACGCCGTTCGCCGCGCAGGTCATGCTCTGCATCGCCGGCCTCGCCTGCTGCGTGGCGATGTCGATGCCGCAGGTGCACATCGTGGCCTACTGCGGAGACCTGGGATACGGCCCGGCGCGCGGCGCCGAGATGCTCTCGCTCATGCTCGCCTGCGGCATCGTGAGCCGCCTCTTGTCCGGCTGGATCTGCGACCACATCGGCGGGCTTCGCACGTTGCTGCTGGGCTCCGCGCTGCAAGGCGTGGCGTTGCTGCTCTTCCTGCCCTTCAATGGCCTCGCCTCGCTCTACGTGATCTCCGCGCTCTTCGGGTTCTTCCAGGGCGGCATTGTGCCGTCGTACGCCATTATCGTGCGCGAGCATTTCGAGCCGCGCGAGGCCGGCGCGCGCGTGGGCACGGTCATCATGTTCACGCTCTTCGGCATGGCGCTCGGCGGCTGGATGTCCGGCAAGATCTTCGACCTCACCCACTCGTACCACGCGGCGTTCCTGAACGGGATCGCGTGGAACCTGCTCAACCTCTCGATCGCGTTCTTCCTGCTGCAGCGCACGCGCCGCGGGCCGAGGCTCGCGCCGGCGGAGTAATCGGCATCACTCGGTCTGCTTGAGCAAGTCCGCGAGGTAGCCCTTCCACAGCACCGCCTTCGTATGGGTGCCGTGCCCGATCGTCTCATCGGAGATCGGGATCACGATGGAGCGCCCGCGGGGCACCTGCTTCACGCCCGCCTCGAGCGTCCCCAGCTCCGGTGGATTGATGAGGTCGTCGGCCGAGTTGATCGCCAGCAGCGGCACGCGGATCTTGCCCAGGTCCGCGGACGGGTCGTAGTCCCACGACGCGTCGAGCGCGTACGCGAGGTCGTTCGCGTCGAAGACGCCCATGTTCGTGGCGATGGCCTTGTCGAGATAGTCGTCTACCTGTGCGCGCGTGGGCAGCGTCCTCTGGCGGATCATGCTGTTGCTGCCCACGAAGAGCAGCATCTCGATGGCCACGCGCAGGCCCTGCGGCTGCGCGGTGTAGTCGCCTCCGTTGAAGCCGGGGTCGTTCCGGATCGCGTCGACGGCGAACTTGCGCCACATGCGATTGCGTCCCGCGATGGGCACCGGGTTGCTCGCGAGCGGCATGAGGGCGTCCATGAAGTCCGGATGCAGCTCGCCCCACATCCACGTCTGCATGCCGCCCATGGAAGTCCCCATGACGAGGCGCAGGTGATCGACCTTGAGTCCCTCGGTGAGCATGCGGTACTGCATCTCCACCATGTCGCGATATCCGTAGTGCGGGAATCGCGCGTGCAGGCCGTCGCTGGGCTTCGACGACTTTCCATGCCCGAGGCCGTCGGGCACGACCACGAAGTACTTCTCCGCATCGAGGGGCTGCCCCTTGCCGAAGAGCTCCGAGGCAAAGAGAACTGCCCCGTACGGCGGCTCCGTGAGGCTCGCGCCGCTGCCGCCGGTGCCGTGGCCGATCAGCACGACATTCGTTGCGCGTCCTTTCGCGTCGCGAGCGATCTTCCCGAACGTGCGGTAGTGGATTCGCACCTCGGGCAAGGTTTCGCCCGTGGTGAACCTGAAGTCGCGCGCGACGAAGTCGGCCTCCGCAGGCTTGGGGAAATCGGCGGCGCATGCGACACCCGTTGCCAACGCCGCGGCGGCGGCGAAAGCGCCCAGGAATGAAAGTCTCATCGGGTTTCTCCTTGTGGTTCTTCGTGGACGAGTCGAAGCCGCGCGTGCTCCCGGGCCTCGAGCGTGGGCCTCGCGGGACTGCCCCATGCCGCGATGGTCCGCGTGACCCTCACGGTATCGACGATGGCGCTGCGATATTCCGGCCAGGGCAGCAGGCGCGACCACGCGGCCGGCAATTCGCCCTCGGGAATGCTCTCGACGAACGTCGGAAGGACGCGCTCCAGGGCGCGCCGCGCGAAGACCGGCGCCAGCGAGTCGAGGGCGTCCATGTAGCGCAAGATGCATCCGTCGTGCGGCCTCGTGATATCCGTGCTTGCATGGCCCACCACCGCGGGATGCACAAGATCGAGGCCGTACCAGTCGCAGCAATGGAACAGGGTGTCCCAGATCCGCGCGCTGGCATCGATGTCGTCCAATACGATCGCCACGCGCTCGTAGTCGCCCACGAGCTTCATGTACTGCGTGAATAGCGCGTGGCACGCGAGCCATTGCGGGCCTTTCATCGCGTGGTAGTACTCGACGCCCTGGCTGTATCGCCCGGCGTGATCGCCGGAGTACGACACCATGAGGTCGAAATTGCGGGGGCCGGTGCCGAGCCATCGCTCGTGGACCGAGGCGTCGGTCGCGCGAACGACGATCAGGTTGGGTCGCCGGGCCATGGTCAGCGGGCCTGCCGGATCGATTCGCCCGCCCGCAGTCCGCGGTGCAAAGCTTCGTCCGAGTTGATGTAGGCCCATTCGCCGAACCGGCCCACGATCTCGATGCGCCGCTCGCGCAGCCAAGCGCGCGCTTCATCGACGATCGCGGCGCGGGCGTGTGTCGGGACCGGGTAGCCGAGCGGCACGCGGACAACGCGAGTCGCCGTCACGCCCCGAGTCTCGATGAGGCCCATGCTGTTCAGTCCCCGGATCACCTCGGTCGTGAGTGTTTCGTCGTCGGCGCCGTTTCCGCCGGCCCCCGAGACCTCGACCAGGATTCCGTGATGAGGCAGGCCCTCCAGATACGAGGATGAATTGTGATTGAGGGCGATCTTGTGTCCCGGGAACGCGGCCTCGGCGCTGTAGACGCGTTGCCTGCGCGACTCGAGCCGCCCGTCGAGCGCCACCATCACGAGCGCCAGCGGGAGCGCGACCAGCCGGTCCACGGATGCGCGCAGCGCGGCGGGAGCATCCGGCATCGCGGCCAGGAGCGCCCGCAGCGGCAGCGTCGAGACGATATTGCGGCACGCGATGCGCTCACCCGATTGCGTGACGACGTGGCCCTCATCGATCCGCGCCACGGTCTCGCCATGACGCACGCGCCGCACTCGCTTCGCCAGCGCGCGGAAGATCTCGCCGAAGCCGCCACGAGCCGGATAGGCCACGCGCTCGCCGGAGCGAAGCGGCGCGCGCTTTCCGCCATCGCCCATCGGTTGCGCCGATGATGACGGGGCGACGCGCTCCGATGTCCATGCCGCTTCCAGCCGCGTGAGGTCGCGCCCCCAGAGCTTCTCGTTGTAGGGACGCAGGAAATGCCGCGCGATCCCCGGGCCGAAGCATGACTCGAGGTGCTCGTCGAAATTGCGGGCAGCCGCGGCGCCGTTCGCCTGGCGCAGACCCTCGCGGCACTCCGCCACCAGCGCCGGATCGTGGAGCGCCGCGAAATGCTGCTGGAACGGATACGGGATCCATTCGCCATTCACGTGGCACCAGGCGTCGCGGGGCCGCTCTTCCATCGGCACCGCGCCGAAGACGAGCTCGCGGACGTGCGCGTGCGGCGTGTGGAACGAATGGCCGCCCAGGTCGAACACCGCGCCCTCGAGCGTGACCGTGGCGGAAAGCCCGCCCGCATCCGGCGAGCGCTCCAGCACGAGGGCTTCGTCGCCCAACGCGAGCGCCGCGCCGATGCCCGCGGGTCCCGCGCCGATCACCACCGTGTCGATCGCGCGAGCGCTCATCGAAGCGGATCGTGCTCGGGAAAGATGTAGACGCCGCTGCGGGAATTCACCTCGACGTCCGGATGCTCGGCGATATGGAGCCAGACGTGCACGTGAGGGAAGCCCCGGTAGTTCACGACAATCGCGGGCCCTTCGAGGCGCCAGTTGTCCCAGTGCGGCGTGCTCATGCGCCCGTCGCGCGCGAACGAGATGCGGCAGCGTTCGAGGCCGCCCTGCGCGGCGAGGCACTGCGCGGCGCGCTCGCGGTCGGCCGCGCGTAGCGGCGCCAGCAACGCGGCGAACGTCCGCTCGAGTTGCGTGCGCTGGCCGCCTTCGAGCGCGCCCACATCCAGCCCCGGATGAAGCGTCCCGAAACCGATCTCCGATTCCGCGGGCAGGCGATCCACCACCGCCGCGGCAAGCTGGGTCTCGTCCAGCATCGCCGCCAGCGTGCTCGCCGCGATGGCCGGGTCCCAGAAAACGTTGCCCGGATGGTTCACGCGCTCGTAGTAGCCCGTCGCCTGGTGGCCGTAGAGGATCGGGCCGCCGAATGCGAGGGGCGAAGCGCCGCCCACCTGCGCGCGCAGCGTCGTGTGCCGTCCACAGAATACGAACTGCAGCACCCCGCCCGAGGGCTCCTCGAAGAACGCGATGCTCTGGTTCACGCCCCATTCGTGCCCCAGGGTGTCGTCGCGAAGATGCGTCACGAAGCGCGGATACCACGCGGGATCCACGAGGCTCGTGTACACGTCGTGGATGAGCTTCTGCTGGGGCGAGGAGAAGAACGGGCTGCGCACGGCCGGCCGCGTCGCCTGCCAGTGATTGGAGATGAAGGAGCGCAGGAGCCCCCGGTCGGGGTCGAGGTGGTCCCAGGCGAAGCAGATCGCGTTGCGTTGCGGCGCTGTAAGGCTCGCGTGCAGGGCCTCGACGGCTTCGTTCGTGGACATGCGCTCTATCCTACAATGTCGCCATGGATGCGCACGACGCGGCCCTGCTCACCACCCAGCTCGCCATGGGGTTCGCCCTCGCGGCCTGCGTCGGGGTGCGCACGTTCCTGCCGCTCCTCGCGGCGGGCGTCCTCGCGCGCCTGGGCTACGTGAGCCTGGGCGAGCACTTCGAGTGGATGGCGAAAACGCCGGCGCTCGTCGTATTCGGCAGCGCCGCGGCCTTCGAAGTCCTCGCCGATAAAGTCCCGTGGTTCGATCACGCGCTGCACGCGGCGGAAGCATTCGTGAAGCCCATCGCGGGCACGCTCATCGCCGCTTCCGTGCTGACGGAGCTGGATCCGGTCACGGCGATCACCCTGGGCCTCATCGCGGGCGGCACCGTGGCGGGGTTGGTGCAGGCCCTGCGTGGCACGGTCCGTGTCGCTTCCACCGCGCTCACCGGCGGCTTGGGCAATCCTGTGCTGTCGGTCTTCGACGACGCGGCCGCGACCGTGGGTCTCGTGCTCGCGTTCGTGGTGCCCGTCCTCGCGGCGATCGTCGTGATCGCCGTCGCGGTCCTCCTCGGCCGCCTCTTCTTTCGCGGACGAAGCGCGAACGCCGGAATCACGCCGCCTTCGGCGTGACCACCCACGAATCGACATCGTCGCGAAGGCCCATGGTCGCGAGGCCGTTGGCGATCGACACGAACTCGTTGCCCGATTCGACGCGACCGGACCCGAAGCGCCGCTCGAAGATGCGCCGCACGGCCGGGACGAACGAGCTTCCGCCCGTGAGGAACACGCGATCGATGTCCTTCGACTCGATTGAGGCGTTCGCGAGCGCGGTCTCCAGCGTGGACTCGATGGCTTCGAGCTCCTCGGCGATCCACGACTCGAACTGCGCGCGCGTGATCTCGCGCTCGATCGCGAATCCCGGGCCGCGAAAGGCGAAGGTCGAAGCCTCGGCGCTCGAGAGGGCCTCCTTCGCGTCCGACACGGCCTTGTAGAGCGTGTAGCCCTGGTCCGATTCCACGAGGCGCACGAAGCGTCCCACGCGATCCGGCTCCTCCGTGAATGGCAATAATTCCTTGAGCTCGCGGAAATCCTTCGAGTGCTTCATCACCGAGAGCTCGTGCCACGAGGCGAAGCTCTGGAAGCACGAGCGCGGCATCTCGAGCACCTTGCCCATGCTCCGATAGGCGCTGCCCTTGCCGAGCTCCGGCAGCACCACCTGGTCGATGATGCGGTAGTCGAAACGATCGCCTGCCACTCCCACGCCCGCGTGTCCCAGCGCCTGGGCGCGCACCTTGCCACCGGCGATGTCGAAGTGGATGACCGAGAAGTCCGTGGTGCCGCCGCCGAAGTCCGCGACCAGCACCGTGGCGCTCTCGTCCAGCGATTGCGCGTAGAAGAACGCCGCGGCGACGGGCTCGTACACCTGGCGGATGCGCTCGAATCCGAACGGAGCGAGTGCCGCCTGGTAGCGCTGCATCGCGAGCGCGTCGTCGGGACGGCTGCTCGCGTACACGACGGGACGCCCGACGAGGAGGTCTCTCGGCAGGTGATCGAGCTGCGGCGCGGCGTGCACGCGCAGCGTCCGGAAGAACGTCGCGAAGAGATCCTCGAACTTGTACGCGCGCCCGTAGACGTACGTGGTCTCGAAGAGCCGGCTCGCCGCGAACGACTTCAACGACTGGATGAAGCGGCAGTCCCCGGCGATCTCGATGAACTTCTGGACCGCCCAGGGCCCCGCCTCGGATTTCACGAGCGGCGCGTTCTCGTCGCCCTCGTCCCAGAACGTGAGCGCCGAGCGGAACGAGAAGAGCACCAGCGACAGGAAACGGAACACGACCGGATCGGCCACATGGTGCGGCGCAGCCCACGAGAGGACCGTGTTTGTCGTTCCGAAGTCGAGGCCGAGCGCGCGGCGCGCGTCGTGCTGCGGCAACCTAGGGAGCCTAGTGCTTGACCTGGAGCTCGGTCAGGCTGGCGTAGTACGCCGCGAGATCCATCATGTCCTTCTGCGACAGGTTCGCGACCTGCCCCTGCATGATGGGGTTCTTGCGCTTGCCGTTCTTGTAGTGCCTGAGCGCCGTCTCGAGGTAGTCCTCGTACTGGCCGGCGAGATTCGGGAAGTCGGGGCTCACGCTGACCCCGTTGGCGCCATGGCAGGCGGCGCACGCCGTGGACTTCTTCTTGCCGACTTCCGCCTCGCCGGATGCGGCAGCCACGGGCAAGGCGATGGCGAGGAGCGCCAGGGCGAGGATCTTCTTCGTCATGGCGGGCCTCATTTCTTGTCGGCCGCGGGGGCCGGAGCCGCGGCCGGCGCCGGAGCCGCGCCCGTATCGCCGCCGTAGTACTTCGCAACGCCGTCGATCTCTTCGTCCGTGAGGTTGACGGCGATGGCGTGCATCGTCGGGAAGTCACGATCGCCGCTGCGGTAGGACTTCAGCGCGGCCACGATGTAGTTCGACTTCTGCCCACCGAGCTTCGGCACGCGGTACACCTCGGGAAACGCGGTTTTCCAGTCGGGGATGCCGTGGCAGCCCTGGCATTGCGCGATGCGGTTCTCGAGAGTGAGCTTGTTGTCGTCCGCCTGGGCGGCGGGGATGCACGCGGCAAGCGCTGTGGCGGCGACGAGGATTCTTATGGGATGCATGGGGCCCGTCTTGTTGGATTTCGGCAGCCGCAAATTATACAGCAGGCTCGCGATCGAAGAGAGTTTCCCAGGACTTGGGCGGCGACAGGTAGAAGCCCTGCCCGGTGAGGATGCCGATCTGGACCAACTTGCGGGCGATCTCCTCGGTCTCCACGTATTCGGCGATTGTCTGCAGCCCCAGGCTCGTGCCGATCTTGTGGATGGACTCGACCAGGGCGTAGTCCAGGTAGTTCTTGGCGATGCCCTTCACGAAGAGCCCGTCGATCTTGATGCCGTCCACGGGGAAATGCTTGAGGTAGTTGAACGACGAAAGCCCGCTGCCGAAGTCGTCCAGCAGGAAGCGCACGCCGATCGCGCGCAGCGACTCGATGAGGGCGCGCGCGCGCTCCACGTTGGCGATCGCGGCCGTCTCCGTGATCTCGAAATGCAGGCAGCTGGGCGGCACGCCGTACTCGGCGAGCTTCGCCTGGATGAACTCGGCGAAGTCCGGACTGGAGAGCGTGTGTCCCGAGAGGTTGATCGAGAATTCCGCGGGCGCCGGGTCGTTCCTCACTTTCGTGAGGCGCTTGAAATCGAGGAACGCGCGGTCGATCACCCAGCGGTCGATGGTGCGCATGAGGTCGTAGCGCTCGGCTACGGGAATGAACGACATCGGCAGGATCAACTCGCCGCCCGTCTCGCTCATGCGAAGCAGCGCCTCGACCCGCTTCACGCCCGCGATGTCGGGATTTTCGATGGGCACGATCGGCTGGTAGAGCAACGTGAACGCGCCTTCGGTAAGCGCGTCGTTGATGCGCTTCAACCACCCGCGGCTCGTCTGGCGCATGTACTGCGAGGCGCTCGCGTCGTGGAACGCGAAGACGCGGTTGCGGCCCTGCTCCTTCGCCGTGAAGCACGCCGTGTCGGCTTCCGAGAGCACGGCCGAGAGGCTGGGCGCGAGGCGGGTGATGGCGACCACGCCCACGGAGACTCCGACCTGGAACGCCTTTTCCCCCCACTGGAACTGCCACGCCTGCACGGCGTCCCGCAGCTGCGTGGCCGCGGCGTGCGCGAACTCCGCGCTGCAATTCTCGAGCACCACCGCGAATTCGTCTCCACCGATGCGCGCGAGGAGCTCGCCGTCGCGCAGCGACGACTGCATGATCGGCGTGATGCGGCGAAGGAGCTCGTCGCCCGCGAGGTGGCCGAAGGAATCGTTGATGCGGTGGAAGTAGTCCACGTCCACGTAGAGCAACGCGTGGGTGCTGCCCTGGCTCTTCGCCGAAGCGAGCGCGCTTTCCAGCCGCTCCTCGAGCGCCTTTCGGTTCGGAAGCCCCGTGAGCGCGTCGTGGTTCGTGAGGAAGAAGATCTGCTGGCGCGCGGTGTCGAGGCGCTCCTGCAGGCGCTGGTGCTGGCCCTTGAATTCCTGGGCGAGGCCCAGGACCTCGCGCTTCAATTCCTCGAGCGGGGGCGTGAGCTCCGGAAGCGTGGGCTGCGCGCCACCGGCGGCCACGTGGCGCACCGCATCCCGCACGGCCTCGACCTCGCCCACGGCCGTGCGCGCGGTAAGCGACGAGAGCAGGAAGAGCGAGGCCATGCTCGCGGCCAGCGCCAGCGACAGCGTGATCGCGAGCGCCTGCATCGTCTGCACGCCCATGAACGCGCGCGCGAGCACGAAGAACGCGCAGAACACCGCGATCGGGATCGCGCCGAAGACGATGAGCCGCCCCGCGATCAGCTTGCGCGGGCTCTGGCCGGCCGTGACCGGATCTTCTTGCGCGGGGGTGTCGGTTTCAGCCTGCAAGCGCCATCCGCTGCCAAAGGCAGCGCCCCTTGCTTTCCTTCTCGATGCGCTCGCACATGGCGCGATGCGCCGCGAGCTCCGCCTCGCTCGCCCGGACGACTTGCACCTGGACGCGGATGGGCGAGCTCGACGCGGCGATGAGCGGCGCGACGACCTCGTCCATGGCGATGTTGAGCGACTCCTGGCCGCGCGTCATCGCGACCCACACGTCGGCCAGCAACTGCGCGTCGAGAAGCGCGCCGTGCAGCGTGCGTCCCGAGTGGTCGACGCCGTAGCGCTCGCAAAGCGCGTCGAGCGAGTTCTTGCGTCCCGGATGCAGGTCCCGCGCGAGCTCGAGCGTGTCGCTCACGCTGCATGCGGTGCCGATCGGGGCCCGCCCTGCGCGAGCGAGCTCCGCATCGAGGAACGACACGTCGAAGGGCGCGTTGTGGATCAGGAGCTCGGCGCCCTGCACGAACTCGAGGAACTCTTCGGCGATGTCGGCGAAGCGCGGCTTGTCGGCCAGGTCCTCGAGCGTGAGGCCATGGATCTGTGTCGCGGCGATGTCGATCTCGCGCTCGGGATTCACGTAACGATGGAAGTGCCGCCCGGTGGGACGGCGCCCCGCGAGCTCGATCCCGGCGACCTCGATGATGCGATGGCCTTCCACCGTATCGAGGCCGGTGGTCTCGGTATCGAGGACGACGCGCCTCATGCGGCCGCCTCCACGCCTTTGTTGGCCAGCGCATCGGCACGCTCGTTGCCTTCGTGCCCGGCGTGGCCCTTCACCCAGATCCAGTCGATGTCGTGCCCGCCCGCGATTTCATCGAGGCGCTTCCAGAGGTCCACGTTCTTCACCGGCTCCTTGGACGCGGTGCGCCATCCGCGCGCCTTCCAGCCGACGATCCACTCGGTGATGCCCTTCTGCACGTACTGGGAGTCGGTATGGACCACGACGTGGCTCCGGCGCTTCAACGCGGCGAGCGCCTCGATCACCGCCGTGAGCTCCATGCGGTTGTTCGTCGTGAGGGCCTCTCCGCCGAAAAGCTCGCGCTCCTCGCCGTTGTAGCGCAGCAACGCGCCCCAGCCGCCCCGGCCGGGATTTCCCTTGCACGCGCCGTCGGTGAAGATGTGGATGACCTTCGCGTGTGCGTGAGGCATTACTTGATGAGCTTGAGATGCGAAGCGCCCTGGCGCTTCGCGGCTGCAAGCGCCTTTTCCTGCGCGTCCTTCTTTTCCTGCCACGCCGGCGTGAGCAGGCGCATCCCGCGTACCCGCTTGATGGCCTGGAGCATGTATACGGCCCCGCCGACGGCCCACCAGCGGTCGCCCGCGGGCTCCATGAAGCCGAAGCGGCGGCGCAGCGTCGCGTTATCGAAGGGCGGCGCGTAGGCCACCAATCGCCCGGCGGAGACATCGAAGCCCAGCAGCGCCAGCCAGTCCTTCACGCGCAGCAGGGAGACGAAGCTGCCGTTCCAGGGATATTGGCTGCGCGACAGCCCCACGGAGCTGCGCAGGCCCCAGAGGCTCCACGGATTGAATCCGACGATCACGAGGCGCCCCTCGGGCATCATGATGCGGTCGACCTCGCGCAGGATTCCGTGGGGTTCGCCTGCGAACTCGAGCGCATGGGGCAGGACCACGAGGTCCACCGATTGGGTTGCGATGGGCAACTCGTGGCACTTCGCGGCTACGTCCGGATGGTCGTCGGAGGCGACCCGGATCCGGTGCGCGATGCGGCTCGCGCGCAGGAGGTCGACTTCCGGCAGGCCGAGCTGCACGGCGTGGAACCCGAAGATGTCCGGCGTCACGTCGTCGAGATACGCCTGCTCCTTCTCGAGCAGGTACTGCCCGAGCGGAGTGGCGAACCATTCCCGCAGCGTGTTGGTCGGCATGATTCAATTCTAATAGACTCGGACCCACGATGCAGATCCACGCCGTTCCCGCGTTCCGGGACAACTACATCTGGGCCATGAGCGACGGCCGGCGGGTCGCCGTGGTCGACCCGGGCGATGCCGTCCCGGTCGAGCGCTTCCTGGCCGACCAGGGCCTCGAGCTTTGCGCGATTCTCGCGACGCACCATCACGCCGACCATATCGGTGGGGTCCCCGCGCTGGTGAAGCATTGGCGCTGCCCCGTGTACGGCCCCGCCCATGACGGCGTCCGGGACCTGGATCGCGAGCTCATGGAGGGCGATCGCGTCGAGGTCGCCGGGCTCGCCGCAACCTTCTCGGTGCTCGACATCCCGGCGCACACGGCGGGCCACATCGCCTTCGTGAACCCTGAAATCGCGTTCGTGGGCGATACGCTCTTCGCTTGCGGGTGCGGTCGCCTCTTCGAGGGAACGCCCGCGCAGATGGCGAACTCGCTCGCCAAGCTCGCGGCCCTGCCGGAGGCGACGCGGGTGTACTGCGGCCACGAGTACACACTGGCGAACATCACATTCGCCGAGGCCGTGGAGCCGGGCAACACGAGGCTTGCGCAACGCAAGGTGCGCGACACCCGGCGACGCGAACGCGGCGAGCCCACGTTGCCCACCACCATCGGCGAGGAACGCGCGACCAATCCGTTCCTGCGCTGCGCCGAGGCCGAGGTCATCGCCTCGGCCGAGCGCCACGCGGGCCGCAAGCTCGCTTCCCCTGTCGAGGTGTTCGCGGAGATTCGTGAATGGAAGAACAGTTTCTGATCCGTCCGGCGGTGCGCGGTGACGCGCCCGAGATCATTCGCCTGGTGAAGGAGCTCGCCGAATACGAGAAGCTCGCCCACCTGGCCGTGGGCACTCCGCGCATGGTGACCGAGGCGCTCTTCGGAGAGCGGCCCGCGGCCGAAGCGATGATGGCCGAGCGTGGCGGCCGCGCGGTCGGATTCGCGCTCTATTTCACGACGTTCTCCACGTTCCTCTGCAAGCCGGGACTCTACCTCGAAGACCTCTTCGTGGAGCCGGCGCATCGCGGCCACGGCATCGGCAAGGCGCTGCTCGCGCGCCTCGCCGCACTCGCGGTCGAGCGCGATTGCGGACGCCTCGAGTGGCGCGTTCTCGACTGGAACACGCCCTCGATCAAGTTCTACGAGTCGCTGGGCGCGAAGCTCATGCCCGAATGGGAGCTCGTGCGCATGACGGCGCCCGAATTCGCGGTACTCGCGGCCAGATGACCGAGCCTTGACGCCGCCGACCCCGCCCGGTAGCATTCAAAAAGCCAGAATAAACAAGCACTAAAGGGATGAATTTGAAACGAAAACGAGGGGTGCTCGCCCTGTTCCTGGCGCTTTCCGCAGGCGCCGCGTTTTCCTCCTCCCCGTCTCCCGAAGTTCCGCCTCCCTCGCTTCCTTCCGCGTTCGAAGACATCGACGACGTCCCGCTGCCCGATCCGGACCTGTGGCAGCGAATCCGCATCGGGTTTCGCCTCGACGCGCTCGACTCGCCCTACGTGGCCGAGCAGGAAGCGTGGTACTCGAGCCGCCCCGAATACATCAAGCGCTTCGTGGATCGCGGCAGCCTCTACCTGCACTACATCGTCGAGCAGGTGGAGAAGCGCGGCATGCCCACGGAGATCGCGCTCCTGCCCGTGATCGAGAGCGCCTTCAACCCCAAGGCGTATTCGCGATCGAAGGCCTCCGGCATCTGGCAATTCATTCCGTCGACCGGCAAGAACTACGGCCTCTCCCAGGACTGGTGGAAGGACAACCGGCGCGACATCGTGGCCGCCACCGACGCGGCCCTGAATTACCTGCAGAAGCTGCACGACGACTTCAACAGCTGGGAGTTGGCGCTCGCCGCCTACAATTGCGGCGAGGGCTGCGTGGCGAGGGCGATCGCGTGGAACCAGAAGCGCGGCTTGCCGACCGACTACGCGAGCCTGGAGAAGCTGCCGCCCGAGACACGCAAGTACGTGCCGAAGCTCTTCGCCGTGAAGAACATCGTGCTCGCGCCCGAGAGCTACGGCATCGAGCTGGAAAGCGTGCCCGACCAGCCCTACTTCACCGAGGTGAAGGCGCCGCCGAAGATCGACGTGAAGGTGGCCGCCAAGCTCGCCGACATGAGCGAGGTCGATTTCGTCGCGCTGAATCCCGCCCACAACAAGGCCGTGGCCTCGGGCACCGGGACCTTCATCGTCCCCGTCGATCACGCCGAGGCATTCAGGACGAACCTCGAGAGCTATGACAAGCCGCTCGTCTCGTGGACCACGTACCAGGCGAGGCGCGGCGAGTCGCTGGATGCGATCGCGCGGCGCCACGGCATCACGCTGCCACAGATCAAGGCGGCCAACGGCGACCTGAGGCTCGACAAGCGCGGGCACTTGCGCGCGGCGGGACCGATCATGGTGCCGATGAAGCCCGGTCAGCCCGTGAAGGTCGCGCAGCTCGCGGTCAACAGGACGGCCGACTCGCCCCCGGCGGCGACCGCCAAAGCCCGCGGCACGTACACCGTGCGAGCCGGCGACACGCTCTACGCCATCGCGCTGAAGCACAAGACGTCGGTGGAATCGCTGCGGGAGGTGAATCGCCTCACCGCCGCCACCGTGCTGCACCCGGGCCTAAGCCTCCAGCTGCCCTAGGGTCACCCCCGCGAAGGCGGGGGCCCAGCCAATCAGCGCTTGCCGGTAATCTCCGCGAAGAACGCGTCGCTCGAGGGGGCGCGCCCGAGGAAACGCTTCACTAGCGCCATCTCCTCTTCCTGGCCCCCGTTGGCGAGGATCGTGTCCCGATAGCGCCGTCCCACCGCCGGGTCGAGCATGTTCTTCTTGAAGGGCGTGAGCATGTCGAGCGCGAGGACCTCCGACCACATGTAGCCGTAGTAGCCCGCGCCGTAGTTGCTGGCGATATGGCTGAAGGACGCGGGGAACATCGTGCCCTCGACATGTCCCAGCGGAGAGGCGAGCTCGAACTTCTTCCAGAGCTCCATCGGCGGCTGCGGATCCTTGGAGAGCGCCATGTCGTACGACGCGTACATCCACTGGCGGCCATAGCGCGTGCCCTGCCCGAAGTTGTGGGCGGCCTCGAGGCGCTCGATCTGCTCGTGGGTGAGGTGCGGGCAATCGGGGCAGACCTGCTTGAAAAGCTCCAGCGGCTGTTCGCGGCGCGCCCATTCCTCGAACATCTGCGAGGGCGCCTCGACGAAGTCGTTCTTCACCGCGGTGCCCGCATCGGGGTTGTACTCGACGCGCGAGAGCACGCCATGCAGGACGTGGCCGAACTCGTGCATGAGCGTCACGAGCTCGTCCTGCGTGAGGCCGTTGCGGTCGAGGTTCGCCACCAGCGCCGCGAGCGGCGTTCGATTGGCTCGGGTGCTGGCGCCGTGCAGCGGGAAGGCCGCGGCGTGGCCGAACTTGCCCTCGCGCGGGAAGAGGTCGATGTAGAAGCCCGACAGGAACTTGCCGGTGCCCGCGTCGAGGACGTCGAAGTAACGCACGTCGGGATTCCACACGGGAACCTTCGCCTCGCGGAACTTCACGCCGTACAGGCGCTGCGAAACGGCGAAGACGTATTCCACGGACTTGTCGGTCGGGAAATACTTGCGCAGCTTCTCCTGGTCGACGTCGTACCGGGCCTTGCGCACCTTCTCCTGGTAGTAGAGAAGATCGTAACGCTCGAATTTCGTGTCCGCCACCGGCGTGCCTTGGTCCTTGGCTTTCTCGGCGCGGAGCTCCTCGATCTCCTTTTTCTCCAGGTCGGTCACCGCGCCCTTCACGTCACCGAGGAACTTGTCCACGGTCTCAACGTCGAGGACCATCTTGTGGCGCAGCGCATAGGCGGCGAAGGACGGCAGCCCGTACAGGCCCGCCAGCTCCTGGCGCAGCTTGAAGATCTCGTAGAGGCGGTCGAGGTTGTCCTTGCCGCCCTGCGTGAACTTCGCGATGTAGTAGCGCTTGCGCGCCTCGCCGTTGGTCGCGTTCTCCATGAACGGGAAGAACGACGGGTAGTCGAGGCCCAGGAGATAGTTGCCCTGGTCGTCGCGCTTCTTGTCCCTGAGGTAGCCCTCGGGCATTCCCGCCATCTCGGCGGGCGTGAACGTGACCTTGCGCGCATCGTCGCGGATCGCGCGGTCGAATTCCTGGCGAAGCTCCTCGAGCCTGTCGAAGATCTCCTTTGCACGGGCGCGCTTGTCCGGCGGCAGGGCCGCTCCGCTGTCCTCGAAGCTCTCGAGGAGGTCTTTCTTGAACTTGGCCTGGTGCGGATTCATCGGCTGCGCGGCATTCACGCGCGCGTAGAGCTTCTCGTCCTGGAAAAGCTCCGTCTGCAGCGTCGTGTACTTCTGCAGGCATGGCTCGGCGGCGTCGCGCACCGCCTTGTCCGGGTGCACGCTCGAGAGCAGGAAGATGGGAGCCAGCCCGTCCTCGTTGTCGATCGCGAGCGCGTTCCACTCCTCGAAGAGGGCGCCTGGGCCCTTCTTCGCGTCCATGGCGGCGATCATCTTGCGCTGGCGCGCGAGCCCTTCCTCGCAAGCCCTGGTGATGCCGGCGGCGTCGTAGATGGGAATCAGCGGGCGGGCGGGGGCGGGAGCGGCGGCAGCCGCGTTCAGGACCGCCGCGGACGCGGCGGTGGCGAATGCGAGACGCATGGATCGGTTCCTGTCAGGCGGGCTGGGCGGCGAGCTCGTAGCCCTTGGGGATGGAAGACAGCAGCTTGCGCGTGTACTCCTCGCGCGGGTTGCGATAGATCTCGTCGGAATCGGCCATCTCGATCAACACGCCCTCGTTCATCACCATCACGCGGTCGGAGATGTACTTCACGACCGCGAGGTCGTGCGAGATGAAGATGTACGAAAGGCCGAACTCGTCCTGCAGGTCCTGCAGGAGGTTCAGCACCTGCGCCTGGACCGAAACGTCGAGCGCCGAGACGGATTCGTCGCAGATCAGCACGTCGGGCTTCATCGTGAGGCAGCGCGCGATGGCGATCCGCTGGCGCTGGCCGCCGGAGAACTCGTGCGGATACTTGTAGAACGACTGCTCCGACAGGCCCACGCGCTTCAACAGCTGGAAGGCCATGTCCACGCGGTCGCGATCGTCCTTGCCGATGGAGTGGATCTTCATCGGCTCGACCAGGATCTGGCCCACCGTCATGCGGGGATTGAGCGACGCGTACGGATTCTGGAAGATGATCTGGATGCGCCGGCGGTAGGCCATCATCTCCTTCTCGGACAGGCGAAGGAGGTCCTTGCCCTCGAAGAGCACTTCGCCGCTCGTCGCATCGTGCAGGCGCATGAGCGTAAGGCCGACTGTGGTCTTGCCGGAGCCGGACTCGCCCACGAGGCCGAGGGTCTTGCCCTTGGGCAGCGAGAAGCTCACGTTCTTCACGGCCGGAATGAGCCGCTTGCCGAAGAACCCCTCCTTCAGCGAGAAGACCTTGTTCAGGTTCTTCACCTCGAGGATGACCGGGTCCGAGGGCGTCGTGCCGCGCTTGCGCTCCTCCAGGTGGTGCGGATGGCCGTCGCCGCGCATGAAGTCGTCGATCACCGGCAGGCGCACCGGGCGACGGTCGAGCCGCGGACGGCACGCGAGCAGCGCCTTGGTGTACGGATGCCGCGGGCTTTCGAAGATCGCCTTCACGGGCCCCTGCTCGCGGATCTCGCCGCTCTGCATCACGACCACGCTGTCGGCGATGTCGCCCACGATGCCCAGATCGTGCGTGATGAAGAGCACCGACATGTGATGGCTCGCCTGCAGTTTCGCGACCAGGTCGAGGATCTGCTTCTGGATCGTCACGTCGAGGGCCGTCGTGGGCTCGTCGGCGATGAGCAGCTTCGGCTCGCACGCGATCGCCATCGCGATCATGACGCGCTGCTGCTGCCCGCCCGACATCTCGTGCGGGAACGAATTCACGCGAAGCTGCGGATTGGGGATCCCCACCTCGTTCAGGAGCTCCACGGTCCGCGCCGCCGCCGCGCGCGGGCTCATGCCCATGTGCAGGCGCAGCACCTCGGCGATCTGCTCGCCCACGGTGAACACCGGGTTCAGCGACGTCATCGGCTCCTGGAAGATGACAGTGATGTCCTTGCCGCGGATCGATTGCAGGTCCTGCATCGAAGTCTTGAGCAGGTCGCGGCCGCCATAAAGAACGGAGCTCGCCGCGGGAACGATCGCGTTGTCGGGAAGCAGGCCCAGGATCGACATGGCCGACACGCTCTTGCCGCTGCCGGATTCGCCCACCAGCGCGACTGTCGTGTTCGTGGGAATGTCGAAGGAGATGCCCTTGACGGCTTCGAACGGTTCCGACTTGCGGTTGACCTGGAATGCGACCCTGAGGTCGCGGATCTCGAGGAGGTTATTGCTCATTTGAGTTTCGGATCCAGGGCGTCGCGCAGGCTGTCGGTCAACAGCGAGAACGCGGTGACGAGGACGGCCATTGACGCGCCCGCGGCGAAGAGCTGCCACCACTTGCCGATCACGAGCTCGTTCTGGGCCTCGGCGAGCATCGTGCCCCACGAGACCTGGTCGACCGGAACGCCGAACCCGAGGAACGAGAGGATCACTTCGGCCTTGATGAAGCCCACGGTGTATTGGGACAGTTGCACCAGCGACACGTGGCTCACGTTGGGCAGGATGTGGCGGAACATGCGCGAGAGGTTCGACGCGCCGATCGCCTGCGCGGCCTTCACGTACTCGCGGTTGCTGTGCTTGATGTACTCGGCGCGGATCAGGCGATAGATCCCGGTCCATCCCGTGAGCGAGAGAATCAGCACGATCGAGAGGACTCCCTTGCCGAACTTGCCCGAGGCCTGCGCCACCGCGGCGAACGCGAGGATCAGCAGGATGTAGGGAATCGACGTGAACACGTTGTAGAACCACTCGAGCACGTCGTTCACCTTGCCGCCCCAGTACCCGGCCATCGCGCCGAGGAACGTGCCGATGAAGACCGCGAGGAGCGCGCCGGAAAGTCCCACGAAGATCGAGACCTCGGAACCCTTGATCGTCTTCAGGATCACGTCGCGGCCCCACTTGTCGCCGCCGAAGGGCAGCGTCTCGGAGCGCTTCACTTCAGTGACCGCAATCTTCGCCGCGCGCTCTTCCCATTCCTTGTAGCGCGGGGCGAGCGGATCGATGTCCGAGAGATCGACCGGCGGCACCTTCGCCGCCTGTTTCGCGGCCATGGCCTTGGCCTCGAGGTTCTCGGAGCCGGCGAGGAACGACGGGTTCGCGTAGGAAACGCCGCGCTCCTTGGCCCAGTCGGACGCGATCCATCCACGCCAGGAGGCGAACATCATCGCGAGGAAGAACGCAACGACGCACAACGACACCATGCCGATGGTGTCCTGGCGCAAGCGGCGCCATGCGAGCGTCCAGAGGCCCGGCGATTCGTGTGGGCGCGTGGGGGGGCGATCGGTAAGGACTGCGCTCATCGTTGATCTCTCGACTGGATCCCCGCCTGCGCGGGGATGACCGGGGAAAAGTATCGCTTCACTCTGCGCCTCCGGTCACTTGAACGAAACGCGCGGATCGACGACCTTGTACAGCACGTCGACGGCGAGGTTGATGAACATGGTGAAGACCGCGAGGTATACGGTCACCGCCTTGATGACCGGGAAGTCGCTGCGATTCACCGCCGTGATGATCTCGCGGCCCAGGCCCGGGATCGAGAAGAAGACTTCGAGCAGGAACGAGCCCACGAACACGCCGGGAAGCAGGATGCCGAGGTTCGTGAGGATCGGGATGAGCGCGTTGCGCAGCACGTGCTTCATCATCACTTTCTTCTCGGCCACGCCCTTGGCGCGCGCGGTGCGCACGTAGTCCTGGTTGATCTCGTCCAGGATGAAGGAGCGGTACAGGCGAAGCTCGGGCGCGAGCCCGACGAACACCGCGAGCATGATCGGCAGCGGCGCGTAGTAGAAGAGGTTCTTCCAGAAGCTCTCGCTCCAGCCCTGCACCGGGAACCATCCGAGGATGAACCCGAACAACCACTGGAAGAAGATGATGTACACGAGGAAGCTGATCGACATCGCCACCGTGCAGATCATCATCGTCATGCGGTCGGTGAGCGTGCCGCGCACGTAGGCGACCAGGATCGCGAGCCCGACCGCGAGCGTGGTCTCGATGATGAGGCACGGCACCATCACCGTGAGCGTCGGCCCCACGCGGGTGAGGATGATGTGCGAGACTTCCTCGTTGGTGGACCAGCTGCGGCCGAAGTCGAATGTGAAGACCTGCTGCACGAAGACCCAGAGCTGGTACGCGTAGGACCGGTCGATCCCCAGCTGTACCCGGATGTTCTCGATCTGTTCCTTGTTGGAGATCTTGCCGGCGAGCACCATCGCGGGATCGCCGCCGACCCAGTTGAACAGGAAGAAGACGAGCAGGATCACCCCGAAGATCGTGGGGATCATCTGCCAGAGCCTTCGAATCACATATGCGGTCACTTCACCCTCCTTACTTCATGGCCGCTTTTTGGGCGGCTACGTCGATGTCCAGATACTTGAAGTTGGTATACAGGATCGGGTGCTTCTTGTAACCCAGCACCCAGGGGTATTGCAGGTGGTTGTAGATCCGGTGCACGCCCAGGCGCCACGGAGCATACGCGAGCATGAGGCGGTCCATCTCCCGGTAGAGCCTGTTGCGTTCCTCGCCGTCGGGAACGGTGAGGGATTTCTCGTAGAGCCGGTCGTATTCGGGGAGCTTGAATTCCGCTTCGTTGGACTCGCCCGTGTTCGGTCCGTAGAGCAGTTGCAGGAAATTCTGCGCGTCGGGGTAGTCGGCGATCCACGCCGACTGCGCCACCACGTAGTTGCTCACCTTCTTGTCCTTCAGCAAGTCCGCGAAAAGCACCGCCTGCGCCTCGGAGCGAATGCCGATCTCGCTCAATCCCTTCACCCAGAGCTCGGCGAGCTGGCGGTATTCCTCGCCGTTCGCCTGGTACTTGAGCTCTATCGTGAGCGGCGAGCCATCGGGCTGGTCGCGCCAGCCGTCGCCGTTGCGATCGACATAGCCGAACATGTCGAGCAAGGCCTTGGCCTTCGGAACGTCGTATGCCTGCGCATCGCTATGGAACGTGGGATCGTATCCGACGATGCCGGGCGGCACCGGCGTCTGGGCCGGCAGCGCCTGGCCCTTGCGGATCACGGTGATCTCGGACTCCACGTCGTAGGACATCGCCATGGCACGGCGCAGCGCCACGCGATCGGGCGTATAGCCGCCCACGGGATTGTCCCGGCCCTCGGCCTTGGGACCCGTATTGAACGCGATGTAGGTGATCTCAGGCTGCTCTTCGCGGAAGATGTGGATGCCTTGCTTCGCGAGACGCGGCAGGAGCTTGCCGTCGGGCGTAACCACCTGATTCAGGAATGCGAACGGCGTCTCGTCGATGATGTCGTGCTCCTTGTTGAGGAACGCGAGGAAGCGCGGCTGCTCGCTCTCGATGGGATAGATCTCGACCCGATCGAGTTGCGGCAGGCGCTTGCCGTGAAGTGCCTCGACCGCGCGGCGGTCCCATTCGTCCGACATGTCGGCGTAGCGCGTATCCAGCTCATAGCCCCGATGGTTCGGATTGCGCTCGAGCACGATCTTGGACCCGCGCACCCACTCCTTGAGGATGAAGGGCCCCGTGCCCACCGGATGGGCGTGGGTGTCGGCGCCGTAGGCCTCGATCACCTCGCGCGCCACCGGCACCACGTTGGGCATGGCGAGGACATAGAGGAAATTGTAGTCGGGGCTCTTCAGCTTGAAGCTGATCGTGTAGCGGTCGCGCACCTCGAGGCCCTCGACCTTCGCGTCGTAGTCGAAGCGCCCCGTCTTCTTGGCGAGCTCGGCGAGTTCGTCCAGGCCCACGATCTTGTTCTCGAAGAGCCATCCGTAGGGGCTGCGGTTCTTCGGGTCACGGAAGCGCTTGATCGAGTATTCGAGATCCCGCGCGGTGAGCTCGCGCTTCTCGCCCTTGAACACCGGATCGTCGGCGAAGAAGATGTGCGGCTTGATGCGGAACGTGTAACGGCTGCCGTTTTCCTCGGGTTCCGGAATGGTCTCGGCCACGAGGGGGACGAGCCTCACGGGGCGGGCGAGGTAGTCGTAGGTGAGCAATCCCTCGAAGAGGTTCTCGCACACGCCCACCGAGTAGCGATCGTCGATGCGCTGGGGGTCGAATCCCGTCTCGATCGCACGGAACGCCATGCGCAGGACCTTCTTTTCATCCGCGGCATGGACCGGCGAAGAGGCGATGAGCGCTGCAGCGAGGAAGGCGAAAAGGCGGAGCTTCTTCAATGGATGGCGGGAGACAAAAACCTCACGATTATAGGGGCTATTTCATCTCTTTCGCGCGCCGTACGAGGTCGATGTCGGCGTACTTGTACGCGTCGTGGAGGAAGGGGTGCTTGCGCCACCCGAGGATCCACGGCTGGATCATCTCGTTCCTCTTGCGGTGCACGTTGACCTTCCACGGCCCATAGACGGCGATGAGGCGCGCCATCTGCTGGTAGACCTGGTCGCGCTCGGGGCCCGGCTTCATGCCGGCGGCCTTGTCGTAGAGCGCGTCGTATTCCGGAAGCTGGAAGCATCCGTCGTTGGACGAGCCGCAATTGGGGCCGTAGAGAAGCTGGTAGAAGTTCTCGCCGTCGGGATAGTCCGCGTTCCACGCGAGCTGCCAGCTTTGCAGCAACTGCAGCTTCGACTTCTTGCGCAGGTCGGGCCACTTCGCGGTCTCGATCTCCATGCGGATCCCGATCGCGTCCATGTCCTTCTTCCAGAGCATCGTGAACTGGCGGTCGAGCTGCGAGGGAGTCGAAGCGTACTTGAAGACGAGCGGGCTGCCGTCGGGCATGTCGCGCCAGCCGTCGCCGTCGCGGTCCACGTAGCCGAACATGTCGAGAAGCGCCTTCGCCTTGGCCGGGTCGTAGCTCTTCCCCAGGCTGAATTTGGGGTCGTAGCCCACGACGCCCGGGGGCAACGGGCTTTCGGCCTCGATCGCCTGGCCGTTGCGGATGAGATTGATGTCCTCGCCGTTGTCGTATGCGAAGGCTACCGCGCGGCGCAGCGCGATCTTGTCGGGCGTGTAGCCGCCGAACGTCGGATCCTTCATGTTCCAGTACATGTAGACCACGTCGGGCTCGACGTCCGGGATGTACTTGATCCCGCGCTTCACCGCCCACGGCGCGAGCTCGCCACCGGGAATCACCGTGTTCAGGAACTCGTACGGGAGGTTCTCCCAGTCGAGCTCCTTGTTGAGGAACGCGAGCCAGCGCGGCTGCGACTCCTCGATGATGTAGACCTCGACGCGATCGATCTGCGGGATGCGCTTGCCCTTCATCTCGGCATAGAGGCGCTGCGAGACCGGATCGTCCGCGGGAGGCTCGGCCTCGTAGTACATCTCGCGGAAACCGGGATTCTTCACGAGCACGATCTTGGCCGAGCGCTTCCACTCGGCGAGCTTGTAGCCCCCCGTGCCCACGGGATGCGCGCCGATGTCGTTGCCGTACTTCTCCACGACCTCGCGCGCCTGCGCGCCGACGTTGTTCATCGCGAGGATGTAGAGGAAGTTGTAGTCGGGCTTGATGAGGTGCACGCGAAGCGTATAGCGATCGACGACCTCGAGGCCCGGCATCGGCGCGTCGTAGTCGAACCTGCCGTCCTTCTTCGCCTTCGCGACCGCCTCCGTAATCCCTGCGATCCGCCCATCGATGAGCCAGAGGTTGGGCGACGAAACCTTCGGATCCATGAGGCGCTTCATCGCGTAGGCGTAGTCGGCCGCGACGAGCTCGCGCTTCTTTCCCTTGAACGCCGGGTCGTCTGTGAAATAGATCCCTTTCTTCACGTGCAGCGTGTAGGTCTTTCCGCCGTCGGTGATCTCGGGCATGGCCTCCAGCGTCTGGGGCTTCAACTTCGCCGGGCGCGCGAGGAAGTCGTACGTGAGCGGCGACTCGAAGATCTCCTCGCAGATGGTGCTGGAGTAGAGATCCGAGACGAACGCCGGATCGAAATTGGTCTCGGCGATCAGGAAAGGAACGCGAAGCACCTTTTCCTCGGCGTGCGCGGCGGGCAGCGAGATCGCCACGGCGAATGCGAGGGCGATGCGTTTCATCGAGAGAGACCTTGTGGATAGCGCGTCGCGTCGATGTCGATGAACTTCCAGAAGCCGCGAAGCACGGGATGGCGCTCGTAGCCCACGACCCAGGGTTGCACGAGGTCGTTGTAGTAGCGATGCACGCCGAGCCGCCACGGCGAGTACACGAGGACGAGGCGGCTCATCTCGCGATAGATGGCGTTGCGCTCCGGGCCGTCGGGCAGGCGGTTGGCCTTCTCGTAGAGGCGGTCGAACTCGGGCAGCTTGAAACGCGCGTGGTTCGCTTGTCCCGCATTGGGGCCGTAGAGCGTGACGAAGAATTCCTCGGCATCCGGAATGGCCGCACTCCAGCCCAGGCCCCACATCTGGAGCTGGCCCGCATAGGACGCCTTCAGCAGGTCGGGCCACTTCTCGCGGCGGAAGGACATGCGGATGCCGATCGCATCCATGTTCTTCTTCCACAGCTCCGCCAGTACCTGCTGGTCGCTGCCCGGCGACGTGGCGTACTCGATGCGGAACGGCTTGCATGGGTCCGTGGGCTTCGCGCGCGGAAGGTCGCGCCAGCCGTCGCCGTCGCAATCGACGTAGCCGTACATGTCGAGCAACGCCTTCGCCTTGGCCGGATCGTAGTCGCTCGCATTCGTGTGGAAATCCGGGTCGTAGCCGTTGACTCCCGGGCCGATGGGGCTTTGCGCGGCGATCGCCTGGTTCTTGCGCGCGATATGGATCTCTTCCTCGATGTTGTTTCCGAGCACGATGGCGCGCCGCAACGCCACCTTGTCCGGCGAATATCCGCCCACCACCGGGTCCTCCATGGCGAAGTACGAGTACGTGAGCTCCATGCCGGGCTGGCGGTCGAGGTAGATGCCACGCTTGGCGAGGTTGGGCGCGATTTGTCCGTTGGGCACGCCGACGTTGCTGAATTCCGCCGGCAGCCTCTCGATCATGTCGTGGTCGCCGTTCAAGAACGCGAGCCAGCGCGGTTGCGGCTCCTCGACGATGTAGACCTCGACGCGATCGATCATGGGCAACCGCTTGCCCTTGTTCATGGCGAGGATCGCCTCGCCGCGCGTGTCGCCGGGATTCGGATGGGCGTCGTAGTACTCCTCGCGATAGTTCGGGTTCTTCTCGAACACCATCTTCGAGGAGCGTTTCCAGAACGCGAGCCGATACGGCCCGGTGCCCACGGGATGCTCGCTCGTGCGGATGCCCCAGGCATCGCCCACCTCGCGCGCCACCGCGCAGGTGAGGCTGCAATAGGCGAGGTAGTAGAGGAAGTTGTAGTTGGGCTGCTTCAGGCGCACCTGGAACGTGTACCGGTCGAGCGCGCGCAGGCCCTCTACCTCGCTGTCGTAATCCATGACGCCGCTCTTGCGCGCGCGGGCGAGGACCTCGTCCATGCCGACGATGTGTCCCTCGAAGTGGTAGAGGTTCGGCGAGCGAAGCCGCGGATCGAAGAGGCGCTTGATGGAGTACACGTAGTCGGCGGCGGTGAGCTCGCGCTTCTTGCCGTGGAACGCCTCGTCGTCGTCGAAGTAGATGCCCGGCTTCACCTTCATCGTGTAGAGCGTGCCCTCCTCGGCCACCGTGGGCATCTCCGAGAGCGTGTTGGGCACGAGCTTCGAGGGCCGGGCGAGGTAGTCGTACTTGAGCGGGGTGTCGAAGATGTTGTCCACGAGATACGTGGAATAGAGGTCCGAGATCTGCGCGGGATCGAACCCGGTCTCGGCGATGAGGAAGGCGTAGCGAAAGACTTTCTCGGCGTGCGCCGGGACGGCGTTGGCCAGGGCCAGCAGCAGGACGGAGAAAAGCGTCGCGCCACGTCTCACGAGGTCCACTCCACGGGCAGCCGTGCGCCGATTATGCGATACACTGCGAGCCCATGGGCTTCCTGCAAGGACAGCGCATTCTCGTCACTGGAATGCTTTCCAACCGCTCGATCGCCTACGGCATCGCCAGGGCGTGCCAGCGCGAGGGCGCCGAGCTCGCGTTCACGTACCAGGGCGAAGGCGTGCGCGAGCGCGTGGCCGACCTCGCCAGGGAATTCAACTCCACGCTCGTCTTCCCGTGCGACGTGGCCGACGATGCGCAGATCGCGGGGCTGTTTGCGGAGCTGGGCAAGCATTGGGACTCGCTCGATGGCCTCGTGCACGCGATCGCCTTCGCGCCGCGCGAAGCGTTGAAGGGAGACTTCCACGAGAGCGTTTCGCGCGAGGCTTTCCGCATCGCGCACGACGTCTCGAGCTATAGCCTCGCGGCCCTCGCGAAGGCCGCGGCCCCGATGATGCAGGGACGGCATGCGTCGATCGTCACGCTCTCGTACCTGGGCGCCGTGCGATCGATCCCGAACTACAACGTCATGGGGCTCGCCAAGGCGAGCCTCGAGGCCGGCGTGCGTTACCTCGCGGCGAGCCTCGGCCCCTCGGGCGTTCGCGTGAACGCGATCTCGGCGGGGCCGATCAAGACGCTCGCATCCGCGGGCATCGGCGGGTTCTCGAAGATCCTTCATCACGTCGAGAAGTACGCGCCGCTTCGCCGCGGCGTGACCACGGAAGAAGTGGGCAACACGACGGCATTCCTCCTGTCGGATCTCGCGAGCGGCATCACGGGTGAAACGATCTACGTCGACGCGGGCTTCAGCCACGTGACCCCGGGAATGGACGACTAGGGCGGAATCGCCCTAGTTGGAGGGCGCCTTGTCGAGCGCGCCCTTGCGTACGGTGACGCCCACCTTCTCGCGCACGCTCGCCAGCGACGATTCAAGCTCGCCCGCGGCGACGGCATCGCGCAAGCGGCCGGCGAGCGCCTCGCGCTTCGCATCGTCGACAGTCTCCAGGTCGATCACCTTGGATACCTGCACGAGCGAGTAACCCGCGGGCGTGTCCACGCCCACGTAGGCGGGCAACTTCTTCGGATCGACGCGGAACACCTTGTCGATGGCGGCCGGAAAGAGTCCGCCGGGCTTCTGGCGATTGACCGCGAGCGGCGGGGGCCACTTGAGCACGCCCGCATCCTTGCCCGCCTGGAGGTCCTTCAGCTTCGCCTCGCCGTCCTTGGTCGCGAGCTTCGTCGCTTCCTCGCGCTGCAGGCGCTTCTCGATGCCGGCCTTCACCGTATCGAAGGCACGAAGCTCCGCGTCCTTGTGCTCGAGCACGTGGGCGGCGATCAGCACGTTGGGCTGCACTTCCACGGCGGTCGTGTTGCGCTTGTCCTTGAGTGTCGCCGACGAGAAGATCTCCGCCTGGAGCTTCGGATTGTTGAAGGGCGCGACGGTGGTGGCGCCTTTCTGGATCCACGGCGATTGCTGCACGGTGAGGTTCAGCTTTTCGGCCACGGGCTTCAGGCTCTGAGACTGTTCGTACACGAGGTTCGAGAACTGCTCGGAGGCATCGGGGTAGCTGCCGGAAGCGGCCTGCTTCCTGAGGTTCGCCTCGATCTCGGGCTGAGCCTCGGCGAGCGTCTTCACTTTCGGGGGCTTCACGTCGGTCACGCGGATCACGTGGTAACCGAAGTCGGACTTCACCGGGCCGACGATGTCGCCCTTCTTCGCGCCGAACACGGCATCCTCGAAAGGTTTCACCATGGCGCCGCGGCGGAAGAAGCCCAGGTCGCCGCCCTGCGCGGCGGAGCCCGGGTCCTGCGACGACTTCTTCGCGAGCTCCGCGAAGCTCGCCGGATTCCTGCGTACCTGCGCGGCGATCTCGTTGGCCTTCGCCTCGGCGGCGGCCCGGTCGGCGGGCTTCGCGTCGGGTCCGACGGTGACGAGGATGTGGCTCGCGCGGCGCTCTTCCAGCGTGCCGAGCTTGCCGGCTTCGAGCTCCTCGTCGTAGGCCTTCTTCACGTCTTCCGGCTTCACGGTCGCGCGCGCGGCAAGCGAATCCACCGAGAGCTCCACGTATTCGACCCGCACGGACTCCGGCGTCGTGAATTCGGCGGCGTGCCCGTCGTAGTACGCCTTCACCTGCTCGGGCGTGATCTTTACCTTGGACATGAAGTCGTCGGGCGAAAGCGTGATCACGCTCACCTCGCGCGACTGCTCCGAAAGCTTGATGAAGCCGTCCAGCGTGGCCTTCGGCACGAAGGTCGTCGCCGCGATCGAATCGCGGAACTGGTTCAATGCATAGTCGCGGCGCAGGCGCTCGTCGAGGCCCACGGGCGTGAGGCCCTGGGACTTCGCGATGAGGTCGTAGCGCTCCTTGCTGAACTTGCCGTCGACCTGGAACGCGGGCTCGGCGGCGATCTTGTCCATGAGCTGCTTGTCGCCCACGTGCACGCCGGATTTCTCGGTCGCCACGGCGAGGAGCTTCTCGTTCACGAGGCGATCGAGCACCGCGCCGCGGATCTCCGGGTTGTCCATGAGCGATGCGTCGAACTGGCCGCGGAACTGCTGGCGGTAGGTCTCGGCCTGCTGCCGGATGGCGTTGTCGAACTCCGCCTGGCCGATCGCCTGGCGGCCGACGCTCGCGATCGTGTCCCCGCCCACGGGCGAGCGGAAGTAATAGTCGATGCCGAAGAAGCCGAACGGAACGACGAGGAACAGCGCGAAGATGAATCGGACGACTCTCTTCTCGGCGAATTCGCGGAACGTCTGGAGCATGGTGCGCCTTGGCTTAGCAAAAGGGGCGAACCGGTGGTTCGCCCCCATGAGGTTGGCGGAGTGGACGGGACTCGAACCCGCGACCCCCGGCGTGACAGGCCGGTATTCTAACCAACTGAACTACCACTCCTGAAATTCGGCACTCCTGAAATTCGGCACTCCTGAAATTCAGGCACTCCTGAAATTCGGCACTCCTGAAATTCGGCACTCTAAAATTCGGTTTTCCGGTGGTGGGTGCTGAGGGGATCGAACCCCCGACATTCGCCTTGTAAGGGCGACGCTCTACCAGCTGAGCTAAGCACCCGGAAAAGACGACGATTTTAACACGGGGGGCACCCCAAGAAAAAGCCCGGTTTCCCGGGCTTTTTCACTTCTCGCGCCTCGTACCTTGCGCCTAATGCTTTATAACCGCCGGGCGTTGCTCCTGCGTAACCGGCAGCGGCGCCACGGGCGTGTCCGCCAGGGGCTCGGGCTTGCGCTCGAGTGAACGCTCGAGGACCTCGTCGAACCACTGCACCGGCGTGATCTCGATCGCGTTCTTCACTTCCTCGGGAATCTCCGCGAGGTCCTTCACGTTCTCCTTGGGGATCAGCACGTGCTTGATGCCGCCACGGTGGGCCGCGAGCAGCTTCTCCTTGAGCCCGCCGATCGGAAGCGCCTCGCCGCGAAGCGTGATCTCGCCCGTCATCGCGACGTCGCATCGCACCGGAATGCCGGTGAGCACCGACGTGATCGCGGTGGCGATGGCGATGCCGGCCGACGGCCCGTCCTTGGGCGTCGCGCCCTCGGGCAGGTGGATGTGCAGGTCGAGGTTCTGGTAGAAATCCTCGGCGATGCCCAGGCGCTTGGCCCGCGCACGCACCACCGAGATCGCGGCCTTGATGGACTCCTGCATCACGTCGCCCAGCTTGCCCGTCGTGACCGTGTTGCCCTTGCCGGGGAGCTTGACCGCTTCCACCGTGAGCAGCTCGCCGCCGACTTCCGTCCAGGCGAGTCCCGTCACCTGGCCGATCTGGTTCTCCTTCTCGGCGATGCCGTAGGTGTACTTGCGCACTCCCAGGTACTTGTCGAGGTTCTTGTGGTTGACGGTGACGCGGGCGCCGTCCTTCTTCTTGGTGAGGATCGACTTGATCACTTTGCGCGTGACCTTGGAGATTTCGCGGTCGAGGCCGCGCACGCCTGCCTCGCGCGTGTAGAAGCGCGTGATGTCGCGAAGCGCCGCGTCAGTCATCGACAGCTCGCCATCCTTGATGCCGTTCGCCTTGTACTGCTTGGGCAGCAGGTACTGCTTGCCGATATGGACCTTCTCGTCCTCGGTATAACCCGACAGGCGGATGATCTCCATGCGGTCCAGGAGCGGCGCCGGAATGTTGAGCGTGTTGGCCGTCGCGACGAACATCACGTCCGAAAGGTCGTACTCGACCTCCACGTAGTGGTCGACGAACGTGTGGTTCTGCTCCGGATCGAGCACTTCCAGCAGGGCCGAGGACGGATCGCCGCGGAAGTCCATGCCCATCTTGTCGACTTCGTCGAGCAGGAAGAGCGGATTGCGAACGCCCACCTTCGTCATGTTCTGGAGGATCTTGCCGGGCATCGAGCCGATGTAGGTGCGGCGGTGCCCGCGGATCTCTGCCTCGTCACGCACGCCGCCCAGCGACATGCGCACGAACTTGCGGTTGGTGGCGCGCGCGATCGACTGGCCGAGCGAGGTCTTACCGACGCCGGGCGGGCCGACCAGGCACAGGATCGGGGCTTTGAGCTTGTCCACGCGCTGCTGCACCGCGAGATATTCGACAATCCGTTCCTTCACCCTGTCGAGGCCGTAGTGGTCGGCGTCGAGGATGCGCTCGGAATTCTTGAGGTCCGTGGACACCTTGGTCTTCTTCTTCCACGGCAGGGCCACGAGCGTGTCGATGTAGTTGCGCACGACCGTGGCTTCCGCCGACATCGGCGACATGAGCTTCAGCTTCTTGAGCTCCGCCTCGGCCTTCACGCGCGCTTCCTTCGGCATGTGGGCCAACTTGATCTTCTTCTCGAGCTCGTCCAAGTCGGCGCCCTCTTCCGAGTCGCCGAGCTCCTTCTGGATCGCCTTCACCTGCTCGTTCAGGTAGTACTCGCGCTGGCTCTTCTCCATCTGGCGCTTGACGCGCCCGCGGATGCGCTTTTCCACCTGCATGATGTCGATTTCGGTTTCGAGGAGCTGCAGGAGCTGCTCGAGGCGGCGCCCGACGTTGAACATCTCGAGGATCTGCTGCTTCTGCTCGAGCTTGAGCGGCAGGTGCGCGGCGATCGTGTCCGAAAGGCGGCCGGCCCCGTCGATGCCGGAGAGCGACGTGAGCACTTCGGGCGGGATCTTCTTGTTCAGCTTCACGTACTGGTCGAACTGCGCGAGCAGCGTGCGGCGCATGGCCTCGACCTCGTTGGAGTCGGGCTCCTCGCCGGCGATGAGGTCGATCTCGGCCTCGAAATTGGCTTTCTCCGTGAGCACGCGCTCGATGCGCGCGCGCTGCACGCCCTCGACCAGCACCTTCACCGTGCCATCGGGGAGCTTGAGCATCTGCAGGATCGTCGACACCGTGCCGACGTCGTACAGGTCCTCGGGGCTGGGCTCGTCCTTGGCGGCGCTTTTCTGCGCGACCAGGACCACGTTCTTGCCTTCCTCCATGGCGGCCTCGAGGGCCTTGATGGATTTGGGCCGACCCACGAAGAGCGGGATCACCATGTGCGGGAATACGACCACGTCCCTCAGGGGAAGCAGGGGAAGGACGCGTTCAGCGGCAAGGGAGCTGGTCATGGCATTTCCTGGGTTGGACACTCTGGAACCTTGGGGCGGGGAGGCGGACCGTCAAGCCCCGCCGGGGGCGGTGAAAACGGAAGGCAGCGTCTATTGCTGGCCACTCGCGACCTTCGGCTGGTCGGAGTAGATCAGCAGCGGCTTTCCGTCGCCCGAAATCGCGCCCTCGTCGACGACCACCTTCTGGACGTTGGCGAGGGATGGGAGGTCGAACATGATATCGAGCAGCGAGTGCTCGATGATCGAGCGAAGTCCCCGGGCGCCGGTGCGCCGCTCCAATGCACGCTTGGCGATGGCGCCCAGCGCGTGGTCGCGGAACTCCAGTTCGACCCCTTCCATGGCGAGGAGTTTCTGGTATTGCTTGATCAGCGCGTTCTTGGGCTCGGTGAGGATTTTCACGAGCGCCGCGGAATCGAGCTCGTCCAGGACCGCCACCACGGGCAGGCGCCCCACGAACTCGGGGATCAGGCCGTATTTGATGAGGTCCTCGGGCTCCACGTCGTGCAGCAGCTCGTTCAGCACCTGGCGGTCGCTCATGGAGCGCACGTGGGCGCCGAAGCCCATGCCCGAGCGGTCCGTGCGGTTCTGGATCACCTTCTCGAGGCCGCCGAAGGCCCCGCCGCAGATGAAGAGGATGTTCGTCGTGTCGACCTGCACGAACTCCTGGTTCGGATGCTTGCGGCCTCCCTGCGGGGGGACGGAGGCGATCGTGCCTTCGATCAACTTGAGGAGCGCCTGCTGCACGCCCTCGCCCGAAACGTCGCGGGTGATGGACGGGTTGTCGCTCTTGCGCGAGATCTTGTCGATCTCGTCGATGTAGACGATGCCGCGCTGCGCCTTCTCGACGTCGTAGTCGCACTTCTGGAGCAGCTTCTGGATGATGTTCTCGACGTCCTCGCCAACGTAGCCAGCCTCGGTGAGCGTCGTGGCGTCCGCGATCACGAAGGGGACGTTGAGGAGCCGCGCGAGCGTCTGCGCGAGCAGCGTCTTGCCCGAGCCCGTGGGGCCGATCAGCAGGATGTTGGACTTGGCGAGCTCGACGTCGTCCTGCTTGCCGCCGGTCTTCAGGCGCTTGTAGTGGTTGTAGACCGCGACCGAGAGGATCTTCTTCGCCTGGACCTGGCCGATCACGTACTGGTCGAGGATCTCGCAGATCTCGTGCGGGCTCGGAAGGTCGCTCTTCTGGGTCTTCTGGCCGGTGTCGGTCGTGGCCTCTTCGCGAATGATGTCGTTGCAGAGGTCGATGCACTCGTCGCAGATGAAGACGGACGGCCCGGCGATGAGCTTGCGCACTTCATGCTGGCTCTTGCCGCAGAAGGAGCAGTAAAGGAGCTTTTCCCCGCCGACCTTTTCCGTCATGTTGCCGCCGACTCTCCCTTGCCTAGGCTACGGTCGATTCGCTGCGGTTCTTCAGCACGCGGTCGATCAGACCATACTTTACCGCGTCTTCGGCGCTCATGAAATTGTCGCGATCCGTGTCCCGGTCGATCACCTCGATCGGCTGGCCGGTGTGCTGCGCCATCATCTCGTTCAGCTTCCTCTTCAGGTAGAGCACTTCCTTGGCGTGGATCTCGATGTCCGAGGCCTGGCCGGAGAAGCCGCCCGAGGGCTGGTGGATCATCACGCGCGAGTTGGGCAGGCAGAAGCGCTTGCCCTTGGCGCCGGCGCACAGCAGGAACGAGCCCATGGATGCCGCCAGGCCCGTGCAAAGGGTCGAGACGTCCGGCTTGATGAACTGCATCGTGTCGTAGATCGCCATGCCCGCCGAGACGCTGCCGCCGGGCGAATTGATGTACAGGTGGATGTCCTTGTCGGGATTCTCGCTCTCGAGGAAGAGCAGCTGCGCCACGACGAGGTTGGCCATGCCGTCGTTGATCGGCCCGACGAGGAAGATCACGCGCTCCTTCAACAGGCGCGAATAGATGTCGTAGGCCCGCTCTCCGCGCCCCGACTGCTCGATCACCATCGGGATCAGCCCCAGGCCGCTGGGCTCTTCCATATCGTCGTCCTGCTCGTGCCGGATGAACATGTTCAGTCCTTCTTTGCGCTCATGAGCTCGTCGAAAGCCGTGGGCTCGTCGGCTACCTTCATGTTCTTCATGGCCCATTCTACGACGTTGTCCTCCATTACAACCGCCTCGATTTCCGCCAGGCGCGCCGGCTCCGCGTAGTACCACCGGACGAGCTGGTCGGGCTGCTCGAAGCTCTTCGACTGCTCCTCGATGAAGGCGCGCACCTGCTCGGGCTTGGGCTGCAGGCCGTGCTTCTTCACGAGCTCGCTCACGAGCAGGCCGAGCTTGATGCGCCGGCGCGCGCGGTCGACGAAAAGGTCGGGCGGCAGCGTGAGGTCCTGGGTCGTCATGCCGCGCTGCTTCAGGTCCCCGATCGCCTGCTGCTGCATGCGCTGGATCTCCGAATCGAGCAGCGCCCGCGGCACCTCGAACGAGGCCGCGTCGTGCAGCGAGTCCATCACCTGGTCCTTGATGGTGGCCCGGACGCGCTTGGCCACTTCCTTCTCGACGTTGTCGCGCACCTCACGCTTGAGGCGCTCCACGTCGCCATCCTCGACGCCCAGCTGCTTCGCGAAGGCGGCATCCAGCGCCGGCAGCCTGGGCTGCGCGACCTGGTTCACGGTGACTGTGAAGTCGGCGGTCTTGCCCTTCACGCGCTCGTCGTAGTCTTGCGGGAAGGTGACCGGGAAGGTCTTCTGCTCGCCGGACTTCATGCCCACGAGCGCCGATTCGAAATCGGGAAGCATGCGGCCCTCGCCCAGGACGACCGCGAAGTTGGAAGCCTTGTTGCCCTCGAAGGGCTGGCCCGCGACGAGGCCTTCGAAATCGATGTTCACGAGGTCGCCGTTCGCCGCGACCCGGTCGACGTTCTCGAAGGTGGCGCGCTGCTTGCGAAGCGTATCGATCGTCTTCGCGACGTCGGCATCGCCGACCGTGGTCATCGGACGGCGCACCGGGCGCCCCGAGACGTCGCCCAGCGCGACTTCCGGATAGACCTCGAAGGTCGCCGTGTATTCCATCGCCGTGGCGCCCTGCTGCGCGTTCACCGGCTGGAAGCGCGGATAGCCGGCCACGCGATAGTTCTGCCCCTTCACGGCCTCGTCGAATTGCTTGAAGACCGAATCGGTCACCACTTCCTGGCGAACCTGGTAGCCGTACTGGCGCTCGACCATCTTGAGCGGCACCTTGCCGGGACGGAAACCCTGCATCTTCACCGTGCGCGCGAGCTTCTTCAGGCGCGTGGCGATCTCAGCCTCGATCTGCTCGATCGGCACCGAGACGGTGATGTTGCGCTCGAGCGAGCTGGATGTGTTCTGGACTGCCTGCTGCATCGATGATTTTCCTTGTTGGATTTTTCCCTCATGCCTTCGCGAGGGCGGCGGAGCGATGCCGAAATTGCGACCTGGTGCGAAAGGAGGGACTCGAACCCCCATGCCTTTCGGCGCTGGAACCTAAATCCAGTGCGTCTACCAATTCCGCCACTTTCGCGGTCGCGGAATTATACCCGAAATCGAGGTCGGCCAATTTACCGGTGCGGCCGCCCGAGCGTCGATATAATCGTGGAAATTCAAAAGCTTCCGCCCTCCCTTGCCAGTCGATCATTACGAAAACTTCCCGGTGGCCTCGTGGCTGCTTCCCGCGGCGTTGCGCGCGCCGATCGAGGCGATCTATGGCTTTGCGCGAGGCGCCGACGACATCGCCGACGAGGGCTACCTGCCCGATAGCGAGCGCCTCCGGGGACTCGATCGCTACCTGCGGGCCCTCGACGCCATCGAGCGGGGGCGCGCCCCGGACAACGAGTTCGCGCGCATCGAGGATGCGATCCGCGAGCACGAGCTGCCGATCGCGCTCCTTCGCGACCTCATCGACGCGTTCAGGCAGGACGTGGTGAAGAAGCGCTATGGGGATTTCGCGGAACTCATGGACTATTCGCGCCGCTCCGCCAATCCCGTCGGACGCCTCGTGCTTCACCTATTCGAATTCGGGGACAGACCCCTAGGAAGCGGTTCTCGGGGTCTGTCCCCGAAGTATTCCGTCGAGCAGTCGGACAAGATCTGCTCGGCGCTGCAGATCATCAACTTCTGGCAGGACGTGGCAGTCGATTGGGAAAAAGGCCGCGTGTACATCCCGCAGGAAGACCTCGAGCGCTTCGGCGTCGCCGAAAGCGACATCGCCGCGCAACGCTCGACCGAAGCTTGGCGTGAACTCATGTCATTCGAATGCGACCGGGCCCGTGCCATGCTGAAGGAGGGAGCGCCCCTGGGAAAGGCGTTGCCGGGACGCATGGGTGTCGAGATCCGCGCCACCGTCATCGGCGGCGCCACCATTCTCGATAAAATCGATGCCGTCCGCGGAGACGTGTTCCGCCACAGGCCGGCGCTCGGCAAGGTGGACTGGATCCGCATCGTAGCCAAGGCCGCAGCGGGGATCGCATGACTCCCGACGAGTATTGCCAGCAGAAGGCCGCCGCGAGCGGCTCGAGCTTCTACTACAGCTTCCTTTTCCTTCCCGCAGAAAGGCGCCGCGCGATCACGGCGTTCTATGCGTTCTGCCGCGAGGTCGACGACGTCGCCGACGAGGTGAAGGACGTGGGTGTCGCGCGCACCAAGCTCGCGTGGTGGCGAACGGAAGTGGCGAACCTTTTCGCGGGCCATCCCCAACACCCGGTCACGAAGGCCCTCGCGCCGTTCGCAAGGACCTACGGCCTCGATGCGGCTCGCATGAACGAGATCATCGACGGCATGGAGATGGACCTCACGCACCATCGCTACCCGGATTTCGGCGCGCTCAAGCTCTATTGCCATCGCGTGGCCGGCGTCGTGGGGCAGCTTTCCGCGACGATCTTCGGTTACGCGAATCCCTCGACGCTCGAGTACGCGGAGAACCTCGGCATCGCCTTCCAGCTCACCAACATCATCCGCGACGTGGGCGAAGACGCGCGGCGCGACCGCGTCTACCTTCCGCTGGATGAGCTCGCGCGCGAAGGCCTCACGGCCGAGGATGTCCTAGCGCGCAAGGGCGGCGATGCCTTCGTGAAGATGATGCAGGCGCAGGCGGCGCGCGCCGAGTCCTACTACCAGGCCGCTTTCGCGAAGCTCGCTCCCGAGGATCGGGCGAGCCAGCGCGCGGGCCTCATCATGGCGGCGATCTACGGCACGCTCCTCGACGAGATCCGCCGCGACAACTTCGCCGTCCTCGACCAGCGGATCGGACTCACACCGCTTCGCAAACTCTGGATCGCCTGGAAGACCTGGGTGCGCTCTTGACCGCGCGGATCGCAGTAGTGGGAGCGGGCTATGCCGGGCTCGCGGCGGCGGTCACGCTCGCCCGCGCGGGGCACGCCGTGAGCCTGTTCGAGGCCAACCGCACGCCGGGCGGGCGCGCGCGTCGCGTCGAATATCGCGGCGCGCTCCTCGACAACGGACAGCACCTTCTGCTGGGTGCCTATCGCGAAACGCTCGCGTTGATGCGAGAGGTGGGCGTCCCGGAGCGCGCGCTGGTACGCACGCCGCTCACGCTCGACTTTCCGGGCCGCTTCGCCCTTCGCGCGCCGAAGCTGCCGGCGCCGCTGCATCTTGCCGCGGCGCTCATCACCGCGCACGGGCTCACGATGGGCGAGCGCATCGCCGCCGCGCGCATGGCCCTTTCGCTGCGAGTCGCCAACTTCACCGTGGCGAGCGGATCGACCGTGTCGCAATTGCTGGACGCGCACCGGCAACCCGCGGCCGCAAGGCGGTTCCTCTGGGAGCCGCTGTGTGTCTCCGCGCTCAACACGCCGGTGAACGATGCCGATGCGCAGGTGTTCGCCAACGTCCTCCGGGATGCCTTCTTCCGCGATCGCGAGGACTCGGACCTGCTCGTGCCGGCGCAGGACCTGTCCGCGATCCTCCCCGACGCCGCGATCGGATGGCTGGGCGAGCGTGGCGCCGAGATCGCGCTCGGCACCCGTGTTGCGTCAATCGAGCCCGACGGCGACGGCTGGACGCTGGAGGTCGGCGGCCGATTCCGGCGCTTCGAGGCGGTCGTGTGCGCCGTCGCGCCCTATCAAGTGGCCGCGATCGTCGCGTCGTGCCGCGCGCTCGACGCTCTCCGCTCCCGGATCGACGCGATGGAGCACGAACCGATCATCACCGTGTATCTCCAGTACGACGCGAGCGTGAAGCTCTCGCATCCCATGGTGGGACTCGCGGGCGGCCATGTGCAATGGGTGTTCGATCGCGAAGCACTATCGGGCGCGCGTGGCCTGCTTGCCGCCGTGATGTCCGCCTCGGGACCGCATACGGAATTGGACAACGACGTGCTGGGAACCCTCATCCATCGCGAGCTCGTCGACGCGCTGGGACCCATGCCCGCGCCGGCGTGGACCAAGGTGATCACTGAAAAGCGGGCGACGTTCGCCTGCAAGCCGGGCACGTTCCGGCCGCCCAACCGCACCGCCGCTCCGGGCTTCGTCCTCGCCGGCGACTACACCGAGAGCCTGTATCCCGCCACCCTGGAAAGCGCCGTCGCAAGCGGCAGGATCGCCGCGCAGACCGCGCTCCACCACCTCGCGAACCGATGACCTCCGAAGCCTTCCCGATCGATCCTGCGGCCTACAGGCCCTCCCCTGACCTGCTCGCGGGCCGCGTCGTGCTCGTTACCGGCGCGGGCCAGGGCCTCGGACGGGCCGTCGCCCTCGATTGCGCCGCCCACGGCGCGACCGTGGCCCTGCTCGGCCGCAAGTTGGACAAGCTCGAGTCGACCTACGATGCGATCACGGCGGCCGGCGGCCCCGAGCCTGCGCTCATCCCGCTGGATCTCGCGGCAGCGGCCACGCCCGAATACGACAGGCTCAACCAGCTCGTGCGGAGAGACCTGAAGCGCCTCGACGCGATCGCCCATTGCGCGAGCCATTTCGTGCCGCTGGGACCGCTCGCGAACCAGACCTTCGAGCAGTGGATGACGCTACTCAGGGTGAACCTCGCCGCCCCGTTCGCGATCACCAGGGCGTGCCTGCCGTTGCTCGCAGCCGCGCCCGACTCATCGGTGGTCTTCGCCGGCGAGACTCACGGCGCGCATCCCCTGGCCTATTGGGGCGGCTTCTCGGTCTCCAAGTCGGGGCTCTCGGTGCTCGCCACGATCTGGAGCGAGGAGCTGGAGCACAAGGGCAAGCCGCGCTTCAACGTTTTCGTGCCCGGACCCATCGCCACCGCCCAGAGGGCGATGAGCCACCCCGGTGAGGACCGGACGAAGCTGCGCTCCCCGGAGCAGGCCGCCCGGGGCCTCATGTACCTGTTGGGACCCGATGCAATTGGTATCAACGGCAGGACCCTGGAATTGTGAGCAGGAACACAGGTGTGCTTCCGAGGAATCGGTTAAACTAGGAATTGCCCGAAATTCGGCTCGTAAGTCTCTGCATTACCACAAATAAATCAAAAACTGACTCAAAAACCTGGCCGCACGGCCGACTATGCTCGATCAGGCAAACCGGACATTCATCTGCAGCGTCGTGTTCATCGACCTGGTCGGGTATTCCAAGAAGCCCGTCACGGAGCAGATTCGCCTGAAGACGAGCCTCACGGGCAACCTGTCGGAAGCGATCCAGGACATACCGGTCAACGACCGCATCATCCTCGACACGGGCGATGGCGCGGCGATCAGCTTCCTCGGCGATCCGGAGGACGCGCTTTTCGTGACGCTGTCGCTTCGCGAGCGCATGGTGGCCGAGGGGATGAGCGCCACGATCGTGGAAGCCTCGGGCGAGGATTCGGTGCGCATGGGCATCAACCTCGGGCCCGTGAAGCTCGTGAAGGACATCAACGGGCATCCGAACATCATCGGCGACGGCATCAACGTCGCGCAGCGCATCATGAGCTTCGCGCGCCCCGGCCAGATCGTGGTGTCGCGCTCCTACTACGACGTCGTTTCCAACCTCGCGAGCGAATACGCGAAGCTCTTCCACTACGAAGGCTCGCGCACCGACAAGCACGTCCGCGAGCACGAGATCTACGTGGTCGGCCACCACGAGGGCGCGCTCCAGAAGGCCAAGGACGGCATGAAGGACCGCGCATCCTCCACGACGCCGAACGCCCGCAAGACCGCGACGGCGGCGGGCTCGTCGACGGTGACGCTGAGCATCCCCGCCTTCGTCCAGGACAAGAAGAAGCTCACGATCGTGGCCGGTGCGCTCGCGGCACTCGTGCTGGTGCTGGGGATCCTCGTCGTCGCGAAGAAGCCCGCGCCAAACGCCGAAATCACGCAGTCCCCGGCGACCGCGGCCGAACCTTCGAAGACGCTGAGCCCCGCGCCCGTGGAGCCCGCGAAATCCGACGCCAAGCCCGATTCGAAAGTGCTCGAGACCGCCCCGCCACCCGCCGCGATTCCTGCGCCTGCGCCGCCGACGGAACCGCCGAAAGACGCAACGAAGGAAGCACCGAAGGACACTGCCAAGAAGGACGAGGACAAATCCAAGGCCAAACCCGCGGAAGCGGCGAAGGCCGAAGCGTCCAAGACCGAAGCCCCGAAATCCACAGTGCCGCCCGCGACACTTGTGTTCGCGGTGCAGCCCTGGGGCGAGATCTTCGTGAACGGGAAGTCGCGCGGCGTCTCGCCGCCGATGAAGTCCATCAAGCTCGATCCCGGCAAGTACAAGATCGAGGTGCGCAACTCCACCTTCCCGGCGTACTCGGAGAACTACGACCTCAAGGCCCGCGACGAGATCACGGTGCGGCACAAGTTCCAGTGAGGCCGGCATGAACAAGATCATTGCGCACCGCTCAATCCTCCTCGCCGCGACGCTGGCGCTCGCCGCTTGCCAGCTGCCGGAAAACAAGCCGTCTCCGGCGGCGCCGCAGATCACCGAGGACATGCTGCGCGAACGCGCGCAGAACGACCTCGCGGCCGGCGTGAAGCTCTACGACGCGGGCGACTACGACGGCGCCGTGAAGAGCCTCACCTCGTCGCTCGACCACGGCCTGCTTTCGAAGCAGGACCAATCCCGCGCGCGCAAGTACCTCGCCTTCTCGCATTGCGTATCCGGCCGCGAGGCGCAGTGCCGCGCCGAGTTCCGCAAGGCCTTCGAGATCTATCCCGATTTCGCGCTCACGCCCGCCGAGGACGGCCATCCGATCTGGGGCCCGGTGTACCGCGACGTTCGCACGCAGCTCATCGCCGAGCGCGAGGCCGCGGTGAAGAAACCGCTGATCCCGCTGGGCAAGGCCGAGCAGATGCTGTCGGAAGGCCTGCAGAAGTACGATGCCGCCGAGTTCGGGCCCGCGGAGAAGTCCCTCGAGGCCTCGCTCAAGGAAGGGTTGAAGGACAAGGCCGACCAGGTGAAGGCGATGAAGTACCTGTCGTTCACCTATTGCCTGCAGAACAAGTACAGGGACTGCCGCGCGGAGTTCATCAAGATCTACGACGTGGACCCGGACTTCGACCTCTCTCCGGCAGAGGCAGGCCATCCGTCGTGGACCCACACGTTCGCCGCCGCGAAGATCCAGGCGCAGAAAGCGCTGAAGGACAAGGAAGCCAAGTCCAGGGGCGCCGCGACCGCACCGGCGGCGGTACCTGCGAAACCCTGACGACTCGATGATCCCGACGCTCGGACGCTACAAGATCGTCTCGGAGATCGGCCAAGGGGCGATGGGCGTCGTCTACAAGGCGGTCGATCCCATCATCGACCGCACGGTCGCCATCAAGACGATCAACCTCAACCTCTCGAAGTCCGAGCTCGAGGAGTACGAGGCGCGCTTCCAACAGGAGATCAAGGCGGCGGGGCGCCTGAACCACCCGAACATCGTCACGATCTACGACGTGGGCAAGACCGACCAGGTCGCCTACATGGCCATGGAGTTCCTCGAAGGCCAGGAGTTGAAGGACATGATCGCCTCGGGCAACATCCCGCCCGCGGACGTGGTGGTCGACATCATCGCGCAGGTGGCCGACGGCCTTTCGTTCGCGCACCAACAGGACATCGTGCACCGCGACGTGAAGCCGTCGAACATCATGGTGATGAAGAACATGCTCGCCAAGATCACCGACTTCGGCATCGCGCGCCTTCCGAATTCCGCGGTGAAGACGATGACCGGATTGATCCTCGGCTCGCCGCGCTACATGTCGCCCGAGCAGGTGATCGGCAAGGCGATCGATGCACGAAGCGACATCTTCTCCCTGGGCGTGGTGCTCTACGAGGCGCTCACGGGCGTTGCGCCCTTCGACGGCGACAACGTGAACGCGATCATGTACTCGACGGTGAACACCACGCCGCCGCCGCCCTCGGCGCACAACCGCGCGGTCCCGCCGATGCTGGACCTGATCGTCGCCAAGGCGATGGCGAAGCTGCTCGAGGACCGCTACCAGTCGATCAAGGAGCTGGGCGACGACCTTCGCGAGGTGCGCCGCCAGATGGATTCGTCCAAGCCCGCCACGGCGCTGAAGGCCATGACGGCGCCGCCGTCCAATCGCCCGATCGTGAAGGAGGCGGTGGATACCGACACGATCCCGATGAAGCGCGAGGAAGACGCGAAACCGCTTTCGCTTGCGAAGACCTTCGATTCGTTCGACGCGACGCTTCGCCTCGCGGCGATGACGGACCAGACCGACGACTTCAAGGAATACATCTCGCAGACGCAGAAGATGCGTGCCTACCGCGGGCGTATCGAGGCGAACTCGCCGCTCGCGAAGCAGGAAAACGTCGCGGCGGCGCCGGCGCCCGCGCCCGAGCCGCCGAAGCCCAAGCCGGCACCACCTCCCGAGAAGAAACCGCCGGCGCCGCGCGTGAGCCTCCCGAACCCCGCGCTCGAAGCGGCGAGCGACTCCCCCACGACCGGCGGCAGCTCCGGGGCGAACCTCTTCGTGGTCGCCGCCATCGTCGTGCTATCGCTTGCTGCGATGGGGCTGATCGTCGCGCTGGTGCTCAAGTAGTCAGGTAGTCCACCGCCTCCACGAGGCGATCCACCGCAACCACCTGCAGCCCCGGAATCGATTGCTTCGGCTTGTTCGCCGAGGGAATGATCGCGTGCGTGAAGCCGAGCTTGGCGGCCTCCCGGAGGCGCTCCTGCCCACGCTGCACCGGCCGTACCTCGCCCGCGAGGCCCACTTCGCCGAACACGACGTGCTTCGCGGGAAGCGGCTTGTTGCGAAGGCTCGAGACGATGGCGAGCGTCACCGCGAGGTCCGCGCCCGGCTCGACGATGCGCACGCCGCCCACGGCATTCAGGAAGACGTCCTGGTCGAAGGCCGCGATGCCCGCATGCCGGTGAAGAACGGCGAGCAGCATCGCCAGGCGATTCTGCTCGAGGCCCACGGCGAGGCGCTTGGGCGCCATTCCGTGCGACTCGTCCACCAGCGCCTGCAGCTCCACCAGGAGCGGACGCGTGCCTTCCTGCGTGACCATCACGCAGGATCCCGCCACGCCCGAGTTGTGCTGCGACAGGAACAGCGCCGACGGGTTGGTCACCTCGCGAAGGCCCTTCTCCGTCATCGCGAAGACGCCGATCTCGTTCACGGCGCCGAACCGGTTCTTGAACGCGCGGATGAGCCTGAAGCTCGTATGGGTCTCGCCTTCGAAGTAAAGGACCGTATCCACCATGTGCTCGAGCACACGCGGGCCGGCGAGCGCGCCCTCCTTCGTGACGTGACCCACGAAGACGATCGTCGTTCCCACCTGCTTGGCGTGCCGCGTAAGCTGCGCTGCGCACTCCCGAACCTGCGCGACGGATCCCGGCGCCGACGTAAGCGCGCTCGAGTAGAGCGTCTGGATCGAATCGATGATCGCGACCTTGGGTTTCGCCGATTTGAGCGTGGCCTGGATCTTCTCCAGCTCGATCTCGGCGAAGAGGCGAACCTTGGAGGCGTTCACGCCAAGGCGCTTCGCGCGCAAGGCCACTTGCTGCGGCGATTCCTCGCCCGTCACGTAGAGCACCGGCACTTGCTCGGCGAGCCGCGCGGCGGCCTGGAGCAACAACGTGGACTTGCCGATCCCCGGATCACCGCCGATGAGCACGACACCGCCCTCGACGAGCCCGCCGCCCAGCACGCGATCGAATTCACCGATGAGTGTCGGCAGGCGTGGAAAATCCTCGGCCTCGACCTCCCCGAGCGCCACAACCTCGCTCACCGTGCCCGGAACGCTTGCGAACCGGTGCGCGCCTGCCTTGCCCGTCGCCTCGACCGCCGTCTCCACGAGCGTGTTCCACGCGGTGCAGTGCGGGCATTGGCCTTGCCACTTGGGCGTCTGGCCGCCGCACTCGGTGCAGGTATAGACGGTCTTTGCCTTGGCCATCAGTCCTGCGCCTCGACGACCGGGACGCGCTCACCCAGCGCGCACATGAGTTCGTAGCCGACTGTTCCCGCAGGCGTGGCGACGTCGTCGATGGGCAGGCCTTCGCCCCAGAGCGTGACGGGCGTGCCGACGCGCGCATCCGGAATACCCGCAAGATCCACGGTGATCATGTCCATGGAAACGCGCCCAGCCGTCTTCGCGCGGACACCGCCCACGAGAATCGGCGTGCCCGAGGGCGCGTGGCGGGGGTAACCGTCGGCGTACCCGCATGCGACCACGCCAATTCGCATCGCACGGTCCACCCGGAAGGTCGCACCGTAGCCGATGGCCTCGGTGGGCCTGAGCTCCTGGGTCGCGATCAGACGCGACGTGAGCGTCATGGCGGGCTTCAGCCCCAGCGACTCCGCGCTGCGGTCGGGAAATGGCGTCGCGCCGTAAAGGCCGATGCCGAGGCGCGCGACGTCGGTGTGCGACCTGGGATGCGAAAAGATCGCGGCCGTATTCGAAAGGCTCCTGGGCAGCTCGATGCCGCGCGTCGCCTCGTCGAAGCGCCGCATGGCTTCCTCGATGCCGTCCGGCTTCTCCGATGTCGCGAAGTGCGTCATCAGCGTGATGGAGCGCGCCGCCTTGGAGCGCTGCATGCGCTCGAGCTGCGGGCGAACGGCATTCGGCATGAAACCCAGCCGGTTCATGCCCGTGTTGACCTTGAAGAAGATGTCGATCGGCCTTTCCAGGCGAGCGATCTCCAGCATGCGGATTTGCTCTTCTTCGTGGACCACCGCGGCGAGATCCGAGCGCGCGATGTCGCCGAGCTCCGCCGCCTCGAAGAAGCCTTCCAGCAGGAGGATCGGACCCCTGTAGCCGCTCTCGCGAGTGGCGATGGCGCCTTCCAGCTCGACCATGGCAAAGCCGTCGGTGCCCGCCCCCAGCAGCCTCGCGACTCGTTCGCGCCCGTGGCCATAGCCGTTGGCCTTCACCACGGCGAACACTTTCGAGCGCGCGGCCGCGCGCTTCGCGACACCGTAGTTGTGGCGAAGCGCTGCGGGGGAGATGGTTGCGAGAATCGGTCGCGACATGGCCGATCAGGGGATGCTGTTAAGACCCGTAGCTCACGCCCCCGGAGTAGTTCTCGAATCGCGTGTGGCGGCCGAGGAAGGTGAGCTTTATGGTGCCGATGGGGCCGTTACGCTGCTTGCCGATGATGATCTCAGCGATGCCTTTGTCGGGCGAGTCCTCGTTGTAGACCTCGTCGCGGTAGATGAAGAAGATCATGTCGGCATCCTGCTCCAGCGCGCCGGATTCGCGAAGATCCGACATCACCGGCCGCTTGTTGGGGCGCTGCTCGAGGGAGCGGTTGAGCTGCGAGAGCGCGATCACCGGGCAGGAGAGTTCCTTCGCCATGGCCTTCAGGCCCCGCGAGATCTCGGAAAGCTCGGTCGCGCGGTTCTCGTTGCCTGCGTCCGAGGCCTGCATGAGCTGGATGTAGTCGACGACGATGAGCCCGAGACCTCCGTACTCGCGCCACTTGCGGCGCGCGCGGGCGCGAAGCTCGAGTGAATTGAGCGCCGCCGTTTCGTCGATGAGGATGGGGGCTTCGTTCAGCTTGCCGAGCGCCCCACCCAGGCGATCCCAGTCGCCGGAGTCCAGGCGCCCCGTGCGAAGCTTCTGCGCATCGACCTTGCCGACGGAGCCCAGCAGGCGCAATGCAAGCTGGGAGGAACCCATCTCCATCGAGAAGAAGAGCACCGGAAGCTTGAGCTCGAGGCCGATGTGCTCGGAAATGTTGAGGGCAAGCGACGAGTTATGCGTGACCACGTATTCATCGGTCACGTATAGCCGAGAGGAATGCGAAACCGATATGCACTGAGTCGGCACGACCCGGCTCGGAACGACGGAAGTGATGACGGGCCGCGAGGAGCGCTCGTAGCGCTCAGGCAAGCGAGCTTGCTTCTCCGAAAGAAGGAAAAGCGAGCGCGGCTCGGGATGGTGGATGTTGAGCACGTAGGCCGTCCGGCCGCTCCGCCTCTCGCCTTTGTGGGTGAAGGTCGTCCGCTTCGGCCTCATCGTGCACCAGCCCCCGAGGGACCGAACCAGCTCGGTGACTTCCCTCGCCAGGCGGTAACTGGACGTGCCGAAGCGCACAGCCTTGAACGTCTCGACCCAACCATCGGTATCCAGCAACCCCTGGAGCAGCGCGAGGCGCGCGGCTCGGTTGGCATTGCGATAGATACGGGGAATGTACTTCTCGTGGCCGGGAACGCCCCACAGTCCAAGCTCACGAAGCCTCTCGGCCAGCGGATTCGCGTTGTATGACGTGTCCCGGAACTCGCGCTTCGCGATGATCCTCCAGCCGTACTTGCCGTTCGGAGTCAACTCGGCAAATTCCTCGACCCGTTCCCTCATCCGGGCGAGCATTTCCTCCGCAGCCGTGGTGAACATCGGCGTGCCGCCGTGGCAAAGGGTTCCGTCGCCGAGCAAAGCCCCCAGCACCCAAGGGTCGACTGGCAGCGGATCATTGTGGCCGAAGTCGCCCGAAGCCTGGTCGATCCACAGGCGGTGAACGTACCTCTTGCGGGACAGCATCTGCCGCACCTTCTTCGTGTCAACCACGCGCGGTGCTTCCCAGTCCCGGTAATGGATCTGCCAGAGGTGATCCTCGCAGCATTCCGTGCTGCGGCCGTCGGAGAACGTAATTCGGTAGACCTGCCTCACACCCCGCGGGAACACTCCGGTAACTATCGAGGGCGAGCCGTCGATCGACGCGATCGCGTCGCCGACTTCGAGCGAACCCATCTCGCGCCAGCCCGTGAGCGTCTTTATCTTGGCGTCGAGGGGCTGCGCCTTACCCATACTGGGTCTTCCGGCGATGATGATGAGGTCGCCGTCCTGGAGCCCCGTCGTCATCTCGTCGAGATCGGTGTAGCCCGTGGCCTTGCCCGTGACCGTCGCCGGATTGCGATGCAACTCATCCAGCCGGCTCATCACCTCCGCGAGGACCTTCGACATCTCCGCGAAGCTCTCCGAGGAGCGGCCGCTCGACTCCCCGATCTCGAGGACACGCGTCTCCGCCTCGTCCAGCAGCTGGCGAGCCTCGCGCCCCTGCGGCGAATAGGCCGAATCCGCGATCGCCGTGCCGACCTCCGCGAGCTTGCGCATGATCGAGCGCTCGCGAACGATCTCGGCATACCGGCGGATGTTCGCGGCGGTCGGCGTGCTGGAGGCGAGCTGGTGCAGGTACGCGAGCCCGCCCACGTCGGAAATGTCACCCGAGGTCTTCAGCGCCTCGGCGACCGTCAGCACGTCGGCGGGCTTGTTGTCCTCGACGAGCCTGGTGATGATGCGCCAGAGCAGGCGATGGTCGGCGCGATAGAAGTCCGACTCCGCGACGACGTCGCCTATGCGATCCCACGCGGAATTGGACAGCAGCAGCCCGCCCAGGACGGCCTGCTCTGCCTCGACGGAATGGGGCGGCAGCCGCAGCGACTCGATCTGCGAATCGCCGGGAACGTTGCCGCCGCGAGAAAAACGGTCAGAACCCGCAGACGCCGAGGGCATGGTAATTTTTTTCTCCCCGAAATCGGCGCTCTGGTGCACCGTGAGGCGCGAGTGTGTCACTGCGATTACCCCCATGCAATAGGTCATCCTGTGGACAACCTGTGGGGAAAAAATAAATCATCGCTGGCTCGCCACGTGAGCCACTTGGCACGAAAAAACTTCTATGCCTCGGCGCTCGCCCTCCTGCCAAGGACCCAAGACACGGCTCGCTTGACCGCTCGCTGATAGGGGATCTCCGCAAGAAAAGCCGCAAGGAAAGCCAACGCAACATAAAGAGCAGCTTGCAAGGCGACGCTTGGGACCCAGCTCAGATAGGTCGAGGTGATCGCGATCGGGTAGTGCAGGACGTACAGGCCGTAGGAAATGGGCGCAAAGATGGAAAACATGCGCAATATCCGCGGCACTGACCACCCGCGAGTTCGCCAAATCAGCGCAACGGCGGACATCACGACGCATGCGAAGTAATGTCGAAACTCCAACACGGGGTGACCGCCAAGAGGCAATTCAAGGTTGCTGGCGTGGTACCCGAGGGCCCACAGGGCCAGCATGATCGTGAGGAGGCCGCCGTACGCCATGCCCGCGCGCAGCGATTTACTCCAGATCTCGGAATTCAGGTAGGCCTTTGCGAACTCGACCCCCATCCACCAGATGAGGAAGTAGAGAAGAAATAACGAAAGCTGGTTCGGCAGGGCCCAGTACGTCGCAAGTCCCACGAGGGAGATTGCTCCTACCAGGTGAACCTGCCTTGGCGCCGCAATGCTTCTCATCGGAAAGTACGCCATGTAGAACCACCACTCGTACGACAACGACCAAAGTGGCGCATTACCACCGACCAGGCTCACCCAAACACCCGGTTTGGCGTAACTCCGATCCTGGAGCATGAGGATGTTGCCAAGAACATCAAGACTTGTATGACTCGAGGCGCCACCGCCTGGCGCAAGCGCGATCGAGACGAGCACGGCGAGCAGGAATATCGGGTAGATACGGAGGGCGCGCCGCCTGAAGTAGCTCCGGAAGCGAGTGTCGTGGTGCAACTCGGTGGACAGGTGAACCACGAATCCTGACACCAGGAAGAACAGGATCACGGCCTCCTGTCCAAATCGGAAGCCGAATTTCAGGCCGCTGCTCAAGTGTTCACCATAGCGAACTACCGCTAGATGGCCCGCGAATACATAAACGGCCGCGAAGCCCCTCAGGGCCTCGAGCGATTCAATACGGGGGATTACTAGAGTAGAGCTTGGCGGGACTCCGGGGAGAGGTTGAGTGGCGACCTCTCCCCGGAATTCCGGGGCGCCGGGGCGATCGTTATTGCTCGGCAATAACGTGAACCACGATGTTCGCCAGAACGTCCGAGTGCAGTGCGACGACGATCGGGAACTCGCCGATGTGCTTGAGCGGCCCCGTGGGCATGCGGATCTCGGCCTTCTTCACCGTGACGCCCGTCGCCTTCGTGAGGCCCTCGGCGATGTCTGCGTTGGTGACGGAGCCGAAGAGCCGGCCATCGACGCCAGCCTTCTGCGCGACCTCGAGCTTCACACCCTCGAGCTTCGCCGCACGCTCCTGGGCGCCGGTGAGCTGCTCGTTGGCTTTCTTCTCGAGCTCCGCGCGGCGGCCCTCGAATTCCTTCAGGTTCTTCTCGGAGGCGCGCTTGGCCTTGCCTTGGGGGATGAGGAAGTTGCGGGCATAGCCGTCCTTCACCTTCACCACGTCACCCAGGCCGCCGAGGTTCACCACTTTTTCCATCAGGATCACTTGCATGGCGGTTCCTCAGTGCAGGTCGGTGTAGTGGATGAGAGCGAGGAAACGCGCGCGCTTGATCGCGATGCCGAGCTGGCGCTGGTAGCGCGCCTTCGTGCCCGTGATGCGCGCGGGGATGATCTTCCCGTTCTCGTTGATGAAGTCCTTCAGGATCGCGATGTCCTTGTAGTCGACATGCTTGATGTTCTCCGCGGTGAAGCGGCAGAACTTGCGGCGGCGGAACAACCCACGGTTCTGGTTGCGTCCGTCCTTCTTGGCGAACTTGCCTTTGTTGCGGCCGCGCGGTGAGGGTCTGGGCATGGTGAGTCTCCTTTATGCCGCCGCGGGCTGGGCCGCCGGGGCCGAGCCTTCACGATCCGCGGGTTTGTCGGCGGCCGGGCCGTCGGTCACGTTGCGCGACTTCTCTTCCTTCATCATCGGCGACGGACCCGTCTCGGCTTCGGGCTTGCTCACGGTGAGGTGGCGAAGCACCGCATCGTTGAACTTGAACGCGTGCTCGAGCTCGCTCAGCACTTCGTTGCCCACTTCGATGTTCATGAGCACGTAGTGCGCCTTGAACACCTTCTGGATGGGATACGCGAGCTGGCGGCGGCCCCAATCCTCGATGCGATGGACCTTGCCGTTGCCCTGCGTGATTGTGTTGCGATACCGCTCGATCATCGCGGGCACCTGCTCGCTCTGATCGGGGTGAACGATGAAGACGATCTCGTAGTGGCGCAAGTTTGAATCTCCTTATGGGTAGAGCTCCGCGCATGGGCGCCAGGCGCTGGAGCAAGGGATCGAATTTCGACTGAAGCCCGAAAGTATAGCAGATTTGCCTGCAAAAACAAAGATCTTCCTGGCCGACAATGGCTGCGGAGCGCATGGTAGATTTTTCTTTTTCCTGCCCCTGACAATGCAACCTGCTGCCCTTGCCGGGCTACGTCGATTTGGCCACCAATCCTGGCTTCGACACGCCATACGGAATCGAGCATTGCGACTCGTCGCGCCGCCGACGAAATTCGCCCCTGACGATCACTTTGAAGCGGACTTCCACGGCATGCGCTTTGCCGGGGTCCGCAGCAACCTCGTCGATTGGTTTGTCTATTTCTTCGGATCTTACGAGCCCGAAATACTCATGCTGATCGCCGACATCCTCCGGGCGAGGCCGGGACCCGTCTTCTTTGATGTCGGCGCGAACGTGGGCCAACACACGATGTTCGCTTCGCGCCTGGCCACGGTGCATGCGTTCGAGCCCTACGAACCCGTTCGAAAACGATTGGAAGGGCATGTACGGACAAACGCGATCTCCACCGTCACCGTCCACCCGTTTGGACTCGGGAGCCGAACCCAGGACGTTCCCTTCTACCAGCCCGGCCTGGAAAACCTGGGAGCGGGTTCGTTCGTCCAGGGTCATGCCACAACCAATCGAGACCCAATTCCGCTGCACGTAGTAAGGGGCGACGAATTCGCAAGAGACATCAACCGGATCGATCTGATAAAGATCGATGTCGAAGGCATGGAAGGCGAGGTCCTGCTGGGCCTGGTTGAAACCATGCGCCGCCTTCGTCCGAACATTCTCTTCGAGTTCTCCCACACAACGCGCAAGGCCATCCCAACCCTGGAAGACCTGCGGGCCCTATTCCCCGAGGACTACGAATTGCTCGGTGTCGAGGTAAGAACACCTCGATTCTTCTTCTTCGAGAAGTCGGAGTACAGGCTGAGGATGCTCCGCAGCGCCCATGACGCGCCTCTGATGCTCCTGGCACGCCCCCGGTGATCTGCGGCCACACTTGCTAAACTTCCTCGATGGCCAAGACTGAGGTAAGGGCGGTCATCCTCGCGGGCGGATCGGGGACGCGCCTGTGGCCCCTCTCGCGCCTGCAATCGCCCAAGCAGTTCCTGAAGCTCGTGGGCGCCGAGAGCCTCCTCGAGGCCACCGTCACGCGCTTGCATCCCCTGGTCGACGACTCGCAGGTCACCATCGTCACGAGCGAGGACCTCGCGAAAGGCGAAGGCTTCCACCTCCTGCAACGCTTCAGGGGCTTGCTGGAGCCCGTCGGCAGGAACACGGCCCCGGCCATCGCGATCGCAGCACTGGAAATGGGGTCAGAGCCCTTTAACTCCGTAAAGGGCTCTGACCCGGTGATGATCGTGCTTCCCTCGGATCATCTCATCCGCGATGTCCCGGCTTTCCACGAGGCGCTCAATACGGCCATCGGTGCCGCGCGCGAGGGCAAGCTCGTGACCTTCGGCATTCATCCCACGGCACCCGAGACCGGATTCGGATACATCCGCGCATCGGGCGGCGGCGCCGTGCGAAAGGTCACGGAATTCCGCGAAAAGCCGGACCGCGCCACGGCCGAAGGCTTCGTCGCGTCGGGCGAGTACTACTGGAACTCCGGCATGTTCGTGTGGCGCGCGAACCGCATCCTCGAGGCAATCGAGCAGTACGTTCCCCAGCTTGCCGCCGTGCTCGCGACGATGCGCGCGGAAGTCGAAAGAGGCGCCACCCTCGCCGCCACCGTCAAGGCGCACTTCGCCGACTGCCCCTCGATATCCATCGACCACGGCGTGCTCGAGAAATGCGGCGACGTGTACATGGTGCCGGGCAACTTCGGCTGGTCCGACGTGGGTAGCTGGGACGCCGTCTATGAAGTCGCGGAAAAGGACAAGGATCGCAACGCGGTGCAAGGCAACGCGCTCCTGGTCGAGTGCAAGAACACGCTGATTCGCAGCGAAGGCCGCCTCATCGCGGCGGTGGGAGTCGAGGACGTGGCGGTGGTCGAGACGCCCGACGCGATCCTCGTCTCTCGCATGGGCCAGAGCCAGAAGGTGCGCCAGGTCGTGGACGAGCTCGTACGTCGCTCCGGCCACGAGCACATCGAGCACACCACAGTGCGCCGCCCGTGGGGGGCGTACACGGTTCTCGAAGAAGGCCCCGGATTCAAGATCAAGCGGATCGAGGTGCGGCCCGGCGGCCGGTTGAGCCTCCAGAGCCACAAATTCCGTTCCGAACACTGGGTCGTCGTCTCGGGTGTCGCGACCGTCACGCGCGACAGCGACCGCTTCCTCGTGAATCCCAACGAGAGCACCTTCATCCCGATCGGCGCGAAGCATCGCCTCGAGAACGAGGGCGCCGAGCCGCTGCAGATCATCGAGGTGCAGGTGGGCTCGCAAGTCACCGAAGCGGACATCCAGCGCTACGACGACGCGTACGGGCGAACACCCGCGAAGGCGCGCTAGGGGCGATTCAGGCGGTTGAACACGTTGCCAAGCGGCGTCCAGGCGAGGACGGCTCCTGCGATCACACCGTAGGCGTTGTCCACCATATCCGAATAGGCGAAGTGACGATAACCCGTCGCGCCCTGGATGTATTCGAGAGCCGCTCCCATCAGCACGAATCCCACGCCCCACGCCAGCCTCGCGCGAGCGGACGGATAGATCTGCGCGAACCAGCTCATGAGCCACGCGTACGCGATGAAATGGCCAAGCTTCACGCCTTCGAAGCTGTCCACGATGATCGGATGCGTCGTGAGCGAAAGGTAGATCACCAGCCCGATGAACGCGATGCCCGTGACGAACCAGGCTTTCCACCGTCGGGCTGCTATATTTGAGGCCTTCAATATCGTGTGAAAAACTTCAATGACCGCGAAAGTGGCCCTCATCACGGGGGTGACGGGGCAGGACGGAGCCTACCTTGCCGAGCTCCTCCTGAACAAGGGCTATGTGGTCCACGGCATCAAGCGCCGCGCATCGCTCTTCAACACCGATCGTATCGACCACCTCTACCAGGACCGCCACGAGAAGGGCGTGAGGTTCTTCCTTCACCACGGGGACCTCACCGACGGCTCGAGCCTCACCCGCGTCATCCAGCAGACACAGCCCGACGAGATCTACAACCTCGCGGCGCAGAGCCATGTCGCGGTGAGCTTCGAGGAGCCCGAGTACACGGCCAATTCGGACGCGCTGGGCACGCTTCGCATCCTCGAGGCGATGCGCATCCTCGGCCTGGAGAAGAAGTCGCGCTTCTACCAGGCCTCGACCTCCGAGATGTATGGCAAGGTGCAGGAGACGCCGCAAAAAGAGACCACGCCCTTCTACCCGCGCTCGCCGTATGGCGCAGCCAAGCTCTACGCCTACTGGATCACGGTGAATTACCGCGAGGCCTATGGCATGTTCGCGTGCAATGGCATCCTTTTCAATCACGAGAGCCCCATCCGTGGCGAAACGTTCGTCACGCGCAAGATCACGCGCGCCCTCGCCCGCGTCGTCCTGGGCGGCCAGGAGTGCCTCTACCTGGGCAACCTCGATGCGAAGCGGGACTGGGGTCACGCCCGCGACTACGTGGAGGCCCAGTGGCTGATGCTGCAGCAGCGCGAACCCGACGACTTCGTGATCGCGACCGGGAAGCAGTACAGCGTCCGCCAGTTCATCGATGCGGCGGCGGGCGAGCTGGGTTTGGGGCTCGAATGGAAGGGCAAGGGCGAGAAGGAAGTGGGAATCGTCGCTTCAATCAAGCCGAACAAGCTCATTCGATCGCATGCCAGGACGCTCAAGAAGGGAGCTCGCATCGTGGCGATCGATCCCCGCTATTTCCGCCCGACGGAGGTGGAAACGCTGCTTGGAGACCCAACCAAGGCCCGAAAGAAGCTCGGGTGGGTCGCGAAGACGTCCTTCCAGGAGCTCGTGAAGGAAATGGCCGCTTCGGACATTGAAGAAGCGCGGCGTGACGCCCTCATCACCCAGCATGGATACGCGGCCCTGAACCCGCATGAGTGACCGGCTGGAGCACGACTCGAAGGTCTACGTCGCGGGGCATCGCGGCCTCGCGGGTTCCGCGATCGAGCGCGCGCTGCGGGCCGAGGGCTTCACGAAGATCGTCACGCGGACACACGCGGAGCTGGATCTCACGGACCAGAAGGCCGTCGACACATTCTTCGCCAGTGAACGGCCCGATTTCGTCGTTCTCGCCGCGGCCAAGGTGGGCGGCATCGTCGCCAACGACACGTTCCCCGCGGAATTCCTGCACGAGAATCTCGCGATCCAGACGAATGTAATCCACGAGAGTTGGCGCGTGGGCGTGAAGCGGCTGCTGTTCCTGGGCTCGAGCTGCATCTATCCGCGAGACTGTCCGCAGCCCATCAAGGAGGACTATCTCCTCACGGGCTCATTGGAAGCGACGAATCGCGCCTATGCCCTCGCGAAGATCGCCGGCGTGGAAATGTGCGGCTCGTACAACGAGCAATACGGAACGCGGTTCGTCTGTGCGATGCCCACCAACCTCTTCGGCCGCGGAGACAACTACGACCTTGCGACCTCGCATGTGTTGCCCGCGCTGATCCGCAAGGCACACGAGGCCAAGGTTTCAGGAAGTCCCGAGATTGTCGCGTGGGGATCGGGAAAGCCGCGCCGCGAATTCCTGCTGAGCGACGACCTCGCTCGCGCCTGTCTCGTGCTGCTCGCACGGCCCTGGCCCGACGTCGAAGCCGCCCTCCCCGGCAAGCGGCTGCCTCTCATCAACATCGGGACGGGCGAGGATCTCACGATCCGCGAACTCGTCGAGACCGTGAATCGCATCGTGGGCACAAGCGCCAAGGTGCGATGGGATTCGTCCAAGCCCGACGGCACCCCACGGAAGTTGCTGGATGTATCCCGGATGTTCTCGCTGGGCTGGCGGCCCGGCGTGCCCTTCGAGAAGGGCATCGAGATCGCCTACGAGGACTTCCTCAAACGCGGTAATAGTCCCGATACCACTCCACGAAGCGCTTCACCCCTTCGCGCACCGGCGTCTTCGGCTTGAAACCGGTCAGTTGCTGCAGGGCAGTCGTGTCGGCCTCCGTGGCCATCACATCGCCCGGCTGCATGGGAAGCATCTCCAGCTTCGCCTTCATCCCCAGCGCGTCCTCGATGGCACGGATATAGTCCATCAGCTCCACGCGCTGGTTGTTTCCAATGTTGTAGATGCGCCAGGGTGCTGCGCTCGTGGGCGGTGACGGATCACCGGCATCCCAGAGCTTGTCCGCCACCGCGGGTTTATCGATCACGCGCACTACGCCCTCCACGATGTCGCTGATGTAGGTGAAGTCGCGCACCATGCGGCCTTCGTTGAAGACGGGAATCGGCTCGCCGGCGAGGATGCCCTTGGTGAACTTGAAGAGCGCCATGTCGGGGCGCCCCCAGGGGCCGTACACGGTGAAGAAGCGCAGCCCCGTGCACGGGATGTTGAAGAGATGCGCGTATGAGTGCGCCATCGCTTCATTGGCCTTCTTGGTGGCCGCGTAAAGGGAGACGGGGTGATCCGTGTTCTGGCTCTCGTTCAGGGGCAAGCTCGTATTGAGCCCATAGACCGAGCTCGTCGAGGCGAACACGAGATGCCTGGTGCCGTGACGGCGAGCCCCTTCGAGGATGTTCGTGAAGCCGACGACGTTGGCTTCCGTATATGCGAGGGGATTGACCAGGGAATAACGCACGCCCGCTTGGGCGGCAAGGTTCACGATCGCGTCGAACGTGCCGCTTGCGAATATCCGCTCCATCGCCGCCTTGTCGGCGATGTCCGCGCGCTCGAATTCGAATCCCTTCACGTCCCGCAGGCGCCCGAGACGCGCTTCCTTGAGTGAGACGTCGTAGTACTCGTTGAGGCTGTCGACACCGACCACGTCGTCGCCACGCTCGAGGAGCCGTTGCGTCACGTGGTAGCCGATGAATCCCGCAGAGCCGGTGAGGAGGATTCTCATCCCGCGGCCTGTTCCTCATGCGTGGCCAAACCCTTTTCGGGCGATGCGCGGCGATCGTGGTTGAGCGAGATCCAGCCGAGGGCGAGCATCACCATGAAGTACGTCGCGTTGGCCGGTATCTGCAGGTTGAAGTCCACCCACGAATGGATCAAGAGCGCGGTGACTCCCATGATGCATGCGAAAGACATGCCTCGCATGAGGGGATCCCGCCTTCGCCCTTGCGCAAGGAGGGCTGCGCCCAGGGTCACGATGACAAAAGACCCGATGAGGCCGAACCCGAGCAGGCCCGACTCCGACGCGATCTGGGCGTAGTCGTTGTGCGTAAAGTCGTAGAAGTCGAGGACGGTCTCAGGACGGTACTTGGGAAACGTGACGTAGAAGCTGCCGGGCCCCGAGCCAAAGACGGCGTAGTCCTTGATGATGGGGATGGTGTACTTGGTGGGCTCCTCGCGCTCGCGCACGTCCTGGGCCGTCGTGTCCTCCAGCCGCTGCGCCAATTTCTCGACGCCGAACCAGCTCCCCACGATGAGCAGGTCGATGACGACGAGGCTCGCGAGGAGGATCACCGTGTTGCGTGTCGCGTGGCGCGAAAGCGCGATGCCGATTCCTCCCGCGATCAGCAGGGAAGAGAAGAACGCGGTGTTGCCCATGCGCGAATGTGTCGTCGTAAGCGCGATCACGAGGACGCAAAGGGCCAGGCGCAGGATCATCTTCGGGCTCAGGATCCACTCGATGGTGAGCCTCGCGAACTTCTTCCAGGTGTCGAACCGCCGGTCGGAAAGCCCGGCGATGAGCAATCCGATCCCGAGCGCCAGCATCATCTCGAGGAAGCCCGCGTAGTGGTTGCGGTTGGGATAGGTTCCGTGCGCCGAATCGCCATGAACGATCAGGGTTCCGAAGAGCTCCTCGGGCGTGCCGGCCAGGTGCATGAGAACCGCATAGAACGAGTAGAGGATGGCCGCGTACACCAACACCCGCGCAGCCGTGAGGACCCGCGACCGCCGGTTCAACAGGGCGAGCGTGAGGAAGAAGGTGCCCGCGTACGACAGGCTCTTCAGCAACGAAACGTGCGAGGAGCGCGGATCGATCGACAGGGTCATGGAGTCGGGCATGACTCCGAGATCCCCCGCGAGGCGATGCATCCTGTAGGACTCCGGGGAAAGAACCTCGACCCACGACGAAGGCAACGGCACGACATGGATCGCCTGCTCCGCGAGCCAGAGCGCGAGGAGGAGAATAGCCGGCCAGGCGCCTCGGAGGGAATCGGGAACGGAGACCTTGCCCAGCGCCCAGAGCAAGATCCAGGCAATTGCCATTGCGAATGACCAGGCCTCGAGCACCGCCCACGACCATGGGCGATTGCTGCCCAGCGGAATCGGAATCCAGAGGAGGAAGGCGAGAAAGGCCCCGAAGAGCGCGTCGCTCCCCTTGAATCCCTTATGTCGCTTTGCCTTCATTCGGGTGGCGCAAAACAAAAGGCCACCCCAACGGGGTGGCCTCTTGGGCGATTGCTGTCCTTAGTGCGAGCTGACAGTCGTCGTTCCACCGCCGCCACTGCCGGTGCCCGGCGTGGTGGGGTTGGTCGTCGTGCTCGTCCCGTTGTCGATCGTCTCGTGCCTCGTGCCCTCGACACCCGTGGACATGTTGATCGCGGCCTCCAACGCAGCGACGCTGCCCAGCGCGTTCTGGAGTGCTTGAGACAGTGCGGGGTCGTTCATGATGGCTGTCGCCGCCTCGACCGTGATCTTGCCGTTCGCGGTGAAGGCGCCTTGACCCGTCGTGACCACCACGGTCTGCCCGTTGAATGTAAAGGAGATCGCCCCGTCGCTCACCGCGACCGCGACCGTATTGCCATCGGTCACGACATCCACCGTCGTGCCGCGGATTCCGATCGTCGCGGTGGCCGCCCGGTACGCGACGTTGTTGGGCGAACCGCGCCCGATGAGCCCGGTGATCGCCCTCATGCCGCCGGAAATGAGCGACAGGAACACATTCCCGGAATTGTTCGTGGGGTTGTACTGGTACGCCGTGACCTGCAGCCGCGAATTCGACGTGAGCGCGGTGATCTCGCCGTCGTCGAAGCGGAGCACGGCTGAGGATGCGGCTCCCGTAACGACGGTGTCGCCCTGCGCTACCGAATCGCCTTGGCGAAGCGGACGCACTGTCGCAGTCCCGGTCTGGACACTCACCGAGCCCGTGACTGACGTTGCGACGGCGCCTGCAGCGAGCGCCATCTCGGCAAAAAAGAAGGCCAGCAATGCGACGAATATCGAGATGCTCTTCATCATGATGTTGCCCCCGTCTATCGGCAAAATTGAGTCGATCTGGAATCGATGTCGGACGCCGTGCCCCGGACAAGCCTGCAGGTGACGTCCAGCCTACCACGACGCTCTGAAATCCGCATCATTTCAACGGCGTTTCTCCGGGCACCGGCTTCGATCAGCCGGTCTACCGCCGCCCGCGTTGGACCTGAAATTTCGTCATATACCGCGAGGCCCAGGAAAGCCCCCACCCGCTGGATCTCCGGCTCCGACGGCCCCAATTCGGCGGCCCTCCGGAGGTACCCCTCGAACTGCGCCCCCGTATCCCCTGTCCGATACCGCAACTCCGCCAGGCGCAGCCACGTGTACGGCGAGGTTGGGCGCAGTTGCACGGTTTCGCGAAATTCGTCGAAAGCGACCTCGCCATTGCCCGGTTTCCCGAGACTGCGAGCTGCCAGCGTACCCAGGAGCTCATGACTCACCGGATCGCCCGGAACGCTCGCCACAGCCTGCACCAGATCCTCGCGTACCCATCGTTGAGTCGCCTCGCCCGGCTCGACCCCGGAGGCACTCCACGTGCTCATCTCGATGTTCGCGGCGTTGACGGCCGAGTCCGTGACCCCATCGCGAACTGCGGCGATCTCCGCCGCTGCGAACACCGCGATCGCAGCCGCCGAGATCGATAGCTTCGCGCCTTTGCGCACGGTCACTCTTTCGTCGCGCCGTAAGCCTTGCTGTATCCGTACTTCTTGTAGCCCTTGTAGCTCTTGTAGCCGCTGTACTCGCCGTAGTACTTCTCGGCCTTCTCCAGGTCGAGCTGGTTCAACACCACTCCCAGGATCGGCGCGTTCACGCGGCGAAGCTTCTTCAATCCGTTCTGCGCGACCTGGTACGGCGTCGAGTCGGCCTTGACCACGTAGATGACCGACGACGCGAATTGCGAAAGCACCTGCGCATCGCTCACGAGCTGCAGCGGGGCGCTATCGATGACGACGATGTCGAAGGCCTCTCGCAGCTTGGTGATGACGTCGCCGAACCTCTTCGAGCTCAATAGCTCGAGCGGATTGGGCGGAACCGTGCCGGCAGCGAGCAGGTGGATTCCGGCGCGATCATCGAAGAACACGCACTGGCTTACCTGCGCGTGTCCCGCGACCAGGTCTGCGAGGCCCGCCTGTTTCGAATCCCGTCCCACGAGCCGGCCGATCTTGGGCCTGCGCAGGTCGCCATCGACCAGGAGCACTTTCTTCACCTGGCCGAGCGCGCAGGCCAGGTTGAACGACAGGGTCGTCTTGCCTTCCTCCGGTACGGACGATGTGATCACGACGACCTTGTGGGGATCGTCAAGGGCGGACATCAGCACGCCCGTCCTCACCGTGCGCACGGCCTCCGAAAAGGTCGACTGCGTGTCGTTGAAGAAGGCAAGCTCGGAAACGAAACCCTTCTTTCCGAATCCCTTGATCTTCTGGAGCACGCCGAGCGCCGGAGCCCCCAGGCGATTCTCCACGTCACTCGTCGAGTTGAGCACGTTGGCCAGGCGGTCCAGCAGAAGCGCAAGCAGGGCCCCCATCACCAACGCGATCACCGCGGCGATGCCGACTACCTGGTTGCGGTTCGGAGCGTACGGTTGGGTCGGGACGAGCGCGGGATCGACGACACGTGCGATCGTGCTCTGCAAGCTACCCGTGGCGCTGGTCTCCTTGAGGCGACCCACGAACAGGTCGTAAAGGTTGCGGTTCTGCGAAACCTCGCGCTCGAGGACTCCAAGCTGGAATTCCTTGCGGTTCAGGCCCTGGATGTCGTTCTTGCTCTGCGCCAGGGCATTCGCGACGGCCGCCTCATTGGACTTCGCGGCCTCGTATTCCCGACCCAGGCTTGCGACGGCAATCTCGACCTGCCGCCGAGTATTCTCCCGCGCGGCGTCCAGCTCCGACCTCGCCTGCACCATCTTCGGGTGCTCGGGGCCATAGCGCTTGGCTGCTTCACTGAGACGCCGCTCCGCCTCGGCTTCCTGCACTTTCATTTGCTGGACGATCTGGCTCTTCAGCACCGCGGGGATGCTCTCGTAGTTGGGTGGCCCCTTGCCCGCCTTGACCTGCTGCACCATGTCGTAGGCTGCTTCCGCCTCCGCGCGTTTCTGCCGGGCTTCCACGAGGGTGCGGCTCAGCTCATCGAGCTGGCGGCCGGCCCCCGACATGGCGACTCCCTTCGCATCGACGATGTGCTCGCGCTCGCGATAGTCCTGCAGCGCCTTTTCGGATGCGTCGACTTTCGCCTTGAGGTCGCCCATCCTGTCACGCAGCCATTCCGACGCCTTCTGGGTCATCGCCATCCGCGCGTCGAGATCGCTTTCGATATACGTATCCACCATGGCATTGGGGACCGTCGCCGCGAGGTTGCGATCGTAGGAGCTGAACGAGACCTGGGCGAGCTGGCTGTTCCTCACGAGCGTCACCTGGAGCTCGCGGCGGAACCGGATCACGGCGCGCCGCGCCGCTTCCTCATCCGTCATGTGGTTCAGCGCATCAAGGCTTGGGCCGCCCAGCCAACGGTAGTACCACGACGTCTCCGCCTGGCGCGGGTCGAAATCCGGATGGGTGTACAGCTTCAGCTTCTGCACGACCTTCCGCGCGAGCTCCTCGCTCTTGAGGATCTCCACCTGGGTCTGGTAGTACTCGCGCTGGATCATGCCTTGCGCGTAGACCTCCTCGATCGAGACGACCCTTTCCTTGCCCTGTTCGATCAGGAGCGTGTTGGTGCCGCGATAAACCGGCCGCATGTTGGACGCAACGAGCGCCGCCAGCACGGAGACGACCAGCGTGAGGCCGAGGATGCTCCAGCGGCGCTTGGCAATGGCCCGCCAGTACTGGACCAGGTCAAGGGTCTCCTCCGACGCCTGTCCCGGCAACGGCCCTTCGGCGGCCTCGAGTCGTTCCTGCAGGGTCAGGTCATTCACTAGAAGAAGCTTTCCTCGATAGTCAGCATGTCGCCGGGCAAGACCGGCGAGTTGAGATCCACCTTGTGGGGGATCTGCTTGGGATCGTCATCGCGGATGACGTTGATCCTGTCCCGCGACGCGCGTTCCTTGAAGCCGCCCGCCAGCGTAATGGCCTTCCTCACCGTGAGGCCGGGCGAAAACGGATAACCACCCGGCTTTTCCACCATTCCGTTCACGTAAAAATTGCGGTACTCCTCGATGGAGACCGTGACCTGGGGATTCAGGAGGTAGCGACCCTTCAGCCCCTTCGTGATGTAGTCCTCTAGGGCTCCGGCAGTCATCCCCTGGACCTTGATCTCGCCCAGAACCGGGAAGGACATCGTACCCGCATCGGACAGGCGCACCTTTTCGCGCTTCAGGTCATCCTCGCCGAGCACTCGCACGGTGATGAGATCGCCGGAGCCCAGTTTATACGTCGAAAGTTCGGGGCCCTGCGGCAACGCCTGCTGCGCCGGGACCCGAACCGCAAAAAATATGAGAAGGAGCGAAAGTACGAGTCGAGCAGTGCGCATCATGAGTGGCGATCCGTGGTTCGGCGGCCCTCCCCCCAACGCGCCGTGAACCTTGCTCGCTGCCTACATCGAAGCCGTGGCAGTCAGCAGGTACAGATTCTTGTTGTAGTCGTAGATATCGATGTTGGAGTCACGATTCGTGTACGAGTACTCCGCGCCCAATGTGAGCCAGGGGCGGAATTTGTAGCCGACCTTCAACCCGACGATCTTCGAGTTGTCAGTGCGATCGAATCCCTGGTACTCGTCCTTCTGGTACTTGAGGGCGACGGCAGAAGTCACGCGGGAATTCCACTGGTGGGTCCAGGTCACGCCGGACACGGCCGTGAGAATGTAGTCTCCCAAGCCCGTCGATTCGTTCGTGTAGCGTGTCGAGAAGAAATCGAATTGCGTATAGGTCCGCGGCGACCACGTGATCTCGGCTTCCCAACTGGGCGACGTGTGCGACGGAATGTTGTCCCCGTCGAACGAGCGGCGCAGTTCGCCGATCTTGACCGTACCCGTCGTCGCGGCGGTAGCTTCCCACGACGCACCAATGTAATACCGAGTCTCGTGTCCGCTCAGGGGGTTCTGGATATCGTAGTCGATCTTCGTGTCCCGGGCCTCGACCAACGCGTAGGTCTTCGGGCCCACACGCCAGTAGAAGGCACCGCCCGCTTCCGTGGTATCCCGGTCGCTGACCGCGGTCGTGTCGTGGTGATTCAGGTAATCCTTGTGCGCGTCCGAGTAGTACAGCTCCACCCGGCCCTGCGCTCCCGGCGCCCCGTAGGCGAACATCGCCCGCGGAACCGACAGCCTGTACCTGTCCGGGCTGTCCGAGTTGGGGCGGTCCGTGGAACCGCGCGCGTCATGGCCGCGCAGATAGTCGTAGCCCAGGCGGAAAAACGTTCGTTGGTCGAGGGCCCAGTCGGCGGAGTTCAGCCAGTACTGGTCCTGGTAGTCATCCGCGCGGCTATCGGTGTATCGCCCGTACTGAGCCTGCCAGGAGCTCTTCAATACCAACCCCGGACGATGGGCATCGAGACGAAGCCCCGGCGAAAGCACCTCGATCACGGAGCTCTTCGTGTTGGTGTTCGATAGGAACAGGTTGTCGTCGTGCCCCACGCCGAGACCGACGCTCGGCGTCGCGTACACGGCGGAATCCCCCATCTCGACGCCGCCAATCTCTTCGGACGGAAACGAATAGGCAGGGCGGATGTATTGCGCATTGCACAAGCCGGCCATTGAAAGCATGGCGCAAGAAACCGCAAATCGCGTGAGCTTCTTACTCGTCATGACCGTGGCTCCATTATTGTCCGTTGCCCTCCAACATCGTCGACGGACTTTGAACCCATCGATTACCTTGCCGACTCGAAACGCAACGAACAATGTGCCGTAAGTTCTTGTGCAAACTGGGGTTTGTGCGCAAACCCAAGTGGGGATGATACGGGCACAGCGTCCTATCCGTCAACGGCCAGTTGCAAATACACAACAGCTGCCACCAAGGGGACATTCCAACGGCCATTTTGGCCCCGGAAAAGTGACGATATTAGGCCTTCGGGCGTGATAAACATCGACTATCCGTACGATTAGTTACAACTAGACCGGTCGGCGGCGAATCATCCAATCGCCCAGGACAAGGACATCCATCCGGGTCCGCAGGAAGCAATCCATGGCCTCCTCCGGCTTGCAAACCACGGGCTCGTTTTCGTTGAACGATGTGTTCAAGACCATCGGGACTCCGGTTTGTTCTCGGAAGGCCTCGATCAGTTCGTAGTAACGAGGATTCTCCGGCCGCGTGACGGTCTGCAGCCTTCCCGTTCCATCGACATGCGTCACCGCCGGAATCTGCGCCCGGCGTTCCGGCCGGATCGGGTAGACCTGGGTCATGAACGGCACATCGTCGTCCACCTCGAACCAGGCAGCCACTTCCTCCCGCAGGATCGAGGGTGCGAAGGGACGAAACGATTCCCGGCGCTTGATCTTCGCGTTGAGGATCTCCTTCATGTTCGCCAGGCGCGGATCGCACACGATCGAGCGATTCCCCAACGCCCTCGGACCCCACTCCATGCGACCCTGGAACCAGCCCACGACGGCGCCTGCGGCGATCTCCTCCGCGGTGCGCCGGCAGACATCGCCGGCGGCCAGCTTTTCCACCGTGCAGCCATCGCCGCCGGACCCGGCCATCGCATCCTTCACGACCCTGGATATGTAGGGCTCGTCATACCCCGGCCCCCAATAGGCGTGTCGCATCACGAACCGCGAACCGGGCGGTCCCCCGGCCCCGGCGGAAGCGAGCAATGCCGCTCCGATGGCCCCGCCCGCGTCGCCGGGAGCCGACTGGACGTAGAGGCGCTCGAACGGAGTGCGCTCGTAAACTCTTCCGTTCGCGACAGAATTCATCGCGCACCCGCCGGCCATCGTGAGATTCCGGGATTTGTATCGCTTGGCCAGCGCGTTCAGCAGGTTGAAGAACGCCTCTTCGTACATCGCCTGGATCGATCGCGCGATGTCGCGGTGGCGGTCCGTCATTGCTTCATCGGATCTCCGGGCCGGGCCCAACAGGGCCTCGAGCTTCGGAGTGAAGAGCGTGCCGACCGAAGGCGAGCCCGCCTCCCACTCGTACTCCACTCGTTCAGTCGCATGTCGAAAATAGCGGAGGTCCAGCTCAAAGGTCCCGTCGGGGAGCAACCTCACCACTTCGCGCATCTTGTCCAGGAAGCTCGGGCTTCCGTACGGAGCGAGGCCCATGACCTTGTACTCGTCGCCGTAGTGGGGGAATCCGAGGTATTGCGTGAGCGCCTCGTAGAAGATTCCCAGTGAATGAGGAAAGAGGACGCGACCGTCGAGCGAGACCTGCCGGCCGGCCCCATGGCCCCAGGCCGCGCTCGCGAAATCCCCGAACCCATCGACCGACACCGCAACCGCCTCATCGAAGGGCGAGACGATGAACGCCGAGGCGAGGTGCGCGTGATGGTGCTCGACAAAGTGCAAGCGGCCCCGGAAGCCCGCGCCGATTTCCGAATCGATCAATTCGCGAATGCCGGACCTGCGGCTCTTGTTGCGCAGGCGGTCCATCACGAGGCCAAGATTCGGTCGATGGGTCAGCATGTAGCCGAGCTTCCGCCCGAACGACGCCTTCGAGTTCTGGTTGATGCCGACGTGGCCCACGGAACTCAGCGGCGCACCGATCTCCTTCAGGCACCACTTGATGGATTCCGAGGGGAATCCGGCCCAGTGCTTGATCCGGCGGAACCGCTCTTCTTCGGCGGCGGCCGCGAGCACTCCATCGACGAGCACGCAGGCCGACGCGTCGCCGTGAAAGGAGTTGATGCCAAGGACAATCGTGGACACGGACGAAGCTAGCCTCCTCGGTTGGGTTCCAGGCCGATATCGTGGCTGAGGAGATAGATGGACAGCATCATCTCGGCGAAGACGCGCTGCGCCGTGTAGAAAAGACCCGCGCGCCCATCGAGAATCAAGCCCTTGAAGATCAGGCAGTGCACGAGTACGGCGAAGGGCGCGACGACCCGCATCCTGCGGACCCGATCGGGCCAACGGAGTTGGTCTGCGGGCGTCGAGAGGAGTTTCGCCGCCTCGAGGCGCATGTATCGATTCTGGGACTGGATCCAGGACGACATGGGCTTTCGATCGTCGTGAAGCAGTGGGCTCTGCAGGTCGCGAACCTGGCCCTGGACCTGGACGCGCTGCGTGTGTCCATCCTGGATGTATCGAGCGCCGCCGCGGCGGAAGAGAACGGTGACCGGCGGATAGAGCGTGCCCCTCAGGGGGCGCCCGTTGATGCAGTACGTGAAGCGCGCCCGGTACGCAGCGACCTCCGGTGAATCCACGAGGCCCGCTACCTCCTCACGGAACTCGCGCGGGACTTGGTAGTCCGCATCGAGGGCCAGCACCCACTCGGTATCGATGCCCGTTTCGGTCAGCGCGTAATTCCACTGCTCGGCGTGGGTGGTGAATTTGCGCGTGAAGAGCCGGGCCTTCGGGTTCCCGCGGACCAGCTCGGCGGTTCCGTCCGCACTGAAGCTGTCGACGACGACGATCTGGGTAAGCCAGTCGAGATTCGACAGCGTGCGCGCGATGTTCGGGGCCTCATTGTAGGTAAGGATGACCGCCGTTATCGCGACCACGTCGGAAGGTCAGGTTCCCAATTTCGCAACCGCGGGCGCGGAAGAAGCGTGCGCGCCTGACTCCGCGACGTTCTGGCGCTCGCGGTTCCAATAGGACTCCGAAGGGATCTTCCTTCGATCGACCCGGTCCTTGTACTTCCGGGCGATCTGGGTGACCTCCTCGAGCAGGCCCGCCTTCAGCGTCGTGGGAACGAGGCCGAGCGAGCGCAGGCCCACGCTCTTCACCTCGAGATCGTTTTCCTCCATCTCCGCGCGCGGGTTCGCACCGTAGTTGATCTGGGCGCCCGTGAGGCCCGCAATCATCTCCGCCAGCTCGCGGACGCGGAACACCTCGGTCATCTGGTTGAAGATCCTGACCCTCTTGCCCTTGGGCGGAGGATTCTCCGCCGCGATGCGAATGCACTCGACCGTGTCGTTGATGTGGATGAATGCGCGCGACTGGCCGCCGGTGCCATAGACCGTCAAGGGATGCCCGACCGCCGCCTGGATCAGGAACCTGTTGAGCACGGTGCCGTACTCGCCGTCATAGTCGAAACGATTGATGAGCTTCTCGTCGAGCGACGTGAGGTTCGTATGAGTGCCCCAGACGATTCCCTGGTGCAGGTCCGTGACGCGAATCGCGTCATTCTTGTTGTAGAAATGGAAAAGCAACTGGTCGAGCGTCTTGGTCATGTGATAGACGCTTCCGGGATCGGCCGGATGCAGGATTTCCCTGTCGACCCATTGGCCGCCGGGCCCCGGCATCTTCACCTGGAGGTAGCCCTCGGGAAGCTCGCCGCCGCCCTTGTAGCCGTAGACGCCCATGGTTCCCAGGTGGACCAGGTGGACATCGATGCCGCTCTCCGCGATTGCGCACAGCACGTTGTGGGTGCCGTTCACGTTGTTGTCCACGGTGTAGCGCTTGTGGGCAGGCGACTTCATCGAGTACGGGGCCGCGCGTTGCTCGGCGAAGTGGACGATCGCGTCGGGCTTCGACTGGACGATCAGCCGCAGGAGGCGGTCGTACTCGTGCGCGACATCGAGATACACGAACTGGAGTTCCTTGCCCGTCGCGCGATTCCACGCGGCAAGGCGCTCGTGCACGGGAGCGATTGGCGTCAGCGAATAGCTGTCGAGCTCCTCGTCGATGCGGCGCCGCGACAGGTTGTCCACGATCGTGACATCGTGACCCGCGCGCGACAGGTGGAGGCTCGACGGCCATCCGCAGAAGCCATCACCGCCCAGTACCAATATTTTCATGTTCAACCGTCTCCCTAGGTGCCGATTCTATTGTGGCGGCGATGGCGGCCAGGAGGCGCCTCCCCGCTCCTTCGATGGAGAAATGCTCGACGAAGCAGGTGCGCGCCGCGTCTCGCATGGCCTGCCTTTCTCCCAGCGGCATCTGCAGCCACTCCTGAAAGGCAGTCCTCAACGAACTCAAATTATCGTCCGATATGATACCGGCGCGAGCGGCCTGGAGTGTTTTCCAGATGTTGACGGCCCTCGTCGTGCAGACCGGAACACCCATCGCCAGCGCCTCGACGAGGGCGATCCCGAAGTTTTCCTGGTGCGACGGCAACACGAATAGCTCGGCCCTGCTGAAGGCGGCCCATTTCTGCATTCCATAGAGCGGTCCGGCCCAAAGGACTTTCTTCTCTATGGAGAGCTCCTTCGTCTTCGCCTTGAGGTTGTCGACATACGGCTCGTCCCCGCCCCCCACGATCAGCAGTGTCGGCCGCCGGCCGGGAGGCAGGTCCGCAACGGCCTGGAGCAGGTTTTCGATCCCCTTCTTCGGGTGGATTCGACTCAGGAACAACCAGAACCGCCCATCGCGCAGTTTCGGAAAGTGGTCGAGAAACTCCTCGACCTCCTCGAGCGTTGGCTCGGGCGGCACGGCAATCCCGTTGCCAACGACCAGCGATCTCCAGCCTGCGCTCGGAAAATAGCGCAAGGCCAGGCTCGCCTCTTCCTCCGAGGTGAACACGAGCGCGCGCGCGTTCGCGAGGCTGATTCGCTCCACCAATAGCCAGTAAGCGAACTTCTTGAGATACTTGAACGGGTGAGCGGTGCGATTCCACGGGTCCATCAAGCCGTGGACATAGATGAAGTAAGGCATGTTCATCTGTCGCGCGACGCTTGCAGCGATCCGAACATGCGCCTGCCAGAGTCCGTTGATGATCACGACATCGAACTTCCTGATGTTCTCCGTCAGCCATCGCCGGACGCGAGGGGAGTACGCATACTTGCCGTAAGCGGGCCCGGCGCAATGCACGTTCGCCGGAAAGCCCTCGATCCACTCGTCGCTCCAGGTATCCGCGCAGGCGAGGACGTCGACCGTGTGCCCATTGCCCGTGAAGAAGCCTGCCAGCTGATTGACGCACTCGACCGGCCCGCCCATCTTCGGATCCAGCGTGTGAATTACGTGAAGAATTTTCATTGACGATCGATACCGTGCGCCACGGACTCGCGTTTCTGGATTTCAGTGAGGATAACCGAACCAGCATGGAACGCTATCCGCGGGAGCTGCTTCCCGCGATACGTTCGATCGCGGGCGCCGATATCCGGATCGACGAATACCGCCCTCGCTACGTGAAGCTTCCAATTCTCGCGCGCGGTTGGGCCAATCGATTTGCGCGCTACCTTGTCTATCCCGCGCAGGCCGCCCGCCAGCGGGCCGACTTCTACCACATTGTGGATCACGGATACGCGCACCTGTTGTCGGTGCTCGACGCCCAACGCACGGTGGTCACCGTCCACGACATGATTCCGCTGTTGCATGCGGCCGGCGAGTTCGGCCCCCGCACTTCGCACCCGCTCGCCTCGTTCTCCGCGCGGTTCCTGCGCAAGGCCCGGGCGCTCATAGCCGATAGCGAGAATACCCGCAGGGATCTTCATCGCCTGCTCGAAATCGATCCGGGGAAGGTTCATGTGGCGTATCCCGGGGTCAATGCAGCATTCAAGCCCGACCCGAGTCCCAAGAAGCAACTTCGCGCAGCCCTCGGATTGCCGGCCGATGCGAGGCCAATCGTCCTGATCACCGGGAGCCAGTTCTACAAGAATCACGAGACCAGTGTTCGCGTGCTTTCGCGTCTCACCAGCATGGGACACTCAAATGCCATGCTCGCGTGTCTCAGCGGCCCGGGGTCGCATGCGGAAGAGGTCGCCCGGCAATTGGGCTTGGAGGGCCGATTGATTCGCCTGCGCGGATTATCCGAGGAGCAGGTCGTCAGCTTGTACAACGCTGTCGACTGCCTTCTATTCCCATCCCTCTACGAGGGATTTGGCTGGCCTCCACTGGAGGCGATGGCCTGCGGCGTACCCGTGGCATGCAGTAATGCAGCATCGCTCCCGGAAATCGTCGGATCGGCAGCGCTGGTCTCGCCACCGATGGATGTCGACGGCCTGGCCGATGCGGTGCATCGCCTGATCTCAGATCCCGCCTTCACCCGTGACATGATCGCGCGCGGCCGTGAGCAGAGCGCAAGGTTCACCTGGGAGGCATGTGCAAGGCAAGTGCTGCAGGCGTACGAGGCTGTCTTGAAATGAGGCCGAAGCTGGGTTACCTGGTGACTCACCCGATCCAGTACCAGGCGCCGCTCCTCCGGAAGCTGGCGAGTTCCGGGGAGGTCGACCTCACCGTTCTCTTCCTGAGCGACATGTCGACAAAGCCGTACTTCGACCGCGGCTTCGGTGCAAGTGTCGACTGGCAGACAGACCTCTTGTCGGGATACAACTCGGTGATACTGCAACCCGACACACCGAGGCTCACGTTCTGGAGCCCATCGCCTCCTGCGATCGGAAGAGTCCTGCGAGAACACGCCTTCGATTGCCTGTGGGTCCACGGATATGCGCAGGTTGGCCTTCTTCGCGGCATTGCGGCGGCGAAGATGTCCGGCCTCAAGATCCTGTTTCGCGGCGAAGGCCATCGCTACCTGCAGTCGCGCAGTGCGTTGAGGCGAAACACGAAGGCGGCCGTCCTGAGGGTCCTTGCCTCGCACGTGGATGCCTTTCTCGCCATCGGCAGCCTCAACCGCGACTACTATGCGTCGCTTGGCGTCGAGTCTTCCAGGATCTTCGACGTTCCCTATGCAGTCGACAACGAATTCTTCCGAGGCGCGGCTGTTCGAGCCTCCGTAGATCGTGGATCGCTTCGAAGGGACCTCGCGATGACTGATGACAGGCCCGTGATCCTGTTCGCCTCCAAGTTGCAGGCGCGCAAGCGCCCGCTGGACCTGCTCGAGGCCTATATCAAACTCTCATCGGACGGAAAGTCCGAGCCCCCCGCGTACCTGGTGTTCATCGGCGATGGGGAACAGCGATCGCTGCTCGAGCAACGCGCGAAGGAGACGGGCTGGAATTCGATCAAGATGCTCGGCTTCAAGGGCCAGGCCGAGCTGCCACGTTATTATGATCTCTGCGACGTGTTCGTCCTGCCCTCGGAACGCGAACCCTGGGGCCTGGTCATCAACGAAGTGATGAATGCGGGCAAGGCGATCGTCTGCACGACCCAGGTAGGGTCGGGGTACGATCTCGTCGAGCACGGAAGGAACGGCTATGTATACGAGCCAGGGAATGTCGGGGAACTTGCGGGCTTCTTGTCGATGACGATCGAGTCGCCGGCAGCATGCGCGGAGATGGGAAGGCGGAGCCTCGATCGCATCTCGCGCTGGAGCTATAACGAGGACGTAAGAGGAATCGTCGCGGCCGTACACGCCGTCGTGGATCAATAGATGCCCAACTACACCAGGCTCTTCTATCTATTCGGCATCTATGTCGTGTTGGAGGGCGCCTTCAGGAAATGGGTTTGGCCGGAAGGATCGACGATCCTGTTCCTCGTGAAGGACGTCTTGCTCTGCGTCGCGCTCGCGGCCGCGCTCGGATCCGGAATCAAGGCGCCGCTGGCGATTCGCAAGATCGCACCGATGTACCACGTGGCAGTCATCGCATGGATCGTAGCGATCCTCGCGCGGGTTCTCGTGGACGGTCTCAATTTCGAGACCCTCGCTGGCCTGCGCTACTATCTCGCGGCCGTGCCGCTGCTGGTCCTGGTCCCGCGAATCTTCTACGAACTGGATTTCCTCGAAACCTTCGCCTACAGGGTTGCGCTTTTTTCAATCCCGGTTCTCGCGCTCGGATTTGTTCAATACCTGTCGCCACTGGATGCGCCGATCAATCAATACGCCTGGCGGTACAGCGTCGATGAAGTCTCCGGATTCGGGGTCTCCGGATACGAGATCGGAGGAAGATTCCTGCAGGACAAGGCGAGAGTCACCTCGACCTTCTCGTACATCTCTCCCTACGCGGCGTATCTGCAGTTCCTCCTCCTTACTTCCCTGACTCTCCTCACGCTCTCGCGAAACAAACGCTATCGGGGGGTCGCAGGTGCTGTCGCGGGCCTTGCCGTCCTGAACATGTTCATGAACGGCTCGCGCGCCGCCATTGTCACGACGCTGGTCTTTTGCCTGCCTATCGTGGCGCTCGCCGTCCAGCGGCGGAGTATCAGCGTGACCGCCGCGCTGACCGCCGGGATAGTGGTTCTCGCCGGCGTGGTCTGGGCGGATGCCCTCGACCTGTTTCTTGCGCGCGTCGATAGCTCCGGGGATACCGAAGTTCGAATATCGGGCGCGGCGCTGATGCCCCTCACGACGCTGCGGGACACCACCTTCGTCGGCCGCGGACTCGGAAGTTCCTTTGCGGGAATGGGTGAATACACGGGGACTGGCCTTGTCGACGAGGCCATCTTCAACGAAATCATCGACGACAGGGTAGGGATCGAGCTTGGCGTACCCGGATATCTATTCGTTCTCGTTCTCAAGATTGCCGCGGGATTGGCGTTCGCCCACATGGCCTGGCAGAGCCGGAACGCGAAGGTACAAGCCTGGAGCCTCGCATCCCTTGGATACCAGATGGCGTGGCTCTGGCAGGTTCCCTTCTACAATTCCGTCGGCGCGATCCTCTACTTCTTTTTTCTGGGCCTTTATCCGGTGCTTAAGGCACATGCGAGCAGACCCTCGACGAAGGAGTCCAGAAGCCCTGCTCCGACTCGCACTATGGGGCGACCACCGGTGTCAACCCTCCTAAGAAACGTTGACCGCTAGGATCACAGTCAGCCATTTTGGCGGCCGACAATCTTACCCACTGGTAGAAGCTCTTTACGAGGCGGGAATGCTCGACCGATTCCTCACCGGCTTCTACCTGACCCAGTCCACGGTCGGTCTCCTGTCGCGAGCGGTTCCGCAACTTGGTAATTACGCTCTCGATGTTCCATCGGGTAGCGCGATCGCCCCATCCCTGTCCTACATCGCATTCAAGCTGGCACTTCCATGGGTGCCGCGAAGCCTCGAGAGACGAGCGATGTGGCGCTTCCTCACGTCGTTCGACCTCGCCGTAGCGAAGCGCCTTCGTATGCTCGGAAGCGATGTCCTTGTAGGGTATGAGTACAGCTCAGCCGAGTCGTTTCGGGAAGCGCGCCGCCTCGGATGGTCGACGGTGCTGGAGGCGTCGTCCGTGCACTACTCTTACCAGTTGGCAGCGTTGCAGGGAACACCCATGGGCGCCCAGATATCGGCCACGATTCCACGCAAGCAGCTCGAGATAGACCTTGCGGACAGGATCGTCGTGCTGTCTTCATTCGCGAAGGAGACCTTTGTACGAGCGGGAGTACATGAAGAGCGGATCGTCACAATCGCGCCGTACGTGTCGCCAATCGCGTCGCCCCCAAGACAGGAACGCAGGCAAGCCGACGGGCAATCAGTCCATTTCCTGTATGCCGGAAATCTCGACCATCACAAGGGGATTGATCTCCTCCTGGGCGCCTTCGAATCCTTGCCCGCGACGAAGAAGCATCTTCGAATTGTCGGTGGACAGCTTGCGAGCACTCCGCCGAATGTCGAGGCGTTCAGCCGCGTGCCGCGCAGCCAATTGGGCCAACACTACGCATGGGCCGATTACCTCGTCCTTCCGTCACGATTCGACGGATACGGCTTCGTCGTCGCGGAGGCCCTCATGATGGGAATTCCGGTGATTGTCTCGAGTGCCGTCGGTGCCGCGGATCTGGTCGAGCCCGGCAAGAATGGATGGGTATTCCGATCCGGGGACGGGGATTCGCTTCGTACAGCCATGCTGGAGGCCGCATCGTCCCTGGGCGAGTGGCAATTGATGTCCCGCAACGCGCTTGCAAGCGCGGCTATCGTGAGCCGCCGGCAATATGGCGATCGGGTCGGCGCCGCGTACGGTGCCCTCGCATCGGCACGGGGATGCCCGTGATGCCCGATCCGAAGTCTCCCGATGGATATCGCGAGCTTCTCTACGAACGCTATGCCGAGGCCAATCCGATCATGCCGAGCAGCCTTTCGGAGGCCGAACTTCATAGGCAAGGTCGGCAGCTGAAGTACTACCTTCGCGGCTGGCTGCCTGCTCGAAAGGATGCGGCGATATTCGAGCTTGGTAGTGCCTACGGTCGCCTCCTCAACCTCCTCAAAAGCGAGGGATACACAAGGTTCACCGGAAGCGATGTTAGCGAGGATCAGGTGCGCCTCGCCAGGCAAATGGGCGTTCCAGTCGAGTTCGGAGACGGCGTCGCGATGCTCGAATCGAGGACGGAGGCCCTGGACCTGATCGTCGCGATCGATGTGATAGAGCACCTCACAAAACCCGAGATCGTCCGGTTTTTCAATGCCGCCGCACGAGCGCTGCGCCCGGGGGGCCGCATCATCCTCCAGACCCCCAACGCGGCTAGCCCCTGGGGAATGTCGCTCCAATGCGGGGACTTCACCCACGAAACGGCCTTCACTCCCGACGTCCTGGATGGGCTGTTGACGGTTTTCGGATTCAAGGCCATCGAGTTTCGCGAGGTGGGACCGATTCCATTCGGAAATTCGCTCGCATCGACAATGCGCGCGCTGCTGTGGGTGGTGGTCAAGGCGGGCCTGCGCACGATGGAACTGATCGAAACGGGAAGCCGCGGTCCCGCCGTGCTGACGCGAAGCATGCTCGTTACGGCAACGCGGGCCTGAGAACGTGCGACAGCGCGACTCCTCGTCCGCGATCCTGGGAATCGCAACGTTCAACGGGCTGCTCGCGCTCCTGTCCCTAGCGACGAGCGCTTTCGCCGCGCGATTGTTGGGGCCCGACGGACGCGGCCAGCTGGCGCAAGCTCAGGTCGTACCGTCGCTGATCGGAACGTTCGCCCTGATCGGGATGAGCGAGGCGATCATCTACCACGCCTCGAAGGAAACAGCCAAGCCGAGCGCCTGGATCGCGACGGGAACGTTGGTGAGCCTTGCGACCACTGCAACGGCGTGCTTGATTTTCGTCGGTGTCGTGCTGGCTCTTCCTCTCGAGAACCGCAGGCTCATGCTGACTTACGCGCCGATGATCGTGCTCATGGCCGCGGTGACGGTTCCGCACAGCAGCCTGAGAGCGCGCATGCAGTTCGGCACTTGGAACTACTTGCGCCCCGTGCCCCCACTGATCTGGCTCACGGCGCTTTGCGCGGGCTTCGTCCTCGATAAACCCGATGTGCCCTTCCTCATCGCCATCCAACTCGTCCTGCTTGCGATCTACGCGGCGGCGCAATACCTGGTCGTCATGCGATCCATACCCGGCGAGTACCGGTTCGAACCGAGCTTCGTGAAGCCCCTGGTGGGATTCGGTCTCGTGGTGCTCGCCGCGCAGTTGCCGCAGATGCTCGTCGTGCGAATCGACCAGATCGTGGTGACGGCCGTGCTGCCGGACGAGAAGATCGGACATTACTTCGTCGCACTCGGCTGGAGCGCGATCCCAACGCTTTTCCTGCAGGCGATCTCGCAAGTCATCTTCCCGCGGGTCGCCGGCATGACGGCGATCGAGGCGCAGCGCGACGCCATCGGACGTGTTTCAAGACTGAGCGCGTGGCTGGCGGTGGGGATTGCCGTCGTGGTCGTCGCCATCACGCCGTTCGCCGTGCCGGCGATATTCGGTCCCGCGTTCCGGGACGCGAGCTCGCTTGCGATGATCCTGATCGTCGCCGCTTCGGCGCGCGGCGTATCGGGCGTCCTCCAGGAGTCGGCTCGTGGCCTCGGACGAGTGAACCTCATCCTTCGTTCCGAGGTTCTCGGCCTGGTCCTTCTCGCGCTGACCCTCTGGCCGCTGACCGTAACCTTTTCGGCCGTCGGGGTTGCCATCGCCTCCCTCATCTCGGCCGTGGCCGCGATGCTCTTCATTCTCATCGGCCTTGCGCGCGAGGTGAACTTGCCGATGAAATCCATGTTGGCGCTCACGGAAGACGATATCGTTGTCGTCTGGAAACGTCTCATTCGGAAGGAAAGGGAAGGTCCGAAGTGATCGGATATCTCTGGTCGAGGCGAAGCAGCAAGCCCCTGTTCTCGAGGCAGTGGTTCGTCGCCTGGGCGAAACGAATCCTCACGTTCCCGGCGGTTCTGAGTGCGCTTGCGGCGCGGTTTCGCGTGACCGGCGCCGGGATGGCGGTGGGCGACCTCTCCTTCGTGCACCCCTTGCGATTGACCGGAAAGCGAAAGCTCATGTCGGTCGGGGCGCACACAGTCGTCGGACAGGCAACCATCGCGCTGCTTGCGAAGCTCACGATCGGGTCCCACGTCGTGATCAACGACGCCGTGACGGTCCTCACTGCATCCCACAAGACGGATTCTCCGGAATGGGAGAGTGTTTCGGAGGAAGTCGTGATCGAGGACTACGCGTGGATCGCTTACGGCGCGACGATCATGCCCGGCGTTCGCATCGGCCGCGGCGCCGTCGTTGGTGCATTTTCGGTCGTGCGAACGGATGTTCCCGCCTACCAGATCTTCGTGGGCAACCCCGCCACAGCCACGGGACGAATGCGCCCCCAGGAGCTTACGTACGACCCGGTGATGGGGCTCGCATTCGTTCGCGCCTGGCTTGCTTGAGATTCTTTTTTTCACTCGCGGGACTGTTGTGCGCATGGCTCCTCACTTGCGCATTCGCGTCGCTCGCCGCTGACCTCAATCGCGTCATCGAGGCCACGCCGCTCCAACGGCCCATCGTGGTCGATGGAAGCCTCGCTGAATGGGACCTCGGCCGCTCGGTCGCGCTGACCTATAGCGAGTCTCTCGCCCCGCGATTCACGGGCTCGCTCGCATTGGCGTACGACGACAATGCGTTGTATATCGCCGCGCACGTGGTCGACGATTCGCCGCTGCTGAACCAACACGATCCCCTCGTGGATCCCGAGCGCGGATGGTCCGGAGATGCGCTGCAGATCAGGATGTCGACCGACGCGAGTCTTCCCTGGCCGTTGCCGGCATCGGGATTCGACAAGGACAACCCGTTGTTCCGAAGCGACCGCATCGCGCACCTCACGCTCTGGGAATTCACGGGGCGCCACGAGCCCGTGCTGATGATCGAGTACGGCATGGACTATCACGGGCGGCGCGTCCTTCGCGGTCCCGCGAGCGGCGTTGCCTTCGCGAAAGATCGCGACAACCAGGGCTATACCCTCGAGGCGCGAATACCCTGGTCGTTGCTCAACGCGGCGGGCTCGAGGCCGCGGGCTGGCGACCGGCTCGCGTTCGTCGCGAAACCCGTCTGGGGCGACCGCACGGGCACGAACGCCGCACTATCGTTCCCGGACATCGTCTCCCGCGCGGGCTTCGACTATCAGGACGCCGGAACCTGGGGCTACGCGTTATTCGCCGGAGCGAGCGCATCGAATTCGCCCAAGGCGCCATCCGGCCCGGCGGCCCAACGCAAGGGACCGCTGCACATGACGGTCCCGGTGGCAGACCGGGAGGCAACGTGGATCAGCGCTGCGATATTCGACGCGCGAGGATCATTGGTTCGTACGCTTCCCGTCGTGAAGCGCGCGCCGGAACCGTCGTCCACGCAGGACATCGATTGGGATGGTCTCGACGACGATGGCCGCCCGCTTGCCGCCGGACACTATGCCGTCAAGTTCCTGGCACGCGGCGAAATCGGCCAGCGCCTCGTGACCACCCTGCACAACGCCGGAAATCCCTCGTGGAGAACCGAGGACGGAACCGGAGCCTGGGGAGGAGAACACGGCAATCCCATCGCTGTCGCGGCCGATGCGGGCCAGGTGTACCTGGGATGGGAGCTGAGCGAGGCGGGAAGCAGCGTCATCGCGGTCGATCCGCTCCTACCGAAGGACGGCGTCGCAAAGCACATCGGGAAAAAACACTGGGGCGTGCCTTCCGTCCTCGAAGTGGGCGTCGAGATAAGCGCCCTCGCGAGCGATGGCCAGCACGTCTTCGTCGCGCAGGATGGAAAGCGGTATGCGGACCGGATCAATCACGGCGCGACCAACATTGCCGCGGTGGTCCTCTGGAATGCCTCGACCGGCAGGCCGGAGACATTCCCTTTCGGCCCGCGAGCGCTCGTCGTCTCGAGATGGCAAGGCACGGGCAGGAACCTCACGAGCATCGCGGTGAGCGGACGTTCGCTCTATGCCGCGAGAAACAAGGAGGACCTGGTCACGCGTTACGACTGGACGACGGGTACCGAGATCGAAAGCTACAAGGTACCCACGCCGACGGGAATCGCATTGACTCCTGCGGGCGATCTCCTGGTGCTCAGCGGCTCCGATCTCGTGAAGATCGATTCGACGCGAAAAACACGAAGTGTCCTCGTGTCGAATCTCCCCTCGCCGACGTCGCTTGCGGTCGCGGCGGACGGACGAATCTGCATCGCGCTGCAAGGTGGGGCGATGCAGGTGAAGATCTTCGATGCGTCGGGAAAGCTGCAGGGATCGATCGGCAAGGCCGGGGGAAGGCCGACGCAAGGAATCTACGACGCGAACGGGCTACTGAACCCCGCGGCCATCGCGATCGACTCCCAAGGCCACCTGTGGGTCGCGGAGAACGACGCAACTCCGAGACGCTTCAGCGTGTGGACACTCGATGGCCATCTCGTCGCCGATCTCCTCGGTCCCGGACACTACGCGACGATGGGTGGAGTCGATCCGCTGAATCCCCGTCGAGTGAACGTCCAGAACACGCTGTTCGACGTGAACTACGACACCGGGACATGGAATGTCCTTTCGACACTGATTCATCCGCAGACCGACGGCCTTACTCCGACGACCGACTATTTTCGCCATCTCGACGTGCGCCATGTCGATGGACGCACGTACTTGATCCAGGGCGGCCGCCAGGTCGAAACGATCTTCCTGCTGGACGAGACCACGCTCGTCGCGCGCCCCGTGGCCGCGATCGGCAACCGCGTGACGGCGCCGTTCGTCGACGTAAATGCTTCCGCTTTTCCAACCGGCCAGCAGGACGAAGCGAAGCGGCGCCTATCGGATCACTGGCAATGGACGGACAGGAACGGCGACGGGCGGGTGGAACTCGAGGAACTCAGCGGTTCGTCGCGAAGCACCTGGGGCCTCTATTGGGGTTCATGGATCGGCGACGACCTCTCCATCTGGTCGGCGACGATGTACGGGTCGGGCGACGTCTATCGAATTCCAGTCGTCGATTGGTTGCCCAACGGCGTGCCGGTCTATCCCGACCCCGGCAAACAGGTGCCACTCTTCAAGGCGCAGGGTGATGCCCTCTTCGCGGTGATGCCGGACCTTCGAGGAGACGGCGTCTACGTGTTGGAGAAGGTAAGGGCACCGCAAGGCTCGAACGCTCGCTGGGAAGCAATTTCGAAATACGACCTCGCAGGCAAGAGGCTTTGGTCCTATCGGCCCACGTGGACGGAGTTCGCGCTCGAGGCTCCACTGCCCCGGCCGGGCTTGGTGATCGGCGCGATGAAGTTCATCGGGGAAGCCAGGCTCGACGGTGGTCTCGAGATCGTCGGCGTCAACGGATACTACGGGCAGTTCAGCCTGCTCACTTCCGATGGCCTGTGGGTCGCGGCGCTGGGCCAGGATTCGCGAACCGGGCCGCCTGCGGATGAGGATTCGATCTGGTGCGAGAATTTTTCCGGCACGCTCTTTCGCAATCGCGAGAACGGCAAGGTCTACCTCATGGGCGGCGAGACTGACCTTCGAATCTGGGAGGTCACCGGACTCGAGACCATCAGGAATGCAGAGCAATCGCTCGACCTGCGCGCCGAGGATGTCGCTATCGCCGCAGCGAACCTGCCTTCCGCCATGTCGGACACGGCCAAGCGTATAAGGGCCCGGGCCTTCACGCCGACAATCGACGGCAAGCCCGATGAATGGGCGTTCGACACCGGCACGTCGATCGACGGGGGTGTCGGACGCTCGGGCCAGGTCCACCTCGCCTACGATCGCGACAACTTGTATGTCATGGCGAACGTCAACGACGCGTCTCCCTGGGCCAACGCCGGATCCGACTACGGAATGCTGTTCACGACCGGGGATAGCGTGAACCTCATGCTCTCCGCATCCTCGCCGACGAGGATCCTCATCGCGCCCATGAATGGCGAATCGATCGCCGTGATCTATCGCACCGGCGTAGACGGCAAGGCAGGTGACGCGAGGACTTTCTCGTCGCCCACAGGCTCCGTCGAATTCGGCTCGGTCGCCATTTCGCATGGCTCAAAGGTCGCCATATCGCGCGATGCGGGTCGCTATGTCGTCGAGGCATCGATTCCCTGGAGCGAGCTGGGAATCCATCCGGGCACCGGCACCATCGTGCACGGCGACGTCGGCATCGTCTTTTCAGATGCGTCGGGAAGAAAGGCCGTGCGGCGAACCTATTACTACGACCACGACACTTCGATCATCAACGACATCCCGACCGAGGCGCGCCTCGCGCCATCAAGATGGGGCGACATCATCTTCGAATAGCGTTCGTGTCGATCGTCCTGTCGCTCGGATTCGAGTGCAGGGCCGCATCGACGATCGTGCCCGTCGGGATCGTCGGCAACGGCGGCGAGGCAGGCGAAACGCTGTTCCTGGTCCAGGGGCCCGCGGGCCTCTACTCGGGCTGCGCCGTCGACGACAGCGCCACCCTGTGGCTGAGCGGCGGTTCGGCCATCCTGCGTGCAAGCATCGACGGGCGCGTGATCGGGAGATTCCCGCTGCAACCCAAGGGCAGCTACGTCGACAGCACCACCTTCGCGCTGGTCGGGAACATCCTGTACTTCGTTGCACGCGATCCGCGCGGAGAGTATTCGGTGTTCTCGCTGGACACCGCCCACCGCAATGCGGCGACTCGTGTTGCGGGCTTCCCCCACCTCGGTCCGCTCACGCGGGACAGCATCCGCATCAGCGCCCAGCCTCGCCGGGGCAAGCTCCTCGTCGCTTATCGTGCCCCCGGCGAAGCCGGCATCGCGATCGCGGAACTCGATCCGGCGACAGGCTCGCTCGATTTGATCGGTCGGCTGCCGGGCGATCGCCCCGAGTCGCTCGTGTGGGATGAGGAACGAAAGACGATCCTGCTGGGCGGCAGGGTGCTCGCCGACGGCTCGAGATTCGTCCCGGGCATCTCTTTCGCGAGCTTGGACGACACGCTCGCCGCCACGAAATCCATTCCCACGCTCTACCTGGTCGCGACGCCTACTTCTTTCATCGGCCGATTGTCCCTCGCGGCCGGCGCGTTGTGGGATGTGAGCGCGTCGTTCGGCTTCATCGCGCGCTTCGACAAAGGCTTCGCGCGCGATCCGGGTGCCGTGCTCCGGTGGAAGCATGAGTTCGACCAGACGACACAGATCGCTGCGGTCCCCGCGATTGCAGGCGGATCCGCCGGAAAGACGCTGGTCGTCGGCACGACACAGCTTGGCAGCAACTATCTCGCGCAGTGGTCCGATGGCGTGCTCACCGCGATCGGGCGCATCGGGAGCCTGCCCGACATCGCAAGCCTCGCGCTGTCGCCCGGCGGACAGATCGGAATCGGCGCCAATGGAAGGGAATTCTGGTGGCGCTGGGAGGATGGAAGCAACTCCGCGCCGCGAATGGCGGACCTCAGTATCGCGCGCGGCTCGGGCCTGTTCGTGAAGGAACGATTCTTCGCATTCGGCGATATCCAATCCCGCAACGCCACCGGCGCGACCGTGCCGCTCGTTTTCTCGGGCCAGCCGACCGCCAGGAACGCGGCCTCGCGGCCCACGGGGGAAGCTCCGATCGCGAGCATCCGCAATCCGTGCTGCATCACGCTCCTGGAAACGACTGCCCTGCGATTGTCGGTCCTTGCGCTCGACTCCGGCGCCGGCGCCCTCTATCGCCTGGACCTGGAGCCCTCGAGCCTCGTGCCGATGGCAAATTCGATCGCGAGTGTTGCGATCGCGGGCGTGCGCCTGTCCGCTCCCACCAGCATGGTGGCGCTCGCGGACCATCGCCTCCTCGTGGCCGACCAGGGAAGGATCCTCACGTTTTGCCCCGACGGCGGGGGATACAAGCTGGAATCCTCGTGGAACAACGGCAATGGGCCCGGCGGCGCGCTCGGTGGCCGGATTTTCATCGCCGGAGAGGGCGACACGATCGTCGTGAGCGATACGGAAAGGGAGCGAGTCTTGTGGATCGACGCGAAGACCCGCGAGATACGAGGCCAGCTCGGTGAAACCGGCGTCGCCGGTTCCGACCTGCGCCACCTGAGCCGGCCGACGTTTGTCGCGGTCGCGGGAGACCGCGCTGTCGTCGCGGACGCGGGCAACCAACGGATCGTGAAGCTCGACCTGAAGCCCTAGGCGCGCTTCCGCGCCTTCGATTTTTCGGCGCCGAGCTTCGTCTGGAAGTACGCGATCGTGCGCATGAGCCCCTCATCGAGCTCGGTGGCGGGCTTCCACTTGAGCTGCTTCTTCGCGTAGGAGATGTCGGGGCGCCTTTGCTTCGGGTCGTCGCTCGGCAACGGGAGCCGCTTGATCTTCGAGCGCGATCCCGTGAGCTTGATCACCTTCTCCGCGAGCTCCGCGATCGAGAACTCGTGCGGGTTGCCGAGATTCATGGGGCCCGTGACCCCTTCGGGCGTCGCCATCAATCGCATGAGTGCTTCGACCAGGTCGTCCACGTAGCAGAACGATCTCGTCTGGCTCCCATTGCCGTAGATCGTGATGGGCTCGCCCTTGAGCGCCTGCACGATGAAGTTGGAGACGACGCGCCCGTCGTTCGGATGCATGCGAGGCCCGTAGGTGTTGAAGATCCTCGCGACCTTGATCTGCAGCGAATGCTGGCGGTAGTAGTCGAAGAAGAGCGTTTCCGCGCAGCGCTTCCCTTCGTCATAGCACGAGCGGATCCCGATCGGATTCACGTGGCCCCAATACCCTTCGACCTGGGGATGCACTTCGGGGTCTCCGTACACCTCGCTCGTCGAGGCCTGCAGGATGCGCGACCTCAGGCGTTTCGCAAGGCCGAGCATGTTGATCGCCCCGTGGACGCTGGTCTTGGTCGTCTGCACCGGATCGAACTGGTAGTGGATCGGCGCGGCGGGGCACGCGAGGTTGTAGATCTCGTCGACCTCAACGTAGAGCGGAAACGTCACGTCATGCCGGATGAGCTCGAAGTGCGGATGGTCGGCGATGTGCAGCAGGTTGTCCTTCGTCCCCGTGAAGAAGTTGTCGACGCAAAGGACGTCATTGCCCGCCGCGAGAAGTCGATCGCACAAATGGGATCCGATGAACCCGGCTCCGCCGGTGACCAGAATCCGCGGAGTCGTCGCGTATTGGCGGCTCACCTCTGCTCCGCCGGACTCGTGAGCAGCTTATCCTCGAAGTGGCTGAGAACGACGAGAGTCATGACCGCCGCGATGATCGTGACGGCGATCCAGATAATTCTTTCACGCGCGCGCCGTGAAATTTTCATTCAGCGATGTACACTCTGCAGCGTCCTCCGACGCAGGGGAACACAGTCTAGCAGGCGTGATGAAAATCGTCTTCTTCAACCGCTTCTTCCATCCCGATACCTCCGCCACCAGCCAGATTCTTTCCGATCTCGCTTTCCATCTGGCGGAGCGCGGACACGAGGTTCATGCGGTCACGAGCCGGACACCGGACGCGACCTCGGTCCTCGAGACGACGCGCGGTGTCGTCATTCACCGCGTCGCCACCGCAGCCACGGGACCCCACTCGCTCGTCGCGCGCGGCTTCGCCTATCTTGATTTCTATCGCGGAGCCCGGCGCGCGGCTCGCGAGATCGTCGGCAGGGGCGACATCGTCGTCGCCAAGACCGACCCGCCGCTGCTTTCCGCGGCGATCGGCCCGGTTGCCAGGCGGCGCGGGGCAAAGGTGGTCGCGTGGCTCCAGGACGTCTTTCCCGAAGTCGCGCGCGAGTACGGAGTCCCGGGAATGGGATGGCCCATCGGGACGGCCATCGCCCGAGCCAGGAATCGCTCGCTCTCCGAGGCTGACGGAGTCGTCGTCATCGGCGAGCGAATGGGCGAGCGGGTCATCTCTGCTTCCGGCGTTTCGCGCGACCGGCTGCATGTGATCCACAACTGGGCCGACGGAGACGCCATTCGTCCCGTCGATGCGATCGGCAATCCGCTCCGCCGCGAATGGAACCTCGACGGAAAATTCGTCGTGGGCTACTCCGGAAACCTCGGTCGCGTCCATGAATTCGATACGCTGCTGCGCGCGGCGGCGTCCCTCAAGGAGAACGACGGCATCGCGTTCCTGTTCGTCGGTCGCGGTCCCAGGCTCGCCGAGGTTCGCGCGCGTGTCGAGCGGGAGGGCTTGCGCAACGTTCGATTCGAGCCCCACCAGCCCCGCGAAGCCCTCGCCGACAGCCTTGGCGTGCCCGATGTCCACATCTGCGTCCTTCGTCCGGAATTCGAGGCGCTGGTTCACCCGAGCAAGCTCTACGGAATTCTTGCCGCGGGACGACCCACCATTTTCGTCGGTGACATCGACGGCGAGGCGGCGAACATCCTCTCGAGAACGGGCTCGGGATTGTCGATCCGCCAAGGGGACGTCGCGGGGCTCCTGTCGGCCGTCGATCAATTGCGCGCGGATGCTGGCATGCGGCGCGAAATGGGAGAGGCGGCACGGCGAGCGTTCGATTCGCACTACTCGATGAGCCGGGCATTGCATCGCTGGGAAGAGGTCCTGCGCTCACTGAAGTAGGCTTCTATGCTATTTTCGCGCCATGGCTCCTACGGCGGACATCTGGCTCGCCGCCCTCGTCCTCTCGTTTCTCGCCGCGATCGCAGCGATGGTGATTCTTCTCCGGGCGGCTCCGGCACTCGATCTCGTTGACGACCCCGGCGGGCGCAAGACCCACGCGGGCTCGATTCCCCTCATCGGCGGACTTGCGGTTCTCGTATCCCTGCTCGCTACCGCATCGCTCACGGGCATTGCGCCGCATGCGATCTACTTTCTCTGCGCGCTTGCGCTCGTCGCCGCGGTGGGTGTCTGGGACGACATCGCGGAGATTCGCCCGCGCATCAAGTTCGCGGCCCAGATCGCGGCGGCGGCCCTCATGATCTGGGGCGCCGGCGTCGAGCTCACGTCCGTCGGGGATCTCATCGGCTGGCGCGTGATCGGCCTGTCGATTTTCGCGGTGCCCCTCACGATCTTTGCCGTCGTCGGAGTCGCGAATTCCCTCAACATGATGGATGGGCTCGATGGGCTCGGCGGCAGCGTCGCCCTCGTCGCATTCGCCTGGTATGCCGCGGTCGCGGATCTTTCGGGTCTCGAAACGCAGTTCAAGCTCGCGGTCATCCTCTGCGGTGCGGTCGCGGGATTCCTCGCCTTCAACCTGCGTTTTCCCTGGCAGCCCCGGGCCCGTGCATTCCTCGGCGACGCGGGAAGCCTCACGCTCGGATTTGCGTTGGGGTGGTATGCGGTCGACCTCACGCAGGGTGCGAGTCGCACGTTTCCGCCGATCGCCGCATTGTGGGTGGTCCTGCTGCCGCTCGCCGATTGCGTGTCGCTGATGTCGCGCCGGTTGATGGATCGCAAGAGCCCGTTCGTCGCCGACAGCCGACACATTCACCATTACCTCACCGCTCGTGGCTTTACGCACGGGCAGACGCTCGCGATCCTGGTCTGCGCATCGGCCCTGTTCGGAGCCGTCGGCTTCTTCGGCTGGCGTCTCGAGGTTCCGGAGCCCGTGCTCTTCTGGCCTTTCTTCTTCGGGTACTTCGCCTATCACTTCTGGATCCAGCGAGCATGGAAGGCCGTGGACGCCGCCCGCGCGGCCTCGCCTGGGCACCGAGCCGGGCAACGCGGCCAGCCCGCCTGATGCGCTCCGTCCTCTTCGTCTGCACGGCCAACATCTGCCGCTCCCCGACGGCCGAAGGCGTCCTTCGCAAGCTTGTCGGCTCGCAGGTCGAGATCGATTCGGCGGGCACCCATGACTACTACGAGGGACAACCTCCCTTCCTGCTGGCGATCGACGCGGCCAAGCGGCGTGGCTACGAGATCGAGCATCTCGTAGCCAGGCGAGTCAGCCCGGGCGACATGGACCACTTCGACATGATTCTCGGGATGGACCGGGTGAACATCGTCCATCTCCGCACGATCGCGCCGACGCGATGCAAGCCCAAGATCGAGCTCCTGCTCGAGTACGGCGACCGGTTTCACGGCAAGGACATCCCCGATCCTTATGGCGCCGATCCGAGGAAGTTCGAAGTCGTTCTCGACATGATCGAAGACGGATGCCGCGGCCTCGCCGAGCTTTTGGTGCAGACGCGGTCCCGGCAGCGGTGATGGACCGAGAGGTCGAGCTCCAGCGGGCCTACTACACGGCTACGGCGCCGGACTACGACGTGCTGCACGCACACGAAACGCCGCCGCTCGCGCTCGCGTTCATGGGATCCGCGATCGAAGTGCTGGGCGCGACCACGGTCCTCGATGTCGGAAGCGGCACGGGACGAGTGATCCGCTACCTGTCGGAGAAATATCCCAACGTGCGCGCGGTGGGCATCGAGCCCGTCGACGCCCTTCGCCTCGCGGGGCACAAGGCGGGAATTCCTCCCACCGCCCTCATCGACGGGGATGCGACGAAGCTACCCTTCGAAGACGGATCGATCGAGGTCGTCTGCGCGTTCTCGGTGCTTCATCACATCCGCGAGCCTCACCTGGCCGTCTCGGAGATGCTTCGGGTGGCGCGCCGCGCAATTTTCATCTGCGACTCCAACAACTTCGCTCAGGGTCGTCTTGCGCCCATCAAGCGCCTCATTCGCGCGGCTGGACTCTGGCCCGTCGCAAACTGGCTCAAGACCGGAGGCCGAGGCTATATCGAGACGAAGGGCGACGGGATTTCGTACTCCTACTCGGTGTTCAACAACTACAGCCAGATCCGGAAGCGATGTGATTCAGTGCATCTCCTGAACCTGTCCGGCGACGGGAAGCAAATGTACAAAGCCGCATCCACTGTCGCGCTGATCGCGTTCAAACGGTAGATGCCCTACTTCGATCCGTTTCTCTCCCGCATCTCTTCCCGCACCATCTCCACCGCAACATCAGGCATCCTCGTCGCCGCGCGCCAGCCGAGCATGCGTTGCGCGAGCGACGAATCGCCCGCGAATCCCTCGAGATCCGTGGGCCGCAACAGCGCGCGATCGGTGACGACATGGTCACGCCATTCCAGGCCCGCCGCGCGGAAGGCGGACTCCACGAAGGCTTCCAGGCTCGTGATAATTCCGGTCGCCACCACGTAGTCGTTCGGCTTCTCCTGCTGGAGCATGCGCCACATGGCGTCCACGTATTCGGGCGCCCAGCCCCAGTCCCTCCGCACCTGCATGTTGCCGAGCGTGAGCTTCTCGGAGCTTCCCCCGGCGATGCGCGCCGCCGCGCTCACGATCTTCTTGGTGACGAATCGCTCCGGGCGCAGCGGCGACTCGTGGTTGAAGAGAATGCCGGTGCAGGCGAACATCCCGTAACCCTCGCGATAGTTCGCGACCATCCAGTGCGCCGCGGCCTTCGCGGTCGCATAGGGGCTTCGCGGGCGGAAGGGAGTCGACTCGTCGGCCATTGCCGCGGAAACCTCGCCGAAGCATTCGCTCGATCCGGCGTTGTAGAAGCGGACCGGACGATCCAGGAACCGGATGACCTCGAGCAGCGTGGCCGTCGAATTGAGGATGCTGTTGAGCGCGTCGGAAGGCTGCGCGAACGACAGTGCCACCGAGCTCTGCCCCGAAAGGTTGTACACCTCGTCGGGGCGCCACTTCGAGACGACCTTGACCGTGCTTTGGAAGTCGACCGGGTTCATCGACTCCAGGGCCATCCTCGGGAGGATGCCGAGCTTGGCGAGGCGTCCGAGGCGGTCCACCTGGGCGTCGCGCGATGCGCCGATCACCTCATAGCCCTTGCCCAGGAGCAAGCTCGAGAGATAAGCACCGTCCTGGCCGGAGACCCCGACGATGAGCGCGCGCTTGGTCATGCGCGATTACACCATGGGATCACTTCTTCCCGAAATCCCCCGCCGTGACGATCGTGAGCTTCTTCGGATCGATGTACTTCCTGAAAGCCGCGCTCACCTGGGCCGGCGTGAGCGCCAAAATCTTCGCCTCGAAATCCTTGCTCCACTGGAAGGTGCGCCCGATGTGCATGTTCGCGACCCACGCGCCGGCGAGCGTTCCGTCCTGTGCGCGGTTCTGTACGCGAGACTGAAGGATCCCGGATTTCGCCGAAGCGAGCTCCGCGTCGGTGAATCCATCCCGCAACGCACGATCGGCTTCTTCGCGGAAGGCAGTCTCCAACTTGGCCATGTTCTGAGGCGCGGCGATCGCATAGACGGACCACGAGGCGGCGTTGTCCTCCGAGTCCACGGATAGCCCCGAGCCCACTCCGTAGGAGAGACCCTCCTTCTGGCGGATGCGCGCGGTAAGGCGCGAATCGAACCCCGCTCCGCCGCCGAAGATGTAGTCGGCCATGTAAAGCGCGGGGAAATCGGCGTCGTCGTCGCGCATCTCGAAGTTCTCGCGCGCGAGGAAGATCGCGTTCTCCTTGTCGGGCGTGAGGATCGTCTCCTTGATCGGCGGCACGTCCTTGTACTCGACGTTGACGCGCTCGTACGGCACGATGGGCTTCCAGTCGCCGAAGAGCTCCTTCAGCAACGCCGTCACCGAGGCTTCGTCGAAATCTCCGACGATGGCGATCTCCGCGGGCGATGCGCCATAGAACTGCTGGTAGAACTTCTTCGCGTCGTCGAGCTTTGCGGCCTTCACGTCGTCGAGCGACTCCTGGAGCGACTCCGAATAACGCCAATCGCCCTTCGGGTACGTGTTGAAGTGCTTGCTGAGCGCGTCGCCCGCGAGCGCCTCGGGCTCCGACAGGCTTGCCGTGATGCCCGTCACCACCTGGTTCACGAGCTGGTCGTACTCGGATTGCGGGAACGAGGGATTGCGCAGCACGTGCGCGGCCAGGCGAAGCGCGGCCTCGAGGTTGGGGCGCGTGGTCTGGAACGACCCGCCGGGGCCGGAGACGCGCCCCGAGACCTTGAGCTTTTCGTACGCATCCGAAAGCTGCGCCCGCGTGTACTTCGTCGTCCCGCGGTTGAGCATGCGCGCGGCGAGCGAGGAGTTCATCTGCTGGCCGAAGAGCGCCTTCTCGTTGCCGAGATGCATCGATATCGAGACGTTCACGGTCTCGCCGCGAGTCTTCTTCGAAAGCAGCGCGACCTTCACGTTCCCGAACTGGAAGCGGTGGGTGCGATGGTCGATGTTGTCCTGCGACGGATCGAAGGCTTCGCCGGCGGCCGCCGCCTCCTGGGGCTTGAAATCCTTCAGCACGTCGGCGGCGGTCGGCGCCGCCGGGATCTCCGCGCGCTGCGGATTGTCTTCGGGCATGAAGATGCCGGTGGTGCGGTTGTCACGCACGAAGTATTTCTTCGCGACATCCTGCACCTGCTGGGCCGTGACCTTCATGGCCGCGTCGCGTCCCTCGAAGAAGAGGCGCCAATCGCCAAGCCCGATGTACTCGGACATCTGCACGCCTACCGATTCGCTGTTGGCGAGCGTCTTCTCCGCCTGGTTGGCGAAGGTCTGCTTCGCGCGCGCCATCTCCTGCTCGTCGGGCGGAGAGGCCGCGAATCCCTCGACGATCTTCGTGAGCTCCGCGCGGACGGGCTCGACGTCCTCGCCCTTCTTCACCACCGCGCCGAAGAACATCATCCCGGGATCCATTCCCATGAGCGGGAAGCTGAACACCTGCGCAGCCATGCCCTTCTCCACGAGCGACTTGTGCAGCCTTCCCGAGGGCACCTGGCCCAGGATGTAGCTCGCGAACCCGAGGCCGTCCGAATCGTCGTGCAGGTTCGAGGGCACGTGGTAGCCCAGGATCACGGCCTGGATGTCGCCCTTGCGGCGGACCATGAAACTGCGCTCGCCGTCCTGCGTGGGCTCGACGGTCCAGAAGGGCGGGAGCTTGCGCTTCGGTTTCGGGATCGGTTCGAAGTGCTTCGCGATGAGGGCGAGAGCCTTCGCCTCGTCGAACTTGCCCGCGATGAGCAGCACCGCGTTGTCGGGCTGGTAGTACAGGCGGTAGAACGCCTGCAGGTTCTCGATCTTCACGTTCTCGATGTCGCTCTTGTTGCCGATCGTGGCGCGACCGTATGCGTGCCAGTCGTACATGACGCTCTGCATGCGCTTCAACAGCACGGAGAAGGGCGAGTTCTCCCCCTGCTCGTACTCGTTACGCACCACCGTCATCTCGCTATCCAGGTCCTTGCGCGCGATGTTGGAGTGCACCATGCGATCGGCCTCGAGCTCGATCGCCCACGCGAGGTTGTCGTCGCTTGCCTGCGCGATTTCGTAGTAGTTGGTGCGGTCCATCGACGTCGTGCCGTTGAATCGCGCGCCCCGCTGGTTGAATTCCTGGTCGATGTGCGGGTGTTTCGGCGTGCCCTTGAACATCATGTGCTCGAGCAGGTGCGCCATGCCCGTCTCGCCGTAGTTCTCCATGCGGCTACCGACGAGGTACGTGATGTTCACCGTCGTCGTGGCTTTTGATTGGTCTGGGAACAGAAGGACCTTGAGGCCGTTGGATTCGACGCGGTATTCGGTGATGCCTTCGACGGAGGTGACTTTCGTGATGCCCTTGGGAAGCTTCGGTCCGACGGCGGAGAGTGAAGCGACCCCTGCTGACGCCGTTGGCTGGGCCCCCGCCTCCGCGGGGGTGACGGCGGTAGCGGGGGCGACAATCCATGCGAAAGCCAGCAGCAAGGGAGCGATTCGACGGGACATGGAACCTCGAGAGGGGGAGACTGCGACTGGCGGGAGCCTGCGAATTATGCCTGCCCAAATCAGACCATGACGCGCGCCGTTATGTTCCGTGACAATTTCTCCGCTCATAACGCGCTGCGTCATACCCCGTTTTCAGGGGGCCCACATCACACGGTCAGTACGTGCCGGACCAATCCTCGATAGCCCGCATCGCCTTGCGGCGCGGATGCCGCACGTCCCATCCATTTCGCGCGATCGCGATGTCGCAGTCGGCCTGCAAAGCCATCCAGTATCGCGCGGGCAGGCCAATGACCTCCTCGAGTCCGATCGCGGTATCCGCGGTGATCGCGCGCTTCCCGAGCACGATCTCGTTGATGCGCCGCGCCGGCACTCCCATGGCTCCAGCGAGCGCGTTCTGGCTGATCTCGAAGGGCCGCAGCACGCTCTCCAGCAGGATTCTCCCGGGATGAACCATGCGGTTGGAGGCCATCTCCCGAAAACGGGGGTACCGCACCCGAGTTGACACCCCCCGCCGGGAGGCGTAAAACTCAATTTATACAATGGTTAAGGACGGATTCATGAGGAACTTCTTTGTTCCGCAATGTCTTCTTGCCTGCGCGCTCGCGGCGGGCGCCGTCCATGCCGCTCCCTTCGCGTACGTGCCGCTCTTCTCGAATGCCAGCGTCGCGGTCGTCGACCTCGGGCTCGGCAAATTCGTGACCAGGCTCGACGTGGGCAACGGCCCGATGGGCATCGCATTCAATCCCGTCTCCAACCGCGCGTACGTCACGAATACCGAAGACGGTACGGTCACGACAATCGACACCCTGAACCAGGTCACCCTCGGCACCACCGCCGTGGGGGAAACGCCCATGGGCGTCGCAGTGAGCCCCTCGGGCAAGCAAGTCGCCGTGGCCACCATGGGCGCGAGCGCGTCGTCGCCCAGCAACAGGATCACGATCCTGGGCGGCAGCGCGAACTCGACTGTCACGGTCGGCATCGCGCCCACCGCGGTCGCGTACAACGCGGCCGGCTCGTTCCTGTACGTCGCGAACTTCGGCGACGGCACGATTTCCGTTGTGAACGTGGCGACCTCGCTCGCCGTCAACACGATCCCGGTCGGCGACAGTCCCATCGGGCTCATCGTGAACCCGGCCGGCACGATGCTCTACGTGCTGCACGCCACGGGCGCGCTCGGCCCGGGCTTCGTGAGCGTGGTGGACCTCGCGCAGATGAAAGTCGTCGCCGGCATCCGCCTGAACGGCAACCCCAACTGGTTCGCGATGAATTCCGCGGGAACGCGGATCGCCGTGGCCAAGCCGCTCCTCAACCTGGTCTCGGTCATCGACGCGACGAACAACACGCTGATCCTCGACTTCCAGCTTCCCAACGGCTCGACGCCCACGAGTGTCAACTTCGCGAGCGACGGCAAATCGATCTATATCGTGTGCGCCAGCAGCGGGCAGCTGCTGCAATACGACGCCACGACCTACCTGCCGATCGCGGCGATCGACTTGAGGTCGTCTTCGGACACCGCGCTCGGCACGTTCATCCAGCCGGCGACGAACAACGGCAATACGCCCGATGCCCTGAGCGGCCTCTGGTGGAACCCATCCGAATCGGGATGGGGCATCCACTTCGTGCAGCGCCACGGCAACATCTTCGCCTCGTGGTTCACGTATGACGACAAGGGAAATCCCATCTGGTACACGGTGCCCAATTGCGTGATGCCGGCGTCGGGCAACTCGTGCTCCGGGACGGTCTACCAGGTGAAGGGACCGCTCTTCTTCGCGGTCACCTACGATCCTTCGATGCGCGTCACGACCGCGGTCGGCACGATGAGTGTCAGCTTCACCGGCACCGACAACGCGTCCATGAGCTACACGGTGAACGGCGTCTCGCGCACGGTCGCCATCACGCGCGAGATGTTCTCGACCAGCATGGGCGGACCGGGAATCGACTATACCGACATGTGGTGGAACGCCAACGAGCCCGGATGGGGTGCGGCGATCACGCAGCAGGCCGACACGATCTTCATCGCGTGGTACGTGTACGACGCGGACTCGTCGGGCAACCCCACGTGGTTCGTCGCCCCGGACTGCGAGATCGCTGCCGACGGCCAGAGCTGCGGTGGAACGGCCTACCAGGTGACAGGACCGCCCTTCGGCACGACCTTCGATCCGAAGCAGGTCGTCACCACGAACGCGGGGCAGTTCCGCCTCACCTTCGACGATCCCAACCACGGGACGCTCAACTTCCTGTCCAAGTCGATCTTCGTGAGCAAGACCGTCACGAGGATGATCTTCTAGCGCTCCGCCAGCCTGCGGCGCCGCGCCTCGTAAAGGCACACGCCGCTCGCCACGGAGACGTTCAGGCTCTCCACCGCTCCCATCATCGGGAGCGATACCAGCAGGTCGCAACTGTCCCGCGTGAGGCGGCGGAGCCCCTCGCCTTCGGCGCCCATCACGATCGCAATGGCGCCTTCCAGCTTCGACTCGAAGATCGACTTCTCGGCGGAGTCGTCGGCGCCGATCATCCACACGCCGCGCTCCTTCAGGTCTCGCATCGTGCGCGCGAGGTTCGTCACCACGATGTAGGGAACGCTCTCGGCCGCGCCCGATGCGACCTTGATCGCCGCGGTGGTGAGGCCGACGCTGCGATCCTTGGGCGCGATCACCGCATGCGCGCCGGCGCCGTCGGCCGCGCGCAAACACGCGCCCAGGTTGTGGGGGTCCTGCACGCCGTCGAGGATCAACAGCAGCGGCGGCTCGTCGAGGCTCTCGATGACGTCCTCGATGAACTTCGGCATGTCGAGGTCCTCGGCCTGCGCGACCACCCCCTGGTGGCGAACGCCGGCCGCCATGCCGTCGAGGCGCTTCGTGTCCACGGAGAGCACGCGCACATGGAGCCGCTGCGCCAGGTCGCGCAGATCCTTCGCGCGCCCGTCCTTGCGCTCCGCATCCATGTAGATCTCCTTCACCGTGTCGGGCTTCTGGCGAAGGCGGCTCGTGACCGCGTGGAAGCCGGTGAGGATTTTCATTTCTTCTTCCCCCTGGTCATTCCCGCGTTCCTCGTCACCCCCGCGGAGGCGGGGGTCCAGCCGGAACCGCGTGAGCGCTCGGGCTGGATTCCCGCCTTCGCGGGAATGACAGTGTCCACGAGCACGAAATCGATCTTCGCCTGCTCCAGGTTCACCCTGACCACTTTGACCTTCACGCGCTGCGCCAGCTGGTACTTCACGCCGGATCTTTCTCCGCGCAGCGTGTGCTTGGCCGCGTCGAACTGGAAATAGTCCGCGCCCAGGTCCGAGATGTGGACGAGCCCGTCGACGTACAGGTCGTCCAGCGTGACGAACAACCCGAAGCCCGTGACGCCGCTCACGGTGCCTTCGAATTCCTCGCCCACGTGGTCCTGCATGTAGTAGCACTTGAGCCAGGCCTCGACGTCGCGCGTGGCGTCGTCGGCGCGGCGCTCGGTCTCGGAGCAGTGCGTGCCGATCGCGTTGAGGTCGCCCGCGTCGTAGCGCTTGCGCTGGAGCACGGCCTTGATCCCGCGATGGACGAGCAGATCCGGATAGCGGCGGATCGGCGAGGTGAAGTGCGCATAGGCCTCGTAGGCGAGGCCGAAGTGGCCCACGTTGTCCGGCGTGTACAGGGCCTGTCGCAGCGACCTCAACATCACCGTCTGCAGCATGTCGGCATACGGCTTGTCCTTCACGCGCTTCAGGAGCTTCGCGTAGTCCATCGCGTTGGGCTTGTCGCCGCCCGAGAGAGTCAGGGCGAAGTCCTTCAGCATCGATCTCAGCGACTCGAGCTTCTCCGGCGTGGGCCCCTCGTGGACGCGATAGAGCGTGGGCTGCTCGTTCTTCTCGAGGTAATCCGAGGCCGAGACGTTGGCCGCCAGCATGCATTCCTCGATGACGCGGTGAGCGTCGTTCCGGTGCACGCGGTCGATGCGTTCGATCTTGCCCTTCGCGTCGAAGATCATCTGCGACTCGACCGTCTCGAAGTCGATGGCGCCGCGCTTCTCCCGCGCCGAGAGAAGCGACTTGAACACGAGGTAGAGCGTATCGATCTCCGGACGGCTCTTCTGCCGGCCCTCGATCATCTCGGCCACCTTCGTGTACGTCATGCGCTCGTGGGAGTGGATCACGCCCGGGTAGAACTCGTAGGACGTCACGACGCCGCCGGCGGTCACCTCCATCTCGCAGACCATCACGAGGCGATCGACCTCGGGCTTGAGAGAGCAGAGCTCGTTCGAGAGCTCTTCCGGCAGCATCGGGATCACCCGCCGCGGGAAATACACGGAGTTGCCGCGGTTGTACGCTTCCTTGTCGAGCGCATCCTTCGGCTTCACGTAGTGGCTCACGTCAGCGATCGCGACCCAGAGCCGGAAATTCTTTCCGCTCTTTTCCGCATAGACCGCGTCGTCGAAGTCCTTCGCCGTCTCGCCGTCGATCGTCACGAACGGCATCTTGCGAAGATCCTTGCGTCCCTTGAGGTCCTTCGGATCGACCTTCCTGCCGAGCTTCTTCGCGGCCGCTTCGGCGTCGTGCGGCCACTCGTGCGGCAGGTCGTGCTTGCGTAGCGCGATCTCGATCTCCATTCCGGGATCGGCGTAGTTGCCGAGGATCTCGATCACGCGGCCCTGGGGCTCGGCATGCTTCGACGGCTGCGTGAGAAGCTCCGCCACGACGACTTGTCCCGGCTTCGCGCCCCCGAGGCCTTCGGGCCGGATGAGGATGTCCTGGCTGATGCGCTTGTTTTCCGCGATCACGAAAGCGGTGTCGTGCTCGACGAAGAGGCGGCCGACCACCTTCTGGTTCGCGCGCTCCAGCACCTCGACGATGTGGCCCTCGGGACGCCCGCGGCGATCCACGCCGGAGATGTGCGCGAGGATCACGTCGCCGTGCAGGACCTTGTGCATCTCCTTGGGCCCCAGGAAGATGTCGTCGCCGGCGCCATCGTCGCGCTTCAGGAACCCGAAGCCGTCGGGATGGCCGACCACCTTGCCCTTCACGAGCCCGGCCTTGTCGGAGATGAGGATGTCGCCGCGGCGATTGCGCATGACCTGCCCGTCGCGCTCCATCGCCGCCAGCCGGCGCTCGAATCCGTCGAGCGCTTCGTCGCCCTTCACAGCAAGGCTCTTCGCGAGCCTTTCGGGGGCGACCGGGACCCCCTCACGGGTCAGGGTCTCGAGGATGTCTTCACGGCTGGGGATTTCAACCGCGTATTCCGGCAGGTTTTTGGTTTTATTGGACAATCTTCTGCTCACTTTGGTAAAATTTCATGTTTTCCGCGCCCAGATGGCGGAATTGGTAGACGCACCAGTTTCAGGTACTGGCGGGTAACACCGTGGAGGTTCGAGTCCTCTTCTGGGCACCAATCGCCGTTGATGTTTCACGAGAAATCATCACAGATCCCGCGCAATGCTCGTTCAATATGGTTGCGGATTGCATGCCCCCGAGGGATGGGTTAACTACGACGCCAGTCCCGGGGTCTTGCTGGGAAGATTCCCGAAGAACGTCAAGTATGGGGACATTGTTCGGGGCCTGCCAGTAAAGGATGTAGATGCGATCTATTGCTCTCACATCTTGGAGCATTTGAGCCTAGTCGGGTTTCAGAAGGCCCTGAGAAATACCTATCACTATCTCAAACCCGGGGGAGCCTTCAGGCTGGTCGTGCCGGATCTGCGGAGAATCGCCGAGGAGTACATGAAGAACGGCGACTCCTACGAGTTCATGCGACAGTCGGGCTTGGGGCTAAGAATCCGGTCACGATTGCGCCAGGCTTTCGGCAATTCAATGCATCTCTGGATGTGGGACGAGGCCTCGATGCGCCAGGAATTGCACGGCGTCGGCTTTGTGAATATAAGGAGGGCGGTATTCGGAGACAACCCTCTATTCGCGGACTGCGAAGAAAGGCTGCGCGTTGACGGTTGTCTGGCGATGGAGGCCGAAAAGCCCTAATACTTTTCTGGGCACCACTGTAACAGGTCGAGGAACAAGCCATTGAGCAAGCTATACGACCAGCTCAAGAAGGCCGCGCTCGAGCGCAAGTCGCGCAAGGCATCATCTCGCAAAACCTCACCGCCGGGTGAGGAAGTTCGCGCCGTCGACGAGGACCAGAAGGGCTGGCGCCTCGAGATCGAGGGCAAGCTCCAGGATGCGGAGCGCGACCTCCAGGAATTCTCAGGGTCCATCGAACGGGACACCGAGGCGGCCGAGGAAGCGCGCGAGCGCGAGCTTTCGATGGCCACCCTCGCCGATGCGGCGCAGCGCCGCGCCGAGGAAGAGACCCGCGCGCTGCAACGCGCGCAGGAACGCGCGGAAGCCGAGCGCGCACTGCATGCCCAATCCGAAGCGCTGCTCCAGGCGGACCTGAAAGCCGCGCAGGCGGCGACGCAGCGCGCGGTCGCCGAGCGCGCGGCGATCGAGAAAGCCAAGCGACGCGAGGAACAGGAGCGCGTGCGCGACGCAGCGGCGCTCACACGGGCCGACGCCGAGGAAAAAGCCCTCGCGCAAGTTCGCGTGCGCGAGGAGGCCGAGCGACGCGCCGAAGCGGCCGCGCGCAAGCGCGCGAAGAGCGAGGCCGAAGCGCTCGCGAAGGCCGAGGCCGTGGTCATCGAGAGTTCGCAGGCCGACCGGGCGCTCGCCGAGCGCGAG
>JBAQKF010000050.1:0-44095 GCA_049300695.1 Usitatibacter sp.
GGTGGAACTGGTGGATCCGGACCCGTCCTGGGCGAAGCAATACGAAACAGAGGCTGCCGCGCTTTTTGCGGCAATTGGCCCGACGAACGGGCTTCGGCTTGAGCACTTCGGTAGCACGGCAATTCCCAATATTCGAGCCAAGCCGATCATCGACATATTCTTGATTCATCCTCAACCAGCAACATGGCAAGACTTGATTGACCCGACTACATCACTCGGATACGTCTATTGGGCGGACAACCCTCGCACGGATCGAATGTTCTTTGTGAAGGGGATGCCTCCATTTGGGTCGCGTCGTACGCACCGTGCATGTGCGCACGCCAGCCGCCGCCGCCGCGGAACTCACCTTTCGGGATAAGCTGCGTAGCGATCCACGACTGGCTCAAAGATATGAGCGGCTCAAAGAGGAGCTGGCCAAACGCTATCCGAACGATCGGGACGCCTATACGGAGGGCAAGACGGAGTTTGTGGCGCAGGTACTTGCCGTACCCAAGTGATCAAACAATCCCTCGGCGTACGTGCCCGACCTGCCGGGGTGCATCGCCACGGGGAGCACCGTGCCCGAAACGGAGCAATCGCTCCGCGAGGCTATAGAGCTTCATCTGTCAGCCTTGCGCGAAGATGGAATCCCGATTCCTCCTCCGTCGAGCCAGGTCGACTACGTGGACGTTGCAGCCTGACAACCCATGATTCGCAAACTTCCCTCAGGCGGCTACAGGCTCTACTCGCGCAAAGTGGATCCGAAGACGGGCAAGCGCCGAAACCTCGGCACGTTCAAGACGCGAGAGCAGGCTGAGAAGCATGAGCGCGAGGTCCAATACTTCAAGAGACGCGGGTAGTCTCACCAAGATGCTCCGCGAAATTCCTGCAGCACGGCAAGTCCCAGGCGATGAGAAGCGCCGGTGGTTCACTTCTCCGAACATCGACCTTTTCGTTTGGATCGATGAGTGTGGTGCGCCCATCGGGTTTCAGCTCTGCTATGACAAGCAGTTCGGGGAGCGCGCACTCACGTGGACCGAGGAAACCGGATACAGCCACATGGCCATCGATGGAGGCGAATCTCGGCCGGCCCGCTACAAAGGCGCTCCGATACTCGTGGCGGATGGAGACTTCGAGGCCGGCCGGATACTCGGCGAGTTTCGGGAGGAGGCGCAGTCTCTCCCGCCGGAGTTCGCGCAGTTCATTGAAGGCAAGATGAGTCGATTGGTTCCCTAGCGCATGCCCAAGCCAGTCAAGGTCATCCTCGCTGTCCTGAGCGGGTTCATAGTGTGGTTTGTCGCCGCGACGATCATCAATCTCCTCGTTCGCGCGCTGCTTCCCGGTTACGCGGAGGCCGAACACACGATGCAGTTCACGTTGCCCATGTTGTTGGCGCGGCTTGCGATGGGTGCGGTGAGCTCGGTTGTCGCGGGACTTGCCTGTGCCCTGGTCGCGCGCGCGGATTTCCTCGCAGTCAAGATTCTCGCGGTCGTGCTCGTCCTTTTCTTCCTGCCCGTTCACTACTCGCTGTGGGCGCAGTTCCCGCCTTGGTACCACGCGATCTTCCTCATTTCGCTGGCTCCGCTCGTCCTGGCCGGCGACTGGGCAAGAACCTTTCCTCGGTCATAGCGGTCTACCTTAAAGTTAACTGACGACTGACGGCGAGGCTCGCCCTATGAAGTTCTGTTCGCGAATTGCCGCGGTCATGTTGGCTGCGGCTGCCTCGTCGGCACTTCCGGTAGGCGCCGTCTATCTCAACCCGGCCGGACTCGGCCAGGCGTTGATCTATCCGTACTACACGGCGAATTCGACGGGCGGCACGCCCTTCAACACGCTGGTCACCGTCGTCAACCGCGGTAGCGATGCAAAGGTGATTCGCGTGCGTTTCCGCGAGGGCCGCAACGCCGGCGAAGTCGCGAGCTTCAACCTCTATCTCGGCGCCATGGACACCTGGACCGGCGCGGTCGTCCCCGATGCGGGCGGGGCACGCTTCATCACCAGTGACCAGTCGTGCGTGAATCCTGCATTCCCGCCGAGTGTCGAAGGGCCGACTCGCTTCTTCGAATTTTCCAACCAGGCCTTCACCGGAACACTTGCGGACGGAATGGGTACGGGCCCGGAGCGGCTGCGCGAGGGATTCATCGAGATGATCGAGATGGGTACGCTGTCCACTCCCGCGAACACTTCGAACTGCGCGGCAGTGCAGGGCGTGAATGTCGCGCTCGCGGTGAGCCCGCCCACCGGAAATCTCTCCGGCACGCTCACGCTCATCAATGTGGCCACGGGCATGAATTTCACGGTAAACGCCGTGGCACTCGCGAATCTCTCGACGCGGGCGTTCTATCGCGACTACGGGGATCCCTATCCCGACTTCACCGCAGCGGAGATCGATCCGGTGAGCGTCATCACGGCAGGCCCGCAGTTCAACGCGGGGCCACGCACCTATCGCGCAACTTGGACGAACAGCCTGGATGCCGTTTCCTCGGTCCTGATGGTCGACTCGCTGGGCGCGGAGACGATCCTAGACTCCGTGACGAATTCGGGAACCGATTGGGTCGTCACGTTTCCGATCCGCCCGTTCCGCAAGCCGCAGATCTTCCATGACGTGACTTCGTACCCCCGGACCATTGGCACTGGCTATCACGATCTCAGTTTCACCTGGACGCCGCGTGATGGCGGGCCCACGAGCTTCATCAGCGGCAGCGGCGTCGATTTTCCGGAGACGCCTCCGAACTCGTATGACCTGGACCTGAGCCTGCCGTGGGCCGCGACCGTGGTCAGCTTCGCGCACGGATCGGCGAATGCGGGTCCCATCGCCTCGTCGACGGTTCTCGGGTCGGCGAACGCGGAGCAGGTCACGTTGCCGGGCTCCGCTGAGGACGGCGCCGGCGCGTACGGGTTTGGCGACGTGCTCCAGAACTTTCCGGTGGCGTCGTTCGATCACGCGAGCGGCGCGGTGAAGACCAGTCAGGCGAGCCTGCATGGCGCTGCCGCCGTGGGCTTCATGGTCCGGACCTACCTGAACGGTGCGCTCACATGCGGCGCGGTCACGTGCCTCGGAAATTACGGCGGCGCATACCCGTTCGTGTCGACGCGCAATATCCAGATGGCCAATCCGTGATGAACATCCGCTCTCGAATCTCCGCGATTGCGCTCGCCGCCCTGGGCCTCGCGGCACTTCCCGCGGGCGCCGTCTATCGCGACCCGGGCGGCGTCGGCCAGGCGTTGATCTATCCCTACTACACGGCGAGCTCGACGGGCGGCAATCCCTTCAACACGTTGATCACGGTCGTCAATCGGGGCAGCGATTCGAAGGTGATTCGCGTGCGCTTTCGCGAGGGCCGCAACGCCCGCGAGGTCGCGAGCTTCAATCTCTACCTCGGTACGATGGACACGTGGACGGGAGCCGTCATTCCCGATGCGGGCGGGGCGCGATTCATCACCAGCGATCAATCGTGCGTGAATCCTCCTTTCCCGCCGAGCGTAGGCGGGACCACGCGGTTCTTCGAATTTTCCAACACGAGCTTCACCGGGAGCCAGGCCGATGGATTGGGCACGGGTCCCGAGAGGGTGCGCGAGGGATTCATCGAGATGATCGAGATGGGCACGCTGCCGACAGCGGTGGCGGCCCTGGTCAACCCCCCGACGAACTGCGCGCAGGTGCAGGGCACGAGCGTTGTCTTCACGGCGAACCCGCCTTCCGGAAATCTCTCCGGCACGCTCACGCTCATCAACGTGGCCACCGGCATGAACTTCACGGTGAACGCCGTCGCGCTCGCGCAGCTCTCGACGCGGCCGTTCTATCGCGACTATGCGGATCCTTATCCCGACTTCACGGCGGTGGAGATCGATCCGGTGAGCGTCCTGTTGTCTCCGGCGGCGACCTCGCGCGTGACGTGGACCAGCAGCGTGGATGCGGTCGCGTCGGCGCTGATGACGAGCTCGCTCGGGGGCGAGACGATCCTCGATTCGGCAACGAACTCCGGAACGGATTGGGTCGTCACGTTTCCGATGCGTCCGTTTCGGCAGCCAGGCTCCTCGACGGGCACCATCCCTGCGTCGTCCTATCCCCGCGCCGCAGGCAGCGGATATCAAGCCGTGCAGTTCCAATGGACGCCTCGCGATGGCGGCCCCTCTTCGTCTTTCGGTGCGACCAACTTTGATCCAGTGCCGGTGAACTCTTACAACGTGGACTTGGCGCTACCCTGGGCCGCAACGGTGACTTCCTTTGCACATGGAGGTCCGGCGAAGGCGGGGCCCATTGCTGCTTCGACCGTGCTCGGATCCGCGAACGCCGAGCAGGTCATGCTGCCGACGGCCTCGGAAGATGGCGCCGGCGCTTTCACCCTGGGTGGAACTATGGGACCCAGCACCGCATCGACCTACGATCACACAGCCGGGACGGTCAGCGCCCAACAGGCCACGCTCACCGGTGCGCCGGCCGTGGGCTTCTGGGTTCGCACTTATCTGAACGGCGCGCTCACGTGCGGCACGGCAACGTGCCTTGGGAATTACGGTGGCGCGTATCCATACGTGACGCGCTAGCAGAGGTGAGCTACCGGGCGCGAGTCGGAATGAGCGCCGCCGCCAGCTCCGCGAACCCCGCAGCTCCCGCCGAGGGCGTCACCCACGCCGGAAGATCGTGCATCAGATCGGCCATCTCGGTCACGTTGGCTACACCCACCGAGTTGGGAAAGAACGCGAACATCGGCTGGTCGTTGGGCGAATCGCCGGCGAACACGAAGGTTTCGCGCCCGGCGTCGAGGTCGATGCCGAAGTCCTCGCGCATCATGAGCTTCGTCGTGGAGAGCTTGTCGTAGGTGCCGAACCAGCCGTTCACGTGGATCGAGCTCACCTTCGCCGTGAGCCCCTCGTTTTCCATGATCGCGACGATGCGGAGCACCGCATCGCGTGGTAGGGGCGGCACGTCCTCGGAAAAATCGATGGCGAGGTCGGCCTCGCGATAGTGTTGGTCGGATGCGATCGCGCAGCCCGGGACTTCGCGTACGACTCGCGCCGCAATGGACTGCATGCGCTCCGCGCGTTTCGCGCGCTCGGCGTCGCTCACGATGTAGCGCTTCACGAGCCGTCCCGCCTTCGCGTCGTGGCGGAACCAGAAGGCGCCGTTCTCGCCCACGACCGCATCCACGGGCCACAGGCGCGCGATGTGGTCGCACCATCCCGCGGGCCGTCCCGTGACGGGAATCACGAGCAATCCGGCGTTCTGGAGTTTTTCGAGCGCGCCGTAGGAGGCGGAGAAGAGCCGGCCGCGCGTGGTGAGCGTGTCGTCGATGTCCGTGAACACGCCGCGCAAGCGCCCGCGAGCCTCCACCGGAAACTCGGCGAGAGGCCTCACCCGCCCTGCCGCATGAAGGTGTCCACCGCTTCGCGCTGCGCGTCGTTCATTCGCAGCCCGCACTTCGTGCGCCGCCACAACACGTCCTCGGCGGTGCGCGCCCATTCCTCGCTCACGAAATAGTCGATCTCGCGTTCCGTGAGGCCCGCGCCGAAATTGCGTCCTAACTGCTCGGGACGGCGCGCGTCGCCGAGGACCGTCGGCGTGCGCGAGCCGTGGCGGCGAACGACTCCTTCGACGAGCTCGCGCCCCAGCTCCGGGTATTGGGAGTGCATCGCGTCGCGGAAGCCGTTGAAGTGGCCCACGTCGCCTCCGGGCAGCGCCTCGGTGGCGGTCCACGCGGGCGTCGCGGACTTGAAGTAGGGCACGAGATGCGCGAGCGCTTCTTCCGCGAGCCGCCGATACGTCGTGATCTTTCCGCCGAACACCGTGAGCAGCGGCGTCTTCCCGTGGTCCAGGTCCATCTTGAGCGTGTAGTCGCGCGTGACTTCCGAGGGATTCGCCGAGCCGTCATCGTGCAGCGGACGCACGCCCGCATAGCTCGAGACCACGCTGGAAGCGGAAAGGGGCTTGGCGAGGAAGCGGTTGGCCGCGGCCACGAGATAGTCCGTCTCCTCGGGCGTGATGCGCGCGCCTTGCTCGACGTTCTCGACGGGGATGTCGGTGGTGCCGATCAGGCTGTAGTCGTTCATGTAGGGGATCACGAACACCACGCGCTTGTCGGTGTTCTGCAGGATCAGCGCGTGCCCCTGTGAATGCGCCTTCGGCACGATGATGTGGCTGCCCTTCACGAGGCGCACGCGGTCCCTGATGTGCTCGCCCTGGATGCGGTGCAGCGACTCGGCGACCCACGGGCCCGCGGCGTTCACCAGCGCCCGTGCGCGGATCGTTCGCGTCTCGCCGCCTTGCTGGCGCAGTGTCGCTTCCCAAGCGCCATTCACGCGCTTGGCGCCCTCGAATCGCGTGCGTGTGAGGATCGTCGCCCCCTTCTCGCGCGCCGACACGCAGTTGAGGACCGTGAGGCGCGAATCGTCCACGCGGCAATCGGAATAGACGAAGCCCCGCCGGATCTCGGGCTTGAGGCCCGCGCTGAATTCCATGTGCGGGAAGCTCACGGCCTTCGAGCGGGGCAGGGTGATCGGGCCGCCCAGGTGGTCGTAGAGCCACAGGCCCGCGCGGATCATCCATGCGGGACGCATGCTGGCATCGTGGGGCAGGACGAACATGAGCGGCCGGATGATGTGGGGCGCCAGCCGCAGCATCACCTCGCGCTCCTGGAGTGCTTCGCGCACCAGGCGGAACTCGTACTGCTCGAGGTAGCGAAGGCCGCCGTGGATGAGCTTGGAGCTATGGGAGCTCGTGGCCGAGGCGAGGTCGCCCTGTTCCACGAGCGTCACGGAAAGCCCGCGTCCCGCCGCATCGCGCGCGATGCCGGCCCCGTTGATGCCGCCGCCGATGACCAGGAGGTCCGGCTCCTCGTTCGAATGAACCATTGAGCCGCGATTCTATCGGGAGTCGCAGGACGGGTATTCGGCGCGCACCAACTGGATGCGGGAAGCGGCGAGGACGGGGAAGTCCGCCTTCGCCTGGTCCCGGTGCGCCACGGCGCGCTGCAGGTCGGTATCGGCCCGCCGGATCCTGCCGTGCTCGCCGTCGCAGGGCGCGGCCTGGGAGGCCCCTGCGGAGCCTTCGCAGGCGCGCAAGGCCGCTACGGCCGACTCCTGCGCCGCGACCGCGTTGCGCACCGCCTGGCGGCTGCGGACGAGCTCGTTGCCGACCCGCATGAACTCGGCCATTTCCCGGCGAACCAACTCCGTGCGCTGGGTGTCCGAAAGGCAGGCGATGTCGCCCACGAGGGGCGTTTCAGCCTGCGTGGCGGCGCCGGTTGTGGTAGGCGCGAGGAAGGCCAGGGCGGCCACGGCACCCCCGCATCGTTGTAGGATTCGTCTCTCGATTCCCATGGGGCCCCCGAGAGGGCGTATTTTCCACCATTCTTTACATTCCCTACAAACTCTCGCCACAATCTTGGGTCACCCTCTCCCACGCCTAGCCGGAACTCCAAACCAGACTTGAAGGGCTTTTCAATGAAGATCACGTGGATCGTGGCCGTCGTGGCCGCCCTGGCGCTTGTATCCGGGTGCAAGGGATCGCACAACCAGAATTCGACTTCAATGCGCGCGATGCAGGCGGTGCCGGACGCCGAGCCGCTCGACATCCTCGTCGACACCGACGTGAAGGCTTCGGCGCTGACACTCGGCCAGACCTCCAGCATCGCCAGCTTCGATTCGGGCACGCGCGATGTCCAGGTGCGCTCGTCCACGTCGCAATCGATCCTGAGCGACAAGCAGATCGCGTTCGCGAGCGGCGTCACCTCGACCCTGATGGTGTACGGCAAGCGCGCGGGGATCAACACGCAGCTATTGCCCGACGACACCACGACAATCGACTCGGGCCAGCTTCGCATCCGCCTCGTGAACCTGGCGAGCGACTCGGGCCCGGTGGACCTCTACCTCACCGCGGCCGGCCAGAACATCTCGACCTCGCCGGTGATCATTCCCTCGACGGGATTCGGCAGCGCCAGCGGCTCCGTGGAGATCGCGCCGGCGTCGCTTGCCGTCACGATCACCTCCGCGGGCACGCAGGACATCCTCTTCACCTCGGGGACCCAGACTTTCGCCGCGGGCTCCTACGTGACGATCGTGGTCGTGCCGACATTGGGCGGCAAGCTCGTGAACGTGAGCCTCATCAACCAGGCCTCGGGCGGCACGTTCCTGCAGAACACCAGCGCGCGCGTGAAGGCCGTGAACGGCATCATCAATTCCACCAACGTGAACTTCCGGGTGGACGGCGCCGCGATCCTCGTGAACGTGCCCTATGCCGCCGGGTCGAGCTACATCACGTCGCCTGCGGGCCAGCACACGCTCACGGTCGAGCCCTCGAACACTCCGGGCACGCCCGCCTTCTCGCTGCCGGTCAACTTCCAGGCGGCGCGCGACTACAGCGCGCTCGCGATCGGGAGCCTCTCGAGCGCCGGGATGGTGACGTTCCTCGATGACAACTCGCTGCCCGCGTCAGGCTTCTGCAAGCTGCGTTTCGTGAACGGCCTGTCGGACGGCAACTCGGTGGACGTGCAGCTCAACTTCGCCACGCAGGTGAGCCAGCTGCCGGCGGCCAACGCGTCGACCTACTTCCAGGTGGCGCCGAGCATCACCTACACGATCACCTACTCCACGGGAGGCGGCGTGCAGGTGATCGGCACGTTGACGCCGATCGAGCTCGACACGCCGGGCGTCTACACGTCCTACGTCGTGGGAACGGTCGCCAACGCGAAGATCATCGTGGTGCGGGAGCGCTGAGGACCTTTCGCTCGAGGCGGCAGAACTGCATCAGGCTGAAATCGAGGTAGGAGCGAACGGGCACGCAAGTGCCCGTTTCTCTTTGCAGCCCGTAGTGATCGAGGATGTCCTGCATGCGGTCCAGGCCGTGCAGGTCCAGCGAATAGATCGGGCCCGCATGGGTCGCGATGAGCTCGTCGATCTTCTTCACGAGCAGGTTCTTCTGCGAGTAGTCCAGCAGGTTGTTGTGCGGCGATACGAAGCGCGCGTCGGGCCGCGCGAAGGCGATCGCGTAGGCCATGGGGTCGTAGGGACCCATGATCACGAGCGCGCGTGGCGCGATGTCGGGCATGCCGACATCGAAGTAGGCGCCGCGGAAGGGTAGCCGTCCCCAGTCGCCGGTGCGCGTCGTGCCCACCAGGAGCGCGGCGACCACGACGACCGCGACGATGCGCGCGATTCGTGCGCGAACGATCGCCACGATCGAGCCCACGATGAGCGGCCCGGCCAGCATCTCGAGCGGCACGAGATAACGGTAGATGGCATAGAGCTCCAGCCACACGAGGTAGGCGACGAGCGTGAAGACGCCGAGGAATAGCCACGGTCGCGGAAAGCGCCCGGACACGGGAGCGCGCCGCACCGCGAGCACGACCGCGAGCGTCATGAGCGTGGCCAGGCGCCAGTCGCGAAACGCGACCTCGCCCACGAGCGTGTTCTGTTGCGTGAGGACGAACGGGAAGAACACGGTCTCGATCGCGGTGCGCGGACCGAAATTGCGGTCGAACCACGCGACCGGCTCCCACCACGGCGACTGGAACACGTTGTTGAAATACGGAAAGAACGGATTGCCGAATTCCTTCCAGAGGATCGCGCCCCAGAATCCGTAGGTCGCGAGGAATCCGGCGAAGAGGAACGCGCCCAGGATGACGGCGCGTTTCGCGCCCTCGCGCCACGATTCCGCCGTCGCGATCGCCGCGACTGCCAAGGCGACGGCGAAGACCGCATAGGTGAGCTTCAATCCCGTCGCCAACCCCGTCGCGATTCCCGCGAGCGCGATCGCCCGTAGCGACGCCGAACCGTCGCGCGCGATGGACCCCACGATCGCCGTGAGCGAGATCACGAGCAGCATCGCCGGTTGCCACTCGTTCATGGTGCTGCCGATCACCGCGCGGCCGCTAGATCCTGTGACGCCGATCGCGAAGGCCGCGGTAATCCAGAGCGCCCGTCCCTCGAGAGCCGGCGGGAAAAGCGCGGCAAGCATGCGCAGAAGGAAGAAGGCGGCGATCCCCGCGGGCAGCGCCATGGCGAAGGCGATCGCGCGCGGCGAGGGAATCTCCTGCACGAGCGCGTAGAAGACGAGGTCGAGCAGGGGATTGTGGAACGTCTGGATCTGCGCGGGTGCCACGTCCCAGCCGAGGCGCCCCGTGAGGAACGCGTACGCGTCGTAGTAGTGGTAGTTGCGAAGGTCCCAGTTGACGTCGAGGCCCGTGGCCACCGAAAGCCATCCGGCCGCGACGATGCACGCCACGAAGGCGAACGGCCACGCCCAGCGCGCTGCCACCGCGCGCACGGAAGCTATTCCCCGGCCGGGGCCAGGCCCTGGCTCGCGAGCAGGGCCATGAGGTCGTCCTTGCGGAAGGGCTTGGCGATCGTCGCGTTGAAGCCGGCCTCGAGCTTCGCTTCGCGGTACTTCGGCGAATGGTCGAGGCTCGCGGCGACGAAGACCGCCTTGTCGGCGTCGCGCGTGATGCGCGCGCGCAGCAGCGTCGCCGCGTTGTCGCCCGTGAGGCCCGGCAGGCTCGTATCCACGAGCACGACGTCGTACATGTCCTGGTCGAGCGCGGCCGTGGCTTCGGCGAGGTCCTGGGCCGCCACCACGCTGCAATCCTGCCGCCCGAGGATATGGGAGGCGAGGATCTGGCTCTCGCGGTTCGGATCGATGAGCAGGATCGTGGCGCCCTTGCGCTGCTCGCGAAGCGAGTGGCGCGTGACGAGGGTTGGCGTCTCATCCACGTCGACCGAAGCGCCGGTCACCGCGACGATCGCTTCGTTCAACTGGCGATCGCCGATGGGATAGCGCATGTAGGCGGCGATGCCGTTCTCGCGGCAAGCGATGGCATCGCCGGGCCGGCCGTCGGTGGCGAGCATCATCACGAGGGCGCTTCGGAACTTCGCGTGGTTCTTGATGCGGAAGGCGAGCAGGAAACCGTCCTGCACCGCGAGGCGGTTCGAGACGATCACGAGCGGGATCGGGCTCGCTTCCGATTGATAGCGCTCGAGAAGCGCCATCGCCATCGCGGCGTTGTCGGCTTCGAGGGGGAGCATGCGCCAGCCGCGAAGCAGGTTCGTGATCTGCAGGCGCTGCTCCGGGTCGCTCGCGACAACCATCACCGGCAGTCCCACGAGCGAGACGTAGGTCGCGCGGCGCGGCGCGGGCGGCGCCGGCATCACGGGGAATTCCAGCGTGAACGAGTAGAGCGCGTCGGCGCCCAGGCGCGTGGCGATGGCGAGCTTGCCGCCCATGGCCGCGACCATGAACTTGGCGAGCGCTACACCCATGCCCGCATCGGCGGAGATGGTCTGGGCCGAATCTCCCACCGCGATCACGCTGAAGGAAAGCTGGATTCCCGCCTCGGTCACGTACTCGGGGGTCACCTGCAGCAAGACCTCGTGGCCCGGCAGGAGCGCGAACGTGTTGTCGAGCAGGTTCTTCACGACCAGGAACAGTCGCTCGACGTCGCCCTCGATCGAGTCGGTCACGTCCTGCTCGACCTTGATGCGCAGGCGGCAGTCGTGCTCCTCGGCATTGGGCCCGAGGCGCGTGATGAGGTCGGCCAACGCGGCGCGCAGCCCGAACTGCGACTTGTGCAGCACCACGCCGCCGGAAACCTTCGAGAAATCGACGATGTCGCCGAGGGCCGCGATCGCCGTCTCGGTCGAGGTGCGGATGCGCTGGAAGTGATCCACCAGGGCCGGGTCGAATTCGAGCTGCTGCGCGCGGATCGTGATGGCGGAGATGCCTTCCATCGCGATCGAGAGCTCCATGCCGATCTTCTCGATCACGGCGATCTCGGCATCGTCCTTCACGCCGGCGTGCTGCGGCTTGGCCTTGGTGTCCTTCGCGCGCCAGACCGCGCCCGCTTCCTTGCCGTCCACGAGCAGCGGTTCGCGCTGCAGCAGCGAGGCCGCGTTCTTCACGGTGGACTTGGCGAAAAGGTCGGCGACTGAAACACCCGCGAGCGACTGGGGCGCGCTCTTCAGGCCGAGCAGGCGGCAGAGCGCTTCGTTGGCGATCTCGACTTCGCCCGTGGCGTTCTCGACGATTGTGGCCACGGGCGAAGCCTCCGTGAGCCCGAGCAGCCGCGCCGTGGAAAGATTGAGCGCTTCCTCGGCCTCGCGCTCGGGGCCGATGTCGCGAAGCAGGACCGCGACGCCTTCGGCTTTTTCGCGCGCGCCGAGCGCCGGCTGCACCGACACCTGCACCCACCGCTGCTTGAAGTCGAGCCGCGCATCGACGAGGGAAGCCGCGGCCTTGCCGTCGCCCACGCGGGCGATGTTCTGCTGGATGCGCTTGCGGTCGTCCTCGGCGAAGAGCGCCGGGAGCGGCGTTCCTTCGAGGGCGGTCCGGTCCCGGCCGGTGAGGCGCGAGAAAGCGTCGTTGGCGAACGTGATCGAGCCCTTCGCATCGGCGGTGGCGAGCGCGGTACGCAGCGACTCGACGAGGCGCTTGAAATCCTCGCTCATGACGAGCCCAGGCGCTTCACGACCTCGAGCAGGTGCCGCGTGGCCGGATCGAGCGATGCCTCCGCGCCGCGCACGGCCGGGAGCACGCGATCGGCGATAGATTTTCCGAGCTCGACGCCGAACTGGTCGAAGGGGTTCACGCCCCAGATCGTGGCCTCGGTGAAGACCTTGTGCTCGTAGACCGCGAGCAAAGCCCCGAGGTTGAACGGATCGAGGCGCGGCATCACGATCGTCGTGCTCGGTCGATTTCCCGGGCAAGCCAGGTGCGGCACGGGCGAATCGACGCCGTTCATGAGCGCTTCGGACTGGGCGTACGCATGCGCGAGGAGGATGTTGTGGTGCGCCACGTTGGTCCCCATTGCGCGCGCGACCACGATGAAGTCGCTGCTCGCCACGTCGCTGCCCTGGTGCAGCCACTGGTGGAATGCGTGCTGCCCCGGCGTTCCGACGCCGCCCCACACGACGGGACTCGTGGCGTAGTCCAGCACCTCATCCTTCGCCGAGACGCGCTTGCCGTTCGATTCCATCTCGAGCTGCTGCAGGTAGGCGGGCAGGCTTTCCATGCGCGAGGCATAGGGCAGCATCGCGTGGCTCGCGATGCCCAGCGCGTTGCGATTCCAGACGGAGACGAGGCCCAACAGCGCGGGAACGTTGCGCTCGATGGGATCGGAGCGGAAGTGCAGGTCCGCAGCGTGCGCCCCGGCGAGGAGCTGCTCGAAGCGCGCCATGCCGATGGCGATCGCGATGGGCAGTCCCACGGAAGACCAGAGCGAATAGCGCCCCCCGATCCATTCGCCGAAGGGGAACACGTTGCACGCGGGCAGTCCCCATTCGGCCGCCGCCTTCGTGTTCGCGGTGCCCGCGATCATGTGCCTGGCGACCGCGCCTTCGCCCAGCGCCGCGACGATCCATTCGCGCGCCGCGAGGGCGTTGGCCATCGTCTCCTGGGTGGAGAAGGTTTTCGAGGCTAGGGTGACGAGCGTTGTCGCGGGGTCGAGACCGCGAGTCGCATCGTCGAATGCGGCGGCATCGATGTTGGCGAGGAAGCGCACCTCGGGACCGTCGGCTTCTCCCCGAAGCGCCTCGATCACGAGCCGCGGACCTTGGGACGACCCGCCGATGCCGACCGCCAACACGTGGGTGAAGCGCGCGCCCGTGGCCGATTTCCAGTGGCCCTCGCGCACCGCCTCGGCGAAGATGCGCATGCGCTCGTGGTAGCGCTGCATCTCGGCGCGCACGTCCACGCCACCGACCGTGAGGAGCTCGTCACCTCGCAAGGCGGTATGCAGCGCCGGGCGGTGCTCCGTGGCATTCACCTCGCCGCCGGAGAAGAGTTTTTCGACGGTCTCGGGCAGCGCGCATTCGCGCGCGAGCGCGCTCAATAGCCCGAGCGTCTCGGGGGTGATCCGCTGCTTGGAGAAATCGACCGCCAGGCCCGCGCAGGTGAACGTGAGCGATGCCCCGCGGCCCGGGTCGGATTTCCACATCTGCCCGAGGCTCGTGGCGGCGAGGCCGTCGCGGTGGGCGAGGAGCGCCTTCCAGGCCGTCGTGGAGTGGAACGGGGACATTCGAAATTTTAACCCAGCGCGAGGCCCGAGATGCCGAGCACCATGCCGACGGCGGCGATGGCCCTGCGCGTGACGTCGCCTTCACGCAGCAGGTGGGCGCCCATGAGGGCGGCGAAGAGGATCGAGACCTCGCGGGCGGGCGCGACGAGGCTCACCGGGGTGAAAACCATCGCCGTCAGCACGAGGATGTAGCTTAAGGGGGAAAGCAGCCCGATGGCGATCGCGGCGCCGCGGCGCTCGCGCCACGCCTTGCCGATGTTGCCCGGCGAACGGCGATGCGTGAGCGGGACCAGTACCGCGCAGCGGAAGACGTTGCAGCCCCAGTCGTAGACGAGCGGCGCGATGAGCCACCTGGCCACGGAGATCTTGTCCCAGAGCGTGTATATGGCGATTGTGAAACCCGTGGCGAGCGCGAATCCCATGGCATGCCGCGCCTCGCTCTTGTGCCACGCGAAGGGATTGCCCGCGAGCATGAGCGCCGAGATGCCGATCAGGACCGCGCCCGCGATGGCGATGGCGCTGGGGCGCTCGCCCAGGATCGCGATGGCCACGCCGATCGTGATGAGTGGGCCCGTGGCGCGGGCGAGCGGATAGACGATGGAAAGGTCGCCGCCGCTGCGGTAGGCGCGGTCCAGCAGCAGGAAGTAGGCGGTGTGCACCATGCCGCTCGCGCACATGAGCGCCGCGTGGATCGGCAGGAATTCGTAGCTCGAGTAATGCGCCACGGCGATCGCGATGGGGCCGTAGGCTACGAGCGAGACCAGGTTCGTGGCCGTGATGAGGCCCGCGCCACCGCCGCTTCGCTTCAGCAGGTAGTTCCAGCTCGCGTGGATGAACGCCGCGAGGAGGACGAGCCCCAGGGCGAGGGCCGTCACGGCTTCATGAGGCGCAGCAAGTCGAGATAACTCGGGTCCTCGGGCAGCACCGCGCCCAGGCGCAGCAGCCCGTCGATCATGACCACGCCCGCATCGAGCGTGAATTCCCCCGCGAGGATCGCGGCGATCACGTCTTCCACGGGCATGCACTTCATCTCCGAGACCTCGCCGTCCTGGTTGGCGGGCTTGAAGTCCTCGGCGAGCCACAGGTCGTGCACGAAGAGGATCTCGCGGTGCAATCCCTCGGGCACCGAATACTCGACGCGCACGGCGCCGATGCAATCGAGCCCCGAAAGGAGTGCCGGCGCGATGCCCGCTTCCTCCCAGGATTCCTTGCGCAGCGTCTCGTCCACGTCCATGCCGGCGGCGATGCGCCCGCCCACGAGGTTGTCGAGTTTTCCCGGATCGACGTCCTTGCTCTTCGCGCGCCGGGCGATCCACACGTGCTCGCGGCCCTTGCGGTGCGTGAAGCCGTTCAGGTGCGCGCCGTAGGCCATCAATCCGAAAGGGCGCGTGGCCGCACGCTCGATGCGGAAGAGCTCCGGCTCGCCATATTTGCTGGAAACGCCGACGCGTTCCTCGCGCCAGCCTCGAATGAGGCCGTCGCGCGCGAGCTCGCGGGTCACCTCGTCCATGGCCGCCGTGCGGGCCTGCTTGGAATCGGGCTTGGGGGCGAGGCGCACGTAGGCGCTGTTCAGCTCGAAGACGTGGGGCCAGCGCCTGAGCTCCCCGGCGAAGGAGGGCCGCAGCCAGCCGATGGGATGCTGCTTCACGTAGAACGGCAGGACCGGGAGCTCGTTGCCCGAGAGCGAGGCGTGGCTGCAGGCCGCCCGGACGAAGCCCAGGAGGTCGGCGTGTTGGCGCGTTCCCATGGAGCCGCAAAGTATAATCCGGGTCAATCGAATGCCCATGAAAGTCCTCGTCCTCGGTGCCGGCGTCATCGGCACCTCCACCGCCTGGTACCTCACCCAGCAAGGCCACGAAGTGACGGTCGTAGACCGCCGCGAAGGGGCCGGGCTGGAGACTTCGTTCGCCAACGGCGGGCAGATCTCCGCGTGCCATCCCGAGCCCTGGTCGGGCCCGCAGGCGCCGCTGAAGATCCTCAAATGGCTCTGGAGGGATGATTCGCCGCTGCTCTTCCGCCTGCGAATGGATCCGCACCAGTGGTCGTGGGGCCTGAAGTTCCTCTTCGAGTGCCTGCCCGCGCGCATGCAACGCAACGTAGCCGACATCGCGAGGCTCTCGGTGTATAGCCGCTCGTGCCTGCAGCAATTGCGCGCCGATACGTCGATCCACTACGACGAGCTGGCGCGCGGCATCATGCATTTCTATACCGACCGCGAGGATTTCGAGGGCGCCGCGGCCTCCGCCCCGCTGCTTCGCGAATATGGAATCGAGCGCGAGGTGAAGACAGTCGATGAGGCCATCGCCATCGAGCCCGCGCTCGCCTCGGCCCGCGAGCACGTCGTGGGCGTGACCTACATGGCAAGCGACGAGTCCGGCGATGCGCACATCTTCACGCGCCGCCTGGCCGAGCTCGCAGCCGCGAAGGGTTGCAGGTTCGAGTATGGAAAGCCCATCGACGCCATCGACGTGGCGGGCGGCCAGGTCGCGGGCGTTCGCGTGGGCGGCGCCGTCATGAAATCCGATGCGTACGTGGTCGCGCTGGGCAGCTACTCGCCGATGCTCACGCGCCCCATCGGGTTGGACCTTCCCGTGTATCCGGCCAAGGGCTACTCGGCCACGGTGCCCATTCGCGACGCGTCGAAGGCGCCCCACGTGAGCCTCACCGACGAGGGCGCCAAGATCGTCATGACGCGCCTGGGCGATCGGCTGCGCATCGCGGGCACGGCGGAGCTCTCGGGCTATTCGACGGAGTTGAACACCGTGCGCTGCGAGGCGCTCACGAAGCGCGCGGCATTGATGTTTCCCGACGCGGGCGAGTACGGGAAGGCCACGTTCTGGGCGGGACTGCGTCCCTCGACCCCGTCCAACGTGCCCCTCGTCGGCCGCACGCGTTATCCGAATCTCTACCTCAACACGGGCCACGGCACGCTCGGATGGACCATGGGCGCGGGCTCCGGCCGCGCGCTTGCGGATATCATCTCCGGCCGGAAGCCCGAGGTTGATTTTCGCTTCGCTGGAATTACCCCTTGATCCGCAATTACCCCTTGATCCGCAGATGAACGCAGATGAACGCAGATAACCCCAAAACCATCAATAGCGATTCGTGCCCACGTTCGAGTCGTCACGATCCAGCCCTGAAAGCTCTATCTGCGTTCATCTGCGTTTATCTGCGGATAATCCCTAATGACCGTTGACATAAAAGACATAGAAGCGGCAGCGGAAGTGATCCGCGGGCAAGTGGTGGAAACGCCATGCCTTTCCTCGCGCACGCTCTCGGAAATCACCGGCGCGCAGGTTTTCCTCAAGTTCGAGAACCACCAGTTCACCGCGTCGTTCAAGGAGCGTGGGGCGCTGAACAAGCTCTCGTCGCTCGATGCGGCGGCGCGCGCGAAGGGCGTCATCGCCTGCTCCGCGGGCAATCACGCGCAGGGCGTGGCCTATCACGCCTCGCGCCTGGGCATTCCCGCCGTGATCGTGATGCCACGCTTCACGCCATTCGTGAAGGTCGAGCACACGCAGCGCTACGGGGCGGAGGTGATCCTCGAAGGCGAGAATTTCGACGCGGCCAAGGATTACGCGATGCGCTCCGCGGTCGAACGCGGCCTGACAATCGTGCATCCCTACAACGACGAGAAGATCATCGCGGGGCAGGGCACCGCGGGGCTCGAGATCCTGCGGGCGCACCCCGACCTCGACGCGCTGATCGTCGCCATCGGCGGCGGCGGGTTGATCTCGGGGATCTCGATCGCCGCGAAGGCGCTGAAGCCTTCGATCGAGGTCTACGGCGTGGAGATGGTGCGGTTTCCATCGATGTACCACGCGCTCAAGGGCACCGCGGCGCAGTTCGCCGCATCCACGATCGCCGAGGGCATCGCGGTGAAGGAGCCCGGGGCGTTCACCAAGCCCATCATCGCGAAGAACGTGAACGAGATCTTCCTCGTGGACGAGGGCGACATCGAGGAAGCCATCGTGATGATGGTGGAGATCGAGAAGACGGTCGTGGAAGGCGCGGGCGCGGCGCCGCTCGCGGCATTGCTCCGGAATCGCGCGAAGTTCACCGGCAAGAAGGTGGCGCTCGTCCTGGGCGGCGGGAACATCGATCCGCTGATGCTGTCCGAAATCATCGAGCGCGGCATGGTGCGGTCGGGGCGGCTCGCGCGCATCCTGGTCGAGGTCACGGACCTGCCCGGATCGCTCGCGCGGGTGACCGCGATCATCGCGCAGCAGAACGCCAACATCGAGCAGGTCCACCACCAGCGCACCTTCACGTCGCTCGCGGTGCAGAACGCGGAGCTGGACCTGGTCCTGAAGACCCGAAACCACGAGCATGTCGAGCAGATCGTCGCGGCATTGCACCGTGCCGGCTTTCGGGCCCGCGCCCATGCCGTCGACCCCGCTGAACCCAATCCCAAAGGAAGCGTCCAATGAGCATCCAGCGCCACAATGTCGGCAAGCGCCTCTCGGAGATCGTCGTGCACGGAAACACCGTCTATCTCGCCGGGGAGGTCCCGGACGACACCGGCAAGGACGTCACCGGCCAGACCGAGGAAGTCCTCGCCAAGATCGACAAGCTCCTCGCCCAGGTGGGCAGCGACCGGAAGAAGATCCTGTCGGCACAGATCTTCCTGCCCGACATGTCGGATTTCGCCGGCATGAACGCGGCCTGGGAGAAATGGGTCGTGGCGGGCCACACGCCGGCGCGGGCGACGATCGAGGCGAAACTCGCCAATCCCGCCTACAAGGTCGAGATCATGTGCGTGGCGGCCCTATGAGCGCGCTGCGCCTCGCGGCGTTGATGATGGTCGCCGTCTTTGCGACGCCCGTGTTCGCGCAGGCGCCGGCCCCTGTCGAGCAGGAAGTCCGTAACCGCCTCGACGCGATGCGCGCCGTGAGGCCCACCGATTCGGCCGAGGCGGTCGGCAAGCAGATGGACGACATCTGGAAGTACTTCGACGCCAATCGCGCGAAGGCGCTTCCGATATTGCGCGCTGCGATCCAGGCCGAGGAGCACCGGCCCGACAAGAGCCCGTTCATGCTCCTGGGCACGGGTTTCTATCTCTACACGCACGGCGACAAGATCGACCGCGAGCCGGCGAAGGTCGCGCTCTTCGCGGTCGACTCCAGCTCGCCCATCATTCGAGCCAACCTCGAGCAGTATTTCTACTTCGTCCATGCCGTCGCGACCGAGCACGACGAGCGCGTGCTCCCGCTCATCGACGCGGTCTTCCTCGACAAGAAGCTGCCGCTCGTCATCCCGGAATTCGCGTTGAACCTCGACGAGTCGCTCGTCTGCGTGATGCTCTACGGGGCGTACGGCGAGGGCGCGGAAGAACACCTGCAACCCTTCCTCCAGAATCCGGCGCGTTCGCAGAAGGTGATCGAGATCTTGATCTGGATCGGCTCGCCGGCCAGCAACACGGCGGTCCTCGGCGCGATCCGGGCGAACCGCAACCTCGACACGTTCGCCCGCGGCACGGCATTCCTCATGCAATCGGGCGGCCCGGAAGGCAAGAGCATCATGCAGAAGATGAATCCTGCGGATCTCGATCCGGCGTCGGCCGACGCGCTCAACAAGAGCCGCCAGCACATCGAGGCGGTCTCGGGGGCCTGGTACAAGAGCATCTTCGACAGGATGGGCGGCGCGGCGACGATTCCCGATGCGGACATTCGCCGGCGTCTTGCGGCCACGGCCCAGGGCAAGGGGCGCGACGAGAGCCTGAGTCCCCGCGCGATCTACGCCTCGGGCATTCCCCGCGACGAGCTGATCCTGGCGCTCACGGCGACTCGCGCCGCGATGCTGCAGCACGTCTATGACCAGGTCCTGCAGGACGTGAGGACCACGGACATGGTGATCAACGCGTTGAGGCTTCGCGACCACTAAGGGGAGTTTCTTGAAGATCCTGATTTCGGGAGGCGGGGGCTTCATCGGCTCGCGCCTCGCGCGGGCGCTTCGTGCCCGCGATCCTTCCGCGAAGATCACGCTGCTCGACGTGGCGTTCCCTCCCGGCATGGAGCGCGATTATCGCTGCGTCGCGGGCGACGTCGCCTCTCCCGAGGTGATCGGCCAGGCGATGGATAGCGACACGCAGGCGATCTATCACCTGGCGGCCGTCGTGAGTGGTGGCGCCGAGGCGGACTTCGATCTCGGCTACCACGTGAACATGGATGGCACGCATGCGCTGCTCGAAGCGGCGCGCAAGCTTGCGAAGCCGAAATTCGTGTACGCGAGCTCCGTAGCGGCCTTTGGAGGCGCGCTGCCCGAGGTCCTCGACGATTCGACGACGCCCGCGCCACAGACGTCCTACGGCACGCAGAAGGTGATCGGCGAATATCTCGTGGCCGACTACACCCGCAAGGGCTTCATCGACGGGCGCTCGATGCGGCTGCCCACGGTCGTCGTGCGGCCCGGCAAGGCGAATCTCGCCGCGTCGTCCTTCGCGAGCGGAATCATCCGCGAACCGCTGGCGGGCGTGGTGAGCGAGTGTCCCGTGCCCGATACGACGGGCGTGTGGATCCTATCGCCCAGCCGCGTCGTGGAGGCATTCATCCATGCGCACGACCTTCCGGCCTCGGAGTGGCCGACGACGCGCGTCGTGAACCTTCCCGGCATCACGCTCACCGTGCGCCAGATGATCGACGCCATGGGCCGCGTAGCGGGCAAGGAAGCCGTCGACCGCGTGAAGTTCGTCCCCGACGCGCGCATCCAGGGCATCGTCAAGACCTGGCCCGTCCGCTTCACCACCGCGCGCGCGAACGCGATGGGCTTCAAGGCGGATCCGGATTTCGACTCGATCGTCCGGCAGCACCTTTCCTAATGTCATCCCCGCGTGAACCTTGTCATTCCCGCGTAGGCGGGAATCCAGCCACTTGATCTCATTCATCGTCCCCGCCTACAACGAGGAGAAGTACCTCGCGCCGACGCTGGAGTCGATCCACGCGGCCGCGAGGCAAGCCGGCGAACCGTACGAGATCGTCGTCGCGAACGACGCATCGATCGATGCGACGGTGTCGATCGCGGAGCGCGGCGGTGCTCGCGTGGTCACGGTGGAGAAGCGGCAGATCGCGGGCACGCGTAACGCCGGCGCGCGCGCCTCCACGGGCGACGTGCTGATCTTCGTCGATGCCGATACGCAGTTGAATGGCGCCGTCGTCGCGGCGGCGTTGGCCGCGCTTCGCGCGGGCGCAGTCGGTGGCGGCGCGCCGGTGCGTTTCGATCGCGCACCGCGCTGGCTCAACGCCGCGCTCTTCGTCTTCATCCCGCTCTATTTCCGTCTCGCGCGATGGGCGGCGGGCTGCTTCATCTTCTGCACCCGCGCGGCCTACGAATCGGCGGGCGGCTTCGACGAGACGCTCTACGCCTCGGAGGAGATCTTCTTCAGCCGCGCGCTCAAACGACTGGGGCGCTTCGTGATCCTCGACGAGTACGTCACGACTTCGGCACGCAAGGCGGAAGGCCGGACACCATTCTCCATGCTGTGGATGGTGCTGCGCCTCGGCGCGGGTGGCCTGGGCTCCGTGAAGAAGCGCGAGGGCGCGATCGCGTTCTGGTATCCCGACAAGCGCTAGACTTGCCGCGCATCCTCAATCCCGGGAGCTAGCGTGGCGAAAATAGAACAACGACTCCAGGCGCTCGGCATCGTCCTTCCCGCCCCGGCGCAAACACCCAAGGGCGTGATCCTTCCGTTTCCCTGGGTGAGGGTGGTGGGATCGCGCGCGATCATTTCGGGCCATGCGCCGCTCAACGCCGACGGTTCGTTCGCGCAGCCGCTCGGCAAGGTCGGCGCAGAGGTCACGCCCGAGCAGGGCTATACGGCGGCGCGCCTCACGGGACTTGCGATTCTCGCAAGCCTCAAGCGCGAGCTGGGCGACCTCGATCGCATCGCAAACTGGGTGCGAGTCTTCGGCATGGTCAATTCCGCCCCGGGCTTCAAGGGGCAACCGGCGGTCATCAATGGATTCACGGAGCTCATCGTCGATGTCTTCGGCCCGGAGGTCGGAGCGCACGCGCGCAGCGCTGTCGGCATGGCGGAGTTGCCCTTCAACATTCCCGTCGAGATCGAGGGCGAGGTTCAGCTTGCCGGAACCCGCCCATTCATCGGATAAGCCGGATCGATGTATCCCGGCGTCGAAGGATGACCGCTCTTCACCAGTGAATCGATGAGCGCCTCGTCGTCGGCATCGAAGGGCTTGCCGAGCGCGGCGAGGTAATCGTTCCACTGCTCGAGCGTGCGCGGTCCGGCGATCACGCTCGTCACGATGCGATTGTTCAGCACCCAGTTGAACGCGAAGTGTCCCGCCGACATGCCCTTCTTCTCGGCATGCGCCTTCACCTTCTGCGCGATCGCGAGCGACTCTTCGCGAAATTCCGTCTGCATGATGCGCCGGTCGTTGCGTCCCGCGCGCGTGTCGGCTGCGGGCTTCGCACCCGGCGTGTACTTCCCCGTCAGCACGCCGCGTGCGAGCGGACTGTAGGGCACGACGCCGAGGCCGTAATGCGCGCAGGCGGGCAGGATGTCGTTCTCGGGCTGGCGGTTCATGGCGTTGTAGTACGGCTGGCACGCGATGGGCTTCGGCGCGCCCAGGGAGTCGCACACACGCATCGTCTCGGCGATGCGCCAGCCGCGGAAATTCGAAAGCGCGAAGTAACGCACCTTGCCCGAACGGATGAGGTCCGCCATCGCGCCCACAGTCTCCTCGAGAGGCGTGGCCTGGATGTCGCGGTGCAGGTAATAGAGGTCGATGTAGTCGGTGCCCAAGCGCGTGAGGCTTTCTTCGACCGCTCGCATGATCCACTTGCGGCTCGTTCCGCGGCGATTAGGATCATCCCCCATCGGGTTTGCCACCTTCGTCGCGAGCACCCAGCGATCGCGATCCGGCGCGATGAGCTTGCCGGCGAGGCGCTCGCTCTCGCCCTCCGCGTACACGTCGGCCGTGTCGATGAAGTTCACGCCGGCGTCGCGCGCCGAGGCGACGATGCGGCCCGATTCGGCTGCGTCGGTCTCGTCGCCGAACATCATCGTGCCGAGGCAGATCGGCGAGACTTGCAGGCCGCTATGGCCCAGCTTGCGGTACTCCATCGGATTCGTCCTCGAAAGTTCGGCGCGGAATCCGATTCTGGCACACCGCGGTGGGGTGCAATCAGTACGCCAGCGACAAGGTGAATTGACCGAAGCGATCGGGTGAGGGCTGCCCCCGGTATTCGCGGCTGCGCTCCACGAAGGTGAAGCCCAATCGAGCCCGCGGCCAGGTGAGCGCCGCGCCCAATTGAAGGTCCGCGCCGAGGGGCTCGAGCCTCACGCCGGGGCTATCGCGGAACGTGTTGCCCTGGATGAAGACGTTGCGGGCCACGGCCCGCGCGTCGAACCCCACCCATCCGTACCAGCCGAACTCGGTCGTGCCGCGGTAACCATCGCGCGGCGGGCCGAGCGAGATGTGTGTCACGGGAAGATCCGTTGGCAGGTTATGCCCATAGCGGAACACCGCACCGGTACTCGCGTAGGTCATCACGTTCCCGATGTCGCCGCCCACGCGCACCGCCATGTCGTAGTTCTCGCGGGCGAATTTCCCCGAGATCACGCTGGGCCACGCGCGCTCGTAGCCCATCAGGAGCGCGGGCTCGTTGTGGAGCTGATGGCTCCATCCGTTGGAGTCCTGTTCTCCGAGGGCGTTGTGCACGAGGTCCTGCGTCTGGCGCGCGAGCGAGGCGGGGCCGATGACGCCCAGCGAAACCATCAGGTGATCGATCGTGCGGTCGGAGACCGTGCGCACGTCCGTCATCACGTAAGCCCAACCGGCGTAGGGCCGGTCCGTGGGATCGGGCGTCGCGGGCGTTGTGTCGGTTGGCGTGTAGATGCGCTGGCCAATGGCGAACACGACCTGCGGGTCGTCGCTCCATTTCACGGGGGGTGCCAATTGCATCCACTTCGGCATGTCGTCGCGTTCCACCAGGAATGCGACCTGCACCCCGTTCGTGTAGTGGCGGTCGTAGCCCGCGAAGAAGTCGTTCTCGAACGTGAAGGACGCGAAGTCCACGGCTACGCCACCAGCATCACCACAAGCGCCACGGCGAGGACCATGAGCCCGACGACCGCGGTGGTTCCTTCATTGCGTTGGTTCATGTCGCGTTCCCCCATCCGCCTCCCAGGGCGCGCACGAGCTCGACGGTCGCCTGGTACTGGGCCGAGCGAACCTGCAGCGCTTCGCGGCGGTTGCGCAGTTCGCTGCGCCGCGCATCGAGGAGATCGAGCTGGCTCACGAGCCCGTTGCGATAGCGCACGTTCGAGATCGACGTGGATCGTGTTGCCGATGCCACGGCGCGCGCCTGGGCTTCCGATTGGCTCGCCAGGATGCGTAGCGCCGAGAGTTGGTCCTCCACGTCGCGGAATGCGACCAACACCTGCTCGCGATAGCGCGCGAGCGCTTCATCCAGTTGCGCGTTCGAGTTCGCGATGTTCGCCGTGCGGCGTCCCCCATCGAAGAGCGGCGTGGAGAAGACCGCTCCCAGGAGCCACGCGCGCGCCGGCCACTTGAGCAGGTCGCCCAGCTCCGATGACGCATAGCCGCCGGAAGCGGTGAGCGAGACATCCGGGAACCAGTCGGCCTTGGCGACGCCGACGCGTTGCGCCGCGGCCTGCATCGCGCTTTGCGCCGCCATCACGTCGGGACGGCGCGTGAGCACGGTGCTCGGCACGCCGGCAGGAATCGTGGGCAATGCGGTGTTCCATTGCGCGACGGGCAAGGTAAAGCGCGACGACACATCGCCGACGAGCACGGCGAGCGCGTGTTCCAGCTCGGCGCGGCGGCGATCGAGCGCGAACGCGTCGGACTCGGTCGCCGCCACTTCCGTACGCGCGCGCTCGACGTCCAGCTCGGCCACGTCACCGGCGCGATAGCGGCGCTCGGTGAGATCGAGGGTGTCCTGATATGCCGCGACGGTGCTTCTCACGAGCGAGCGTTCGTCGTCGAGTGCGCGTATCGCGAGGTAGGTCTGCGCGACTTCCGCGTCCACGAGAAGGCGCGTGCTCCTGAGCAGGCTTTCGCGCGACTTCGCGTCGAGGCGCGCAGCCTCGCTCGCCTTCGAGAGCTTGCCGAAAAGGTCGATCTCGTAGGAGAGGTTCGCACCGACGGCACCGAAAGTGCGCGCCGGGCCCGCGGTGTTGTCCACGAAGCCGCCCAGGCGCGCCGCCTGCGCGTCGAGGCTCGCCTGCGGCATACGCTCGGCATCGGTCGCCGTTGCGAAAGCGCGCGCTTGCGCGAGCCGCGCCGCGGACACCTCGATGCTCGTGTTGTTGTGTTCCGCGCGGAGCACGAGATCGTCCAGCACGGGATCGTTGAAGGCCTTCCACCAAGCGCCGTCGGCGGGCACCGGTGCGGGTGCGGTCGTGGCCTTCGCGGCCTCCTTGAATTGCTCGGGCGCCGCCGGAATGCGCGATGCATCGATATCGGGGACTGTCGCGCAACCGGCGAGGACGAGCGCGGCCACCAGCAATTGCAGTTTCATTGTCATTAGTCCGAAGATCCGGCGAAGGCCTCGGTGTGAGGCGTCTCGCCGTGTTGGGTGAGGGGACGATTGCCGGAAACGCCGCGCAAGAGCACGTAGAACACCGGCGTGAGGAAGAGCCCGAACGCGGTGACGCCGATCATTCCGGAGAACACCGCGATGCCCATGGCCTGGCGCATCTCGGCGCCGGCGCCCGTGGCGAACGCGAGCGGCAGGACGCCCATCACGAATGCGGCCGACGTCATCAGGATCGGGCGGAGCCTGAGGCGCGTCGCTTCGATGGCCGCGGCGACCGGTGCCTTGCCCGCGAACTCGAGCTCGCGCGCGAATTCCACGATGAGGATCGCGTTCTTCGCCGAGAGCCCCACGAGCACCATGAGGCCGATCTGCGTGAAGATGTTGTTGTCGCCGTGGGTGAGCCACACACCGGTCATCGCCGCGAAGAGCGCTGTCGGCACGATGAGGATGATCGACAGCGGCAACGCGAGGCTCTCGTAGAGCGCCGCGAGCACGAGGAACACCAGCAGGATCGACAGCGGAAAGATCCACAGCGCCGAGTTGCCCGCGAGGATTTCCTGGTACGTGAGCTCGGTCCACTCGAAGCGAACGCCCGGTGGCAGTGTCTCCGCGGCAATGCGTTCCACCGCGGCCTGCGCTTGTCCCGACGAGTAGCCGGGAGCGGCGCGGCCATTGAGGTCCGCCGTGAGGAAGCCGTTGTAGCGCATGGCACGCTCCGGCCCCGCGGCGGGACGAATGTTGAGCAGCGCCGACAGCGGCACCATCTCGCCTGTACTCGAGCGCACCTTGAGCAGGCCCACGTCCTCGGGGTGGGCGCGGAACGGTGCGTCGGCTTGCACGCGAACGGAATACGTCCGGCCGAATTTGTTGAAGTCGTTCACGTAGAGGCTGCCCAGGTAGACCTGCATCGTGTCGAACACATCGGTCACCGCCACACCCAGCTGGTGCGCCTTGGTGCGATCGATATCCGCGAAGAGCTGCGGCACGTTGATCTGGTAGCTCGTGAAGACGCCGGCGAGCTCGGGCGACTTCCACGCCTTCGCCGTGAATTCCTTCATCACGCCATCCAGCGCTTCGTAGCCCAGCCCCGCGCGATCCTCGACCTGGAGCTTGAATCCGCCCGTCGTGCCGAGGCCCTGCACCGGCGGCGGCGGGAAGATCGCGATGAACGCTTCCGGGATCGCGGCGAACTTCTGGTTCAGTTGTGCCGCGATCGCCCCGGCGGAAAGGTCCTTCGACTCGCGCTCGGAGAAGGGCTTCAAGCTCGTGAAGACGATGCCGGCGTTGGAGCTGTTGGTGAAGCCGTTGATCGAGAGTCCGGGAAACGCGATCGAGGACTCGACGCCGGGCTGCGCCGAGGCGATCTCGCCCATCTTCCGGATGACTTCTTCCGTGCGATCGAGCGTGGCGCCATCGGGAAGCTGCGCGAAGCCGATGAGATATTGCTTGTCCTGCGTCGGCACGAAGCCATGGGGCACGGCCTTGAAGAGCCCGAACGTGAGCACGGCGAGCGTGAGGTACACCCCCATGGCGATCGCCTTGCGCGAGAGCACGCCCGTGAGGCGGGAGGTATAGGCGCCGGCGCCGCGCTTGAAGAGCCGCTCGAATCCGTGGAAAAGCCAGCCCAGGTAGCGATCCATGAAGCGCGTGAGCGCGTCGGGCTTCGCGTCGCGGCTCCTGAGCAGCAGCGCCGAGAGCGCGGGCGAGAGTGTCAGCGAGTTGATCGCCGAGATCACGGTCGAGATCGCGATGGTGAGCGCGAACTGCTTGTAGAACTGTCCCGAGAGACCGCTGATGAAAGCCATCGGCACGAACACGGCCACCAGCACCATGGCGATCGCGATGATCGGGCCCGACACTTCCCGCATGGCGCGGTAGGTCGCGTCGCGTGGGGAGAGGCCCGCCTCGATGTTGCGCTCGACGTTTTCCACGACGACGATCGCGTCGTCCACGACGATGCCGATGGCGAGCACGAGGCCGAAGAGCGAGAGCGCGTTGATCGAGAAGCCGAAGAGCTGCAGGAAGGCGAACGTGCCGATCACCGATACGGGCACGGCCACGAGTGGGATCACGGAGGCGCGCCACGTCTGGAGGAAGAGGATCACCACGAGCACCACGAGCGCGATCGCTTCAAGCAGCGTTTCCACGACGGCCTTGATGGAGGCGCGCACGAACTGCGTCGGGTCGTAGACGATCTGGTAGTCCACGCCCTCGGGCATGCTCTGCTTGATCTCGGCCATGGTCGCGCGGACGTTGTCCGAGATCTGGATGGCGTTGGAGTTGGGCGCGGCGAAGATCGGCACCGCGACCGCGGGCTTGTTGTTGAGGAGCGAGCGCAGCGCGTACTCGGAAGCGCCCAGCTCGATGCGCGCCACGTCGCGAAGCCGCGTGACGGCGCCGTTCGCCTCCGTCTTCACGATGATGTCGCCGAATTCCTCTTCGCTCTGCAGGCGCCCCTGCGCGTTGATCGAGAGCTGCAGGTCCACATTGCCGCCATTGGGCGAAGCGCCCACGACGCCGGCCGCGGCCTGCACGTTCTGTTCGCGGATCGCACGCACCACGTCGTCGGCGGAAAGCCCGCGCTCGGCCACCTTGCGCGGATCGAGCCACACGCGCATGGAGTAGTCGCCCGAGCCGAAGAGCAGCACCTGGCCCACGCCGTCGATGCGTGCGAGGCGGTCCTTCACGTTGAGCAGCGCGTAGTTGCGCAGGTACGTCATGTCGTAGCGCTCGTTGGGCGACACGAGGTGCACCACCATCGTGAGGTCGGTGGCGCCCTTGGCCGTCGTGACCCCCAGGCGGCGCACTTCCTCGGGCAGGCGCGGCTCGGCTTGCGAGATGCGGTTCTGGACCAGCTGCTGCGCCTTGTCGGGATCGGTGCCGAGCTTGAAGGTGACGGTCAGCGTGAGGTTGCCGTCGGTGGTCGCCTGGCTGCCCATGTAGAGCATGTTCTCGACGCCGTTGATGGCCTCCTCGAGGGGCATCGCCACGGTCTCGGCGATGACCTTCGGGTTGGCGCCGGGATATTGCGCGCGCACCACGACCGAGGGCGGAACGACTTCCGGATACTCCGCGATCGGCAGGATCCTCATCGCGATCAATCCCGCGATGAGGATCAGCAGCGACAGCACGCCCGCGAAGATGGGCCTGTCGATGAAGAATTTGGAGAGATTCATTAAGAGTTGCTCGCGGTCTTGGTGGGTGTCGGGGCGAGGAGCACGCCGGGACGCACGCGCTGCAGGCCGTTCACGACGACGACATCGTGGGGCTTCAGGCCCGAGGTCACGATGCGCAGGCCATCGACGTTGGCTCCCAGCGAGACTTCGCGATAGGCGGCCTTGCTCTGGCTGTCGACCACGAACACGAACTTCTTGCTCTGGTCGGTGCCGACCGCGCGCTCGTTGATGAGGAGCGCGGTCTCGGGGTGCGGGTGGCCCAGCTTCAACTGCGCGAACTGCCCCGGGATGAGGGTGCCGTCGGCGTTGTCGAAGATGGCGCGCACGCGCACCGTCCCGCTCTTCGCGTCCACCTGGTTGTCGATGAGCTGGAGCTTGCCGCGATAGGGCGTCTCGCCCGTCCCGCCCGTGCCCATGAGCACCGGGATGGAACCGAGTCCCCCCTGGGGCGAGGCCTGGGCATCCTTCAGCGCACGGGTGACGACCTGCTCATCCGCATCGAAGCTCGCGTAGATCGGGTTCACGGAGACGAGCGTGGTGAGCACGGGCGCGCCGGGACCTGCCGGCACGAGATTGCCGACGGTCACTTCGAGCCTGCCGACCCGGCCCGAGACCGGGGCGCGCACCTGCGTATAGCTGAGATTGAGCTTGGCGGACTGCAGTGCCGCTTCGGCGCCGCGCAGGTTCGCTTCGGCCTCGCGGCGCGCGTTCACGCGCTCGTCCAACTCGCGCTTCGCGATGGCGCTTTCATCCCACAGGCGCTGGGAGCGGTCCAACTCGCTCTTCGCGTTGTCGAGCCGCGCCTGGGCGGCGAGCGCCTGCGCGGCGGCGCGATCGACCTCGGCGGCATACGGTTCCGGATCGATCGTGACGAGAAGGTCGCCCGACTTCACGAGGGCGCCTTCCTTGAAATGGATCGCCTGCACGGCGCCGGCGACGCGCGAGCGCACGTCCACGCGGTCGACGGCTTCGAGGCGGCCGGAGAATTCGTCCCACGTCATGACTTCCGTGGGCTCGACGGCGGAAACGACGACGGGGGTGGCCTGCGGCGCGGCGGGCGGCGCGGCGGCGTTGGAGGCGCGGTGCATGAGGACGGCGGCGCTGAAGGCGGCCACGCCAAGGGCGGTGGCGACGGCGAAGGCGAGGGGGTGACGGCGGGCAATGGCTGCGGACGGCATGGTGAGGCTCCTGGTAACTCGGGTGTAATATATGTATCGATTGATATACAACGATTGCGAACTGTAGCGGCCACTACGAAACGCTGTCAAGCCTTTTTTTATCGATCGCTATACAATATGTGACGCGGCGTTGCGGCTGCCGGGAACGCAGTCTGTGACGCGGGCGCGAGCCACCGTTAGCCCGATCCGGGGCGGTCCTTGCCTGATCCTCCGGATCGGCGGAAAAGCGCTTGGCATCGGCAATCGACGCGGAGTAACGTGCAAGCCATGACGACACAAGACCTTAGGCTCGAAGCGGCGCTCGACGAGATGACGGCGCTGATTACCCGATTCACCGCGGCGGGCGAGGGCACGCACGCGACCCCGATCAGCGGCCTCGTGCTGCATCGCCGCTCCGCTCCCCAGCTCACCTGCATCCATGGCGTGCACAACCCTTGCATCGCCGTGATCGCGCAGGGCGCCAAGCGCATGACGCTGGGCGAGGAGGTCTATCTCTACGACCGCGCGAACTATCTCGTGGGCTCGATCGACCTGCCGGTCACCGGCCAGGTGGTGCAGGCGAGCGCCGAGAAGCCCTATCTGTCCTTCAAGATCGACGTGGACCCCCGCGAGATCGCGTCGCTGCTGCTGGAAGCCCCGCCCGCGATGAGCGAGGAGGCGCCCCCTTCGCGCGGCCTGTACCTCACGCGCACGGGCCTGGAGCTCACGGACGCCTTCGTGCGGCTGCTGCGTCTCATCGACACGCCCGAGGACATCGCCGCGCTCGAAGGTGGCATCCGGCGCGAGATCATGTACCGGGTGTTGAAGAGCGGGCAGGGGCACAAGCTGCGCCAGATCGCGACAGGCTCCGGCCAGTCGCGGCGCATCGCTCGCACGGTGGAATGGCTACGGCGCAACTTCGCGCAGCCCCTTCGCGTCGAGGATCTCGCGGCCCTGGCCAACATGAGTCCCTCGGCCTTCCACGAGCATTTCCGCGCCATGACGGCGATGAGCCCGCTGCAGTTCCAGAAGCAGCTGCGCCTTCAGGAGGCGCGCCAGATGCTCATGAGCGAGGACCTGGATGCCGCCACGGCCGGCCACCGCGTGGGCTACGAAAGCCCCAGCCAGTTCAGCCGCGAGTACAGCCGGCTCTTCGGGGTGCCGCCCGCCACGGACATGAAGCGGCTGCGAAGCACGCCCCAGGCCGGTGTCGCGGCGTAGGGGCTTGACCACGCCGCCGAACCAATTTAGTATCGATTACTATGAAAACTCGTGAAGCGTCCGCCCCGAAGGCCGCCAAGCCGCGCGGACGCCCGCGTTCGTTCGATCGCGAGGCGGCGCTCGCCGCGGCGATCGAGGTGTTCTGGCGCAAGGGTTTCGAGGGCACGTCGATCAGCGACCTCACGCAGGCCATGGGCATCAATCCGCCCAGCCTCTATGCGGCGTTCGGCGACAAGGAGCAGCTCTTCCTCGAGGCCGCTGACAGCTATTCGCGAAGCCGCGGCGACGAATGTCCCTATTGCGATGAGGGCACGGCGCGCGGCGCCATCGAGAAACTCCTGACCTACATGGCCCGCGAGCTCACCGAGGGCGATCATCCGCGCGGCTGCATGATGGTGATGGCCGCCGCCACGAGTGCCAACGCATCTTCGCGCCTGCAGAAAGCCATCGCGGAGAAGCGCATCGCCTCGCGCGATCACCTGCGTGCGCGCATCAAGCGTGGCATCGAGGAGGGCGACGTGCCGGCCGATACCGATGCGGGCGCGCTCGCGGACTTCTACTCGACTATCATCTCGGGCCTGTCGACCCAGGCGCGCGACGGCGCCACGCGCAGGAGCCTGCTCGCCACCGTGGAGCGCTCGATGCAGCTATTTCCGGTGGCGCCCGCGTCGAATCGCAAGCGCGCGGCCTAGCTTCGTCCTCTCCCTAGATCCGCGAGAGCGCTTCGAGCAGGTGCAGCCCTGAACGAATCCCCGCGAGATACAGCGAGACCTTCGTCGATTCGTTCGGCGCGTGATTGTTCTCGTCGTAGGGCGCGAGCGGCACGACGATCGAGGGTAGCCCCAGCAATCGCGTGAACACGAAATCCGGCGTCGTACCGCCGAGCGACGGAACCACGAGGGCCTGCTTGCCAAAGCCCTTCTCGACGGCTGCCTTCACGAGCGGCACCATCGGGTGATCGAGCGGCGTGCGCGAGGCGGGCGTGCCCTTCAGGCTCCTCACCTCGATGCCGTGATAGCCGCGGTCCTTCGCGAACTTGCGGATCGCGGCGAGCACCGCTTCCGGATCCTGTCCGCCCACGAGGCGCACGTCCGCCTTGGCAAGCGCCTCCTTGAAGATGATCGTTTTCTGTCCCGCCCCGGCGTAGCCGGCGGCAAAACCGGATACGTTGAACGCGGGGCGGAGCATGAGCCGCTCGTGGAAGAGCGCGTCGTCCGATCCCGTGGTGGGCTCCGCGCCCACGCTTTCCCTGAATCCCGCGTGATCGACCTTGAGCGACTTCACCGCTTCGCGATCGGCAGCCGCCACCTTCACCTCGGCATAGGCCACGCCGGGAACGAGGAGCTTGCCGTCGCGATCGACCATCTCGGCCAGCAGGTGAATGAGATCCAGCGTGGGATTGGGCGCGACGCCGCCGAAGTTGCCCGAGTGCAGGTTTCGCTTGGCGCCCTTCGCGACGAACTCGAGACCCAGGTTGCCGCGCACGCCCATCATCAGGATCGGCTGGTCGTTCGGGAACATCGGCCCGTCGGAATACAGGCACAGGTCGGCCTTCAGGCGGTCGCGATTGGCTTCGATGAATTTCGGCAGCGGGACGCTGCCCGTCTCCTCGTCGCCTTCGAGGATCACCTTCACGCGGACGGGAAGCTCGCCGTTCAACTCGCGCCAGAGCGCGATGGCGTTCAACATCGCGAGGTGCTGGCCCTTGTTGTCGCCGGTGCCGCGCCCCCACACGCGATCGCCATCGACCACGGGCTCGAAGGGCTTCGTGCGCCAGCCCTCCTGCTTCTCGTCGGCGGGATAGACGTCGTAGTGCCCGTAGAGGAGCCACGTGAACTTCGCGTCCTTCGGGCCCGCCTCGGCGTAGATGATCGGGTGGCTGGTGGTGTTGTGCACCTCGGTGGCGAAGCCCCAGCCCTCGAGGCGCTTCTTCAGGAACCCGACCTGGTCCGCGATCCCTTCGCCCGTGAGGCTCACGGAGGCGATGCGAACGGAATCGAGAAGCGTGCGGACGAGCGCCTCGGAGCGCTCCTGGACAGCGGATTCGATCATGCTAGAAGGGATAGAGCGCCTTCAGCGTCTGGTATCGGGCGAAGAGCTCCGGCGGCACGCGATCGGCGGAGAGCTTTCCTTCCACCATCTCCATGTGCAGCTTCATCTCGTTGGACCACTGCTCCTTCACGATCGAGGTGGCGTCGGCATATTTCTCCGCGCTGAATCCGTCGAGCCCGTTCCAGTCGAGATCCGCAAAGCGCGGCACGTTGCCGAGCGGCGTCACCCCGGCCGAGCCCTTGCCCTCGACGCGATCGACGATCCACTTGAGCACGCGCATGTTCTCGCCGTAGCCGGGCCACAGGAACTTGCCGTCGGCGCCCTTGCGGAACCAGTTGACCAGGTAGATCTTCGGCGTGCGCGTGAGCTTCTTGCCGAACGAGAGCCAGTGGCTGAAGTAGTCGGTGATGTTGTAGCCGCAGAACGCGATCATCGCGAAGGGATCGCGCCGCACGACGCCGACCTTGCCGGTGATCGCCGCAGTGGTCTCGGAGCCCAGGGTGGAAGCCATGTACACGCCTTCCTCCCAGTTCTTCGCCTCGGTCACGAGCGGGACCGTGGTCGAGCGACGCCCGCCGAAGATGAAAGCGTCGATCGGTACGCCGGCGGGATCGTCCCACTTGGGATCGATCGACGGACATTGTGCGGCCGAGACCGTGAAGCGCGCGTTCGGGTGTGCGGCAGTGCGCCCGCAGCCCGGCTCCCACGCCTTGCCGGTCCAGTCGGTGAGCTTCGCCGGTGGCGTCTTCGTCATGCCTTCCCACCACACGTCGCCTTCGGGCGTGAGCGCCACGTTGGTGAAGATGGTGTTGGTCTTGATCGACTCCATGCAGTTGGGGTTCGTCTCCCAACCCGTGCCCGGAGCGACGCCGAAGAACCCCGATTCCGGATTGATCGCGTAGAGGCGGCCATCCTTGCCCGGCTTGATCCAGGCGATGTCGTCGCCGACGGTCGTCACCTTCCACCCCTTGAATGCGGGCGGCGGGATCAGCATCGCGAAATTGGTCTTGCCGCAGGCCGAGGGGAATGCGGCGGTCACATAGTGCTTGTTGCCTTCGGGCGTTTCCACGCCGAGGATCAGCATGTGCTCGGCGAGCCAGCCCTGCTCGTGTCCCATCACCGAGGCGATGCGAAGCGCCAGGCACTTCTTGCCCAGCAGCGCGTTGCCGCCGTATCCGGAGCCGAACGACACGATCTCCTTGGTCTCGGGATAGTGGACGATGTACTTGTGGTCCTTGTTGCATGGCCACATGACGTCTTTGTCGCCAGCAGCCAATGGCGCGCCCACCGAATGCAGGCATTTCACGAAGTCGCCGTCGCCCAGCACGTCGAGGACCTTGCGGCCCATGCGCGTCATGAGCTTCATGTTGACGGCGACGTAGGCCGAGTCGGAGATTTCGACGCCGATGTGCGCGATCGGGGATCCGAGCGGGCCCATGCTGAACGGGATCACGTACATCGTGCGTCCGCGCATGCAGCCCTTGAAGAGGCCGGCGAGCGTGGCGCGCATCCTGGCGGGATCGACCCAGTTGTTGGTCGGGCCCGCGTCGTCCTGCTTCGCGGAGCAGATGAACGTGCGGTCCTCGACCCTCGCCACGTCTGAAGGGTCGGACCACGCGAGGTACGAGTTCGGCCGCAGTTTCTCTTCGAGCTTGCGGAACGTGCCCGCGGCGACGAGCTCGCCGCACAGGCGGTCGTACTCGAGGTCGGTGCCGTCGCACCAGTGGATCCGGTCGGGTTGGGTGAGGCCCGCGACTTCATCGACCCACCGCTGCAACTCGGCGTTGCGAATGGTAGCGCTACCGTGCGCTGGAGACACCTGCGCGTGCATCGAACCTTCCTCCTGCGAACCGGCTGTCGTAGAGGGACGCCGGCCTGATATTTGTGATCCCTGATTATCTCAAATAACGCCTTGCGGGAGGGTTGCCCGTGGTCAAGGCCTTGAGCGGCCGTAGCTTTCGAACTTCTGTAGGACTCGTTTCATCTCGTCGGCATCCAGCAACGCAGGCTCGCCCAACTGCAGCGCCTGGCAGTAAAGCTGCGCGAGGGCTTCGACCTTTTCCGCGAGCACCGCGGCGCGTTCGATCTCATCCGACCAGGCGACGGCACCATGGTTGGCGAGCAGGCACGCGCGGCGCCCATCTAATGCGGCAAGCGCACGGTCGGAAAGTTCCTGTGTGCCAAAGGTCGCGTACGGCGCACAGCGAATGTCGTCGCCGCCCGCGAACGCGACCTCGTAGTGGAATGCGGGAATGGCCTTGTGCATGCACGCGAGCGTCGTGGCGAAGGGCGAATGCGTGTGGACGATGGCACCGGCCTTCGCGTGGCGCGCGAAGATGTCGCGATGCAGCCGCCATTCGGATGAGGGCGCGTGACGCCCCTCGGCCTCGCCCGACATGTCGACGAACACGAGGTCCTCGGAATCCATCGAGTCGTAAGCCTTGCCCGAAGGAGTCACGATGAATCCCGTCCCGAACCGCACGCTCGCGTTTCCGGAGCTGCCTTGATTGAGTCCGCGGTCGGCCAGGCGCCGCACCGCGGTGACCAGGCGCAGCCTCAGGCCGCGCTCAGCGGGATTCATGTGAGATAAGCCTTGCTCTCCTTGCTGCGCGGCCAGATGCCGAGCAATTCCTTCTCGCTCGCCCGGATCACGCCCTTCTCGGTGATGATGCCCGTCACGAATGACGCCGGCGTGACGTCGAAGGCGGGATTGGCGACGTTCTCCATGGCGGGCGCGATCCTCACCTGGGAAACGCGCCCGTCGGGATCGATTCCGCGCACGATGCGAACCTCGTCGGCGGGGCGCTCCTCGATCGGAATTTCCTCGAGGGCGTTCTCGATGGACCAGTCGATGGTGGGCGTGGGCACCGCCGCGTAGAACGGGATCTCGTTGGCGCGCGCGGCCACGGCCTTCAGGTACGTGCCGATCTTGTTGCACACGTCGCCGCGGCGCGTGACGCGGTCGGCGCCGACCAGCACGAGATCCACGAGGCCGCGCTGCATGAGGTGACCGCCGGCATTGTCCGTGACGAGCGTGTGCGGCACGCCGTGCCCCGTGAGCTCCCACGCGGTGAGCAGGCCCTGGTTGCGCGGGCGCGTCTCGTCCACCCACACGTGGATGGGAATGCCGCGGTCGTGGGCCATGAAGATGGGCGCGGTCACCGTGCCCCAATCGACGGTGGCGACCCAGCCCGCGTTGCAGTGGGTGAGGATGTTGATGGTGCGCTTGCGCGCGGCATGCTCGCGCTCGAGGAGGGCGAGGCCGTGCGTGCCGATGGCTTCGTTCAGCGCCACGTCCTCGTCGGCGATCTTCTTCGCCTCGCTCCAGGCAGTCGAGAGGCGCTCGGAGACGGGCACCGTCGCCAGGTGCTCGCGCATTCGGGCGATGGCCCAGGCGAGGTTTACCGCCGTGGGCCGCGTGGTTCGCAGCATCGCCGAGGCCTTCGAGATGGATTCGTCCGACGGATCCTGGGAGACCGCGAGCGCGATGCCGTAGGCGGCGCCCACGCCGATCAGCGGCGCCCCGCGGATGCGCATGGTGCGGATCGCGTCGGCCATCGTCTCGGTATCGGCGATCGTCGCCGTCTCGAACGCATGCGGCAGGCGCGTCTGGTCGATGATGTGGACCACGCCGCGGGACTCGTCGGCCCAGAGGCTGCGGTAATGTTTTCCGGCGACTTTCATGGCGAGATTCTACTCGTCACCCCCGCGAAGGCGGGGGTCCAGCCAAGGCGCGTGAGCGTTCTGGCTGGATTCCCGCCTTCGCGGGAATGACAATTCCCAACACCTTTCCTGTAAAATAAGAATTTCCAGCACGGGGTCTGTCATGACCAAGTACGTCTTCGTGACCGGTGGCGTAGTCAGTTCCCTCGGAAAGGGCATCGCCGCCGCCTCCCTCGCCGCGATCCTCGAATCGCGCAAGATCAAAGTCTCCCTCGTAAAGCTCGATCCCTACATCAACGTCGATCCGGGAACGATGTCGCCGTTCCAGCACGGCGAGGTGTTCGTGACCGAGGACGGCGCCGAGACGGACCTCGACCTCGGCCACTACGAGCGCTTCTCCTCCACGCGCATGACCAAGGCCAACAATTTCACGACCGGCCAGATCTACGAACGCGTGATCAACAAGGAGCGCCGCGGCGACTATCTCGGCGGCACGGTGCAGGTGATCCCGCACATCACCGACGAGATCAAGGCCTCCATCAAGAATGCCTGCAAGGATGCCGAGGTCGGGATCGTCGAGATCGGCGGCACCGTGGGCGACATCGAGTCACTCCCCTTCCTTGAAGCGATTCGCCAGATGGGCATCGAGGAAGGCCGCGTGAATACCTGCTACATGCACCTGACCCTCGTGCCGCATCTCGCGAGCGTGGGCGAGATCAAGACGAAACCGACGCAGCACTCGGTGAAGGAGCTGCGCGGCATCGGCATCCAGCCCGACATCGTGATGTGCCGTTCGGAAGTGCCGCTGCCCGAGGCAGAGCGCCGCAAGATCGCGCTCTTCACCAACGTGGACGTGCGCTCGGTGATCTCGGCCTACGACATGGACTCGATCTACAAGATTCCCGTGGCGCTGCACAAGCAGGGCCTGGACGAGATCGTGTGCCGGAAGCTCGACCTCGCCGCCTATCCCGCCGATCTCACCGCGTGGGAGAACATCGTCGAGGCGCTCGAGAATCCGGAGCACGAAGTCGATATCGCGATGGTGGGCAAGTACATCGACCTCACGGATTCCTACAAGTCGCTGTCGGAAGCGTTGATCCACGCGGGCATCCACACGCGCACCAAGGTCAACATCCACTATTTGGATTCCGAGCAGATCGAGGCCCAGGGCGTGGAGACGCTGAAGGACATGGATGCGGTGCTCGTGCCCGGCGGCTTCGGCAAGCGCGGCATCGAGGGCAAGATCGCGGCCGTGAGGTTTGCCCGAGAGAACAAGGTGCCTTACCTCGGCATCTGCCTCGGCATGCAGATCGCGGCCATCGAGATCGCGCGCGACAAGTGCGGGCTTGCCGGCGCCAACTCGACGGAATTCGATCCCGACACGCCGCACCCCGTGATCGCCCTCATCACCGAGTGGCAGAACAAGGACGGCCGCGTCGAGCGCCGCGACGAGAAGTCGAACCTCGGCGGCACGATGCGGCTGGGCGCCCAGCCCGCGATCGTGAAGAAGGGCACGCTCGCCAACCGGATCTACGGCAAGGAGATCGTGGCAGAGCGCCATCGCCACCGTTACGAGGTCAACAACCACTACGTCTCGCGCCTGGAAGACGCGGGCCTCAAGGTGAGCGCCAAGACCCAGTCCGAGGACCTCACGGAGATCGCCGAGCTCGCCGACCATCCGTGGTTCGTGGGCGTGCAGTACCACCCGGAATTCACCTCCACGCCGCGCGACGGACACCCGCTGTTCAAGTCGTTCATCAAGGCGGCCCTCGAGCAGCACAAGCTGCGCGTGCCCGAGCCCGCGCTCAAGGTCATCGGCGGAAGCGAAGCATGAAGCTGTGCGGCTTCGAGGCGGGGCTGGACAAGCCCTTCTTCCTCATCGCGGGTCCGTGCGTGGTCGAAAGCGAGCAGCTCCAGATGGATGTCGCCGGGCAGCTTCGCGACATGACGAAGGAGCTGGGCATCCCGTTCATCTTCAAGTCGAGCTACGACAAGGCCAACCGCAGCTCCAGCAAGTCCTACCGCGGTCCCGGCATGCAGAAGGGCCTGGAGATCCTCGCGAAGGTGCGCAAGGAGATCGGCGTTCCGGTGCTCACCGACGTGCATACGACCGAGGAGATTCCCGAGGTCGTGAAGCACGTGGATGTCCTGCAGACGCCGGCGTTCCTCTGCCGCCAGACGGATTTCATCCATGCGGTGGCGCGCGCGGGCAAGGCTGTGAACATCAAGAAGGGACAGTTCCTCGCGCCCGGCGACATGAAGAACGTCGTGGACAAGGCGCGCGAGGCGAGCGGGCAGGACAACATCATGGTCTGCGAGCGCGGCGCCTCCTTCGGCTACAACAACCTCGTCTCCGACATGCGCTCGCTTGCGATCATGCGCGACACCGGATGCCCCGTCGTCTTCGATGCGACCCACTCGGTGCAGTTGCCCGGTGGGCAAGGTACATCGTCGGGCGGCCAGCGTGAATTCGTTCCGGTGCTCGCCCGCGCCGCGGTCGCCACGGGCGTTGCCGGCGTCTTCATGGAGACGCACCCGGATCCCTCGAAGGCGCTCTCCGACGGACCGAACGCGTGGCCCCTCGGCCTCATGAAAAACCTCCTCGAAACGCTGAGGGAAATCGACCGCCTCGTGAAGAGGCAGGGATTCGCAGAGTCGAAGCTTTGAAGACCCTCGTCCTCGGCGCCGGCGGCATCGGCGGCTATTTCGGCGGACGGCTCGCGGAAGCGGGCAGCGACGTGACGTTCCTCGTGCGCCCCGGGCGGCGCGACCAGCTCGCGCGCGACGGCCTCATGATCGAAAGCCCCCACGGCAATCTCAAGATGCCCGTGAAGACGGTGCTCGCCGAGCAGTTGAAGCCCGGCTACGACATCATTCTCTTCACCTGCAAGGCCTACGACCTGGATTCGGCCATGGATGCGATCGCGCCGGCAGTCGCGGGCAATGCGGCGATCATCCCGTTGCTGAATGGCCTCGCGCACTTGGAGATCCTCGACGCGCGCTTCGGCCGCGAACGCGTGCTGGGCGGCACCGCGCATATCAACGCGACGCTTCGCAAGGACGGCACCGTCGTGAACGGCGACGCGCTGCATCGAATCATCTTCGGCGAACGCGACAAGAAGGAAACAGAGCGCGCGAAGGCATTCTTCGCCGAGCTTTCGAAATCCAAGTGCGAATCGAAGCTCTCTCCCGACATCGAGCAGGAGCTCTGGGAAAAGATCGTGTTCCTCTCGGCGCTCGCCGCGGCCACCTGCCTCTTCCGTGGCAACGTGCGCGAGATCATGTCGGCACCCGGCGGCCGCGAAGCGATGCAGCGCCTGCTGAAAGCCAACGCCGAGATCGCCACCCGCGCCGGCCGCACGCCGCGCCCGGCCATCATCCAGTCGGCGACCGAGCGCCTCACGGATCCCACGGGCGAGTGGAGTGCTTCGATGATGCGCGACATGGAAGCCGGCAATCGCGTCGAGGCCGACCACATCGTGGGATGGATGTTGGGCAAGGCCCGCGAGTTCGGCGTCGACGACACGATGCTGTCGGTCGCCTACACGCACCTCAAGACCTACGAGGCGCGCCGCGCGGCCGGACGACTGCCGAGGGCGTAGCATCGCCTCGATGGATTCGCTCGGAGAATTCGACTACATCATCGTGGGCGCAGGCAGTGCCGGCTGCGTCCTCGCCAATCGCCTCACGAAAGACGGCAAGTCGAGCGTCCTGCTCGTGGAAGCCGGCGGCAAGGACGATTGGTTCTGGATCGACATTCCCGTCGGCTACCTCTACACGATCGGCAATCCGCGCACCGACTGGTGCTTCAAGACGGAGCCCGACGCGGGCCTGAACGGAAGAAGCCTCGGCTACGCGCGCGGCAAGGTGCTGGGCGGTTGCTCGTCGATCAACGCGATGGTGTACATGCGCGGCCAGCGCAGCGACTACGACCTGTGGCAGGCGCTCGGCAATCGCGACTGGTCGTGGAACGACGTGCTGCCGCACTTCAAGCGCGCCGAGCGGCATTTCGGCGGTGCGAACGAATTCCATGGCGGCGACGGCGAGCTGCACGTGCAGGCGCCGCGCGTGAAGTGGGAGATCCTCGACGCGTGGCGCGACGCGGCGGCCGAGTGCGGAATCCCGAAGGTCGAGGAATTCAATCGTGGCGACAACTTCGGCAACGCGTACTTCCACATGAACCAGCGCAGCGGCCGTCGCTGGAGCGCGACACGGGCGTTCCTCGCACCGGCGCTGGGACGATCGAACCTGACCCTCGTCACGAAGGCGCACGTTCGCCGCATCGCGATCGAGGCGAAGGACGGCATCAAGCGCGCGACCGGGATCGAGCTCGTCGTCGAAGGGCGCGGTGAGGTCACGGCGAGCGCCCGGAAGGAAGTGATCCTCGCCGCCGGCAGCATCGGGTCCCCGCAGTTGCTGCAGCTTTCCGGCGTGGGGCCGCGCGATTTGTTACAAAAACTCCAGATTTCAATCATGAGTGAGCTGCCCGGCGTCGGGGAGAATCTTCATGACCATCTGCAGATCCGGATGGTATGGAAGGTCAGGGGACCCACACTCAACGAGCGCGCCGGCCGCTGGACGGGCAAGGCCGCCATGGCGATGCAATACATCCTCTTCAAGACCGGGCCGCTCACGATGCCGCCTTCGCAGCTGGGCGCCTTCGCCATGAGCGATCCGGGCGAGGCGGCACCCGACATCGAGTGGCACGTGCAGCCACTGTCCCTCGACAAGTTCGGCGACGACCTCCATCCGTTCCCGGCGATCACGCCGTCCGTGTGCAACCTCCGCCCCACCTCGCGCGGGCACGTGCTCATCAGGAGTACGGATTCGCACGCGGCGCCCGAGATCCGCCTGAACTACCTGTCGACTCCCGAGGACCAGGCCGTGGCGGCACGCTCCATGCGTTTCACGCGCCGCATCATGGCCGCTCGCGCGCTTTCGAAATACGCCCCCGAGGAATGGCGGCCGGGCGCCGCCTGCACCAGCGATGAAGCGCTCGTGAAGGCCGCGGGCGATCTCGGCACGACGATCTTCCACCCCGTGGGAACGTGCCGGATGGGACATGATTCCCACGCCGTGGTGGACGATCGCCTACGCGTGCACGGGGTGAAGGGGCTACGCGTTATCGATGCATCGGTGATGCCGCGCATCACCTCGGGCAACACCAACGCGCCCACGTACATGATTGCAGAACGCGGCGCAGAGTTCATACTCACGAACGCGCCATGAGAAGCCGGGTCATCGCCGCCGTCGCCATCGTCGCCGTCTTCGCGGCCGGCGCGTGGGTGCTCGTGCGCCCGCCGGAACTGCCCGAGTACACGCCGGCGCCGGGCAAGGCCGCCAATGCCGAGGGACGCACGTCGTCGTCGATTGCAAAGCTGGGCGCGGCGAGCGTGCTCTCCATCGATCCGCGGGCCCGCGCCAAGGGCGCCGCCTCGCCCACGCCCCGCCGCACGCTCTTCAACGAGTTCTTCAAGTCGAAGAACTACAAGTCGCTCTACGATCGCCTCAGGAATTCTCCCGAGGGCAAGACCGGCGAGGGCGAATACGTGCTCTACCAGATCCTCGCGCGCTGCGCGACGATCACCGACCGCCCGGGGCGCCAGCCGGCGCGCCCTTCCGACCAGAAGCGCGCCGATTTCATCGCTTCGATTCCCGACACCGACCCGCAGCGCGACAAGCGCATCGCCGCCTTCGACGAGGTGAACGCCAACCGCTGTGCCGGAATGGAAGGCACGACGGTCACCCAGGCGGATCTCAACAAGCTCCTCGCCGATGCCGCGGCGGCGGGTGACGCCAAGGCGCAGGCGCTTTCGATCGAGCAATCGATGTGGGCGCAGCGCCGCGCCGCGGGCGCCGACGGCAACTGGGGCCGCGATTCGGTCACGCTCAACGACGGGCAGGTGAGCCAGCTCCGGCAGCTTGCCGCTTCGGGCGACGGCGAGGCCATGGTGATCGCGGGCCGCGTGATGGCGCAGAACTGGCACGACTACCAGGTGCAGATGGGCTCGAGCGGGCAGCCCGCGGAGAACCGCGCGTTGAACCAGGCGTTCCAGCTGCTCGCGTGCGACTACGGCTATCCCTGCGACGACAGCAATCCGCGCATCCAGTCCGCATGCGCCTACCAGGGCCACTGCAACGCGCAGAACCTCGCCGACTTCATCTACTACTACGGCGCCTCGCCCAACGACTCGCAGTTGATGAGCCAGTACGAGCAGATCCTGCGCAACGCCGTGCAGACCAACAACTGGTCGCAGGTCTCCATCGTTCGCGGGCAGCCCGACCCCGTGCTGCCGAATCCACCCCCGCGATTCTTCCCGCCGGGCCCTTAAACCGGGGCCAGACCCCGGTTTTCGTGGCGGAAGGAATCGCGAGCACGGCTGTTAACGTCGCGTGGGGAATCATGGGCGCAATGGTCGATACGCTAGAATTCCGGGCATGAGAACGACACGGCGCCTCTTCGCCCTCGTTGCCGCCTTCGCGGTGGCATTCGGCGCGCTTTGGCCCCTCGTGTCGCAGGCGGGGCCGCGCTCGCGCGAGATCCCGAATTTCATCTGCACGCAGTCGGGCTTCCAGCATCCCGGCCTTCCCGCGAACCACGACGACAAGTTCCATTGCCCGTTGTGCGTCACGTCGGTCGACATCGCACCCCCCGTGGTTGCCCCGACGGCGGTTCATACCCTCGTCGTTGCTCTCCTGGAAGCCGCGCCGGTCGATTCGTCGTTCCATCCGTTCTACTCCGCGCGATCTCCCCCCAGCCGCGCTCCCCCGCAGTACTCCTGAAGTCTCTGGTACCCGCAGCGTCGCCCTGCGTCGTGCGGGCCTTCGCGTTCACCGGACTTAGGGAGTCACAATGCAGTTGCCTTTTCGCTCCAGATTCGCCCTGCCGTTCTCGCTCGCCATGCTGGGGGCGTGCGCGATCGCAACCCCGCAGCCCGCGTACGGCTGCGCAACCTGCGGCTGTTCGCTGTCCACCGATGCGGCCATGGGCTATTCGGCCGTACCGGGCTGGCGCGCAAGCCTGCAGTTCGATTTCATCGACCAGGACCAGCTACGCTCCGGCACGAGCAGCATATCGCCCGCGCAAGTGGCGGCGATCAACGACGCCGGCGGCAACCAGGAAGTCGAGAAGCAGACCCTCAATCGCTATTTCACCGCGGGCCTGAGCTACAGGCCCAACGCAGACTGGAATTTCAACCTGCTGGTGCCGTACATCGACCGCGGCCACACGACCTATGGCGCTGCGACGAACCCCCTTACCCCGGACCAGATTAGCGGTGTGAACGTCCAGAGCCTGGGGGACATCCGGTTCATCACCAGCTAT
>JBAQKF010000051.1:0-45772 GCA_049300695.1 Usitatibacter sp.
CTCCTGCGCGTGGCCGAGGCGCCGGTGCTCGGCCTGGTCCTCTTCCCACCGGCGCGGATCGAATGCGAGCGACTCGAGGTCGCGCACCTCGTGGGCGAGGAGGTCGCGCTCGCGCGCCGAACTCGCCTGCGCGCTCTCTCGTGCCTTGCGCTGCTCGGAAAACTTGTGCCACGCCGAGTAAAGCGTCGACACCTCGCGCGCCTGCGCCGTCGATCCGCCATAAGCGTCGAGCAACATGCGCTGGCGATCGCGCTTGAGGAGCAACTGGTGATCGTGCTGGCCGTGGATGTCGACCAGCATCTCGCCCAGCTCGCGAAGCTGTGCCGCGGTGGCGGGACGCCCGTTCACGAACCCGCGGGAGCGCCCGCCCGTGTCGATTGTCCTTCGCACGAGGCACGCGCCATCGCCATCGTCGAAGTCCTGTGCTGCGACCCACGCGCGGACCGGTTCCAGCGCCTGGACGTCGAAATCGGCGCTCACCTCGGCGCGCTCGGCGCCGGCGCGCACCACCGAGGGATCGGCGCGGTCGCCCAGCGCGAGCTTCAGCGCGTCGATGAGGATCGACTTGCCCGCGCCCGTCTCGCCCGTGAGCGCCGTGAATCCCCCGGCAAGCTCCAGGTCGAGCCGCTCGACGATCACGTAGTCGCGGATGGATAGGGCTCGCAGCATCGCCAAACCTAGGAGGTGCGCTCGTTCCAGCGCAGCTTCTGGCGCAGCATCGAGAAGTAGCTGTAGCCCTTCGGATGCAGCAGCGTCGCCGGCTTCGCCGCCGCCGACACGGACACCACGTCCCCGGGCTCGAGCTGGCAATGGACCTGCACGTCGAAGTTCGCGCGCGCATCGGCGCCGCGCTCCAGCGTGATCTCGACTTTCGACGTGCCGCGGATCGCCACGGGACGGTTCGACAGCGTGTGCGGCGAGATCGGCACGAGTGCCAGCGCCTGCAACGCCGGGTGAAGGATCGGGCCGCCGGAAGACAGCGCATACGCCGTCGATCCCGTGGGCGTGGCGACGATCAGGCCATCGGCGCGCAACGAGAACATGAACTCGCCGTCGACCGTGACCGAAAGCTCGATCATCGCGCCCATGGCGCCGCGGCTCACCACGACGTCGTTGAACGCGAGCGCCGAGCAGACGATCTTGCCCTCGCGCCTTACCGCGCCCGAGAGCATCGTGCGTGGCTCGGTAATGAAGTCCCCGTCGAGGATCGCGCCGACCGCGGCCTTCATGCCCTCGGCGGGAATGTCGGTGAGGAAACCCAGGCGCCCCAGGTTGATGCCGACGAGCGGAACGCCCTTCTCGGCCATGAGCCGCGCGCACGAGATGAGCGAGCCGTCGCCGCCCAGGACGACCGCGAGATCCGCGCGACCGGGCAATTCCTCGAGCGCGATCGTCGCATCCGGCCGGGCGCGCGAGGCTCCGGCGGTCGACTGATCCATGACGATAGAGAGCCCACGCGACCGAAGCAGGTCCACGAGCTCGTCGAGCACATCGGGAAGGCTCGCCGCATCGCTCTTGCCGACCACGGCGGCCATCTTGAACGCGGGGGCCATGATCACCATTAAATCATGAATCGTTTTCGGTAGAATCCATCCATGTTGAGCGAACGCGCGCAAAGCCTTCTCAAGATCCTGGTGGAGCGCTACATCGTGGACGGGCAGCCCGTCGGATCCCGGGCACTGTCCCGTTTCTCGGCCCTGGAGCTCTCGCCGGCCACGATTCGCAACGTGATGGCCGACCTCGAGGAGATGGGTTTCGTGGCGAGCCCTCATACCTCGGCCGGACGCATCCCCACGGCCAAGGGATACCGCTTCTTCGTCGACACGCTGCTCACCGTGCGCCCGATGGAGGAAGTCGAGCGCCAGCAGCTGGAAGAGCAACTGACGCCCGACGACCCGCATCGGGTGGTGACGGCCGCCTCGCAGCTGCTCTCGGACCTCACCCATTTCGCCGGGATCGTCGTGGCGCCCCGCCGGCGCGGCGCGGTGCTCCGCCACGTGGAGTTCTTCGGCCTTTCCGAGCGGCGCGTGCTGCTCATCATCGTCGCGAGCGATGGCGAGGTGCAAAACCGCGTGCTGGTGACCGACCGCTCGCACTCGCCCTCGCAGCTCGTGGAAGCCGCGAACTACATCAACCAGAACTACGCGGGCCTCGAGTTCGACCAGCTGCGCACGAAGGTGCGTAACGAGCTGATGGAGCTGCACCAGGACATCTCCGGTCTCATGCAGGCGGCGATCCAGACCGGGAGCGAGGCCCTTCGCCAGCCCGCGGCCGACAGCGTCGTGATCTCCGGCGGGCGCAACCTCCTCGAGGTGGACGACCTCTCGGGCGACATGCAGCGGCTGCGCCGGCTCTTCGACCTCTTCGAAAGGAAGACGCAGCTCCTCGACATCCTCGAGGTGAGCGAGCGCGCCGAAGGCGTGAAGATCTTCATCGGCGGCGAATCGCAGCTCGTGGCGCTCGACGAGTGCGCCATCGTCACGGCGCCGTACGAGGTCGATGGCCAGGTCGTGGGCACCGTCGGCGTGATCGGCCCCACGCGCATGGCCTACGAGCGCGTGATCCCGATCGTCGACGTGACGGCGAAGCTGGTCTCCTCCGCCCTGTCCCAGCACTGACCGATGGCTGCCGCAGGCGAGCGCGCGGGCGCGCAGGCGAACGGCGTGCTCCTCGTGAACCTGGGCACGCCCGATGAGCCCACGCCCTCGGCGGTGCGGCGGTACCTGCGCGAATTCCTGTGGGACCCGCGCGTGGTGCAGATCCCGCGGCCGCTCTGGTGGCTGATCCTCAATTTCCTGGTGCTGCCGTTTCGTCCCGCGAAGACCGCGAAGAAGTACGCCTCGATCTGGCGGCCCGATGGATCGCCCCTTCGCATCTATCACGTGAGGCAGGCGCAGCTGCTGCGCGGCTACCTCGGAGAGAAATTCAAGCCGCCCCTGCCCGTGGTCGCGGCCATGCGCTACGGCAAGCCCTCGATCGCGGAAGGCCTGGCGGAGCTCGCCGCGAAGGACTGCAATCGCGTGCTCGTTGTCCCCATGTATCCCCAATACGCGGCCAGCACGACGGCGAGCGTGGAAGACGCCGTGGCGAAAGCGCTCTCGAAGAAACGCAACGCGCCGCAGGTGAAGGTACTCCAGGACTTCCACGCGCATCCGCTCTACGCCAAGGCCATCGCGAAGAACGTGAACGAGTACTGGATGAAGCACGGGCGCCCGGACCGCCTGTTGATGAGCTTCCATGGATTGCCGCGCGCCGTGGTGGACGCGGGCGATCCCTACCAGGCGCAGTGCCTCGAAAGCGCGCGCCTCATCGCGACCGAGCTGGGGTGGAACGACCAGCGTACAGTGGTCGCGTTCCAATCCCGCTTCGGCAAGGCCGAGTGGGTGACGCCGTACACCGCGGATACGCTGGCGGCCCTGGGCCGCGGCGGGATCGGGCGCGTGGACGTGATCTGCCCCGGCTTCGCCGCCGACTGCCTCGAATCGCTCGAGGAAATCGCGATCGAGGGCCGGGACACGTTCCGGAAATCGGGCGGCAAGGAATTCCATTACATCCCTACCACGAACGACACGCCGGCCTGGTTGACGGCACTGACTCAAATCACGATGGAGAACCTCTAAATGCTCATGCACATCGCCCGCTGGATCGTGAACGCCGCCGCCCTGCTGCTCGTGGCCTACATGTACCCCGGAGTCCACGTCACGGATTTCTGGGCGGCGCTGATCGCCGCCATCGTGCTGGGGCTCGTGAACGCGATCGTCCGGCCGCTGCTCGTGATCCTCACGCTGCCGGCCACGATCCTCACGCTGGGGCTCTTCCTCTTCGTGATCAACGCGCTCATGTTCTGGCTCGTGGCCGAGATCGTTCACGGCTTCGCGGTGGACGGCTTCATGGCCGCACTCATCGGCTCGATCCTCTACAGCGTGATCACGCTCATCACGAGCTGGCTGCTCTTTTCCAAGCGCGATGCGCAATAAAGGCTTGAAATCCCTGGGGTTATCCCCATTTTCAAGACATAACGGATTGTTTAGAAAGGATTTTTCGTGTCGGACGCAGACCTGACGGGCGCCGGATCCGCGGCCTCCGCCCAACCCCCGCTATCGGGAGCCGAATCGGGCGACCCGCGCCTGGCCGAGCTCGAATCGAAGCTCGCCGCCGCCCTCGCGGAAGTCGAGAAACTGCGCGACGAATGGCTGCGCGCCAAAGCGGATACGGAAAACGTGCGCCGTCGCGGGGCCGAGGACGTCGCCAAGGCCCACCGCTACGGCCTGGAGAGCTTCGCCGGGGCATTGCTCGCCGTGAAGGACAGCCTCGATGCGGCCCTCACAGTCGAGAACACCTCGGTCGACTCCTTCAAGGAAGGCGTGGAGATCACCGCGAAGCAGCTCGATGGCGTCTTCGAGAAGTTCGCCATCAAGCCCCTGGAGCCCGCCGGCGCGAAGTTCGATCCCCACCAGCACCAGGCCATCAGCCAGGTGGAAAGCGACCAGGAGCCCAACACCGTGGTCGCCGTCCTGCAGAAGGGGTACCTGCTCAATGACCGGGTCCTGCGCCCGGCCCTCGTGACGGTGGCCAAGGCCCGAGCCGATTCGCAGGCTTCCCCTTGAAAACACACTGAGAATCCCGACTTGCTGATCAACGAAGTCCAAATCCCCGAATAGAGAGCACGAACATGGCAAAGATCATCGGAATCGACCTCGGCACGACGAACTCGTGCGTGGCAGTAATGGAGGGCGGCAAGCCCAAGGTCATCGAGAACAGCGAAGGCGCGCGCACCACGCCCTCGGTCGTCGCCTATACGGACGGCGGCGAGATTCTCGTGGGCGCACCGGCCAAGCGCCAGGCGGTCACCAACGCGAAGAACACGATCTACGCGGTGAAGCGCCTCATCGGCCGCAAGTTCGAGGAGGGCGAGGTCCAGAAGGACATCAACCTCATGCCCTACAAGATCTCGAAGGCCAACAACGGCGACGCCTGGGTGGAAGTGCGCGGCGAGAAGATCGCGCCCCAGCAGGTCTCGGCCGAAATCCTTCGCAAGATGAAGAAGACCGCCGAGGACTATCTCGGCGAGCCGGTCACTGAAGCCGTCATCACGGTCCCGGCCTACTTCAACGACTCGCAACGCCAGGCCACCAAGGACGCGGGCCGCATCGCCGGCCTCGAGGTGAAGCGCATCATCAACGAGCCCACGGCGGCGGCATTGGCGTTCGGCCTCGACAAGAAGGAAGGCGATCGCAAGATCGCGGTCTATGACCTGGGCGGTGGCACGTTCGACATCTCGATCATCGAGATCGCCGCGGTCGAGGGCGAGCACCAGTTCGAAGTGCTCTCCACGAACGGCGACACGTTCCTGGGCGGCGAGGACTTCGACCAACGGCTCATCGAATACATCGTCGCGGAATTCAAGAAGGACCAGGGCGTGGACCTCTCCAAGGATGTCCTCGCGCTCCAGCGCCTGAAGGAATCCGCGGAGAAGGCGAAGATCGAGCTTTCCAGCTCCCAGAGCACCGACATCAACCTGCCGTACATCACGGCGGACGCCTCGGGCCCGAAGCACCTCACGATGAAGGTGACGCGCGCCAAGTTCGAGGCGCTCGTCGACGACCTCATCGAGAAGACGATCGCGCCCTGCCGCACGGCGATCAAGGATTCCGGCGTGAATCTCTCCGACATCAGCGACGTGATCCTGGTGGGCGGAATGACGCGCATGCCGAAGGTGCAGGACAAGGTGAAGGAGTTCTTCGGCAAGGAGCCGCGCAAGGACGTGAACCCGGATGAAGCGGTCGCCGTGGGCGCCGGCATCCAGGGCGGCGTGCTCCAGGGCGACGTGAAGGACGTGCTGCTGCTCGACGTGACGCCCCTTTCGCTCGGCATCGAGACGCTGGGCGGCGTGAGCACCAAGCTCATCCAGAAGAACACGACGATCCCGACGAAGGCCCAGCAGGTCTTCTCGACGGCCGACGACAACCAGAACGCGGTGACGATCCACGTGCTGCAGGGCGAGCGCGACATGGCGAGCGGCAACAAGAGCCTCGGCCAGTTCAACCTCGAGGGCATCCCGCCCTCCCCGCGCGGCATGCCGCAGATCGAGGTCACGTTCGACATCGACGCGAACGGCATCCTGCACGTCTCGGCCAAGGACAAGGCCACGGGCAAGGAGAACAAGATCACCATCAAGGCGAGCTCGGGTCTCACGGAAGCCGAGATCCAGCAGATGGTGAAGGACGCGGAAACGCACGCCGACGAGGACAAGAAGCAGCTCGAGCTCGTGAACGCCCGCAACCAGGCCGAAGCGCTCGCGCACTCGGTGAAGAAATCCCTCGGCGAGTACGGCGACAAGATCGACGCCTCCGAGAAGGCGCAGATCGAGGCGGCGATCAAGGACCTCGAAGGCATCCTCAAGGACGGCGACAAGGGCAAGATCGACGAGAAGGTCGAAGCCCTCGCGAAGGCCTCGCAGAAGCTCGGCGAGAAGATCTACGCCGACGCGCAGGCGAAGAACGCGCAAGGCGCGCCGGCCGGCGGCCCGCAGGCGCAGGCCGCGGGCGGCGGAGCCGAAGCGCCGAAGGAAGAAGGCAACGTGGTCGACGCGGAGTACACAGAGGTCAAGGACAAGAAGTCGGCTTAACGCTGTGAACGCCATTCCCGCCCCCGATAGATTCGATCGGCGGCGGGAATGGCCTATTTGGGAAACGGAATGGCGAGCAAAAAACGCGACTACTACGAAGTGCTCGGCGTGAACAAGGACGCTTCCGAAGAGGAGATCAAGAAGGCGTACCGCAAGCTCGCCATGAAGCACCACCCGGACCGCAATCCCGACAGCAAGGACGGGGAGGAGAAGTTCAAGGAGGCCAAGGAGGCCTACGAGGCCCTTTCCAACGCCGACAAGCGCCGCGCGTACGACGCGTATGGCCACGCGGCCATGAACCCGCAGATGGGCGGCATGGGTGGCGCGGATGCCGCGGGCTTCGGCGGATTCGCCGAGGCGTTCGGCGACATCTTCAGCGACATCTTCGGCGCCGGCCAGGGACGCGGCCGCGCTTCGGTCTTTCGCGGTGCGGACCTTCGCTACAACCTCGAGATCTCGCTGGAGCAAGCCGCTCGCGGCACCGAGACCAAGATCCGCATCCCCACCATGGAGACGTGCGAGACCTGCCACGGCTCCGGCGCGAAACCGGGAACCCACCCCAAGACGTGCGAGACCTGCCACGGCTCGGGCACCGTTCGCCTGTCGCAAGGCTTCTTCTCGATCCAGCAGTCGTGCCCCACGTGCCATGGCACTGGCAAGGTAGTGTCCGACCCTTGCGCGACGTGCCGCGGCGCCGGACGCATCAAGCGCCACAAGACGCTCTCGGTGAAGATTCCCGCCGGCGTCGACGAGGGCGATCGCATCCGCCTCACGGGCGAGGGCGAAGCGGGCGTGAACGGCGGCCCGCCCGGCGATCTCTACGTCGTGATCCACCTGCACGCGCATTCGGTCTTCCAGCGCGACGGCGACGACCTGCATTGCGAGATGCCGGTGAGCTTCACGCAGGCGGCCCTCGGCGGCGAGGTCGAGATCCCGACGCTCGACGGGTCGGCCAAGGTGAAGATCCCGCCGGAAACGCAGACGGGGCAGGTGTTTCGCCTGCGCGGAAAGGGCATCAAGGGCGTGCGTTCCACCTATCCCGGCGACCTGCTCTGCGAAGTCGTGGTGGAGACCCCGGTGCGCCTCACGGAGCGCCAGCGCGAGCTCCTGCGCGAGCTGGAGGAAATCAACCACAAGGACGCGAACCGCCACAACCCGCGCGCGAAGAGCTTCATGGACAAGGTCCGCGAATTCTTCGCCGGATGACGGCGGTAACAGTCATCCGGACGTAACATTCCCCCGAGTCGGCGGTATGATTGCCGATATACCGACAAGAGGGGGAGCAATGGTCCGAAACATCATTGCCGCGCTCGCACTGATCACCGCGGCGCAGGCGGCAGCCGAGACCGGCGTCACCGACAGCCAGGTCTTGCTCGGCCAGTCCGCCGTGTTTTCCGGGCCCGCGCAGGACCTCGGCATCCAGATGCGCGAGGGTGCCATGGCCTACTTCGACTTCGTGAATTCGCAGGGCGGGGTCAACGGCCGCAAGATCGTGCTGAAGTCCATCGACGACCGCTACGAGCCCGACGGCGCCGCCGCCGCGACGAAGAAGCTGATCGAAGAAGACAAGGTCTTCGCGCTCTTCGGCTACGTGGGAACGCCCACGTTCAACGCCGCCGCGCCGATCATCAAGGCAGCGCGAGTCCCGCTGGTCGCCGCCTTCACGGGCGCCGAATCCCTGCGCGACCCGTTGATCCGCTACGTCTTCAACGTGCGCGCGAGCTATTTCGACGAGACCGAGCAGATCGTGCAGCACCTCACGTCGATGGGCATCGACAAGATCGCCGTCTTCTACCAGAACGACGCCTACGGCAAGGTGGGCCTCGATGGCGTGACGCGCGCGCTCAAGAGGCGCAACATGGCCGTCGCCGGGACCGCCACCGTCGAGCGCAACACGGTCGACGTCGCGAAAGCAGTGCAAGACATGACCAAGCTCGATCCCCAAGCCATCGTGATGATCAGCGCGTACAAGTCGTGCGCCGCGTTCATCAAGGCCGAGCAGAAGGCCGGCAAGAACCCCTCCTTCTGGAACGTCTCCTTCGTGGGCAGCAAGGCGCTCGCCAAGGAGCTGGGCCCCGAGGGCCGCGGCGTGCAGATCTCGCAGGTCGTGCCGTTCCCGTGGGACGAATCGATTCCGGTGGTGCGCGAATACACGCGCCTGCTCAAGGCGAGCAAGGGCGAACCCAACTTCTCCAGCCTCGAGGGATTCATCTCCGCCAAGGTGATGGTCGAGGGCATGCGCCGCGCGGGCAAGAACCTCACGCGGGAGAGCCTCATCCGCGCGCTCGAGACGATGGATCCCTACGACGCCGGCGGCTTCAAGATCACGTACACCCCGACGGACCACCGCGGATCGCGCTACGTGGACCTCACGATCATCTCGAAGGACCAGAAGTTCGTTCGCTGATAGAATCCCCCGCGGGACATGGCATTCGTCCCTCGACAAACCGCCTTCGTGGCTGATGATGCCTACAGGATTCCCCCGGGGAACGCGGGGAAGATGTAGGCCCATTCCTTAGCGCCTCGTCTCGCTCGCGTCCTGGAACGGCAAGGAGGACGTGATGACGGAGATCTGGGCACAAGCGGCACTCTGGCTGGGCCTCGCACGGGTCGCGACGCTCGTTTCCATTCACCTGCGGATCGCGAAGCCCCTCCCAGGATGCGCGGCGGCCGCACGCTTCCTGCTCCTCACTCTGCTTGGCATGGGTGCGCTCGCCGCGTGGGCCGACATCATCGGCGTGTATCCCGTGGCACGTGCCTTCAACGCGCCAAAGCGCGACGCGGCCTACACTACCCTGCTCATGTCCACCGGGCTCACCTTCGGCACCATCTCATCGCTCTTCGGCCTTTCGCACCATGTCATCGCCGAGACTCCGGGGGACGCCGGATGGACCATTGGAAACAGGAAAGGGGCAAACGCGTGTTGACTTCCGTCGTCGCCATCTCGATCGGGGCCTCGCTGGGCGCGCTGCTGCGCTGGGTCCTGGGAATCCAGCTCAATTCGCTGCTGCCATCGATCCCGCTGGGAACGCTGTCGGCCAACCTCATCGGCGGCTACATCATCGGCGTGCTGGTCGCCTGCTTCGCCGCGCGGCCCGAGATCCCGCCGCAGGTTCGCCTCTTCGCCATCACCGGATTCTGCGGCGGGCTCACGACCTTCTCCACCTTCTCGGCCGAGGTCGTGGACCTTCTCCAGAAGGGCGACGTTACCGCCGGATCGCTCGCCATCGTGGCGCACGTCGCGGGGTCGCTATCCATGACGCTGCTGGGTCTTGTCACGTGGCACTGGTACGCGTCGAACTGAGGAGGTCGACATGAAGGGATATCAACTCAGTTTCCTCACGGTGCAGGGACACCGGCACGGCGGAAAAACGGTCGCGGACTGGCTGATGCACCTCGTGAAGGAGATGGGATTGCGGGGTGCCACGCTCATCGGCGGGAGCGAGGGTTTCGGCAAGCATGGGCGGATCCACTCGGCTCACTTCTTCGAGCTCTCCGACCAGCCCATCGAGGTCGTGGTGGCCGTGACGGAAGCAGAGGCCGACGCCCTCCTCGAGCGCATCCGCAAGGAGAATGTGCACGTCTTCTACGTGAAGGCGCCGGTGGAGTTCGGCGTGATCGGGGAGCCTCCGGCCTGAGGGCCGGCTACTTCTTGCGCCAGACCGTGGTGCCGTCGGGCTTGTCCTCGATCACGATGCCCATCGCCTCGACTTGCCGGCGGATTTCGTCGGCGCGCGGATAGTCCTTCGCCTTCTTCGCCTCGCGGCGCTCCGCGAGGAGCGCATCCACGTCCACCGTCATCGCGCCCTGGAGGAACTGCGCGGGATCGGATTGAAGCAAGCCCACGGTCCCGCCGAGCGCCTTCAGGACCGCGGCGAGCTCCGCGGACTTCGAGCGATTCACTTCCGCGCGGATCTCGTGCAGCACCGCGAAGGCGATCGGCGTATCGAAGTCGTCGTTCATCGCGTCGCGGAAGCGCGCGGCGAATGGGTTATCCCAATCGATGGCGGCAAGCGGCGCCGGCGGCACCTCGCGCAGGGCGGTGTAGATGCCGCGCAGCGAATTGCCCGCGTCCTCGAGGGCCTCGCCCGTGAAGTTGATCTCGCTGCGATAGTGGCCGCGCAGGAAGAAGTAGCGCAGCTGCTCGGGGCCCTGCTTCGCGTCGAGGTTGTCCAGCACGTCGCGCGTCGTCGAGAAATTCCCGAGCGACTTCGACATCTTCTCGTGGCCGAAATTGAGGAACGCGCCGTGCATCCAGACGCGCGCCATCTGCGCGCCGCTGGCGCCTTCGCTCTGCGCGATCTCGTTCTCGTGGTGCGGGAACTGCAGGTCCCAGCCGCCGCCGTGGATGTCGATCGTGGCGCCCAACTCCCGGCACGCCATCGCCGAGCACTCGATGTGCCACCCCGGCCGACCCTCACCGAAAATTGAAGGCCAGCGCGGCTCGCCCGGCTTGGCGGCCTTCCACAGCACGAAGTCGAGCGGGTCGTGCTTCGCGGCCTCGACGGCAACGCGCTCGCCCGAGCGCATCTCATCGAGGTTGCGCCGCGAAAGCCGCCCGTAGTCCTTGAAGCTCCTCACCGCGTAGAACACGTCGCCGTTGGTCCCGCGATACGCGTGGCCGTTCTTCTCGAGCGCGGCGATCATGTCGAGCATCGGCTCCACGTAGCGGGTCGCGCGCGGCTCCATGTCGGGACGAAGCAATCCCAGGCGATCGGCGTCCGCATGGAACGCATCGACCATGCGCTGCGTGAGCACCTCGATCGGCTCGCCCTTGGCGCGCGCGCGCTCCATGATCTTGTCGTCGATGTCGGTGATGTTGCGCACGTACTTCACCTCGTAGCCGGAGGCGCGCAGCCACCGCACCACCATGTCGAACGTGGTGAACGTGCGCGCGTTGCCGACGTGGATGAAGTCGTAGACCGTCGGTCCGCACACGTAGATCGAAACTTTTCCCGGCACGCGAGGGACAAACGTGTCCTTGCTGCGGGTAAGCGTGTTGTGGATCAGCTGCGCGGGCATCGACGGGCTGGATCGGTAGAAAAGGGCCCGTCCCGGCGTCGGCCGATTGTGAAGGGCCGCGAAGGCGGGTAGAATACTGTTTCTTATTAAATTCAACCAATTATAACACGATGCTGCACCGCATTCCGATGAAAGCCCGGCTCGCCGCAGCACTGTTCGTGGCGTTGCTGGGAAGCGCGGCCGCATGGGCAGCCCCGGCGGACGATCTGAAGGAAGCGCAGAAGCTCTACCAGCAAGGCAAGCTTCAGCCGGCGCTCGACAAGGTCGAGGGATACCTGAAGGCGCAGCCGAAGGATCCCCAGGGCCGCTTCCTCAAGGGACTGCTGCTCACCGAGCAGAAACGCATCCCCGAGGCGATCCAGGTCTTCACCGGCCTCACCGAGGATTTCCCCGAGCTGCCCGAGCCGTACAACAACCTCGCGGTGCTCTACGCCTCCCAGGGCAACTACGACAAGGCGAAAGCCGCGCTCGAGCTCGCGATCCACACGCATCCGAGCTACGCGACGGCCCACGAGAATCTCGGCGACATCTACGCGCAACTCGCGAGCCGCGCCTACGACCGGGCGCTGCAGCTCGACAAGACGAACACGACGGCGCAAGTGAAGCTCGCGATGATCAAGGACCTTTTCAGCTCGCAGAAGGTCGCCGCTGCCGCCGCCACGATCCCGAAGGCCGACGCGCCCAAAGTCGAAGCGCCGAAAGTCGAAGCCCCGAAGGCTGAAGCGCCGAAGCCCGCGCCGCCCGTGAACGTCGCGAAGGTGGAACCGAAGGCCGCGCCCGCCAAGGCCTCGCCGCCGCCTGCTCCCGCCCCCTCGAGCGAGGCGAAGGCGCAGGTGACCAGCGTCGTCGAGAACTGGGCCCGCGCCTGGAGCGAACGCGACGTGAGCGCCTATCTCGCGTTCTACGCGCCCGATTTCGAAGTGCCCGGTGGCGCCAGCCGCGCCGCGTGGGAGAAGGAACGCAAGGAGCGCATCGAGAAGCCCAAGAGCATCGAGGTGACCGTGCAGGTCACCAACGTGAAGATGGGCGACAACGAGGCGACCGTGACTTTCAGGCAGGCCTACAAGTCCGACACGCTGAAGAGCAACAACACGAAGACCGTGAAGCTCGTCCGCGTGGGCGACCGTTGGCTCATCAAGCAGGAGCGCGTTGGCGGGTGACGGGTATCACGCAGCGCATCGCAGTCCTCGCATTCGCCGCGACGGCCACGGCGATTGCCGACGGCGCGGACGCTCCCCCGATCACCCCGCAGGCCTTCAGCAACGAAGTCGAGAGCCTGCTCGTGCGCACGATCGTGAGCCTGCGCGAGCAGGGCCTGAAGCAGGCCATGACCGACGTGGACGCGCTCCTCGCCCGCAATCCCAACTACAAGCTGGGCTACCTCATCAAGGGCGACCTGCTCATGGCGAGCGCCGGCCAGCCCGTCGCGTTCGCCTCGAGCGCCGCGTCCACGGAAAGCGTGCAGCCGTTGCGGGACGAGGCGCGCGCGCGCATGAAGCGCTACACGGATGCGCCGCCGGCCTCGTACCTGCCGACGTCGCTGCTGCAACTTTCCTCCAAGCAGACGCACGCGCTCCTCATCGACACGTCGCGCTCGCGCCTGTTCGTCTACGCGAACGACCTCGGCCGCCCGCGCTACGTGGCCGACTTCTACATCAGCCTCGGCAAGAACGGCATCGAGAAACGCGTCGAGGGCGACCAGAAGACGCCCATCGGCATCTACACGCTGCTGCCGATGAAGGACAAGCTGCCGGAGTTCTACGGGCCCGGCGCCTATCCCCTCACCTATCCCAACGAGTGGGACCGCATGAACGGCCGCAGCGGCCACGGCATCTGGATCCACGGCACGCCCTCGGAGACATATGCGCGGCCTCCCTGGGCGACGGACGGGTGCGTGGTGCTCACCAACGAAGACCTCGCTCGCGTTCGCCGCTACGTGGAGATCGATCGCACGCCCGTGGTGATCGGGCAGGCCGTCGAGTGGCGCCCGCCCGAGCAATGGGAAGCCGAGCGCGAAGCGCTCCTCGCTTCGCTCAACAAGTGGAAGGCGGACTGGGAAAGCCTCGACACCGAACGCTATCTATCGAACTACTCCCGCAAGTTCCGCTCGGCCAACAAGGACTACGCGTCCTGGAGTGCCGCCAAGCGCCGCGTGAACGCCGGCAAGTCGTGGGTCAAGGTGGGGCTCCACGAGGTGAGCCTCTTCGAATATCCCGGCGAGCGCGACCTGATGATGGTGAGCTTCCAGCAGGAATACCGCTCCAACAACATGTCCAAGACCACCTTCAAGCGCCAGTTCTGGGCGCGGGAAGGCGGACAGTGGCGCATCGTCCACGAGACGGTCGTCGGTTCCTGACTTCCTCCAACACACCCGGATTCGATAAATGAACATTCACCGCACGCTTGCTGCATCGATCGCACTTGCCCTCGCCGCGCCCGCCTTCGCCCAATCCGTGAGCCCCACGTGCGACGCCGCCCTTCGCGCCGCCGCCCCGCGGGTGAAGCTCACGACCTCCATGGGCCCGATCGTGATCGAGCTGGACAACGTAAAGGCCCCGATCTCGACGGACAACTTCATCAAGTACGTCGACTCGGGCCACTACAACGGGACGATCTTCCACCGCGTGATCGACGGCTTCATGGTCCAGGGCGGCGGCATGGACAAGGGCATGCGCGAGAAGCCCACGCGCTCGGCCATCAAGAACGAATCGACCAACGGCCTGAAGAACGACGAGTACACGGTGGCGATGGCGCGCACCCAGGTGCGTGACTCGGCGACCTCGCAGTTCTTCATCAACGTGAAGCAGAACGACTTCCTCAACTACACGGGCGACATGAATCCCGGCTACGCCGTGTTCGGCAAGGTGGTCGAGGGCAAGGAGACCGTGGACAAGATCAAGAAGGTCCCCACGGGCAACGCGGGTCCCAACCAGAACGTGCCGAAGGAGCCGGTCGTGCTCGAGAAGGCCGAGTGCGTGGCACCCCCGGCCGCCGCCGCGAAATAAGGGAGACACCATGAAGGCAAAGATTTCGACATCCATGGGCGCCTTCGTCCTGGAGCTGGACGAGGCCAAGGCGCCGATCTCCTCGGAGAACTTCAAGAAGTACGTCGCGTCGGGCCACTACGACGGAACGATCTTCCACCGCGTGATCGACGGCTTCATGGTCCAGGGCGGCGGCTTCACCAAGGACATGCGCCAGAAGCCCGTGCAGGCCCCGATCAAGAACGAGTCGACCAACGGCCTGAAGAACGACATGTACACGGTGGCCATGGCGCGCACCAACGTGCGTGACTCGGCCACGTCGCAGTTCTTCATCAACGTGAAGCAGAACGACTTCCTCAACTACGCGGGTGAGTCGAATCCGGGCTACGCGGTCTTCGGCAAGGTGACCGAAGGCCAGGACGTCGTCGACAAGATCCGCAAGGTCGCCACGGCCGATGCCGGCATGCACCAGAACGTGCCGACTGTCGCGGTGGTGATCGAAAAGGCCGAGCTCGTCTGAGGCGCACCCTCTTCATCTCGGACCTGCACCTGGATGCGCCGCGGCCCCAAGCCACGGCGCGTTTCGAGAAGTTCCTCACCCAAGCCGTTCCCGGCGCCGAGGGGCTCTACATCCTTGGCGACCTCTTCGAGTACTGGGTCGGCGACGACGGCCTGGCACTCGAATTCCCGCACCATATCGCCGGCGCATTGAAGCAGGCGGCCTCCAGGCTCCCGGTGCGTTTCATGCACGGCAACCGCGACTTCCTCGTGGCGAGCGAGTTCTCGCGCGCCACCGGCGTCGAACTCATCGCCGATCCAACGCAGATCGACCTCTATGGGCGCAGGACGCTCCTGCTCCATGGCGACACGCTCTGCACCGGCGACAAGGAATACCAGGCGTTCCGCGCGCAGGTGCGCAATCCCGCGTGGCAACGCGCGGCGCTTTCGCGACCCATCGCCGAACGCATCGCCATGGCGCGGGGCCTGAGGGCCGACAGCGAATCGGCGAAGGCCGGCAAGTCGATCGACATCATGGATGTCTCGCCCGAGGCGGTGGAGCGCGCGTTCGCCGAATCGGGATGCGACCTCATGATCCACGGCCACACGCACCGGCCGGGACATCATCGCTACGTGGTGGATGGACGGGAGCGCGAGCGCTGGGTGCTGCCCGAGTGGTATGGGCCCGGCGGCTACCTCGAGGCTTCGCCCGACGGCATCCGCGCGATCGCCGCGCCCGCGGGCTGAGCGCCCGCGCGCTCGAGTGCGAGGCGGATCGCCGGGATCTTGTCCCGCGTCACGCGCTCCGCGACCGCGATCACCCTGTGCCGGTACGCCTCGTTCTCGCCCGCGTAGTAACCGATGTCGGGGTGGATCATGACGTCGGCCTCGGGCGCCTCCGCGGCGACCTGGCGCGCGCGGCGCGCGTCCTTCACCACCCACTCTTGCGGCACGCCCTGCGGCGTGCTCCCCACGTACGCGGAGACATCCACGGCGATCACGACCTTGGCGCCCAGCATGCGCGCCACGTGGATGGGCACGGGGCTCGCCTCGTCCCCATCGACGTAACTGTCGTTGCCGATCATCACGGGCTGGAATTGCCCCGGGCTCGCCGACGAGGCGCGCACCGCGAGGCCCGTGTCGCCATGATTGAACATCACGAGCTTTCCGTCGGATAGCCGCGTTGCGGTGGCCACGAAGGGCGTGCGAAGCCGCTCCATCGGCGCGCCGTTCACGTGCTCGTTCACGTAGGTCTGGATCGCCCCGCCCGAAGGCATCTTGCCGGCGAGCATGCGCCACTCGAAGAACTGGATGATGTTGATGTCGTACGCCATCTTCTCGAGATCGCGTGCCCCGACCCCGGATGCGTAGAGAGCGCCCACCATGGCGCCCACGCTGGAGCCCACGATGAGGTCGGGCTTGATGCCGGCGTCCTCGAGGGCCTTCAGCACGCCGATGTGGGCGAAGCCGCGCGGGCCGCCGGAGCCCAGGATCAACGCCACGCGCGGCGCGGGGCCCGTGGGCTGCACGAAGCGCGGCAATCGATCGAGCGCGACGTCGGAGGGTTTGCCGCACCCCGCGAGGATCATCGCGAGGGCGGCCAGCGTTCGGGTGACGCCCGCCATCAGTCGCAGTACTTCCGCATGCGCTCCCGCCCGTCCTCGATCTTCTTCTCGCGATCGGCGTCTTCCACGTACACGCGCTCGCCCTTGTCGTTGAGCGTATAGACCGGGATCGCCTGCTGGTAGATGTTGACCTGGCGCAACGCCTCGTTGCAGAGCTGCTTGCGATGCAACGCCTCCTTGGCATCCTTCGCCTCTTGCTCGCGCTGTTCCTGGACCTTCTGCACGTTCTGCGTGCGCGAGTCCAGCTCCTTCGCCTTCCAGTCGAATTCCTTCGACGGGCCCGAGGGACCGTTGGGCTTGATGTCGAGCTTGGTCGCCTTCTTGCCGGTGGGATCGTCCGGCGGCGGAGATTCGGAGTAGTGCGTGACGCCCTTCTCGTCGACCCACTTGTACATGCCGTCGGCCGCCGCGACGAGCGAGACCGCAGCGAGGCCCGCGAGGATGGCGCGCCTCATGGCTCGTCCAGCCTCAGCGTGAGGCACTTCGCCGATCCGCCCGCCTTCATGAACTCGGAAAGCGGCGTCTGCACGACGTCGAAGCCGTTGCGCGAAAGGGTCTTCACGAAAGCGGCAGTGGCGCGATTGACCACGATCGTCTCCCCGATGTTCACGGCGTTGCATGCGAACGCGAGCGCATCCTCCTCGGCGATGGCGATGCGCTTGGGCGAGGGAATACGCTTCTCGATCGCTTCCCGCGAGGCCTCGTCGAACGCCGGGGGGTAGTACATCACGTAGCCGCCCTCCAGGGGGCAGAAGCACGTATCGAGATGATAGAACCGCTGGTCCACGAGCTTCAACTCCACGACGTCGAGGTCGAGCTTCTTCGCGATGATCTCGCTCGCCGCCGAGATCGACCGGTGTCCGTAGGCCATCCAGAGGCACTTCTTCCCGCGGTCGAAGAGCGCGTCGCCCGCGCCCTCGAAGGGCACGTCGCGGGGCATGAGGGAGACGTCGTAGCCGCGATCCATGAACCAGTCGGCGAAGTACGGCTCCTCGTACTGGCGCTCGGGATAGCGGAAGCGCGACACGATGAAGCGGCGGTCCTTCACGAGGCCCGCGTTCGCGGTGAACACCATGTCGGGCGAGCCCGGCTGCGGGAGCACCAGGCGAACGGTCGCCAGGTCCGTGAGGGTGTCGTAGAGCGAACGCCACTGCTGCTTGGCGAGCGCGTTGTCGATGCGGCGAAGGTTGCCGTTCATCCACGGGTTGATGACGTAGGCCACCGTGAAGTACTCCGGCGGGCACATCAGGAAGACGCGGGGGGTCATAGGCCGCGCGCGAGGTCCGCGCGGATATCTTCGACATCCTCGATCCCGACGCCCAGGCGGATGAGGCCTTCCGAAATGCCGGCGGCATCGCGCTCGGCGGGCGTGATGCGAAAATGCGTGGTCGAGGCGGGATGGCAGATGGTGCTCTTCACGTCGCCGAAATTCGCGGTGATGGAGATCATCTTCACCGCGTCGATCACGCGCCAGGCGGTCTCGCGCCCGCCCTTCACCACGAACGAGAGCACCGCGCCGCCGCCCGATTGCTGGCGCATGGCGAGCGCGTATTGCGCGTGCGATTCGAGGAACGGATAGTGCACGCGCTCGACCAGGGGATGGGATTCCAGCCAGCGCGCGATGGCGAGCGCGTTTTCACAATGCGCCTTCATGCGAACGCGCAGCGTCTCCATGCCCTTCAGGCACACCCACGCGTTGAAGGGCGAGATCGCGGGACCGGCCGTGCGCACGAAGCCGAAGAGCGGCCCCGTCACGAGGTCGCTGCGCCCTGCGATGGCGCCGGCGAGCACGCGGCCCTGTCCGTCGATGTACTTGGTGGCCGAATGCACGACGAGGTCGGCGCCGAGCGCGATCGGCTGCTGCAGCGCGGGCGAGCACATGGCGTTGTCGATGGCGAGCACGGCCTTCGCCTTCTTCGCGATGTCTGCGAGCGCGGCGATGTCGGCCAGCTGGCACACCGGATTCGACGGCGTCTCGGCGAAGAGCAATCGCGTGTTCGGGCGGATCGCTTTCTTCCACGCGTCGACATCGGGCAGATCGACCCACGTGGTCTGGATGCCGAACCTGGCGAGGATCTGGTCGAAGAGCGGCACGACGGTGCCGAAGACCCCGCGGTGCGAGACGAGATGATCGCCGGACTTGAGCAGGCCCAGCGCCATCGTCGTCACGGCCGCCATGCCGGTGGAGGTGGCCACGCACGCTTCGGCGCGTTCGAGCGCGGCGAGCCGCGACTGGAACATCGTGACGGTCGGGTTCGTGAAGCGCGAGTACATGTTGCCCGGCTCTTCGTTGGCGAATCGCCGCGCCGCTTCCGCCGCGCTCTTGTAGACGAAGCTGGTGGTGACCGAGAGGGCTTCGGAGTGCTCCTGGAAGTCGCTGCGCACTCCTCCGGCTCGGACACCGAGGGTGTCGGGCTTGTAATCGGATGCCATGGAGGGAAACGAACCGGGTTTCAGTCGACCCGCGAAAGGCCCAAGTCTAGCTGATAGCTGGATAGCCGCGTGTCGGTGGACTCGCCGTCGCGGCGCCCCACCTCGATGCCGTCCAGGTATTCCTGCGAGACGTCGCCCGTCACGTACACGCCGTCGAAGCACGAGCAGTCGAAGCGCGTGATCGCCGGATTGAGCCTGCGCACATCGTCGATCAGCGCATCGAGGTCCTGGTACACGACCGCGTCGGCACCGATCGCCTGCGCGATCTCGTCTTCCGTGCGGCCCGTGGCGAGCAGCTCCGCGCGCGTGGGCATGTCGATGCCGTACACGTTGGGGAAGCGCACCGGCGGCGCCGCCGAAGCGAAGATCACCCTCTTGGCGCCGCTCTCGCGCGCCATCTGCACGATCTCGCGGCTCGTGGTCCCGCGCACGATCGAGTCGTCCACGAGGAGGACGTTCTTGCCGCGGAATTCGTTGGCCATCGCGTTCAGCTTCTGGCGGACACTTTTCCTGCGCTGCTCGTGCCCCGGCATGATGAACGTGCGGCCGATGTAGCGGTTCTTGATGAAGCCTTCGCGGTAGGGCTTGCCGAGCTTGGTAGCCACTTCAAGCGCCGAAGGCCGGCTCGAATCGGGAATCGGGATCACCACGTCGATCTGGTCGGCGAGGCCCTGCTTGACGATCTTGTCCGCGAGGCTCATGCCCATGTTGCGGCGGCTCTCGTGCACCGAGATGCCGTCGATCACCGAGTCGGGGCGCGCGAGGTACACGTACTCGAAGATGCAGGGATTCAACTGCGGGTTCTGCACGCATTGGCGGCTGTGGAAGTTGCCGCTTTCGTCCACGAGGATCGCCTCGCCCGGAGCCACGTCGCGCATCACCTTGAAGTTCAGCGTATCCAGCGTGACGCTCTCGGAAGCCACGAGGAACTCCACGCCCTTTTCCGTATCGGCGCGGCCCACGATGAGCGGACGCACGCCATGCGGATCGCGGAAGGCGAGCATGCCGTGGCCCGCGACCATCGCGACCACCGCGTAGGCGCCCCTCACGCGGCGATGCACGCCGGCCACCGCCTGGAAGATGATGTCGGGAGAAAGCCGGTCGCGTCCCGCGCTCGCCGCGACGATCTCGTGGGCCAGCACGTTCAACAGCACTTCCGAATCGGAATTCGTGTTGACGTGGCGGCGGTCGGCGATGAAGAGCTCGCGGCGCAGCTCCTCCGAATTCACGAGGTTGCCGTTGTGCGCGAGGACGATGCCGTAGGGCGAATTCACGTAGAAGGGCTGCGCCTCGGCTTCCGACGCCGCCGATCCCGCCGTGGGATAGCGGCAATGCGCGATGCCCATGTGGCCCACGAGGTTACGCATGTCGCGGGTGCGGAAGACGTCGCGCACGAGGCCCTTGCCCTTGTGCATGTGGAAGCTGTGGCCTTCGGCCGTGACGATGCCCGCGGCGTCCTGCCCGCGATGCTGCAGCACAGTCATCCCGTCATACAGGAGCTGGTTCACGGGGCTGCGGGCGACGACTCCGACGATTCCGCACATGGGTCAGTTCTTCCTCATGGCAGGGGCACCACCTGGCCGTCGATGGAGGCCGCTTTCATCGCGGCGAGCGCCTGGGCGGCGGCTTCGCGCGTGGGAAACGGGCCCGCGCGAAGGCGCGTGAGCTCGCCCGACGACGTCTCGCGCCGCTCGATGTAGTGCGGGATCTTCGCCGCCGCCAGCTTTTCCCGGGCCTGCTTCAATTTCGCATCGTCCTTGAACGCGCCGACCTGGACCGCGAATCCTTCAAGTTTGGGCGTTCCGGCCGTCTGCAAGGGCGGCGCGGGCGTTTTGGGGGCTTCCGCGGCCTTGGGAGCCTCTGCAGGGGCCTTGGCGGGCTCGGCGGGGGCTGGGGCCGCCACGCGGGCCTTCGCGGGCGCGGGCAGCGGCTCGACCTTGTCCTTGGGCGGGATCGTGAGCGAGGGCTCGGGATGGTCCGGGCTCGGCTCCTTGTCGAGGATCATGGGGACGAACACCACCAGCAGCACCGCGATCGCGACGGCCCCGATCAATCGTTGCCGGCCGCGTCGCCGGATCTCGCCTGCTTCAGTGGTGGCTGTCGCCATCGCGATTTAGCGGTCGGACCGCAGCGTTTCCGCCACGGTATAGAACGATCCGAAGGCCACAATTCTATCATTCGGCCCCGCTTCACGACGGGCTTCTTCGAAGGCGGCGGTGACAGTCGCGAAGGTGCGCGTGGCGCCCGCAAGGCCGCGCTCCGCGAGGAGCTCCGCGACGCGTTGCGCGGGAGCGGCGCGCTCGGCCGCGGCCGATGAGACGAACCATTGGTCCACGCGGCCGCGCATCGCATCGATCACGCCGCCGATGTCCTTGTCGCCCAGGATCGCGAAGACCGCGAAGGTGCGCTCGAAGAAACCCATGTCGCCCAGTCCGTCGGCGAGGGCGCGCGCGGCATGCGGATTGTGGGCGACGTCGAGCACGACCTGCGGGCGGCCCGGCAGCGCCTGGAGGCGCCCGGGCAGCCGCACGTTGGTGAGGCCGCGTTTCACCTCGCCCAGCGAGACCGGGCAACGATCCGCGATCTCGTCGAGCGCCGCGAGCGCGACCGAAGCGTTCTTCAGCTGCCACCGGCCGCGAAGCGCGGGAATCGGAAGCGCCCTCTTCGCGCCGCGCCGCCCGATGAAGTCCCACTGGCGCTCTTGCGCCTCCGGATGGAAATCGCGCCCGAGGATCTGCAGGTCCGCGCCGATGGCCTTGGCATGCGCGACCAGCCGCTCCGGAGGATTCGTGTCTCCGAAGATCGCGGCGCGCCCCGCGCGGTAGATCCCCGCCTTTTCGAAGCCGATGGATTCGCGGTCGTTGCCGAGGTACGCCTGGTGGTCGAGGTCGACGCTCACAACGGCGGCCACATCCGCATCGACGATGTTCACGGCGTCCAGCCGGCCCCCGAGGCCCACTTCGAGGATGACGGCGTCGAGCTTCGAGCGGCCGAAGATGTCGAGCGCGCCGAGCGTGCCGTACTCGAAGTACGTGAGGGCCGTCGATTGGCGGGCCGCTTCCACGCGTTCGAACGATTCGACGAGCGCCTCGTCGGAGACTTCCTCGCCCTGCACGCGAACACGCTCGTTGTAGCGAAGCAGGTGGGGAGACGTGTAGAGGCCGACGCGATATCCGGCTTCGAGGAGGATGCGCTCGAGGATGGCGCAAGTGGAGCCCTTGCCATTGGTCCCCCCGATCGTCACCACCACGGGTACGCGTTCAATTCCCATCCGATCTGCCACTTCCCGGACGCGGTCGAGGCCGAGGGCGATCGTCGCGGGATGCTGCGCCGAGATGTGGTCGAGCCAGTCGTCGAGCGAACGGCGTGTCAAGCTTGGGGGATGGGTTCGCGCTTGAGCAGCGTGATGAGGCGCGAAACCTTGTCGCGCAACTGGCGCCGGTCCACGATCATGTCGATCGCGCCCTTCTCCAGCAGGAATTCGGCGCGCTGGAAGCCCTCGGGCAACGTCTCGCGCACGGTCTGCTCGATGACGCGCGGGCCGGCGAAGCCGATGAGCGCGCCGGGCTCGGCGATCACGAGGTCGCCGATGAATGCGAAGCTCGCCGACACGCCCCCCATGGTGGGATCCGTGAGCACGGAGATGAAAGGCTGCTTCGCGGCCGTGAGCTGGTGCAGCGCCGCGGTCACTTTCGCCATCTGCATGAGGGAGAGCAATCCTTCCTGCATTCGCGCCCCGCCCGTCGCGGTGAAGCACACGTAGGGCATGCCTTCGTCGCACGAGGCTTGCACCGCGCGCACGAATCGCTCACCGACGACCGATCCCATGGAGCCGCCGAGGAACCCGAACTCGAATGCCGCCGCGATCACCGGAACGCCTTTCACGGCGCCCTGCATCACCACGAGCGCATCGGTCTCGCCGGTTTCCTTCTCGGCTTCCTCGAGGCGGTCGATGTACTTCCGGCTGTCCTTGAACTTGAGCGGATCCAGGGGCACGACTTCGGAAGCGAGTTCGGCGCGGGCCTCAGGGTCGAGGAAGAGATCGAGGCGCTGGCGTGCAGACAATCGATTGTGGAATCCGCACTTGGGACAGACGTGGAGGTTGTTCTCGAGATCCGTGAAGTAGAGCACCGCCTCGCACGAGGGGCACTTGCTCCACAGGCCTTCCGGCACGGCCTTCTTCTGCTGGCCGCTGTCGGTCTTGATCTTCGGCGGCATGAGCTTGCGGAACCAGCTCATGCGTGGGCCTCCGCCTTGTCCATCGCGTCGCGGAACTCGCGCGCCAGGCTCTCGGCGACGGCGGGCGCGCGCTCGGGCGCATCGGCCATCGCCTGCACGATGCGCGTGCCGACCACGACGGCGTCGGCGATGCGGGCCACGCGATGCGCGGTGGCACCATCACGAATGCCGAAGCCGACACCCACGGGAATCTTCGTGTGCCTGCGGATCCTCGCGAGCATCGCCTCGACGTCGCGCGTATCGATGTTCGCGGCGCCCGTCACGCCCTTCAACGCCACGCAGTAGATGTAGCCCTTGGCCACTTTCGCCACCAGGTCGATGCGTTTGTCGCTCGACGTCGGGGAAAGCAGGAAGATGGGGTCGATGCCAGAGCCTTTCAACGCCGCGAGCCAATCGGCGCTCTCCTCGGGCGGGTAGTCCACGATGAGCACGCCGTCGACGCCCGATTTCTTCGCGGCAGCGACGAACGCGGCGAGTCCCATGCGCTCGATGGGATTCGCGTAACCCATCAGCACGACCGGCGTCGTGTCGTTGCCGCGACGGAATTCCTCGACGGCCGCTAGCACGGCACGCAGCGACGTCCCCTGCTTCAACGCGCGCTCGGACGATTTCTGGATCACGGGACCGTCGGCCATGGGATCGGAGAACGGCATGCCCAGCTCGATCACGTCCGCGCCGCCCTTCACCAGCGCCTGCATGATGGGAACGGTTTGCGCCGGACTGGGGTCCCCGGCTGTGACAAACGCGATGAGCGCGGACCGGCGCGACGAAGCAAGGCGCTCGAAGACGGCGGCGATGCGGGTCAAAGCTGGATCCCCGAAGCCTTGCTCACGATGTGCATGTCCTTGTCGCCGCGGCCCGAGAGGTTCACGAGCAGGATTTGATCCTTGCGCATCGTGGGCGCGAGCTTGAGGGCGTAGGCCACGGCGTGGCTCGACTCGAGCGCCGGGATGATGCCCTCGAGACGGCACATCAAGTGGAAAGCCTCGAGCGTCTCGTCGTCGGTCACCGACACGTACTCGGCGCGTCCCGTGTCCTTGAGCCACGCGTGCTCGGGGCCCACGCCGGGATAGTCCAGGCCCGCGGAGATGGAGTGCGTCTCCTGGATCTGGCCGTCTGCATCCTGCAGGAGATAGGTGCGATTGCCGTGCAGAACACCCGGCGTGCCGGCGGAAAGAGAGGCCGCGTGCTTGCCGGTGTGCAGACCGAGGCCGCCCGCCTCAACGCCGATCAGCTTCACGGCTGCATCGGGCACGTACGAGAAGAAGATCCCCATCGCGTTGGAGCCGCCGCCCACGCAGGCGATCACCGCATCGGGCTGGCGGCCCGTCATCGCGGGCATCTGCACGACGCATTCCTTGCCCACCACGGAATTGAAATCGCGAACCATCATCGGATAGGGATGCGGCCCCGCGACGGTGCCGATGATGTAGAACGTGTTCTCGACGTTCGTGACCCAGTCGCGCATCGCTTCGTTCAACGCGTCCTTGAGCGTCTTCGATCCGCTCTCGACGGGAACCACAGTCGCGCCGAGGAGCTTCATGCGATAGACGTTCTGCGCCTGGCGCTGCACGTCCTCGCTTCCCATGTACACGACGCATTCCATGCCGAAGCGCGCGGCGACGGTTGCGGTTGCCACACCGTGCATGCCGGCGCCGGTCTCGGCGATGACGCGCGGCTTGCCCATGCGCTTGGCAACCAGCGCCTGGCCCACGGTGTTGTTCACCTTGTGCGCGCCGGTGTGATTCAAATCCTCGCGCTTGAGATAGATCTGCGCGCCGCCCGCGTGCTCCGTGAGGCGCCTTGCGTGATAGACGGGGCTGGGACGGCCGACGTAATGCTCGAGCTCGTACGCGAGCTCCTCCTGGAACTCAGGATCCTCGCGGAACTTGCTGTAGGCGAGCGTGAGTTCATCCAACGCCGCGCGCAACGTTTCCGCGACGAACACGCCGCCATAGGGACCGAAATGGCCCCGCGCATCGGGCAGCGAATACTTCGCCCAATCAGGCGGGTTGCCCTGCATCTTCACGTCGCACGCTCCGAATGAATTCGACGATCTTCCCGGGATCCTTCACCCCGCGGCTTCGCTCCACTCCGCTCGATACATCCACGGCCCAGGGCCGCACCTCGCGAACCGCGCGCCCGACGTTCTCGGCCGTCAGGCCGCCGGAAAGGATCACGGGGACCGGCAATCCGCGCGGCACGCGCGCCCAGTCGAAAGTCCGTCCCGTCCCGCCGACTTCGCCCGGCACGTGCGCATCGAGAAGCAGCGCCTTCGCCCGGGAAAATCGACGTGCGTATTCTATCAAATCGGCCCCCTCTTCCATGCGCACCGCGCGCACGAACGGCTTGCCGAAACGCGCGCAGAAATCCGGAGACTCGTCGCCGTGGAATTGCAGCAGGTCGAGGGGCGCGTCACGCAGGATTTCGGCGAGCGACGCTTCGGGCTCATCCACGAAAAGCCCGACGGCCATCACGAACGGGGGGAGAGTGGCGATGATCTTCGCGGCGTCCTTCGGATCGATGTAGCGCGGGCTCGGCCGGTGGAACACGAAGCCGACCGCATCGGCCCCGGTCCCGTAGGCCACGCGAGCATGGGCCTCTTCGCGAATGCCGCAGATCTTGATGCGCGTTCGTTCGGCGGTCATGGCGAGATCAGGGGCTGGTCGCGGAATGCGGGGAGGCCGAACGACCGATCATACTCGACGCCCGCGAGATAAAGCCCTCCCGCCGCGAACGTGGGCGCCGCCTCGCGACGGTCGCGCATTTCCATGAGCTCCGCGATCCATTCGGGACGTTGTTTTCCTGCGCCGACATACACGAGCGATCCCACGATATTTCGGATCATGTGATGGAGGAACGCGTTCGCGCGAAAGGTGAAGACGATGATCGTGCCGCGGCGCTCCACGCGAACTTCCCTCAGGTCGCGAACCGGAGATTTCGCCTGGCACTGCGCATCGCGAAAGCTCGAGAAGTCGTGCTCGCCGACCAGGGCATGAGCTGCCTTCGCCATCGCTTCCACGTCGAGCGGCTTGTGGAACCAGCCCACGCGGTCGCGCAGGATCGCCGGCGCTACGCCGTCATCGAGCAGGAGATAGCGATAGGTCCGCGACAACGCGCTATAGCGCGCGTGGAACTCGCCGGAGACCTCGCAGGCCCACACCACGCGGGCGCCCTCATGCAGGTTCGAATTGGTCCCGCGCACCCATGCATTCGAGTCGCGCGCGGCGTTCGTGTCGAAGTGAACGACCTGCGCCGAAGCGTGGACGCCCGCATCGGTGCGTCCGGCCGCGGTGACTTCGATGGGTTCATCGGCGAGGAGTGAAAGCGAGCGTTGCAGGTGATCCTGCACGCCGCAGCCGCCAGGCTGGGTCTGCCAGCCGCAGAAAGCGGAGCCGTCGTATTCGAGGCCGAGGGCGATTCGCATGGATTCGTCACCCCCGCTGGATTCCCGCGTTCGCGGGAATGACTATAGGCCGGCGATGAGCTTGTTCGCCTCTTCCCTTTGGTCGGCCGAGCCTTCGCGCGCGACTTCGTTCAGGATCTCGCGCGCGCCGTCCTTGTCGCCGATCTCGAGGTAGGCCTTCGCGAGCTCGAGCTTCGTGCCCACGGCTTCCCCGCCCCCGCCGCCGCCGGCTGCGGCCGGTGCATCGAGGTTGAGATCCGCGAGATCGAGGCCGCCGCCGGAAGACGCAGGCGCGGCCGCGGGCTTCTCCGCCGACTTGCCGGGGAATTCGAGGCCGGACAGATCGAAGTCGAACGAGGGCTTCTCTTCCTTGGCGGGCTCGTGTGCGGCCTCGGCCGCATGAGATTCACCGCCGCCGGGAGCGATATCGAAGTCGAGGCCCGACCCGGCGTGCTCGGAATGCGTTTCGCTGACACTACCGGAGGACTTGGTGTCGAGGTCGAGGTCGAAATCAGGCGCAGGCGCTTCGCCACCACCGCCTTCCGCGCCCCTGCCGAGCACGTCGAAGTCGAGGTTGGGCTTGGCAGGCGCCGGAGCGGTCGCGGCCAGGGCCGCGGCACCCGCACCCGCGGCGCCGGCGTACAACGGGTTCGTGGGATCGATCTGCGCGCCCATGGCCGCGGCCTTCTGCCACAGCGGGCTCGACTCGCCGACGGCGGCGTGCAGCTCCTTGGCGACCGTCTCGAACGCCGTGGCGCTCTTGCGGGCGTGGTAGATCTCCAGGAGCTTCAACGCGATCTCGTGGCGGTTCTTGTCGCGCGCCATCGCCTCCTTGAGGATCTCCTCGGCCTGCGCATCGCGGCCATAGGCGATGTAGACCTCGGCCTCGGCGACCGGATCGACCTCGTCGGTGTCGATGGTGCCCGGACCGGTCTTGTCGAAGTCGGTGAGGAATGAGGAGTTACCGGTGTCTACCAGACCACCGCCTGCTTTCCCCGTGGTTGAGCTGGGCTTGAGGTCGGAGGGGAAAGCGCTCGTCATCGCGCTATTGGGTCCCGCCTCAGCCCTGGCCTTTCGTCGCCGCATGAAGAGGAAGCCGACGATCCCGATGGCGAGGATGCCCCCGCCGCCCAGGGCGAGGTACATCGGATCCATCAGGTCTTCGTACCACTCTTTCGGCGGCGGAGGCGGCGGAGCAGCGGCTTTCTTCGGAGGCTGCTTGGGCGCTTCGGCTGTCTTGGGGGGCTCGGTCTTCGGAGCTTCCGCGGGCTTCGCGGGCTCCGGCGTGGCTGCCTTCGCGGGCTCGGGCGCTTTCACCGGCTCGACCTTCGCGGGCGCGGGAACCGGCGCCGGCACGGGGGCGGCAGCGACTTTCGTATCGGGGGCTTTCGTGGCGGCGGTCTGCTTGAGATCCAGCAGGCGCTGCATGTCGCGGATCTGCTTCTCGAGATCGGCCACGCGCGACTGCGATTCCTTGAGCGCCTTGTCCTTCGCGGTGACTTCTTCCTGCAGCGAGTTGAGACGATCCTGCGACGCACCGCCCTTGCCGCCGCCGGCCTTGCCGACATCGGCCTTGGAAAGCTTGAGCACGTCCTTGCTCTCGGCCGGGGCCGGAGCGGGCGACGGAATCGCGGCAGACGCGACCTTGCCCGACGAAACGTTCGACGACTCGGTCTTCGCGGGCAGCGAGGCGACGCCGCCGGCCAGGTTGTCGCGATAGCCCTTCCAGTCGGAGACTTGCGTGCGAACTTCCTTGTTCGCGTCCTTCACGTCGATCGCGGCGATTTCGTCGGCGGACGGAACCTTGAGGATCTGGCCCGTCTTCAGCAGGTTCATGTTGCCGATGAACGCGGACTTGTTCTCGCGATAAAGCGCCACGAGCATCTGTTCCGTGGTCACCGTGGACGGCTTCACTTGCGCGGCGATCTTGTGGAGGTTCTCGCCCTTCTGCACGGGTCCATAAGTATCGGAGCCCGCGGTGGTGCCTGCGGGCTCGATGGTGGCGACCTTGCCGCCCTGCGGCATCTCCGCGCTTGCGGATGGCGTTCCCGCGCCCGTCGTCGCTTCGGTGGACCCCGGAGGCACCGCCGCCGGCTCTGCGGCCGGCGGCGTCGTTGCGTTGGACACCGGCGCTGCGCTTGTCACTGCGGGCGGCGCCACCCTCCCTTGTAGGGCGTAGCCCGGCGGATCAAGGAGGATCGGATATTCGCGTTGCACGCGGCCGGCGGGCCACGTCACTTCGATCAGCGCATCGACGAACGGCTCGTTGATGGGCGCGATGCTCGTGACCTTGAGGTACGGCGTGCCGTTGGGGCGCTTTTCGACCGTGAAGCGCAGGAGGCGAAGCGCCCCCGAGTACTCGATGCGCGCGTCGCGGAATGCTTCGGGCGACGCGACACGCGCGGAAAGATTGTCCAGCTCGCCGGGTTGCAGCGAGACGAGATCGATCTCCGCATTGAGGATCTGACCGAGCGCCGAGTTGACGGTGAGCTTTCCAAGGCCGGCGCCATGGGCGGCAATCGCCGCGCCCATGAGCAGCGCCATGGCAGCTCCCCTTCTGAGAATACTCACCATTTTTTGCCCATCCCCGCGCGGAAACTCGCTGGAAAGTTATTAATCATCAGGGGCTTATTGTTCCAATCTCACCCGGATTTTCACCATTATCTCTCAAGTGGGGTAATTTTCAAGCACTTTTTCCCAATCGGAACCGAGGTTTAGGCCGTAGCCCCGGCCGGGACCCTGGCCTTCAGGAGGATACCGAGCATCCGGCGAAGCGGCTCGGCCGCTCCCCAGAGGAGCTGGTCGCCCACCGTGAAAGCAGAAAGATACTCTCCTCCCATGCGCAGCTTCCGCAGGCGTCCGATGGGCACTTCGAGCGTTCCGGTGACGGCCACAGGCGTGAGGCGCTTCAAGGTTTCCTCGCGTTTGTTGGGCACGACCTTCACCCACGGGTTGCCCTTCGCAAGCAGCGACTCGATCTCGGCGAGCGGGATGTCGCGCCTCAATTTGATCGTGAGTGCCTGGCTGTGGCAGCGCATGGCGCCGATGCGAACGCAGAGGCCATCGATGGCGATCTCCTTGTTGGCGGCGCGCCCGAGGATCTTGTTGGTCTCGACGTGACCCTTCCATTCCTCGCGGCTCTGTCCGTTGCCCAGATCCTCGGCGATCCAGGGCAGGAGGCTCCCTGCGAGCGGCACGCCGAAGTGTTCCGTCGGGAATCCATCGTCGCGAAGGATGCCGGCCACTTCACGATCGATCTCGAGGATGGCGCTCGCGGGATTGTCGAGGTAGCTCTTCGCGGCGAGGTGCACTTCGCCCATCTGCTGGAGGAGCTCACGCATGTTCTGCGCGCCCGCGCCCGAGGCGGCTTGATAGGTCATCGCGCTCACCCACTCGACCACGTCGGCTTTGAAGAGGCCGTCGATGGCCATCATCATGAGGCTCACGGTGCAGTTGCCGCCGATGTAGTTCCTGATGCCGGATGCGAGGGCTTGATCGATCACGGGGCGGTTCACCGGGTCGAGGATGATGACCGCGTCCTTCTCCATGCGAAGGGCCGAGGCCGCGTCGATCCAGTAGCCGTCCCACCCGGCGGCGCGAAGCTTGGGATAGGTGGCCTTCGTGTAGTCGCCGCCCTGGCAGCTGATGAGGACTTCATTCTTCGCGAGTGCCGCGATGTCGTTCGCGTCTTTGAGCGGCGGCACGGGTTTGCCGATCGCAGGACCGGGCCCGCCCACGTTCGAAGTCGTGAAGAAGACGGGATCGATCGCGTCGAAGTCGCGCTCGTCGCGCATGCGCTCCATCAGGACGGAGCCCACCATGCCGCGCCAGCCAATGAATCCTACGGTTCTCATGTGATTGCCTTGACTACTGCGGTACCCATCTCCGCAGTGCTCACTGGTTTCGACTTAGCCGCGATGTCGGCCGTGCGAAGGCCCGATGCGAGCGCCTTGCGGACAGCACTTTCGATGCGTGCAGCGATGTCGGGTTTGTTGAAGGTGTAGCGGAACATCATCGCCATGGAAAGGATCATGGCGAGCGGATTGGCGAGGCCCTTGCCGGCGATGTCGGGCGCGGAGCCGTGGATGGGTTCGTACAGGCCCTTTCCGTTCGCGTCGAGCGAAGCGGAAGGCAGCATCCCGATGGAGCCCGTCAGCATCGAGGCTTCGTCGGAAAGGATGTCGCCGAACATGTTGCCGGTCACGATCGTGTCGAATTGCCGGGGGTTGCGCACGAGTTGCATCGCACAATTATCCACGAGCATGTGGGAAAGCGCGACCTGCGGGTACTCGGGGCCGATCTCCTCGGCGATGTCGCGCCAGAGCTGCGTGGTCTCGAGGACATTCATCTTGTCGACGCTGCAAAGCTTCCGCCCGCGCGCCTGCGCCGTCTTGAAGCCGCTATGGAGGATTCGACGGATCTGCGGCTCCGTGTAGTGCATTGTGTTGAAGCCGATGCGATCGGGCTTCTCGCCCGTGATGCCGCGCGGCAGCCCGAAGTAGATGTCGCCCGTGAGCTCGCGCACGATCATGATGTCGAGGCCGCTCACGACCTCGGGCTTCAACGTCGATGCGTCGGCGAGCTCGGGAAAGACAGTCGCCGGCCGCAGGTTCGCGAAGAAGTCGCACTCTTTCCTCAAGGCCAGGATCGCTTTCTCGGGACGTTTTTCGCGAGGCAGCGTGTCGTACTTGGGACCGCCGACCGCGCCGAATAGAACGGCGTCGGATTTCTTGACGAGATCGAGCGTGGCCTTCGGAAGCGGATCGCCATCGGCGTCGTAGGCGGCGCCGCCCACCAGTGCTGCTTCCGTATTGATCGTGAGCCCTTCGCCGCGCAGCACGTCGAGCACGCGCACCGCTTCGCGCATGATCTCCGGGCCGATGCCGTCTCCGGCGAGTAGGGCGATTTTCATGTCATTCCCGTGAAGACGGGGGTGACAGTTTCTACGAGAAGATCCACGGTTCCGTCCGCTTCCTCTTCTCTTCGTAGGCCTTGATCTCGTCGGAATGGCGAAGGGTCAATCCAATTTCGTCCCAGCCGTTGACCAGGGACTCCTTGCGCGACGAATCGATGTCGAACTGCATGGGCTTGCTGTTCAGTGCTGTGACCGTCTGGGCGGGAACATCGATGGTGAGCCTGAATCCCGGATGCGCCGCGGCTTCCGTGAAGAGGTGATCGATCTGGAAGTCGAGCAGCACGATCGGGAGGAAGCCGTTCTTCAAGCTGTTGTTGTAGAAGATGTCGCCGAAGGAAGGCGCGATGACGGCCTTGAAGCCGTGCTGCTGCAGCGCCCACGGTGCGTGCTCGCGCGAGGAGCCGCAGCCGAAGTTCTTGCGCGCAAGGAGGATTGTCGCGTCCTTGTAGATCGGCTGGTTCAACACGAAATCCGGGTTGGGCCGGCGCTTGGTGATGTCCATGCCCGGCTCGCCGATGTCGAGGAAGCGCCACGCGTCGAAGAGATGGGGACCAAAGCCCGTGCGCTTGATGGACTTCAGGAACTGCTTCGGGATGATCGCGTCGGTGTCGACGTTCTCGCGGTCGAGCGGAACGACGAGGCCGGTGTGGGTGGTGAACTTGTCCATGTCGAAATTATAATGGACCTGATGAAACCCCTACGCGCCGCAGCAGCCTTGTCCCTCGCAATGGCCGCGACGGCGTTCGCCGCCGCCGTCCCTCCGCCGAGCGAGCTGCCCCAGGGCACCAAGAGATGGGTGCTCGACAAGACCGTGATGGATGTCCTTATCAAGGCGCCCGACGACGTTCCGGCAGCAATCGCCGAGCTCCGGAAGCTCGCAGCAGCCGGAAACCCCCAGGCCATGGCCGTGCTCGCGCACTATCGATACAAGGGCTACGGCATGGTGAAGGACGAATCCACCGGCTGCAGGGATTCGATGGCCGCCTACAAGGAAGGCGCCCCCAACGCGGTGGTCATCGTCGCGCCCTGCCTGTGGGACGGCAGAGGGACCGGTCCGCGGAAAGACCAGGCGCAGGCGGCCTACAAAATGCTGTCGGACACTTGGGAGAACTACCGGTATCGCGATGCCCTCACCCTTATGGGGCAGGCGCAGAGCATGGGCATGGGGACCGAAACGGATCCGCGCGCGGCGGAGCGCACTTTCCGGATGGCGGCGCAGTATGGCGATGGCAAGGCAACCTATCTCCTCGCCAAGCTCTACGACCACGGGCAAGCCGGCGCGCATTCGCCCGCGGACATCCTGTGGCTCTACCGTGAGGCCGCCTTGCTGGGAGATACGTCGGCGCAGGTGGAGATGGCCCGGCGGCTGCGAAACGACCCCAAGACGATCCAGGAGGCGTGTGCCTGGGCCACCAAGGCCCAACAGAGTGGCGATCTCAACGGCTTCAAGCTCCAGTTCGAAATTCTCGCCAAGTTGAAGGAAGCCGGCTCGCAGCCCGACAAGGCGGCGCTCCGCAAGATCAACGACGAATCCTTCCAGGTGACGCTCGCGCCGATCAAGCTTCCCTGAGCGTTCGGGTCAGCCACAGGGCCGCGAATCGCGTTGATGCGTGATGGGCCCCTCAAAACGCTTTTTTCATTCGATCCATCCAGTGGATCACCTTAGTGAGCCAATGGATCACTCGAACGAAAACTGGGATTCATGGCACCCATCCATCGCGGAAGAAATTCGGGGGCTGCGCGAGCGCCTGAATTTCACGCAGCGCCAGTTCGCCGGCTGCTTCGGCTTCCCGCTCGCCACGCTGCGCCATTGGGAATACGGCCACCGAAAGCCCTCGGGGTGCGCCTATGTCCTGCTCCAGGTGATCCGCGACAACCCGCGAGCCGTGCTCCGGGCGGTGAATAAGGCGCGGCACCGGAATGACGAGCGAGTCGCCAGGATGAAGCAATCGAAGTCGGCGCGTTTATCGCCTAGGAGCGCCAGGAGGTCCGGCGAATATCCACGAAGTGCCCCGCGATCGCCGCGGCGGCCGCCATCTCGGGGCTCACGAGGTGCGTGCGCCCGCCTGCGCCCTGACGTCCTTCGAAATTGCGATTCGACGTGGAGGCGCAACGCTCGCCCGGCGAGAGCTTGTCGTCGTTCATGCCGAGGCACATGGAGCAGCCGGCGTCGCGCCACTCGAAGCCCGAGTCCTTGAAGACGCGGTCGAGGCCTTCGCGCTCGGCCTGCGCCTTGACCAAACCGGACCCCGGCACGACGAGCGCCAGCTTCACGTTCTTCGCAACCTGCCGGCCGCGCACCACGTTGGCCGCCGCGCGCAGGTCTTCGATGCGCGAGTTGGTGCAGGAGCCGATGAAGATCTTGTCCACGTTGATCTGCGTGATCGGCGTGTTGGGCTCGAGGCCCATGTAGGCGAGCGCGCGTTCCATCGCCTCGCGCTTCTGCGGATCCTTCTCGCGATCGGGATCGGGCACGCGATCCTCGACGGAGACGACCATCTCGGGCGACGTGCCCCACGTGACCTGGGGCTTCAGCGACGCGGTATCGATCTCGACCACCTTGTCGAACTTCGCGCCCGGGTCGGACACCAGGGTCTTCCAGTACGCCGCCGCTTTTTCGAACATCTCGCCCACGGGCGCATAGGGACGCCCGCGCAGGTAATCGATCGTCTTGTCGTCCACGGCCACCATGCCGGCACGCGCGCCCGCCTCGATCGCCATGTTGCACACCGTCATCCGCCCCTCCATCGAGAGCGAACGCACCGTGGAGCCGCCGAACTCGATCGCGCAGCCCGTGCCGCCCGCCGTGCCGATCTTGCCGATGATGGCGAGCACGAGATCTTTCGCCGTCACGCCCGCGGGCAGCGCGCCCTCGCAGCGCACGAGCATCGACTTCGATTTCTTCTGGAGCAGGCATTGCGTGGCGAGCACGTGCTCGACCTCGCTCGTGCCGATGCCAAACGCCAATGCCGCAAAGGCGCCGTGCGTGCTCGTATGCGAATCGCCGCACACCACCGTCATGCCCGGGAGCGTGGCGCCCTGCTCCGGCCCGATCACGTGGACGATGCCCTGGCGCCGGTCGCTCATGCCGAAGTACGTCCGCACGTGGAACTTGTCGACGTTGCGGTCGAGCGTATCCACCTGGAGCTTGGAAATCGGATCGGCGATGCCCTGCTCGCGATGGGCCGTCGGAACGTTGTGATCCGCGGTCGCCACGACCGAATCGATACGCCACGGCTGCCGGTGCGCCACCTCGAGCCCCTCGAACGCCTGGGGACTCGTCACCTCGTGGACCAGGTGCCGGTCGATGTAGAGCAGCCCCGTGCCATCGGAATCCTCCCGGACCAGGTGCGAATTCCAGAGCTTTTCGTAGAGTGTTTGCGCCATTATGAAATTATAAGCTGGTCATCAGGCATGCTATAAGGTCTCATCAACCAAGGAGAGTTCTATGCCCAAACCCAATTACGCATTCGCCAAGCGCCAGCGCGAGCTGGCAAAGAAGCAGAAGAAGGAAGCCAAGCAACGCGAGCGTGACGCCGCCAAGGCCCCGCCCGAGCCGCCGGTACCCGCCCCGGACACAAACCCGGTATAATGGTGGTTCAGGATCCTCAAGTAGTGAAGTTTCAGTACTCCCTCCTCGCGCTAAACCAGCGCCTCGTAGTGGCAGTCAATTCCCTTCCTTGATCTTCGTGACCCGTTTCCGGAGTCGGGCTAGCTCCGGTCCAATCGAATAAGGAAGTGAAAATGAGCAAAGGTACTGTCAAGTGGTTCAACGACTCGAAGGGTTTCGGATTCATCACGCCGGATGACGGCGGCAAGGACCTCTTCGCGCACCACACCGAGATCCAGATGGACGGCTTCAAGTCCCTCAAGGAAGGCCAAGCGGTCGAGTTCGACGTGACCCAAGGCCCGAAGGGCCCGGCGGCCGCGCGTATCCGCGCCGTCTAAGGTCATCCCCGCGTAGGCGGGGATCCAGCCTCAAGATCAAGGCCCGGGAAACCGGGCCTTTTTCATTATCGCTCGGCGTACTTGCGCGCCACTGCAAGCTCGGGGCGCACCGTGTCGGCATCCTTCGTGAGCTGCACGAGCTTGCGGTAGTACCAGGCCGTGTTCACCGTATCGCCGGCCATTTCCGCGGCGCGCGCGGAGCCCGCATAGTTGCGATAGCGGTTGGGCTCGCGCTTCTGCGAGGCCTCGAACTCCTTCAACGCCGCTTGGGGCTGCTTCAGCTCGAGGAGCATCTCGCCCAGGAGCTCCCGCGCGGGAACGACGCGGCCCGGCATGACGATGTGTTTCTCGTTCTTGTCCTCGAGATCGGCGGCGGCGCGCATGAACTTGAGCGCCTCGACCGAGTTGCCGTCGCCCAGCGCGATCCATCCCGCGGCGGAAAGCTGCTGGATCTCCACCTCGGTGGCCCAGTAGTTGTTCTTCGCGTCGAGGAGCGCCCGGTGGAAACCCTCGAGCTTGTCGGCATCATGGCGCGCCGAGCCCAGGTCGCCGCTACGCGCGGCACCCAGCACCCGCGAGTAGTACGTGATGGCCTCGACGAAGGGATAGGCGCTCTCCTGCGGCTTCAACTTCGCCGCCGCCTTCCAGTCGCCGCGCTCGAGCGCATAGCGCGCAGCCATCGCCGCCTTTGCATACGGCGCGGTCTGGCGCGGGCTGGCTCCCCCAACCGCCATGATCTCAGCGATGACGCTGCGAGCAGCGCCGTCGCGCCCCATCTGCAAGTCGGCGTAGACCAAGAAGTCGGCCGCGTGAAAGGCCTCGTCGATGTCGCCGGCTGCGACCGCCACCTTCATCGAGCGCGCGTTGGTCGCCGCCGATTCCTCCCACGCGCCCGGCCCGGTCTGCGATTCGTCTTCGTGCGCTTGCGCGGGGAGGTGAGCTGCGAGTGCGGCCGCGACGACGAACGCGGGACGGATCAGGCGAAATTTCATGGCGCCCTCCTTGGGAGGGTGAGGCGTGTGCTGCGGACGCCAACTCTATCACCCGTCACCCCGTCACCCCGCGATATCCCGTCACCCCCGCGAAGGCGGGGGCCCAGCCAAAGGCGCCAGCATGAAGTGACACCCTCTAAATCGCGTTTTTCATTCGAGTGATCCACTGGAGTACTTAAGTGATCCCCTGGATCACTCGAACGAAATGTCACCTCCGCAATACCTCTGTCACCCCCGCGAAGGCGGGGGTCCAGCCAAAGAGCGCCAGCTACCGCTTCTTCGCCGCCTTCTTCTTCGCAACCGGCTTCTTCGCCTTCACCTTGGGCATCGCCATCGGCTCCAACATGCTCACCCGATTGCCTTCCGTGTCTACAAAAGACACATACCCGCCAATCCCCGGAATCTCGATCGGCTCGCCGAGCACCGCGCCGCCCGCGGCCGTGACCTTCGCCATCGACTTCACGAGGTCATCCACGGCGATGACGACGGAGGGGAGCTGGTCCGGCCAGTCCGGCTTCTTCGGGAAGAAGCCGCCGTTGATCGTTCCGCCCTTCTTCGGCCGGCCGTCGGCCCCGGTCTCGGCCGTCGTGGCGAGGACGTAGTTGCCCATCTTCTCGCCCGTGTTCTTCATCTTCCAGCCGAAGGCGTCCTTGTAGAACTTCACGACACGGTCGGCAGCGTCATACGGCATTTCGAAATGGGTTACGGAATACATGCGCCCTCCTTGGCAAGTGTCATCCCGAGTTGATCATCTTCCCGTCGGCAAAGTTCCGCCCGTCTGCGCACTGAGATAGGTCACATGCGCCTCGAGCACCTCGATCCTCTCAAGGAACCGTAACACCAGTGCGACAGTCGCCGTATCCAGCTCGAGGTCCTCGCGCAGCCGGGCCGCCTCGCGCAGCCGCCCCACGCACGCGGCCGACAACATCTCGCCCTCGCCCGCCGCGGAAAGCGCGCCGTAGTCCATCAATTCGCGGAGCAACTCCTCGGGCAAGCCGGAGCTTCGCGCCACTTCCACCAGCGTCACCTGGGTGTGCGCCTCGAAGAACACCACGCCTTCGTTGGATTCAGCCATGGTCAACTCCTTGCGAAATGCGCGCGCGGGTCGAACTTCGACTGCTCGCCGAGCTCCTTGAAGAGCTCGCGTTCGCGCTCGTTCAGCACCGTGGGATTGACGATCTGCACGATCGCGTAGAGGTCGCCCTCGCCGCCCGAGGGTTTCGCCAGGCCCTTGCGCGCGAGGCGGAGCTTTCGCCCCGCGGTGGTATTGGGCGGAACCTTCAGGTGGACCGCGCCATCGAGAGTGGGCACCTCGACCGTGGCGCCGAGCGCCGCTTCCCACGGCGTCAACGGAAGGTCCAGGTAGAGGTCGTGCCCCGTGGGACGGAAGAGCGCGTGCGGATGCAGCTTCACGTTGAGGTAGAGGTCGCCGTCGGCGCCGCCGTTGATCCCCTTGCCGCCCTGCCCGCGCAGCCGTAGCCGCAGGCCGTCGGTGGCACCCTTCGGAATGCGCGCCGTGATCTTGCGATCGCCGATCTGCAAATCGAGCTGCGTCCCCCGGTTCGCATCCTCGAGCGACAGGTGCACCATCGCCTCGTAGTCCTCGCCGGGAAACTGCATGTTGCCCCGCGTGCGACCACCGCCGCGCGAATGACCGCGCAGGCTCTCGAAGAGATCACCCAGATCCAGGTCATCGAACGAGAAGGATTGCGCCTCGCCATTCCCCGCCCCGGCGCGCTCGCGAAACTGCTGCTCCCAATCCGGCGGCGGCCGAAACTCCTGCCCGGGCTGATATCCCGTGCCGAGCTGGTCATACGCCGCGCGCTTCTCCGGATCCTTCAGCGTCTGGTACGCCTCGGCGACCTCCTTGAACTTCTCCTCGGCACCCTTCTCCTTGCTGACGTCGGGATGATGCTTCTGCGCAAGCTTGCGGTACGCCTTCTTGATTTCGTCGGCTGTGGCGGTGCGAGGGACGCCCAAGGAGGCGTAGTAGTCTTTGTATTTCACGGGGACATTGTATTGCGCACGCGACGAATGTTGTCACCCCCGCGAAGGCGGGGGCCCAGCCAAAGCGCGCAAGCGAGAGTGATGCCCTGCAAATTCGCGTTTTTCATTCGAGGGATTCAATGGATACACGAAGTGATCCTCTGGATCCATCCATTGCAGGATCTAAGTCGAACCTAGGTACCTGACCAGCGCAACCATCGCTTCTGTGTCTCTTTGGCAATAGCGCTTCAGGTCATGCACTAGCTGCGCCTTGCGCGCGGCAGCAGTGTTCGGATCGATGATCTCCTCATACGCCGCGACAGCTCCATCCCCCTCCTGCACCTCTCCAAGATTGGAGTAATCGAGTTCCGGCGCCATGGTCGGCAACACCGCCTTGATCGACCAACTGCCCCGCATCTGAGGATGGTAGTAGCTGGACTTGGTCAGCGGATGAAGGTCAACAAGCCGCTCCACAAGGCTTTCGAGAGCGGGACGCAGCTCCGGGCACAGATCGATGAGCATCTTGATCGTGGTCTTTTCGAAGTTGGTGTAGGCGAAGATCGGCCCTGTCTCGCCTAGCGCTGCAAGCATGGCGTCGGCCAGGCGATGTGCGGGAAATTCGCCCGTGGTATCGAGAAACTCCATGTGCTCGAGGCTACCGTCAGCGTGCTGGACGTGGCATGACCACTGAAATGGGATTTGCTGCCAGGGCCTCGTGCCCTTCCAGATCGGAATTGCCGGCGCATAGGTCTCGAAATCGAAGTAGAAGCGCGGGAATGGAAGGCGCGCGATTTTCTCCGCGGCCTCCGGAGTCAATTCGGCCTTGTCGGCACGAGTCACGCTCCAGATCCGCGCGGGCAATCCGCCCTCGAAAAGCCCCTCGGGGATCTCGCGAATATCCTTCCAGCCCTGTGCCGCCACCATGTCGAGAAATGCTTTTCGCCTGATGTTCAACAGCGAGATCGGATACTCCGGCTCTCCCACTGCGCAGCGATCCTGAAACGCGCATGGCCACGGCTTCGCGCAGTGGCCTCCACGAGCCATCACCGGTTCGGGCCCCGCGACCACGGCCTGATAGCCGCGAAGCGTTTGCTCGATCCTGTCCCCGAGTTCCTTGACCTCCTCAGCTAGATCCTCGGTCCTGAAGATGCCGACGTAGTTGCCATCGCCCTGATACACGAAGGTGTTGTCCAGGAATTGCATTTCGGCGCGTGCAACATCGAGCCCCGCTCTGCGAAGTACCCACGCCTGGAACGCCAGATCGACGGGATGGTAGTCCTTGACGCTGGTCGAGCTCTTCACCTCGGTAAGGTAGTAGCGATCCTTTCGGCGTTCGAGAATGTCGCAGCGCACAGCGCCGCCATCGACCGAGAACGCGGCCTCGAAGATGATCAGATCGCCTGGCCGAGCGAGAACCTCCTGGGTCTCCTGCATTGCGCGCTCGAAATCATCCGAATGGCCGATTAGCACGCCACCGGGCCGCTGCCGGCGCGCGAGTTCGCCAACCCGATTGCCCCAGATGATTGCGCGGCCGGGCGAATCCACACGCTCGTCTGGAAGATTGGATTCCAGCCACAACCGACGAGAGCAGGACTGGGCTACGACGAAGCGAGATTTCGAGATCGAGCGCACGGCTTCAGCTCCACCCGCATACCCGCGCGCCCCAGCATGTTGACGAGCGCATCGAGGCTGAACTTGTCGATCTTGCCACGCAGCAGGTCATTTAACCGCGGCTGGGAGACACCGAAGAGCACGGCAGCCTCGCGCTGCGTGACCTCGCGCGCCGACTCCCGAATGCGCGACATGAGCTGGGCCCGAAGGAGGAGATTGTCTGCCTCTTCGGCGCCGAAGCCGACATCCTCGAACACATTTCCGTTTCCACGAGTCTGCTTGAGTTTCTTACGCATCCGTCACTATATATCAGAACTGATATCTAGGACGCGTCCGTTGATCCAGCTCTCACCTGCCCTTTTCAGAAGCAATCTGTTCCACCGCCCCCAGGCGAGCACCAAGCGATTTCTCCGCCACCTCCAGGTCGTATTGCCGCTGGAGGTTCAGCCAGTACTGCGGCGATTGCCCGAATGCCTTCCCGAACAGTAATGCCAACTCCGCCGTCACGGGGCGCGCACCCTTGACGACGTGGGACACGCGCATCGGGGAAACACCGATAGCACGCGAAAACTCGGCCTGAGAAAGCCCGAGCTCGCTCAACCCCTCGGCCAGAAATGCGCCAGGGTGAATCGGCTTGCGAGATTCCCTCACGCGGGGAGATGCTCTAGTGGTAATCGACGATTTCGACTTCATACGCATGTCCGCCTTCGAATGTGAAGCAAATCCGCCATTGATCATTGATTCGGATGCTGTAGCCACCGGATCGCTTTCCCAAGAGCGCCTCGAGCTGATTTGATGGTGGAAATCGCAAATCACCCACCGCCGTTGCCGCGTCAAGCTGCCTTAGCCGCATCGCCGCCCGCTCGCGGATTTCCGTGGGCATGCGTTTCGAACGGCCCGTTCGAAAGAATCGCTCGGTCTCGGCGGAAGCGAAGGAGCGAATCATCCAGATTATAAACTATTTGTTTACGATTGGCAGGTGTCGGCGCCATCTGAATAACGGCAGCGACGGCAGGTTGGATGACGCCCGTTGAATGGTCATTACCTGCGTTACGATCCCCTTCCATGCGACTCCTCCTCGCCGCCCTCCTCCTCGCCGCCGCCCTCCCCGCCGCGGCCGAGCGCCACGTCTACGACCGCGCTGGCGTCCTTCCCGCCAGCGACATCCCGCGCTTCGAGCAGTACATGGACATGATCCAGCGCGAGTCCGACGTCGACGTGCGCTTCGTCTTCGTGCCGGGGGTGGGCAGCCGCTCGATCGAGGAGGCGGCGACCGAGACGATGGACGAGATGAAGATCGGCGGCAGGAGCGGCCAGCAGCGCGGGCTGCTGCTGCTCTTTGACACCGCTGGCCGGCGCCTCAAGGTAGAAGTCGGCTACGGGCTCGAGGGGTATTTTCCCGACGCCTTCGTGAGCTACCTGGTGCGCGAGCATGCGAAGGGATTCTTTGAATCCGGCGACTTCACCCTCGGATTGCGAACGCTCCTCACGCTCCTGCAGCACCGCATCCGCGAGGCCGTGCTGGGAATGGACTTCGACCCGCGCGTGCTGAAGGCGATCCCGGCGAGCAACCTCTCGGGCGGCGCCGGCGTCACTGCCACGATGCCCTCGCGCACGGCGCCAGCGAAGATCACCACCCGCATGTCCGAAGAGGACCGCGCGCGTTACCGTGCGAAGGGCACGCCCGCGCAAACCTACGCGGCGTATCTCGAGTGGCTCGCGCGGCCCGACTACGATCCCGACGTGGAGCTCTTCACGGCAGCCTCTCGCGCTTATCTTTCCCGCTTCCGGCTCACAGGCCCTTACCGGCAATACATCCTCCTGGGCGAGTACGGCAAGTCCCACCGCATCGTCCAGCGCGACCCGCTCGCCCTCCTCGTCTTCACGGGCACGCCCTTCGTCTCACCGCATTTCTTCGTGAAGGACGGCGACGTGTGGCGCATGGACATGGCGGCCGAGGTGCGCGACACCGTCGAGCGCGTGGGCGGCGCCTACACCTGGGACTATCGCGGCACCACCGACGAGTACACGAAGGCGTTCGAGGATCTCCTGACGAAGATCCAGGGTTATCGGCGGTTCAAGGATGGGGACAACCGGGCGTTGCCGATACGCGGGGACAGGCGCTAGGCGGCTCTTCGGGGAGCGGCCTTCGCCTTGCGCAAGGATTTCACGGCACTCGCCGGTGATGGCTTGGGAAGGGGCTTGCCCTCCCTCTTGTAGATCTCGATCCACTCTTCGACAACCTGGCACAGCTCGTCGAAAACCGCTCGCTCGTCGAGCCCATGGCAGCCTCCCAGGAACAGATCCGGGGCCTGCCCCACGAAGCACTGATCTTCTTCAGACCACTCCACGATCTTCCTGTACCGAGCACTGTCCTTCATCTCTTGAATCCCTTCACGGCAGCTGCGACCTGGCTAACCTGGTAAGGCTTGGCGTCATCGCCAAGCGCGCCCGATATTGTGATCTTTCTTGGGAATTTCGGATGCTTCCAGAAGGCGCCCTCGTTTGTTCCGGATGACACGAGGACAAACCTCCTTGGAATGCTCCAGCTCACCAAGTGAGCCCGCCCGTCACCCCCACGAAGGCGGGGGCCCAGCCAGGGGCGGAAGCATCGGGCGAGCCAATGTCGTAGCATCGTCCATGGGAGCCCACTCTTCCTTCGCCATGGCGCGTCGCCGCAAACAATCTGACTTCGAGCACCTCGCATCGATCGCTCCGTGGTGGGTCTACCTCTTTCTTGCGGCTCTTTTCTTCATAGGCCTCCACCTGTACGCCGGAAGCACTTCGATGCCTGCAAATCCGGCCGCTGATCTCTTCCGGAACATGTCGATCGGAGTCGCGCGCGGCGCGGAAGTCATCGTCCCTCTCCTATTCGTCCTTGCCGCCGGAGTCTCGGCCCTGCGGCGTCGAAGGGGCGATAGCGCAAGAGAGCCAAGTGAAGCAGACGACTCCCGGCGCCATGGCAGAGTTGCTCACAGCCCGGACCGTGATCTCTACGAGACCTGGAAGGAAGTGAGCCAATCTCCCGCCCCCGCAGTCGATACCACTCGTTGGAGCAAGGATCTGTTGAGCGCACTCGAATGGAAGCGCTTCGAGCTGCTGTGCGCCGGCTATTTCGAGACGCTTGGTTTCAAGGCAGTCACGGCACGGAAGGGGGCGGATGGTGGTATCGACATTCACCTCTACGCGGATGGATCGGACAAACCGGGAATTGTTGTCCAGTGCAAGGCATGGAAGACCTACAAGGTCGGCGTTAAGGAGATTCGGGAGCTCCTCGGCGTTATGACGGCCTCGCAGGTGACGGAGGGCATCTTCGTCACCACAAGCGAATACACGTCGGAGGCAAAACAGTTCGCAACTGGCAACAACATCCACCTCATCGATGGCCAGGACCTACTGGACAAGTTCTTCGCGACCTCATCCGAGCATCAAACGTCGCTCCTCCAACTGGCGACAAGCGGTGACTTCACGACGCCCACTTGCCCCTCTTGCGGAATCAAGATGGTTCAGCGGATGGCGAGCAAGACTGGAGAGCCGTTCTGGGGTTGCGTAAGTTTTCCCCGCTGTCGGGTCACCTTCTCGACGCAATAGGGCAGCAGACCGATGCCCATCACCGACGATCTCGATCAACAAATCCGCACCGCCGCCTTCATCCATGTGCGACGGATGCTCGAGCTTCGCGATCCCCTCACCTCCGAAGATCTCGCGGGCGGTTTCCCGTTTCGTGGCGAGCGAATCCCGCTCATCAACCCGCAGCGCGGCATCTTCAAGCCGACCGCGATGAAGTACGCCCTCTCGATCAAGACCGTCGTCCCGAGGAAAGGCGCGAAGATCTGGTACGACGACCAGAAGGCGGCGCACAACCAGATCTACAACGGCGATGAGACGGTCGCGTACTCCTTCATGGGCACGAATCCGGAGGCGGCCGACAACCGGTGGCTGCGCGAAGCCATGGAGAACCGAGTCCCGCTGATCTACTTCCTGGGCGCGTTCCCCGGGCACTATCACGCGATCATTCCCGTCACCATCGTGGGATGGGACGCCAAGTCACTCCAGGCGCAGGTCTCGATGGGATTGCCCGGCGAATTGCGCGCCGACCCGCAGGAAACGACGCTCGAGCGCCGCTATGCGCTGAGGCAGGTCAAAGCGCGGTTGCACCAAACGCTCTTTCGCGTCGCGGTGATCGCCGCGTACGGTGGTCGATGCGCGCTCTCAGGGTTGCCGGAGACCAGCCTTCTCGATGCGGCGCACATCGCGGCCGATGGTGATGAGCTGTTGGGCCAGCCCGTCGTGACGAACGGATTGCCGCTCACAAAGCTGCATCACGCGGCATTCGACAATCACTTGATCGGCGTTGATCCGGACTACAGGATTGTCGTCTCCGACCGGTTACTCGTCACGCGAGATGGCCCCACGCTCGAGGCTCTGAAGTCGTTGCATGGGAATCGGATCAACCTCCCGCGACGGGACAGGGACCGGCCGGATCGGGATCGGCTTGCGGCGCGGTTCGAGGCGTTTGAGAAGGCGAACTCTCCCGTGACGTGAATCGGTCTACCTGCGTCATCCCCGTGCAAAGCAGTGCGCAGGACTTGTCTAAGAGAAATATCCTACATAGGCTGTGGGGTATGTCTTACCTGCGAACTCTAGACTGAAAGCCTAACGAACTAGCGAAAATAACCACCAAGGGAGGCTGTCTTTCTATGGATGCGGGGGACTTGGAGATCTTGATTAAGCAGAAGCGATTTGACGTTGCTGTGGCTAGTCGAAATTTCGAGATCGACTTGTTCTGGAAACGCTCCCTTTTCTTTTGGGGATTCATATCAGCTGCGTTCATCGGATTCGCAACCGCACGTGCCAGTGAGGCATCCGAAGTTAGCGTGGCCCTGGCAACGTTTGGCGCGATCTGCTCAGCGGCGTGGACACTCGTCAATCGCGGCTCGAAATACTGGCAGGAGGCCTGGGAGCAGAAGGTAGAGCGATCGGAACTGCAATATCTTGGGGCTGCTCTCTTCGCTGCGGAGGAGGATCGGTTGGACAAAGGGGTTTGGCTCAGCGCCCGAAAGTATTCGGTGACCAAACTAGCCATTGCGCTTAGCGACTACATATTTTTGCTCTGGCTGTGCTTCATGGCGCTAGAGAGTGCTCGTTTCTTCGAAATAGATCTGTCCGATCTCGACAAGGAGAAGATGGTTGAATGCTTTCTGATCGCATCGCTTGGCTATCTCATTCTGATCCTATGGAGCGGAAGGAAATCCCCTGCAAAGCCGAAGGAACAGGCAGCGTCGATTGACCCACAACCATGAAATCGCGTTGACTTAGACCCAGTAGACCCGCTCTCTGTCCCCTCTAAGGATCATTCGCATGCAAACAGCAAAGATTGCCGCGCCGATTAGCGGGGAAAAGTTGTATCAGATAAGGGCCCGAAAGGTCCTTCCTCTGCTTGTGCGCCAGGCGAAAGCCGGCAACACGATTTACTACTCCGACC
>JBAQKF010000052.1:0-48019 GCA_049300695.1 Usitatibacter sp.
GGAATGCCCAACGCACGGAACCTGAACTTCGTCCTCGGCAGCGTCGGGAAAAGTCTGAAGAACCTATCCAAGCATTGGAAAAACTCGATCCCGCCCCTCCAGTGTGTGGTCGTAAATAAGGCAACGGGTTTGCCTGGAAAAGGGGTTGGATGGTTCATCGGACAAAGCAAATTCGCCAAACTCTCGAAGAAGAACCAACGGCAGCTCCTTAAGGACGCTCTCTACAACGTCTACGCCTATCGCCGCTGGAATGAGGTATTGCGAATCCTGAGGCTAAAGCCTACCCAATCCAATCTCGAACCGTTGGTCGACAACGCGGCCAATTTTCATGGTGGCGGCGAGAGCGCTGCTCACAAGAAGCTCAAAAACTACATCGCAAAACATCCCACCAGGATTGGACTTCCAAGTTTCCCGATCGAAGTTACGACTGAATATTGCCTCCCCTCCGCGGACCGCGTAGACGTTCTGTTTGAGTACAAGACGGAGCTGGTTGCGGTCGAGGTGAAACCCGAGGACGCGCCAACTCAAGATCTAGTTCGCGGCGTATTTCAGTGCATCAAGTACCAAGCGGTCCTGGAATCAGATCAATCCATCCGAAGACAACCACTCTTGGTAAGGACCCTGCTAGTAGTCGGAGGGAAGCTTGGGCGCGATCTATTGGAATTGAAGAACGCGCTGCGCATAGACACCATCGAAGGAATACGGACTCGGCGATAGGCGACATAAAGGCCGCCGATGCTTAGTCGGGGTGTTCACAGTTGGCCGTCGTTACTTCAGCGCATCCTCTAGTGTCTTGGCCGAAAGGAGCCGTTCACGCTTGACGTACACGGGCCCCTGCGGTTTGTTCTGTGCTTCTGCCAGGCCAACGTGACGAATCTCTTGTGCTGGCGACTTGAAAATGAGCTGGTACTTCCCGGTGTCCTTATTCGGCCGGATTTCCTGGACTTCGGCGATGTGCGTAACCGCGCTCACTGGGGCGATACGATATGCAGCAATGTATTTGATGCGATCCTTCATTGCTGGACCGATGCGAATCGCACGCCACTGACTCTCTCCCAGGAAGACTTCTTGAAAGCCCTCCTCTCGCGCCGGAACAATCACGGTGTCGGACTCGGCGCGCCGAAGCTGGCGAGCCAGGCGCTTGTCGGCGGCCTCCGCCTTAGGAGGAGTCTCGTCTTGCGAAGACACGACTTCCTCAACTTCATCGTAGAGAGTGTCGAACTGATAGAGCGCTTCTCCAGAATCGGCATGAAATGCTTTGAGCTCGAGCACGGAGATATTTGCGTTGATCTTCTCAAGGACGCGGAACAGCTCCTCTCTCGCCTCGTCTATGACAACAAGGCCTCGGAATTCGCCGTATACCGCTTGATCCAAGTAGTGATCGACATTGGGACTGGAAGACTGCGCCCTGGCGCTCTCCAGCCTGGCGAGACTCTTTGCGTTCTTTCGAATGCTGTCCATCAGAAACATTCGAATGGGTCGTTGAGCCTCGTCGAAACTGGTCACGAACTTCAGCATTTGAATGCCGATATGCTTGAAGGGATCGTGGCTGACAATCTCGTTCTCCACGATGTACAACTTAGGCTGCGCGGGCGCCGTCACGTCAATCAGATAACCGTCGGGTATCGTGACGATGTCATTGCCAATGCGCTTCTTAACATCGACATAGATCGTACTAGGTCCGAAGATCTGGTCGGCTAGCCTAACTACATCGGCCTCGAACGAAGCTTCATTTGCATAGGCATGCGGACTAAACACCTGACCGCCCAATCCCAGGATCACTGCCATGTCGCCTCCGTCTAGGCCGCCGTTAGTGGCGATCAATATGAGACTGAGATTCTGCCGTATCCCTACACTTTCCGTCGGCGAGGCATATTGAACGGCGCTTGCCGGTCTGGTGGCCGTTGACCCAAATCAAGAAAAACACACCGCGCCGTGTGGCCAGGCTCATGCCTTGAGCCTGTCGTTTTGTACTGTCCTAGTGTCAGCGGACAATCTGCCTTGGGAGGATCAATGGCGTTGAATCGCGAGCAACCACGTCCGTATAGCCCTACAGACTTCGCCGCGCACTTGGCGTGCGCCCACCTGACCCAGCTCGAGCAGCAACGTCGCGCTGGAACGCTTTCGATCGCCTTCCCGACCGATCCACGCCTTGAAGCACTGCAAGTGCGCGGGAGACTGCTCGAAGCAGCTTATATTGAAAAGTTGCGGTCTCAAGGCCGAGTCATTCACGACCTTCGCGAGACAAGGGACCCGGCAGCGACCATCGCTGCGATGCGCGAAGGCGTGGAAGTTATCGTTCAGGCTCCGCTCGCGAATGGCAAATTCTTCGGGATTGCCGACGTTCTGCTGCGATGCGAACGCCCTTCCAACCTTGGCGCGTACTCCTACGAGCCTGTTGACACGAAGCTGGCTCGCGAAACCCGAGCGACGACAATGCTGCAGCTGATGGCCTATTGCGAGATGTTGGACGCTTCGCAGGGGATACATCCCACTTACTTTCATGTTGTGACACCGTTAAAGGAGGAGACCTATCGAGCTGCGGATTTCGGTGCGTACTATCGATTCATTCGCGCCCGATTTGAAGCGGCCACGACAGGCTCTCCCTCGCCGGACACCTACCCCGATCCAGTCTCGCACTGTGATGTCTGCCGCTACGGACAACACTGCGACGCGCAGCGTCGCCGAGATGACCATCCCTCCCTCATTGCGGGCATTCATACTGCGCACGTCCGCGAGTTTCAGTCACAAGATATTCCGACTGTCGTCGCCATCGGGGGAATCGAAGGAAAGCTACCGAACGAGCCCCGCCGCGGACGACGGGAAACCTACGCAGGCCTTGGACAGCAAGCGAGGCTCCAGGTCGAAGCTCGCTCCACGCCCGTTCCGCCGGTCGAGTTGTTGCCGCTCGAAACTGGCCGAGGCTTCGCACGCCTTCCAGCACCATCACAAGGAGATATCTTTCTGGACTTCGAAGGGGATCCATTTGCTGGCGAGAACGGACTCGAATACCTGATCGGCTTCCATGTGCGAGGCGCAAACGGCACCCCGGTTCTCGAGCAGCAATGGGCGTTCGATGGGCAAGAAGAGAAGGTTCTCTGTGAGCGCTTCTTGGACTTCGCGAGCGCCCAGTTGGCAAGACATCAGGAAATGCACATCTACCATTTCGGCGCCTACGAGCCAACAACGCTCAAGCGTGTGTGTGCTCGCTATGAAACTCGCGGGACGGAATTGGACCAATTCCTGCGCGGTGGCCGTTTCATCGACCTGCATACGGTCGTGCGCGAATCCATGCGCATAGGTGTCGAGCGCTATGGCCTGAAAGAGCTCGAAGCGCTTCACGATTTCACCCGCAAACAGGATCTGGCCGAGGCAAGCATTTCCCGCCGCGACGTGGAACTCGCGATCGAACTTGGCGACACCGCTTCGATCTCCGGCGAATTGCGCGAACGCGTAGCGCGCTACAACGCCGAAGATTGCTATTCCACAGAGTCATTGCGTGATTGGCTGGAGACGCGGCGCAGGCAGCACGTGGCAGATGGTCACGCGATCGAGCGGCCGGCACTACAACTACCGGACGCGAGCGATGCCGTCACGGATCGCGACATGCGCATTTGGTCGCTCAAAGAGCAGCTGGCGGCGAAGTTGCCGAGTGACCGCGCGGCCTGGAAGCAGAGCGACGAGGCGATCGCGCTGCTCGCTTCGATGCTCGGATATTTCCGACAAGAGGAGAAGAACATTTGGTGGGAGCACTATCGACTACGAGAGCTGCCGGAAACCGAGTGGCTCGAGGAGCGGCAAATGATTTCTGGCTTGAATTACGTCGAAACACTCCCGAAGGCGGGGCGACAGACGAGCGAGAGGCGCCGCTATCGCTTCCCTTTCCAGGAAAGCAAGATCGACGCTGGAAAGACGGTGTATTTCACAAAGTATGAAGATCCCGTGAAAATGGAGGGGAGCGGGACCGCCCTGAAGGTGGAGGAGCTTGATTCTGTCACCTCTACAATAGTTCTCTCATCCAGCAAGTTTCAGCCCGGGAAGCACCCAACTGTTGTGTTTCTGAAGCAGGCAGTGGGACCAATCCCTCCGCTTGAGAATGCGTTACTTTCATTTGCCGAGCACGTTAGAGATCACGGCCTAGTGGAGCGCGGGCCCCTCGCAGCCAGCTGTGCTCTCCTCCGACATTCACCGCCACGATCAGCGCACAGCTCGGGAAGTTCTCTCAGAACACCCGGAGAAGAGACTCTCGTCGCGGCAAAACGCCTATGCGTGGCCCTTGACAATGAGGTCCTTCCAATTCAGGGCCCTCCAGGATCCGGGAAGACCTACACGGGAGCACGAGCTATTGCGGAGTTGGCGAGGAGAGGAAGCACGATCGGGATTACCGCGGTCAGCCATAAGGTAATCGACAACCTACTTTCGGCGGTTTCGAAGGCAACAACGGGCCACCTTCGACTTGTACACAAGAACGACGGTGAACCGCCGGGCGGAATCGACTACGTGCGTAGCGCTGAGGATGCATTCGCTGCAATCGCTCCGGGATCGGTGGTTGGCGGGACGGTTTGGTTATGGGCGGATGTTCTGGCACGCGGTCAGCTCGACTATCTGTTCATCGACGAGGCGGGACAGATGTCTCTCGCCAACGCGCTTGCAGCAACCGGAGCAGCACGCAACGTCGTGCTACTCGGAGATCCACAGCAGTTAGAGCAACCACAGAAGGGCGCCCATCCCGAGGGCGCTGATGTTGCCGCGCTCGTGCATCTGGTCGGTAAAAGCAGAGCGACGCTGGAGGACGATCAAGGACTATTCCTTGACTCCACGTTCCGGCTGCATCCGGCGATTTGCGATTTCACCTCTGAGATCTATTATGAAGATCGCTTGGTGCCGGTACCTGGCCGTGATCGCCAGCGCCTCGACGGGGCAACGCATTTTTCGGGCTCCGGCTTGTTCCTTGTCGAGACACCCCATGAGGGAAATCAGGCTGTCGCGAAGGAAGAAGTGGACAAGGTCGCGAGCATCATCGAATCGCTGTTGGGTTCCGGTACCACGTGGACCGATTGCGACGGGGTCCAACGGCCCCTGCTCCCAAGCGACCTACTCGTGGTCGCACCCTACAACGCCCAGGTTTCCAAACTTCGCACGTGCTTGGCTCCGCTGGGAGTTGATCGTGTAGGCACGGTCGATCGATTTCAGGGCCAAGAAGCTCCCGTCGTCATCTACTCCTGCACGAGCTCTTCAGCCGAAGACGCACCGCGTGGGATGGCTTTCCTCTACGATCCGCACCGATTCAATGTCGCCACAAGCCGCGCTCAGGGCGTAGTGATTGTCGTTGCGAGCCCTCGACTGTTCGAGGTCGAGTGCAAGACACCGGAACAGATGCGGTGGGCCAACGGCCTCTGCCGCTATCGCGAAATGGCGACGTTGATATAGCGGGGATGAGTGCCCGTGCCGCAGGGACCGTGCCTCTACAGCTACATCTCTCCCGCGTCGAGTTCGATCACGATACCCAAATGACCGAGTGAATCGGGATCCAAAGAGGCGCCAACGTTCAACTTCATCTGAGCCAGCCCTGCATCTCGGCTGACTCGTGAATGTCGGGTGCGCCATCACCCACGACCAGTACCGTCATATCCCATGGGATCGCATGGTCAACTCGTCCTATTGCCAAACATAGCCCTACGACGCCATTCGATTCCATCTGTACTCCCGTGGCCTGCGCTAACAATTTGGCTAACGCGTGGGGAGCGAACGTATCCTTTAGTCTCTTGAGCTTTGTATAGTCAGATTCGTTCTGCGCGTTCAACCGAACATGTGAATCGGACAATGTCGCCTTGCATTCAACTAGAAGGATAAAGCCGGCACGAATCGCTGTTATGTCCACCTCGTCGCGAAGCCCTCTGTCGTCCGATAACGCGAATCGTCGCGGAAGCAGGCACTTTCTGAATCGGCCATCAGTTCCGGCGGGAGGCGACGCACAAATGACCTTCCACTGGTGGGACTCAAGAAACTCTATGCAAGCGAAATACACCTGGGCTTCGGAAATCACTTGCGAGCATCAGCCAGTCGCTTGCGCGTAGGTGCTCCCAGTCTAATTCCATCGTCGAACACAATCGCATCCGCGAAGGAGTCAACAATGAACGTCGCCGTCGGTGGAGTCTGGCGATCCGCCCTTTCGCCGAACAACTTGCTAGGAATATTCGGAAGGACATAGATCAAATTGAACATCCTCTGGGCGGATGTCCTTCCACGACTCTCTCGCGCATATAGTGCGTCAAACAGTGTTAGGTACCCGGGCCATGGATGTTCCGAGTCGGTTCGCTTAGCGTTCGCCGTTCCCGTATACACAAGGGAAAATTCTCTTCGACCCAGGATGTCAAGGGCGGCACGAGGCAATCCAGCGTATGGCGGCCTCGATATGAGCTCTGAAGTTCTCACCAATCGGACGCCGTCGGGGGGATCAATCGCTCGACCGGTGGTGGAACGCGACGACGCTATCCCATCCGGAAAATACTCTCGGACAGTCTGGTTCACCCGATAGTTTGACTCGTAGTCCACAACGCTCCGATCCATGGCCTGAAGAGCGCGCTGAACTGCCGGTAACCGAATCGAATCGGGCGAGCCGTGCACCACAAATGATTCAACGAGATCTGCCATCTCCTGGTGCGCTGCTCTCCGAGTATCGGGCAGAAGACTATTCGGATCAGTCGGCCAGAATGATGAGAGAACGGGTACTCCGAATATTTCAGAGAGTCTCCGCTGTGCCAACGGGACTCTCACTTGCACGTACCTAACATTTGGATCCGAAAATGTTCGACGGGAAGCCTGGGGGTAGTACAGGATCGAAGGTACGCCAAGCTCCGCAGCCCGAAGATGAAACGAAAATCGCTGCGGAATATTGTGCCCGCTAGGATTCATCTGCGTTTGTTCAATAGCTACTACCGGTCGACCATCGACCGTCACGACGGCGTCGGGACGAGCAAAATCGAAGAGGTCGGTAACTCGGGGGTCAACTACGCCGGCGATGTCAACTCGCCTTGCGTTTCGAAGCGATGGAGCTAAACCCGTCCAACTAGTGCGGGGATCAACCTCGACGGGATCGTGAAAATAGACTACGACCTCAGGGTCGGCAGGGCTCTTTGGCACCCGCAAATACTACCAGACGACCCACCCGCCCTTTACCGGCGTTGAAAAATTAGGATGTAGTTGTGGTCGATGAAGTGGCCACGACGAAGCACGTGCATGCCACCATTATTCTGGAGAAGCCAAATGAAGTTTTCTTCTAGTGTGAATCCGCTCGCTTCGAAGTGTGTAATGAAATCCGTGAATGGGTGGCGTAAGAACCCTTTATGCCGCTGATCCCCAATTATCACAGCACACCTTGCCCCTTTTTCAAAAAGAGTGGCAGATCGATTCGCGAGTGCCGCCACCGAGGCAGAATACTTTGCGGAATCATCGGTGGAAAAGTCAGCGGCCTTGGTCACGTCATACGTCCAATCGTACCGTCGCAGCGTCGCGGCCATCCCAACTTCCGCGGCGATTGCGAGTAGATCCGTAGCAAGTCTGTGGATCTGGTGATAGTGGATTACGCCCAAATACGGTGGGTGAATGATTCCGAAATCAAAATGCTGACTGATGGAAGCGGTCAGTATGCTGCCCTGCTCAATTCGAATGTTTGCGGTGACTCCCGTTGAACCATCCCGTTCGATTAACGCCACCTTTTGCCGCAATCTTTCGTAGGGACTCAAGAACGGTTTTTGCTTCGTTACCAAGTGATGAGTGCACCTAGGATCAACGCTTGCCACCTCCCGAACTACCTGAGCCGCGACCACAAATAGTTGTCGTTGCAGAGACTCATTCTTAACCGCAGCGATTGCTGCTAGTAGCCGCAATGTGGCCTCGAGTGTGTCCTCTCTGAACCACTTTCGCGTGTAATCAAAACGCGGCTTGGACGCATACTCCAACATTCTGCCAAATCGAAGCGGCTTCTTAGACTCGTTACTTAGAATGGTTGTGCATTCCTTGTGCAACTCGTCAAGTCGATGACTCGAAAATATCTTTGCCTCGGCAAGTAGGCAAGAAAGCGGATTGCAATCCAACCCCAACCCACCGTTGCCCGCCTTCGATGCCGCCTCTAGCGTCATGCCCGAGCCGAGAAAAGGGTCAAGGATGCGTTCGCTACCGATTGGTGCATACAGGGAGAGCAGGCGCTCAACCAACCCCAAAGGAAGCGTTCCATACCACCGGTAGATGGACGGCGCACCCTGCTCTGGGAAGCTCCAAACGGACGACACAAAGCCGTTCGCAGCCTTCTTTGCCCGCTCCGGTCGAAGTCGTACAGGTACCGACGCCATCTCGTCAAAGAGCGGCTTTTGCATGTAGCTTACTCAAGCTCCGGATTCATCCACAAGCCCTCGGAGTAGAGAAAGTGCTTTTCAAGTAACTGACGCTGGTGAGAGTCTAGAAGTTGGATATCGCTCAGCTCAGAAATTAGCGAGGAGGTTTCTTTCTCGCCCTGGGCAACTGCACTTTGCACTCGCCTTAGCAGAGGGCCGTGAATACGGGTGTATAAGCGCGTCATCAATTCGTTCGGCGTCAGAGGACCACGATCGGCCAGGATCTCTCTGATGGAGTTGACAATCTCTTCCTGCAAGGAGGGCCCTTGCACCGACGGCACAGTGAACTTCAGACGTGCTTGGTTCACAGGCTTCTTGAATGACAAGACGAAGTCTCCAAAAATGGAGCCAGCCCGCCGACTTTGCGCGGTATGGCGGTAGTTCTCTACTCCGCTCTGAAAGAAGACCCCGCCTTCTGGAAGCTCGAATCCTGCCCGGGTCGCCGCCACGAGAAGCGCGGCCCACGCACGTGGCTCCCGATTGTGAAACGTCATCACCATATAGCCATCTGGCTTCAACACCCTCCCGCATTCTCGGAAACATGCCTCAAGAAGTCGTTGATAGTCTTCCGGGCTCTTGGCCTTCGGAAACCGCTTTCTCGCAATTACTGCCTCCTCCCCGTCATCAATTGTTGTGCCCATTCCCTCTATTTCTCTAGGCAACCAAACCGTCCAGAAATTAGATAGATCAGCATAGTGAACGTAGCTCCCGTACGGCGGATCCGTAATGATTGCGTCAATGCTTTCGTTGGGAAGAGGCATGCGCGTGGAAGAACGCGTTTCTACGTAGAACGACGGGCTCGAACTCCCTAGTATTGATTCAATAGCGCGCGACTCGTCGGGATTGCCTATCAATCCCTTTTGCGTATCTTTCTTTCCAGAAGAAATTGCTGAGCATCTCCGCCTAAACTCTTCAAAGACATTGACCTCTAAGTAGACCGCTGGAAGCCAGAATCCAGGCTTCGCCCACTCCAGGGGTCGGTTACCGCGCCATGCGGGATTTCGCGTGACCATTCGATTCGTATATCGGAGGGTCGAACTAAATGCGAACAGGAGCCACTCCCTGACCTCGTCGTCTCTCTTCAGAATGAGCGCGCGAAGCCTGCCGAGCGCAAGTAGATCTCTTGCTGAGAATAGCTGCCTAAACGAAGTAATCCCCTTCTTGAAGAGCGCACTCTCCCTTTGCATATTGCAATCAGGAATTTTGTCTCTTGGAATCCATAGTCCCTCGCTCTCCTCCTCAACAAGAGTTGCGCCAATGGACTCCCTCAATATCGAGTCGCGATCCTCTGAGACCGCCACTCGATCGTCTCCACACGCACTGCACTGATAGTGAAGCGTTATCGCATCAAACTGCGTGTGCGCGTCGACCGTAAATGAGACGCTGCTCTCACACTCTGGACACTTCCAGGTGGCAGGCTTCTCCTTTTGTGCCGACGCGACACAAAATTTATGGCCGCACGAAGAACACTCGACCTTTGCACTACATTCGAACCATGTTGCAAGGGCGTCAGCGCCGCAACGGCGACAGCACGTAGTAAACAGGTCTTTGGATTGGGTCAGCGCCTCGCTATAGAGCTCTTCCGCTTCTCTCTCAAACCTTCCTGCTGGATACTTTCGCAGCTCCATTCTTGTTACAAACGTGGCGAGCGGATTGCTGTCAAATCCGATCACTCTGTGCCCCTGCAACACGCCTTCGACGAGGGTAACTCCGCCCCCACAAAACGGATCTAGGATAGTTGATGGCACGGGTGCGTAGTGCCTAATGAGTTCGGCAAAGAGTGTGTATGGGCGCCTGGCGAAGTAGCGATGCATCCGGTACACGGGCCGGTGCGGTTTAGAGGGCGTTGGGCTTGAGAGCGGTTCTTGAGCCATTAGCGCGCTGAAGCTTTCTTCCGGGGCTCCGGCAATCGATTCGTCTTGAGCCGAGTAGCACCAGCACTGATCGGCGGATACAGCGCATTTGCATACAGCCGAATTCTCCCGATGTCGGAATCCGAGAAAACACGCCATCCGTTTCTATCTCGGTGCACCTCACCAACCTTTCCCTCAATAAGCCATCGCTTCAACGTTATCGGGGCCACGCCAACCAGCTTCGCGGCCGCAGCCAATCTATATATAAGGGTGTCTTTGCTCATATCGACCCGTATCATGTCTGATCAACACGTATCGATATACTAGCACACTTGGTACCAGTGCGCAGGCACCGCGCGAACGGGATTCCCCCTAAAATTGAAATCGTGCACCAGTGGATAGCTCAGCGCGTGAGCTTGCTCGGTGAATTCTGCAGGCACATGCTGTAGCTGGGAGAGTGCAAAAGTTTGCCACCGCGTGACTGATTGAGCGCCCATCTTCATACGCCACCTTGACAGAAGGCGTCGCCATCACTGACTCGCGCGGAGATTGCCTCGTTCGTCTACCCAAGCGGGAACAACGCGCCTCTACCGCTTCCAGCGGACCAAGATCCTCCAACCTCTGCCCCTGCCTCTTTCCTCGCGAATCTCTGCTGGATACTGGGGTCGCCGCGGCGCCCTCCTTTACATCCCCGTTCTGAGCTCTGTGACGGATCGCATGATCAATCAGCACCAGCGCCAAGAACGCCTCTGCGGTAGGCGTCGCTCTAATACCCACACAAGGATCATACCTACCATGCGTCTCGATCGTCGCCGCATCCCCATCCGCATCGATCGTCCGCCTCGGTAGACGAATCGAAGACGTAGCTTGATCGCAATCGAACCACGATGTCTTGACCGGCAGAAATCCCGCCCCGATCTCCACCCCCTTTACCGCGTTTATCCCCATCATCGCCTCGGCGAATCTCCGCATCGAACCGTTACACAGGACGACAAGCCAATCGAGTAGCCTATCCGCCTTCGCACCCGGAGAGCCCCACCATGGCCCGCCGCCTCGCCGCCCTCCTCTGCTTTTCCCTCTCGTTCTTCATCGGTAGCCTCGCCGCCGCCGAATCATCCAAAGAACTCCTCGCCGCCGATTCCCCGCGCGCCACTCCCGCAGGCGCCACCTTCACCGCCCCCACAGGCTGGAACCTTTCGGGCATCGCGAGCGGCGTCATCCTCGAAGCGCCTGAAGCCGACTCGCACCTCGCGATCATCGACAGCAACGCGCCCGACGCGGCAGCGGCGGTGGAAGCCGCCTGGAACGCATATAACGAAAAGGCCAAGCACCCGCTCAAGCTCGAGAACAAAGTCGCCCCGCGCAACGGCTGGGAGGAGCGCCACGTCTTCCAGTACGAGACTTCGCCCAACGAGAAGGCGACCGTGTTCGCCATCGCGCAGCGCGCGGGCAGTGCGTGGAACGTGATCATCGTCGATGCGAGCGATGCAACGTACGAGAAGCGCCGCTCGCAGTTCGGGCTGGTGGCGGCGAGCGCGCGTCCCAAGGGCTATCAGCGCGAGACGTTCGCCGGCCGCAAGGCGCACCCGCTCGATGCGGCGCGCATCGAGACGCTGAAGAAATTCGTTGCCGACGGCATGAAGCAGCTCGACGTCCCCGGCGTGGGCCTCGCGTTCATCGACGGCGGCAAGGTCGTGTGGGAAGGCGGCCTCGGCGTGAAGGAGCTGGGCAAGCCCGCGAAGGTCGACAAGGACACGCTCTTCATCGCCGCGTCCAACACCAAGGCGATGACCACGCTACTGCTCGCGGAACTCGTGGACCAGAAGAAGCTCCGCTGGGACGAGCCCGTCACCGAGGCGTATCCCTCGTTCAAGCTGGGCGATGCCGAGACCACGCGGCAGGTGCTCATCAAGCACCTGATCTGCGCGTGCACGGGAATGCCGCGCCAGGACCTCGAGTGGATCTTCGAGTTCGGCAAGGCGACGCCGAAGTCCAACATCGAGCTCCTCGGCATGAGGCAGCCCACGAGCGCCTTCGGCCAGCTCTTCCAGTACAGCAACCTCATGGCCTCGGCTGCGGGATTCATCGGCGGCACGCTCGCGTATCCGAAGATGGAGCTTGGTGCCGCGTACGACGAGGCGATGCAGCGCATGGTGTTCACGCCGCTCGGCATGGCGCACACCACGTTCGAATTCAAGCGCGCAATGGCGGGCAACCACGCGAGCCCGCATGCGGACGACGTGGACGGCGTGCCCCGGGTTGCGCGCATGGATCTCAACTACGCGGTGATCCCGGCCCGCCCTGCGGGCGGCGTGTGGACCAGTTCCCACGACCTTTCGCGCTACGTGATGATGGAGCTCGCATGCGGCAAGCTCGCCAACGGCAAGCAGCTCGTCTCCGAGGAGAACCTGCTCGCGCGCCGCGTGCCGCAAGTCGCGGTGAGCGAAGACGTCACCTACGGAATGGGCCTCGTCATCGACAAGCAGTGGGGCATCCCGGTCGTCCATCACGGCGGCGACCTCGCGGGCTACCACAGCGACATGATCTGGCTCCCGAACCAAAACGTGGGTGCGGTGATCCTCACCAATGCCGATGAGGGCTATGCCCTGCGCGGTCCGCTGCTGCGCCGGATTCTCGAGGTGCTCTTCGACGGCAAGCCCGAAGCCCAGGCCACGCTCGACGCGGCCGCAACGCAGATCAAGGCAACGCGCGCCAAGGAGCGCGAGCGCCTCGTGATCCCCGCGGATTCCGCGTCCGGCGCCAAGCTCTCCGCGCACTACACCAACGCGAGCCTCGGCGACATCGACGTGAAGCACCGCGGCAAGGACCTGGTGTTCGACTTCGGCGAGTGGGCGAGCGTCGTCGCCTCACGCAAGAACGATGACGGCACGATCTCGTTCATCACGATCAATCCGACGGTGATCGGGTTCGAGTTCGTGGTCTCCGAGCGCGATGGGAAGCCGGTGCTGGTGATACGGGATGCGCAGCACGAGTACGTTTTCGTTGCGGGGAGCTAAGGGCCAGGCTACGCCTCGAACGGAGACATTCGGCGTCAACCGGGGATGCCGGCCTTCGTTGTATTACAATTGTCCATCTATTGTATTACAAAGCCTGCGATGCCCATTTCCGTCCGCCTGCCTCCGCGCGTCGAGCAGCAGTTGGCTGCCTACTGCGCCCATGCGAAGCTCACCAAGAGCGAGGCGGTCAAGCGCGCGCTGGAGCGGCTCTTCGAAGGTGAGCCAGCGCCGGCGGCCTCGAGCTCGGCCGCGAAGCGCTTCATCGGCAGCGACAGGCGCGAAGGCAACGTAGCGCAGCACTCCAAGCGGCTGCTGCGCGAGCACTTCCGCGGCAAGTAGTGGAGCGCGTTCTCGTCGATACGGGCTTCCTTGTAGCGCTGGGGCGCGCACGGGATCCACTCCATGCCGCGGCGAAGGCCTATCTCGAAGGTTGCACGATGGGGCTCGCGACAGTGGGCGCGGTCGTCGTGGAGTCCTGCCACTTCCTGCGCCTCGATTCCCGCCGCGCCTTGCTCGATTGGCTGGCGAGCGGCGGCCCCACGGTCGTCGAGGTGCCGCCGGAGGCGTATCCGGAGCTTTCGAAGACCATGGAACGCTACAGGGAGCGCGACATCGATTTCGCGGACGCCACACTGGTCTGGCTGGCCGAGCAGAACGGTCACCGCGCGATCCTCACGGTGGACCACACGGACTTCCGGCGCTTTCGTCTCAAAGGCGGCGGCCGCTTCGAACTGGTCGACTGGGGCTAAGCCTCCAGCGGGTCCGGGTCCTCCAGCTTTTGCCCGGGCCCCTTCGTGGCCACAGCCTTCGTCGCCTCCTTCACGTCACAGTTCTGCGCTCTTTGACGAAGCGCATGATCGATCAGCACGATCGCCAGGAACGCCTCGGCAATCGGCGTTGCGCGTATCCCCACACAAGGGTCATGCCGCCCATGCGTCTCGATCGTCGCCGCATTCCCGTCCACATCGATCGTCTTCCGCGGCAACCGAATCGATGACGTGGGCTTGATCGCAATCGAGACCACGATGTCTTGACCGGTAGAAATCCCGCCGAGAATCCCGCCCGCATTGTTCGAGAGGAATCCATCCGGCGTCATCTCGTCCGAATGTTCGGTCCCGAGCTGCTCGACGGATCGAAATCCCGCCCCGACCTCCACGCCCTTCACCGCGTTGATCCCCATCATCACCTGGGCGATGTCCGCATCGAGGCGGCCGTATAGAGGCTCCCCCAATCCCGCGGGAGCGCCCGTCGCGATCACAGTAAGTCGAGCACCGCACGAATCGCCCGACTTGCGAAGCTTGTCCATGTACGTCTCGAGCTCCGCCACGCGCGAAAGATCCGCTACGAAGAATGGATTGCCCTCCGCGCTCACATCGTCCCAACTCTTGAAGTCGATCTTGTTGGGCCCGAGCTGCGAAAGATAGCCGCGCACCTGAACGCCGTGCTTCTCGCCGAGCCACTTCTTCGCCACCGCCCCCGCCGCCACCGCGGGCGCCGTCAACCGTGCCGAGGCGCGCCCTCCTCCGCGCGGATCGCGGATGCCGTATTTCTTGAGATACGTGTAGTCAGCATGCCCGGGGCGGAACGACTTCGCGATCTTGTCGTAGTCCTTCGAGCGCTGGTCGACGTTGCGGATGAGGAGCGCGATCGGCGTGCCCGTCGTGCGCCCCTCGTACACGCCCGAGAGGATCTCCACGAGGTCGTCCTCGCGCCGCTGCGTCACGTGCCGCGACGTGCCGGGCTTGCGCCGGTCGAGGTCGGGCTGGATGTCGGCTTCGCTCAGTTCCATCCCCGGCGGGCACCCGTCGATCACGCAGCCGATCGCAGGCCCGTGCGATTCGCCGAACGTGGTGACTGTGAAGAGCGTGCCGAGGGTGTTGCCGGACATGTGCGTGATTTTACTGCATCGGGTGCGAATTCAGCTCGCAGGGTCATCTGGTGAGCCTGGCCGCTTGGATAGTGATACCACCCTTGCTCGAAAGCGCCGACCCATGGAAGACACCATCGCCCTCATTGATCCCACATCAACCCCGAGCCGCATCTTCTCCGTACGAGGCACGCGCGTGATTCTCGATTCCGATCTTGCCGAACTCTACGGAGTTGCGACCAAACGACTCAACAAACAGGTTCGCCGCAACCCGCAGCGCTTCCCGGCCGACTTTGCCTTTCTGTTGACACCCGAGGAGTGGGAAAAGAATAGGCAAGGGCGACACCGAAAGTTCCTTCCCTACGTCTTCACCGAGCATGGCGCCCTTATGGCAGCTGGCCTGCTGAATTCCCGCCGCGCTATTGAAGTTTCGATCCTCATCATTCGAGCCGCCCACGGTATACCTACTTAGATATAATGGCTCGATCGTCGAAGCTGAGGCCGCTCTTCTGGCTGGGGAGCACCAAGTCGGACTTGATGGCGCTTCCCGCATCCGTGATCGACACGTTCGGCTTCGGGCTATACCTGGCACAGATTGGAACCAGGCATATTCAGGCGAAGCCGCTGCATGGCTTCGGCACGGCCGGAGTACTGGAGATCGTAGAGGACCTGCAAGGCAACACGTACCGCGCGGTCTATACGGTGCGCTTCACAACGGCCGTATATGTCCTCCACGTGTTCCAGAAGAAATCGACGCACGGAATCGCCACCCCGAAGCCGGACATGAATTTAATCAAGATTCGGCTTAAGGCCGCGGCGACGCATGCAGCCAAGGAGCTTTCATGAAGCGGGCACGCAACACTACGAAGGTCGAGGCGGGAAGCGGCAATGTCTACGCCGACCTCGGCCTCGAGGACTCGGAACGGATGCTGGTCAAGGCCAGGCTCACCGCCGCGATAGCCGCGATCATTGCCAGCCGGGGCCTCACTCAAGGGGCAGCTGCCGAACTACTTGGCCTGACCCAGCCGATACTCTCGAACCTGCTGAGGGGACGGTTTCGCGGTGTATCGGAGCGACGTCTCATGGATTGCCTTACCCGCCTGGGTCGAGATGTCGTGATTGTTATCAAGGACAAGCCACGTTCTCGAGGATCGGGGCGGGTTTCGGTCCACGAAAGCTGATGATGGCTCGACGGATCCACTGGATCCATAAAGTGATCCACTGGATCACTCGAACGAAAAACGCGATTTAGAGGGCACCACACGCGTTCAGCCCTCACGCCGTCTTCCGGAACACCACCGTGAAGTTGTTCGCCGGCATCGCAACCGCCTCCACGAGATCGAGGCCCGCATCCTTCGCCGCCGCGGCCACCGCCTCCAGGTTCCGCACGCCCCACCGCGGGTCGCGCGCCTTGAGGCTCGCATCGAACGCCTCGTTGCTGGGCGCGGTGTGGCGCCCATCGCGACGGTACGGGCCGTAGGTCACCAGCACGCCGCCAGCAGGAAGGATCTCGCCCGCGCCCCGCATCAACGCCGCCGTCGCCTCCCACGGCGAAATGTGGATCATGTTGATGCAGACGATCGCGTCGGCCGCCCGCACCGGCCATGGCAGCCTCTCCACGTCGAACGCGAGCGGCGGTCGAACATTCGCAAGGTTTTCGTGTCTTACCCATGCGGAGATGGAGGCGTGGCGCGTCTCGTCCATCTCGCTGGGCTGGAACACGAGCCCAGGAAGCGCCCGGGCGAAATGCGCGACGTGCTGCCCGCTGCCGCTGGCGATCTCGAGTACGAGGCCGGCAGGCGGCAGCACCCGAGCCAGGACCTCGAGGATGGGTTGTTTGTTGCGCTCCGCGGAGGGTGCCGTCTCTTTCACTGGCTGAGTCTACAATAGCGAAAAAGGAGAGCGAACATGCAAGAAGCGAAAGTGGTCAAGGAAAAGCTGATCGAGGACTTCAATGCCGTCATCGCCGATTCCGAGCAACTCTTGAAGGCGGTGGCCGCGGTGGGGGGCGAGAAGGCGCAGGGGATGCGAGCCGACCTGGAGCGCAGGCTCCACGACGCGCGCGAAAGCCTGGCCCGTCTGCAGGAAGAGGTGGTCGTACGCGGGCGCCGCGTTGCGAAGCACACGGACGAATACGTGCACGCCAATCCCTGGCAATCGATCGCCATCGGTGCGGCGATCGCGGGGATCGCCGGCCTCGTGATCGGGCTCGTCGTCAATCGCCGTTAGTGGAAGAAGCGCCGGCGCCGAAAGGCGCCTTCGATTCGCTGCGCTCCCTCGGGGCGACCTTGTTCGATGCGGTGGAAACGCGCATCGAGTTGGCGCTCGTGGAGCTGCGCGAGCAAGGCGCGTACCGCAGGCAGATCGTGATTCTCGCGGTGACGGGCGGGGTTTTCCTCGTCATGGGGTTGCTGCTCGCCGCGTTCTTCGTCGTGGTCCTCTTCTGGGACACGTACCGCCTCGCCGCCATCGCCGCGGTGACGCTGCTCTACCTGGGCATCGCCGCCGCGGCATTCCTGCGGTTGCGAGCGAAGGCGCGCGCCATGCCCACTCCATTCGAGACCACGCTCCGGGAGCTGGCCGCCGACCGAGAAATGCTGAGGCAATGGCGTGGGCGATGACCTCGAATCGCTAGCCGCGCGCAAGCAGCTTCTCGTGATGCAAGCGGCGCTCCAGCGGCTGCGCGCCACGAACGAGCTGGTCAAGCTGCGGCAGAAGGCGCGTTGGGTCGCGCGCGTCGCGTCGTGGGCCGGCATCGCCTTGGCACTCGTGCGAGCCATCCGCCGCTAATACGCTCCTTGACATTTCCACGTTCCTTACTTTATAGTAAGGAATGACCACAGCCACCGTCACCAGCAAGGGCCAGATCACAATCCCGCGGGAAGTTCGGGAGGCCCTCGGCATCGAGGCCGGCGACCGGGTCGAATTCGTGGCCGAGGAAAAAGGCGTCTATAAAGTTGTCGCGGCCACTCGCGACATCCGTCACCTCAAGGGCCTCATCGGCAAGCCCGCAAAGCCTGTCACGGTCGAGGGGATGAAGGGCGCCATTGCCCGCAAGGCCTCCGGGAAGTGATCGGCCTCGATACGAACATCGTCGTGCGATACCTCGCGCAGGACGATCCGCGCCAGTCTGCGGCGGCCACGCGCCTCATGGAAAAGGTTCTCTCCCCGGAGCATCCGGGCTTCATCGCCCTCGTGACCGTATGCGAGATCGCCTGGGTGCTCGAGGAGTGCTATGGCGCGGATGACATTCGCATCCGCAAGGTAGTCGAGGGGCTGCTGGGCTCGAAGCAGGTCCAGCTGGAATCCCCGGAACTCGTCTGGAAAGCCCTTCGCGCGTGGCGCGGATCCTCGGCGGACCTGAGCGACGCCATCATCGGGCAAGTCGCATTGGCGCATGGCGCGCAGAAGCTCGTCACCTTCGACAAGGCAGCGGCCAAGCTTCCGTCGTTCGAGTTGCTCGCCTGAAGGCGGCGCCGCTACTTGGCCCCGCCTCCGGCTTTCATCTGCTTCGATAGCCGCCACGCCATCCACCCGAGCAGAACTACCGCCACGAGCAGCACGGACCACAGCATGAGCTTGCGAAGGTTCACCTCACCCACGACCTTCTGCAGCGGGCCCTCGACCAGCGTGGTCGTCGACACGCGCAGCACCGGGTCCTCGGGGATCTTCATCTCGGCGCCGGCCTTGTAGTCGGGCACGATCTGGTTCAACGCGAGGACGTTGCCCTTCGCGTCGCGGTTGCCGAAGGCCATCGTGAATGGCGGATCGCCGCGCGCAACGAACACGATCTGCGCGGGACGCCACTGCACCTCGAGCGTGGGTTCGTCGCCGCCCAGGCTCGGGCTTCGCGCATCGAGCGTGAGCTGCACCTGGCGCATGAACCGGCGCCCCACCTCGATCGCGGGCGATTCGAGCGACACCCCACCCCGCGTGAGGCGATAGAACGTCGCGGTCGTGAGCGGTATCCACGGCCCCGTCTCGCCCTCGCGCGTCGAGATCGCGAACGGTGCTACGGTGTTCTGCGGAATCACCACGCGCAGCGCATCGACGGGCAAGCGCGCGCCCAGGTCGATCTCGTACACGCCGGGCTTGCCGCCGGGCGACACTCGGAACGTGCGCGTGCTCCGCGTTGGCGGCGCGATCGTGGGGACCGCCATCGCCTGCACCGACTTCAACGCGAATCCGGCCGTGTCGCCCGTGATGCGCAGGTATTTCGCCTTGAGCGGCGAGCCCATGTCCACGCGCCGCTGCTCGAGCTTGAGGCCCTCCTGCTGCAGGAACACGAGCTGCGAATGCGAGACCACGCGCCGCCATTCCTTGAGATCATCGCTCGCATCGACGTTCACGTGGACGATCTCCGTGCCCGCGCCGACGTCCCAATCGAAATTGAGCGCCCGCACGGGTGATGTGAGCTGGCTCGCATCGAGCAGCCACGCCACGGGCTTGGGCGTGAGTTTTCCGACCGGTCGCCCCTGCACCGACACGATCGTCCCGTTGGGCCCGCTCTTCACGAAGATGTCGAGTGACCCGGGAACCTTGCCTTTCGACGCGGGCGGCGCGGACACGGGAAACATCGGCAGCTGCGTCGAAGGCGCCTCGCTCTTCACCGCCTCGGGCTCCCCCGCAAACGCAATCGGCAGCGCCTCGCCCGCCGCATTGAACACGCGCAGGTCACTGAAATCCTGCTTCGCATCCCGATACGCCTCGAACGGCAACGCCGCCCGATGCAGCGATTCGGTAGAAATCGTCGCGATGCGCGCTTGCGAGCGATAGTCGGTGAGGTCGTCGGCCCAGGCGAATGTCATTCCCGTGAGCAAAACCGTCACCCCCGTGAAGACGGGGGCCCAGACAAAGAGGGAACGCAATTTCATGGTGTCACCTCGGCCGGCTCCCCGCCTTCGCGGGGATGACCACGGGGCGGCACCGGAGAAAAATACCCGATCACCAGCATCAGCACTCCCACTCCGATGAACGACACGATCCGTTCGATCCCGCCCAGGTGCGAAAGATCCACGAGCAGCAGCTTCACGACCACCACCGCCATGAGTGCGGCCCCCACGATCCAGATCGCGCGCCGGCTGAGCCGCGTCGCCACCACCATGAGCGAAAGCGCCAGCACCGTCCAGAAGATCGAGAGGCTCGTCTGCACCACGACACTGTCCCAGAGTGGATCGAAATCGTACGGTACGCCCACCCAGTGGTGGATCGTTCGCAACAACACGGCATTCAACCAGAAGAAGGTGATCGCCGAGGCGATCGTGGCCCCGGACGTGCCATCGAGAAACTTCGGCGGCGCCAATCCGCTGCGACGCATCGCCTGCCACCAGGACAGGACCGCGAATCCCGCGAAGATGTGGCCCAGGTCGATCGCATTGAGGAACGGCAGGTACGGCAGCGGATCGCTCGCGCCCGCGTCCTCGAAGTTGATGTGCAGCGACCAGAGGCCCATCGCGATGAGGATCGCGACCGCCGCGCCCTTGCGATACGCGACGGCGTGCACTCCCACCGGCCACGATTCATCCGAGCGGCGGCTCGAGATCCAGAGGATCAGCGCGGCCGGCACCACGATGCGCGCGGCGAGGCTCCATGCCGTCCCGCTTGCCGTGTATTCGTCGGCCAGCCACTCGAGTTCCTGCGCGCCGATCATCGCAAGGACGATCATGCCGATCGCGTGCATCCACGGCGTCCATCTCTCGGGCAGGACGTCCTGCTGACGGCGGAGTGTCGCGAAGTGGACGATGAACGCGAAGGGCCACGCGACCCAGCCCATGTCGCCCAGGGGATGCGGCCGGTCGATGAAGCTCGCGATCGCGAGGAAGAACAACGCGGGTGCGTAGAGGTAGGTGGGCCACTGGGCCGCTTCCCAATGCTCGCGCTCGCCCACGAGTGAGAAGAGGAGCACGGTCGCCGCGAGGAAGGCCGTGAATGAGTTCACCTGGTACTGGGGATCGAGGAACGTCACCACCTCGTGGAAGCCCGCGCCCACCCACCACACGGCGCCCCAGATGAAGAAGAACGAGACGATTACTTCGGGGACAGACCCCGAAGCCGAAGCTCCTTCGGGGTCTGTCCCCGAAGAATTGAGAACGCGATACGTGACGAGTCCCGCGACCGACACCAGCACCGCGCCCACGAAGATCGCGTCGGCGAGCGGCGGGCCTTCGGGCATGACGCGAAAGGCCTTGAGGAACGCGAGGCCCGCGAGGACCTGCAGCAGGATGCCGAAGGCGACCGCGAGCCTGCGATGTTGCCGCGCGCCGATCCATACGATGGCGGCCCCTTCGAGCGCCCATGCTGCACTCGTCCAGCGCGCATCGAGGGCGAGCGGAATCGCGAGCGAGATGAAGACGACGCCGAGCGCAAGGAAGGATTCCGAGAGCATCTTCCAGCGCTCTCGTGCGAGGCGAACCAGGGTCGCCGCGAGGATGATGTAGAGCGCGCCGCCGGCGAGCGACGAGAACGCGAGGCCGAACTCCGAGCCCTTCATCAATCCCGCCTGCAATCCGAACGCCGCAATCGGCACGCCGAAGACGATCGTGCCGTCCACGTACAAGCGGCTCGCCGCCACCTGGCCGCGCGCGAAGAGGATCGCGATCGCCACGTACATCAGGAAGAACGCGACGAGGAAGGGCTCGGTGCTGTCGAACAACTCGAGCACGTAGGAGCGAACGCCCCACGCGAGGCCGATGCCGAAGGTGAAGAGGAAGCCCACGACGTTCAGCACGCGCCACGAACGGAAATACGCGATGGCGACGATGCCCGCGTTCAGCACCAGGTAGTAGCTGAAGAGCATCACGTGGCTGCCGCCGCCCGTGGAGGCGAAGATCGGCGCGAGGAAGCCGCCCGCGGCGCCGAAGACGGCGAGCGCGAGCGAGTTCTGCCCGATAGCGAGGACGGCCGACAATGCCGCGATCGCCACGAGGAAGAAGAACGCCATGCCGGGAGGCACGAGATGATAAAGGCGTAGCGATCCGAAGATCGTGAGATAGAGCACCGCCACCCCCGCGCCCTGCATACTGAGCGCGTAACCCGCGCGCTTCTCGCGCAACCTCCATCCCAGGAAGAGCAGCGCAATCCCCGCCGCCGCAACCGCCGCAACACGAAGCTCCACCGGAACGAGCTGGTGCTCGACCCCATACTTCACGAGGAACGCGAGCCCCACAAAAAGGATCACCAGCCCCACCCGCACGATCGTATTGCCGCCGGTGAACCAGGCGACGATGAAGTTGGGCTTGATTACTTCGGCTGCTTCGGGGACAGACCCCGAGGCCATGAGAGCTTCGGGGTCTGACCCCGTAGCGATCGGTTCCGGGATCAGCACCGGCTCCGGCGCCGGGGCGACTGCCTCGGGGACAGACCCCGAAGCGGCGGCAGTCTCGGGGTCTGTCCCCGAAGCAATTTTCTCGAGCGCAGCGACGCGGCGCTCGAGCGCCTGGAGGCGCGCCTCGGCCGACGGCATGGGCTTTGCGGCAATCGTCGGGACGGGCTCGCGGTTCGACTTGATGATGAATCCCACGAGCCAGCCGAGGAATCCCAACGCGAAGAAGCCCGCCAAGCCGCCGATGGCGGCACCGAGCAGCGCTCCCGCGATCATCAGGATCCAGGTCATTTCCAGTCTCCCCGCATCGATTGCACGGTTTGCTGCAGCAGTTCACGCGTGGCGACAGCAGGTGCCACCGCTGGCCCAGCCACGAGCGCGATCTTGCGAAAGATTCCCGCAAGGCGATGCACCTTCGAGAATGCCGGCCCGTCCTTCTTGCTGAAGTAGCTCCCCCACAACCCGCGCAGCGCCAGCGGAACCACCGGCACCGGATCGCGCTCCACGATACGCTCGATTCCGGAGCGGAAGGGATAAAGCTCGCCGTTGTCGGTGATGCGCCCCTCGGGGAAGATCGCGACCAGCTCGCCGTTCTCGAGCGCCTTCGAAACCTCGTCGTACGCGTCCTCGAGCAGCTTCGGGTTCTCCTTCGCCGGCGCGATCGGGATCGCCTTGCCGGTGCGGAACACGAACGAGACGATCGGCGTCTTGAAGATGCGATGGTCCATCACGAAGCGGATCGGTCGCTTGCTCGCCGCGAGGATCACCAGCGGATCGACGAAACTCACGTGGTTGCAGACGAGCACCGCGGGCCCCTTCTCCGGAATGTTCTCCAGGCCGCTCCCCTCCAGGCGATAGAACGTGTGGATGAGCACCCAGCAGATGAACCGCATCAGGAACTCGGGCACCAAAAAGTAGATGTAGCAGGCCACCGCCGCGTTCATGAGCCCGACCACCAGGAATAATTGGGGGAACGTGAGCCCCGCATCGAGCAGCGCCTTCGCCATGAGCGAAGCCACGCACATGAAGAGCGCATTCATGATGTTGTTCGCGGCGATGATGCGCGCGCGATGCGACGGCTCGGCCAACGTCTGGATCAGCGCATAGAGCGGCACCGAGAAGAAGCCCCCGAAGAGCGCGACGAGGAAAAGATCCACCATCACGCGCCACGACTGGTGATCGGCGAGGAAGGTCCCGATGTCGCGCATGCCCGTGGCCTGCACGGAAGACGACGAAAGCCAGATGTCGATCGCGAACACGGTCATGCCGATGGATCCGAACGGCACGAGCCCGATCTCGATCTTGCGATCCGAGAGCCTCTCGCACAGCAGCGACCCAGCCCCGATGCCGAACGAGAAGATCGCGAGCAGCAGCGTCACCACGTTCTCGTCGCCATGCATCACGTCGCGTGAGAACGGCGTGAACGACGTGAGGAAGATGGAACCGAAGAACCACAGCCACGAGATTCCGATCAACGAATTGAACACCGCCTGGCGCCTGGCCGCGATTTTCAAATTACTCCACGTCTCGGTGATCGGGTTCCAGTTGATCTTGAGTTCGGGCTCCGGCGCCGGTGAACTCGGCACGAATTGCGACGCGATCCGTCCCAGCAGCGCGATCGCCACGCACGACCCCGCGACCTCGACAGGCCCCAGTCCGCTCACGAGGATGCCGCCCGCCATCGTCCCCAGCAGGATCGCGACGAACGTTCCCATCTCCACGAGCCCGTTTCCGCCCGTGAGCTCCGAGGTCGAAAGATGCTGCGGCAGGTACGCGTATTTCACGGGACCAAAGAGCGTGGAATGGCAACCCATGAGGAACACGCACAAATACAACGCCGCCGCGTGATGCGTCGCGAACCCGTACGCCGCGATCACCATGATCACGATCTCGAGGTTCTTCACGAAGCGCATCAACGAGCCCTTCTCGATCTTGTCGGCGATCTGCCCCGAGGTCGCCGAGAACAAGATGTAGGGCGAGATGAAGATCGCGGCGATCACGAAGCCCACGCTCTTCGAGTCGAGGCCGCCCCACTGCGCCGCCTGGTAGGTCGCGAGCAGCGTGAAGGCGAACTTGAAGAGGTTGTCGTTCGCGGCGCCGAGGAACTGCGTCCAGAAAAGCGCGGCGAAGCGGCGTTCGCCGAGCAGCTTGTATTGGGAGCTCATGGCCTAGGCGCGGCGCTCGAAGTAGCGGCGTGTCTCGAAAGCGGAGGCCGTGAACTGTTGCCCTTTCCAGCTCAAGCTGCGCTTCAGGACGAAATCGAAAAGCAGCGCATTCGACTGGCGCAAGTCGTACAGGAAACTCACGCGCGCGGGACCCAGCACGCCTTCGCCGGCCAGCGCCTTCAGCGAGAAGAGCGGCATCACGCCGGGCAGCGGATAGTCGGAGCCGTTGAGCACCCGCCCCTGCCACTCGCGGTGGGAAAGGATCTGCGGAACGATGCCGCCGCGATTTGCCTGCGTGATCGCGGAGATGTCGCCGCAGAGTTGCTTGTCGTATTGCGGATTCGACATGAGTCTCGCGAAGAGGTCGAGGTTCGGCACGATCGAGCCGCCCTTTTCCAGGTCGGGACTCGATCCCAGCGATGCGCAGTGTGCCACGATCATGCGCACGCCCCTTTCCAGGGGCTTGCGCAACAGCAACGGATTGGCGAGGTCGCCGCGCCTGGCGCCCGGAACGGCCTTCTCCTCGCCCATGTGGACCAACAGCGGCAGGTCGTACTTCATCAGGGCGTCGTAGGCCGCGATGCACCGCGGGCTCGTGAGGTCGATCCCCATGGTGGGAGGAAGCCACTTCACGCATCGCGCGCCGCCCGCCTTCGCCGCGGCTAGCGCCTCGGCCACGTCCTCGCGATAGGGATGCACCGAGGCCGTCCACTCGAATCGATCGGGGCGAGATTTCGCCACGCGCTGGGCGTATTCGTTGGAAATCGCGAACGTCGTGAGGTCCTCGCGGCGCTTTCCGCTTTCGTCGTAGGTGAAGTCGAAAGCGAGCAGGATCGCCTTGGCGCCCGGAGGAAACTCGTCCAGCTGTTTGCCCAGCCGCGCCACGATGCCCTCATCCACGTGCGCTTCGTCGTCACCGGCGCAGGCGGCGTTCATGAAGAACACATGCCGGATGCGATCGAACTGCGGATTGAGCCAGACGCCATCCTTTCCGATGCCATTTCCGAAGAGATGGACGTGCACGTCCCACACCTGGTCGGCCTGCAATCCTTTCCACGCGTCCTGCACGATCGGATGGCGAGAGAGATTTCCCGCATGCGGGTCGCGGCATTCGTTGAAGAGCCCCTGCTCGAGGGAAAACTCGCTGCAGCCCGCGAGCGTGGTGGCTCCCATCGCGGCGAGGAACGCGCGCCGGTTCATGCGTGCTCCCGGATGTATCCGAGCACCGCGTGGAGCGATTCCTGCAGGAATGCCTTGTCGACCCAGAAGTACACCTCCTTGCCGACCTTGGCCGATTGCAGCACGCCCGCGTCGCGAAGGATGCGCAAATGATGCGACACGGCCGAGCGCGAAAGCGTGGAGACCTCGACGATCTGCCCCACGTTGAGCCGCTCGCCCTTCTCGAAGGTGAGCAGGATGCGTTGGCGGTGCTCGTCGCCCAGCGCCGTGAAGGCCCGGGAGATGGTCCGCCACTCGCGTGGGATGGCGCGGAGGTAGTTGCGATTCATAACCATATTCTTAGTTATATGGTTATGAGTTGTCAACGTGGTAAACTGTTTCTCCAAAAAACGGTTGTCACTCAAACAGTTAGCCATGCAAGACGACCTCAGGAAAGCCGCGCTCGAATACCACCGCCTGCCCGTCCCGGGCAAGGTGGAGGTGACCGCAACCAAGTCCCTCATCACGCAGCACGACCTGGCGCTCGCCTACACGCCCGGCGTGGCCGCCGCGTGCGAAGCGATCGTCGCGAACCCGGCGGCAGCGCGCGAGCTCACGGTGCGCGGCAACTTGGTCGCGGTCGTGACGAATGGGACTGCTGTATTGGGGCTGGGAGCCATAGGCCCCCTCGCTGGAAAACCCGTGATGGAGGGCAAGGCCGTCCTCTTCAAGAAGTTCGCGGGCATCAACGTGTTCGACATCGAGCTGGCCGAGCTGGACCCCGACAAGCTCGTGGACATCATCGCCGCGCTGGAGCCCACGTTCGGCGGCATCAACCTGGAGGACATCAAGGCGCCCGAGTGCTTCTACGTCGAGAGGAAGCTCCGCGAGCGGATGAAGATCCCCGTCTTCCACGACGACCAGCACGGCACCGCGATCATCGTGGGCGCGGCGGTCATGAATGGGCTGCGCGTAGTCGGCAAGGACATCGGCAAGGTGAAGCTCGTGGTCTCCGGCGCGGGCGCGGCGGCGCTCGCCTGCTCCGACATGCTGGTGGCCCTCGGCCTGAAGATGGAGAACATCTGGGTCACCGACATCAAGGGCGTCGTGTACCAGGGCCGCAAGGAAGAGATGGACGACAACAAGATCCGCTACGCGCGCAAGACCGATCTGCGCAAACTGGCCGAGGTGATCGAAGGCGCGGACGTGTTCCTGGGATTGTCGGCGGGCGGCGTGTTGAAGCCGGAGATGGTGAAGAAGATGGCGGCCAAGCCGCTCATCCTCGCGCTGGCGAACCCCGAGCCGGAGATTCTTCCCGAACAAGTCAAGGCGGTTCGCGACGACGCCGTGATCGCCACCGGCCGCTCGGACTATCCCAACCAGGTGAACAACGTCCTTTGCTTCCCGTTCATCTTCCGCGGCGCACTCGACGTGGGCGCCACGACGATCAACGAGCCGATGAAGTTGGCCGCCGTGCACGCGATCGCGGATCTCGCGATGGCGGAACAGTCGGACATCGTCGCGCAGGCCTACGGCAGCGAGCAGCTCTCGTTCGGCCCCGAATATTTGATTCCCCGTCCGTTCGATCCGCGCTTGATCGTGAAGATCGCGCCGGCAGTTGCGAAGGCCGCGATGGATAGCGGCGTTGCGACCGATCCCATCAAGGATTTCCCCGCTTACGTGCAGCGGCTGAACGAGTTCGTCTACCACTCCGGCATCATCATGAAGCCCGTCTTCGCGCAGGCGAAGAAGGCGCCGCGCCGCGTGGTGTTCGCCGAAGGCGAGGACGAGCGGGTGCTCCGCGCCGTGCAGGTGATCGCCGACGAGGGAATCGCCACGCCGATGCTCGTGGGCCGCCCCGCCGTGATCCAGAGCCGCGTCGAGCGATTCGGGCTGCGACTCAAGGCGGGACAGAACTACCGCATCGTGAATCCCGAGGACGATCCGCGATTCAAGGATTTCTGGACCGAGTACCACAAGCGCACGGAGCGCCGCGGGGTCTCGATCCCGTTCGCGCGCGCCGAGATGCGCCAGAGGCCGACCCTCATCGCGTCGATGATGGTCCACATGGGAGAAGCCGACGGCATGATCTGCGGCATGTCGGGCACGCACGACGCCCATTTGCACTACATCGACCAGGTGCTCGGCCGCGCGCCGGGCGTGAAGAATTTCTACGCGATGAACCTGCTGATGCTGCCCAAGCGCACGGTGTTCATCTGCGACACGTACGTGAACGTCGATCCGACGCCCGAGCAGATCCTCGAGATGGCGGGGCTCGCGGCCGAGGAAATCCGGCGCTTCGGCCTCGTGCCGAGGGTGGCGCTGCTCTCGCACTCGAACTTCGGGACGAGCGATGCGCCTTCGGCCACGAAGATGCGCGAGGCGCTGGAGCTCATTCGCTCGCGCATGCCCACGCTCGATGTCGAAGGCGAGATGCATGGCGATGCGGCGCTCTCGGCCGAGGTGCGCCTGAAGGCCTTCCCGAACGCGCTGATGCGCGATGACGCGAACCTGCTCATCATGCCGACGCTCGACGCTGCGAACATCTCGTTCAACTTGTTGAAGGTCGTGGGCGGCTCCGGCATCACGGTGGGCCCGATCCTGCTCGGCGCCGCGCGGCCCGTGCACATCCTCACGCCGACCGCGACCGTGCGCCGCATCATCAACATGACCGCGCTCGCGGTGGTCGATGCGCAGGAGCAGGACGCGCAGAAGGCGCGCAGGCCGTGATCGACCGCTTCCATCACCTCTATGTCCAGGCGAGCGACTTCGAGCGCTCGCTCGCGTTCTATCGCGACACGCTCGGCTGGTCCGTCACGCGAAGCTGGGGCGGCGACGGGGAAGCGCGCGGCGCGATCCTTTCCGGCGGAGGCGTGAAGGTCGTCGTGGTCGATGGCGGCAAGCCCGCCAACGGCGCGAGCGATGCTCCCCGGGTCTTCCTCGACATCCACGACATCGATGCGCGTTTCAAGACGATCCCCAAGGGCGACCACGTCGTGACGCCGCCCGGCCCCACGAAATGGGGCACGCGTTGGTTCGTCGTGAAGGATCCCGACGGCAACCAGATCGCATTCGAGGAAGTCCACAACTTCCACCGCAATGGCTGAGATCCTCAAGTCCTCGCTGAGCGTGCTGCGCGGCAATACGCCGCGGCTGCCCCGTGCGTTGAAGGAACCGGCGACGATCGGTGCGTGCGCGCTCTCGGGCCGTGTGGACGAGGGGAGCCTCCTGAAAGGGATCGAGTACCTGAAGGATCTCGGGCATCGCGTGATCGTGCCCGGGGAAACGCTGCATACGTGGCGCTACTTCGCAGGCACCGACGACGAGCGATTGGAGGGCTTCCATGAGTTGCTCGAGGACGATTCCATCGACCTCATCATGGCGTCACGCGGCGGCTACGGCATCTCGCGCATCCTCCATCGCATCGACTGGAATCGCGTGGCGGCGAGCGGCAAGATCTTCGTGGGATTCAGCGATTTCACGGCGTTCAACATGGCGGCCTACGCGTGCGCGAACCTCGTGACCTTCCATGGGCCGATGCTCTCGATCGATTTCGGCGGCGCCGGCGAGCCCGACAGCTTCGCGCAGCAGCACTTCTGGATGGCGCTTTCCCGCGCGAATCACCGCATCGACGAATTCCCCTGCCAGCACGATTACGACGCGCGGCGAATCGATGGCGTGCTGTGGGGCGGGAATCTGTCGTTGCTGGCTCACCTAGCGGGGACTTCGTACTTCCCCAACATCGAAGGCGGCATCCTCTACGTCGAGGAGATCGGCGAAGAGCCCTATGCGGTCGAGCGATTGTTCCTGCAGCTTTATCACGCGGGCGCTTTGCAACGGCAGCGCGCCTTGCTGCTCGGCGACTTCAGCGACTGCAAGCCGACCAATCCCGTCCGCTACCCCTACTCGATGGAAGAAGTCGTCGAGACCCTCCGCGAAATGCTCCCCTACCCCGTGATCACCGGCCTTCCCTTCGGCCACGTCGCGCGCAAGGTGACGCTGCCCTTTGGCGCTCCGGGGACTTTGTCGATACGGACAGGGGATTGCTCGCTGCGATTTTCGGGGCACATTCAAGCTTAGCGCCTGTCACCCCCGCGGAGGCGGGGGCCCAGCCAAAGCGCGCACGCGCTAATGTCATCCGTCATCCCCGCGAAGGCGGGGATCCAGCCAGAACGCGTAAGCGCTACCGTCATCCCCGCCCCCGATAAAAGCATTCGGGGGCAGGCTCCGTCGGGGATCCAGCCAAAGCGCGAACGCGTTGTTTCGATTTCCGCTTACTGGCAGATCTCGCGATAGAGATCGCGCCACTCCGGATTGCTCTTCTCGATCAGCTTGAGCCTCCAGAGGCGATTCCACTTCTTGATTTGCTTCTCTCGGGTGATCGCGGCCATCGCATTGCCATGGATCTCGTACCAGACGAGGTCCTTCACGCCATATTCCTTGGTGAACCCGTCGGCAAGACCTTCACGATGCTGGTAGACCCGCCCGGGTAGGTCGGATGTGACGCCGGTGTAGAGGGTACCGTTGCGACCGGATGCGAGGATGTAGACGGCGAAGAGTTTCTCCATGCCGTCATAACGCGGCGATGCAAGAAGCGCTTACGCGTTTCTGGCTGGATCCCCGCCTCCGCGGGGATGACGGTAGTGCGTGCGCGTTTCTGGCTGGATCCCCGCCTTCGCGGGGATGACAGTCAACGAGCGGGGATGACCCTCAAGCGGCAACCTTGATCGGAATCCTCTTCGCCGAGCTCGACGGATCGCGCCACTGCGCGAGCAGCTGCGCTTCTCTCGCCTTCGCGTCCTTCAGGTGGCGATCCTTGATCGGGCCGTAGCCGCGGATGAACTCGGGGATCGACGCGATCTCGGCGGCGAGGGCCACGCGAGGGGCATCGAGTTTTTCGAGCAGATCGGCGATCGTGCGCTCGTAGTCGGCGATGAGGCGGCGCTCCATCTTCCTCTCGGCGCTGTAACCGAAGACGTCGAACAAGCCGCCGCGCAGGAACTTGAGCTTCGCCAGCACACCCATGGCCGACATCATCCAGGGGCCGTAGGTGCGCTTCTTCGGCTCGCCGGTGACGGGATCGTTCTTCGCCCACAGCGGCGGCGCGAGGTGCATGACGAGGCGGTAGTCGCCGTCGAACTGGTTCTCCACCCGCCTCAGAAACTCACCGTCAGTATAGAGGCGCGCGACCTCGTACTCGTCCTTGTAGGCCATGAGCTTGAAGAGGTAACGCGCGACCACGGACGTGAGCTGCGTCGAGCCGGGAACCTTCTCCGCTTCGACCTTGCGAACGCGCGCCACGAAATCCGCATAGCGCTGCGCATAGGCATCGTCCTGGTACGACGACAGGAACGCACGACGTCGCGCGATCGATTCCTCGAGCGACTGGGACATGCGCTGCGAATCGGGACGCGCTTCGGGCGGCGTGGCGGCGCGCTCGACCGACTGGATATCGACCGCCGCGCGGCGCCCCCACTCGAAGGCCTTCTTGTTCGACTCGACCGCGGCGCCATTCAGCTCGATCGCCTGGATGAGCGCCGCCTCGCCGATCGGGATGAGCCCCTTCTGCCACGCGTAGCCCATCATGAAGAGGTTGGTCGCGATCGAATCGCCCATCAATGCCGTCGCAAGCTCCGACGCATCGACGAAATCGGCCGCGCCCCCGCAAGCCTCGCGGATCGCATTCGCCAGGTCGTCTTCCGGAATCTGCAGATCCGGATTCTGCGTGAAGCCGCCCGTGGTCGCCACGTCGGAGTTGATCACCGCGCGGGTCGTGCCCGCCTGCATCTTCGCGATCGCTTCATCGGTGGCGGCGACGATCATGTCGCAACCGAGGACGACCCTCGCTTCGCCGGCCGCGATGCGAACGGCGTGAATCTCCTCGGGCCTGCTTGCGATGCGGATGTGCGAATACACCGAGCCGCCCTTCTGCGCGAGGCCCGTCATGTCGAGCACCGCCGCGCCCTTGCCCTCGATGTGCGCCGCCATGCCGAGCAACGCGCCGATCGTGACCACACCCGTCCCACCCACGCCGGTGACGAGGATTCCATACGGACGATCGAGCGGCGGCAGCGAAGGCTGCGGCAACGCCGCCATCACCTCCTGCACCACCGCCTTCCTCTTGCGAAGCTGCCCGCCTTCCACCGTCACGAAGCTCGGGCAGAAGCCGTTCACGCACGAGTAGTCCTTGTTGCACGAGCTCTGGTCGATGGCGCGCTTGCGGCCGTATTCCGTTTCGACGGGAACGACCGAAAGGCAATTGGACTTGGCACTGCAATCGCCGCATCCCTCGCATACGAGCTCGTTGATCATCACGCGCTTGGCCGGATCGGGGAACTTGCCGCGCTTGCGGCGCCGGCGCTTCTCGGCGGCGCACGTCTGGTCGTAGACAAGAACCGTCGTGCCGGAAATCTCGCGAAGCTCGCGCTGGACCGCATCGAGCTCGTCGCGATGATGAACCGTCGTGCCCGGCGCGAGATCCGTGACCGTCGCGTACTTCTCGGGCTCATCGGTGACGACGACGACCTTCTTCACGCCTTCGGCCAGCACTTGCCGCGTGATCATCGCGACCGTGAGCTCGCCATCGACCGGCTGGCCGCCCGTCATGGCGACCGCGTCGTTGAAGAGGATCTTGTAGGTGATGTTCACGCCGGCCGCAGCGGCTGCACGCACGGCAAGCAACCCCGAATGGAAATAAGTGCCGTCGCCCAGGTTCGCGAAGACGTGCTTCGTCTCGGTGAATGGCTGGATCCCGACCCATGGCACGCCTTCGCCGCCCATCTGCGTGAAGGTCATCGTCTGGTCCGGACGGATCCAGATCGCCATGTAGTGGCAACCGATGCCCGCGAGCGCCTTCGAGCCTTCGGGCACCCTCGTCGACGTGTTGTGCGGGCAACCTGAGCAGAAATAGGGGATGCGCGCGACCTTGTCGCGCGGCTTCGCGAGTGCCGCTTCCTTCGCCTCGAGGAATTTGAGGCGCGCTTCCACCGTCTTCGACGTGTAGAACTTCGCGATGCGCTGCGCGATCACGCGCGCGATCATCGCCGGCGTCAATTCTCCCGCGGCGGGAAGAAGCCACTCGCTGCGATGCACTTCCCACTCGCCGTGCTCGTCGTACTTTCCGATCACGCGGGGACGAACGTCGTCGCGCCAGTTGTAGAGCTGCTCCTTCATCTGGTACTCGATGAGCTGGCGTTTCTCTTCCACCACCAGCACTTCGCCGAGGCCTTCCGCGAATTCACGCAGCCCCGTGGGTTCCAGCGGCCAGGGCATGCCGACCTTGTAGAGGCGGATTCCGATCTCCGCGGCATGACGCTCGTCGATGCCGAGATCTTCCAGCGCCTGCAACACGTCGAGGTAGCTCTTGCCCGAGGCGATGATGCCCAGGCGCGGATTCGGCGAATCGATCGTGATGCGGTTGAGCCTGTTCGTGCGGCAATACGCGAGCGCCGCGTAGATCTTGTCGTGCTGCAGGCGAAGCTCCTGCTCCATCGGCGCATCGGGCCAGCGGATGTTCACGCCGGTGGCGGGGAGCTGGAAGTCCTGCGGCAGGAGGATCCTGGGGCTGTCGGGCGTGACGAAGATCGAGGCCGACGAGTCGACCGTCTCCGAGATGAGCTTGAAGGCGACGTAGCAGCCGGAATACCGCGACATCGCGAAGCCGTGCAGTCCCAGGTCGATGATTTCCTGCACGCCCGTGGGATAGAGCACGGGGATCATCGCCGCATCGAACGCGTGCTCGCTCTGGTGCGGAAGCGTGGAGGATTTGCAGGCGTGGTCGTCGCCCGCCAGCAGCAGCACGCCGCCATTCCTGGCGGTGCCCGCCGCGTTCGCGTGCTTGAAGACGTCGCCGCTACGGTCCACGCCGGGGCCCTTGCCGTACCACATCGCGAAGACGCCGTCGTACTTGGCGCCTTCGAAAAGAGCCACTTGCTGGGAGCCCCACACGGCCGTGGCCGCGAGCTCCTCGTTCACGCCCGGCGTGAAGTGGATGTGGTGTTCCTTGAGGTGCGATTTGGCTTTCCAGAGCGCCTGGTCGAAGCCGCCGAGCGGAGAGCCGCGATAGCCCGAGATGAACCCGGCGGTGTTGAGCCCGGCGGCGAGGTCCCGCTCGCGCTGGATCATCGCGAGGCGCACGAGCGCCTGGGTTCCGTTGAGGTAGACGCGGCCGGACGTGAGGTTGTACTTGTCGTCCAGCGTGATGGGCAATGCGGACATTCCTGCTCCTTGTATCCCGCCTCCGGATTGTGTCCTTCGCGGGAAATAGCCGCAAATTATAGCGTTTCCCAAGGCTGTCCCGGACGCCCAAGCGCGGTTGAGCCTGCCCCAGCAATCATCAAGCCGGGGATCCGGGGTCCATTGCCTTAAGTGGGGCTTGCGACGGGCTAGAACAAGGTTTTCTGTCCGTGGAGGGCGGGAGGGGTGAAAAGGGCTGTGTTCAGCTCGTAGGAGCGCTTGTCGAGGCCCAAGCGGTGCGCGGCCTTCTTGAATCTCTGGGCGAGGAGCTCCGCCAAGGTCCCCTGCCCTTTCATGCGCGAGCCGAAATTCGGGTCGTTCTCACGGCCGTCCCGCATGTCCCGGATGCGCGACATCACGTGCTCGGCTTTCAACGGGAAATGCTTCTCCAGCCACTCCTTGAAGATCGGGCGCACCTCCCAGGGCAGGCGAACGAGGATATAGCCCGCGCTGATGGCCCCATTGGCCACGGAGGCTTCGAGGATCGCCTCGAGCTCGGAGTCGGTGAGGAATGGGATGACGGGCGCAACGTTGACGCTCACAGGGATTCCCGCCTCCGAAAGACGCTTGATGGCGAGTAGGCGCCTAGCGGGAGCGCTCGTGCGGGGCTCCATCCTTCGTGAGATCTCGTGATCGAGTGTCGTGATTGAAATCGCCACCGCGGCGAGCCCCTTGTTCGCCAGGGGCGCGAGAATGTCTATGTCGCGCTCGATCAGCGCCGACTTCGTGATGAGAGCGACTGGATGGTTCGTTTCGCTCGCGACCTCGAGGATGCTGCGGGTGATCTTGTGCTGGCGCTCGATCGGTTGGTAAGCGTCGGTATTCACGCCGATGACGAGGGTTTCGCATCGATAGCCGGGTTTGGCGAGTTCTTCACGCAGTTTCTCCGCCGCGTTTACTTTCGCAGATAGGCGCGTCTCGAAATCGAGGCCAGGGGAGAGACCGAGATATGCGTGGCTCGGGCGCGCGTAGCAGTTGTGGCTGACGACCCCATTGGCGATGAAGTCCTCCGTCTCGGTCGTGATGTCGTAGAGGCGCATGGCCTTGCCGAGGGGCTCGATGCTCACGACGCGCAGCTTGTCTCTGTTCTGGCATTTGACTGAATGATCGACAATGCTCAACTTGCGAGTGATCGCGGGGCCAACCGTGTGAACGAAGCGAAGCTGTTCGCGTAAGCCACCCGTGACTCTAACGACGTCAATGGATTTCCTGGTTTCAAACGGCTGGTGATAGACGCTGAAACTGAAGCCAAGCGCGCGAAGACAGCTCTTGGTCCAGCCAATGATTTCAGGGTCAGTGTTAGTGATCTTCGACATGGCGTCACTGAAACTTCCCTCGGCGTCGAAGATTCCCGCAAGGAAACCGATCGACCAGTCCCTGCTCGGTGCGTTCGGCCATTTGATGAGTTCGCCAATGGCTCGCATCTTGTCAAAGGTCGATGTACGAATCGCGTGCGCGGGCCGATGATTGGCAGACCCCGCATAGAACAAGAACTCATGGGTCGCGATATCAAAATCGAGGAGGTAGTCCTGCGTTCGCAACAGCCCCTCCGGATCGCAGAGAGCGAGCCTGAATTGATGCAACGTCCCGCTTTTGCCGTTGGACCGTTGATACCGATGACTCGCCAGGTGTCCGTCGCCTCGAATCATCCCGCAGAGGTATCCCCGACGGTATTCGTCGCTCTCCGACGGCCCCTCGGCGAACGCTCCTGTCCCCATCATCTTGTTGAACGTTGTGAGGTGTGCCCGTTCGGGCAACGTTTCGTTGTTCGTGACGTGCTTCCAGCCACGGTCCGTCAGGAACCTGTGATCGCCGCTCGACACGAGCGCCGTGCCGTCCTCGAGTGTGGTCCTGAACGCGGACTTGATCGAGCTCCAATGAGCCAGTACTCGTGATTTGACGTACCGGCGGACACGCCCAATGAGTCTTGTGCCGTAGATTTCGTCTCCGACCTTCACCTCCGAGATCGGAAGTGTTCGGCCATTGCCCATCAAGACCGGAGTATCGCCCGCCAGGCAATACACACAACCATGGGCACATCCTCGATACGGATTGATCGACTGCGAGAATCCGATGTCAGGCGATTCGTTGCGCGAGATGACGCTCTTCGCTTGCTCGAGATGGATGACCGTCTTCAGGCGTGCCGGTTCGTCCTCGCCCGGGTCCTGGAACCACCCATCATCTGCTGCGTCGCGCGACCAAGTTTCGAAACGTCCTTCAATGTTAGACGGCGCGCCACGGCCCTTGATGACTTCGCCGTGCGTTCCGGAGGTAGTTTTCAATGGCATGCTCAAATTTTACGCGCTCGAAATCGCGGCGACACACGCGAAAACAAATTCACTTGCGATTGTGGACAACCCCGCGCCCCTCCTCTGTACAGACCCCGGTTATTCACAGAAGTGAGAGAATCGCATCCATGATCGACGGCAAGAAACTCGTCGTGGTGCTCCCGGCATACAACGCCGCCGACACGCTCGAACTCACCTTCAACGACATGCCCAAGTCGTTCGTGGACGAGGTGATCCTCGTAGACGACCGCAGCCGCGACGAGACCGTCGCCGTGGCGAAGAAGCTCGGCATCTCGAACGTGCACGTGCACGCGGAGAATCGCGGCTACGGCGGCAACCAGAAGACCTGCTATACCGCCGCGCTCGACGCAGGCGCCGATGTCATCGTGATGCTCCATCCCGACTACCAATACGAGCCCAAGCTCCTCACGGCGATGGCGGGCATGGTCGCCTCAGGCGTCTACGGTGTGGTGCTGGGATCGCGGATCCTGGGCGGTGGATCGACCGGCGCGCTCGCGGGCGGCATGCCCCTCTGGAAGTACATCGCGAACCGGGCGCTCACCTTCGCGCAGAACGTAATGATCGGTGCCAAGCTGTCCGAGTACCACTCGGGCTATCGCGCGTTCTCGCGCGAAACGCTCCTGGCACTCCCGCTCCTCGCGAATTCCGACGACTTCGTCTTCGACAACCAGATGCTGGTGCAAGCCATCGCGCGCGACATTCCAATCGGCGAGATCTCGTGCCCCACGCGCTACCGCGACGACTCGAGCTCCATCAGCTTCGCGCGGTCGGTGCGATATGGATTCGGCGTGCTGGCGACGTCGATTTCGTATCGCGCGTGGCGCTGGGGCCTCGCGCGCCCCGCCTTCCTCGACTTCGACTCAGGCGGATTCCTTGCCGGCGCCGCGAGAGAAAAAGATCCAGTAGCGGGCTAGCAGGTAGTTCACGAAGAGCACGATCCCCGTCGTGATCACCTGCGAGAACATGTAGTACGCGTCGATGAATTTGAGCAGCATCGCGAAGATCGCCGCGTTCAGGATGAACCCGATCGCGAGGGCGGCCACGAACTTCGGCACGGCCACGCTGTGGCGCTCCTTGCTGCTGAAGACGAGCCCGTAGTTGAGCGGATACTTCACGCACGCTCCGGCGATGTAGCCCACGCACGTCGCGAAGACCTCCGACGCATCGCCCCAGTGCACGAGCCCCACCATCACCGCGTAGTGCGCGCCCGTGGCGATCGCGCCGACCGCGGAATAGACGAGGAACTTGCGAATCTCGTGCATCATGCCGCGGCCTCGACCTCTCGCCGCTGTTGGACGGCATACGCGAGCATTCCGGGAACGAGCGCCACCCAGGAGAGCATCGTCATCGCATAGAGTGTAGCCATGTGGCCGCCCGAGACGAGAATGTCGATCGTCTCGCGGGCCAACGCGAGATAGCAGATCGCCGCGCCCCAGGTTCCCACGCCCGTCGTGCCGTCGCGGCCCGCGAGCCAGAGGATCGGGACCAGCGCCAGGACGAAGTAATGCGACCACACCAGCGGCGACGTGGCGAACGTGAAGAGGACGCCGGCGCTCGCCGCGAACCACGCGCTGGAGAACGCGCGCTTGGCCGTAGGCCATAGCAAATCGCCACGCCGGCCGGTGGCGGACATCGCGAGCGCAAAGGCGAGCAGCAGGACAACCCCCAATATCGCGCCGTAGCCCAGCGCTCCGTAGGCGCCGCCATGCCGAGAGAGCCACATCGCGAGCGACTCGTTGCCCTCCTCCAGCGTGAGCGGCAGGCGGCCTTCCAAACGCTCCGCGAGGCCGATCCACTCCTGCCACACGGAACTGTTGTCGAAGTAGATGGCGCCGATCGCGATGGCGGCGATGGAGAGCAACGCCGCCCATCCGATCCCTGCGATGAACGCTCGCTTGCCGCGAGCGAGGCCGAACTGGATCGCGAGCGCCACCGCGATCCACAACGTGTTCGGCTTGAAGATCACGAAGAGCGCGAGCACGCCCACGAAGAGTCCGTCCACGAGCGTATTTCCGGTGCGAACGTTCTTCGCCGAGATCCACACGAGTGCCGCGATCACCGCGAGCTGCAGCGAGTTCACGTTGGCGGCCCGCACATCGACCATGAAGGGCGCGAAGGTGAGCTCCACCGCGAGCGCTACGCACACGGCCCAGCGGAAATCCAGGCCGCGAAGCCTCGCAAGCGCGAACACGCCGAATCCCGCGCCGAGATAGAGCAGCGTCACGAAGATCGCCTGCGCCGAATCGTAGTCGCGCGGAAAGACGGCGAACGCGGCATAGAGGAACGGCGTAGCCATGGGCTCGAGCGAACGGCGCATCGCGTTGACCGCGTGGAGCTTGCCGCTCGATGACGCATCGGACATCGCGTTCAGCGTCGCGGCGTATCCGGGCGAATCCACGTAGGGGCTGCGTCCCGTTCCCGAGAGGCTCTTCGCGACGGGCACGCCCCAGAACTGGTAGAAGTCCGCGCCGGGCTGCTCCGGGAACGCCCCGAAGGCGCTCGCGAGCAGCAAGACGCACAACAGGAGCGCCACCACGGCGCCCAGGACGCTACGAGCCATTGGCCATTCGGCGCAGCAGGTAGTACTCGTTGTACGGCCGGTCGTCGGAGATGCGGATCGAGGGACGCGGCGGCAGCACCACGGCGAATGGAAGCTCGCTGCCCACCACGGTCTCGAGATCGGCGCGCAGGCCCATCTTCGTCCACTCCGCGAGATCCTTCCGCGCGGCCGCCGGCATCTTCGCCTCGACCTCGGCGGCGCTCAGGTCCGGCAGCGGCTGCATCGAGGCGAGGAAGTGCAGGCCCCAGCCCTCCACGCCGCGGTAGACGCGAACGTAGGGAAAGACCTCCTTCAACGACTGTGCGATCGCGCGCGCGATGCTCTCCTCGCCGAGCGGGAACCACGTCTGGAAGATGCCCCCGGGCTTGAGATGATCGCGCACGGCCTCGTGGAATTCCTTCGAGTAGAGCAGGCTCGATCCCGCGGCCTCGATGGGCGGCGGCGGGTCGACCACGATCACGTCGTAGCTCTCGCGCGTGCGATTGAGGAAGCGCCGGCCGTCATCGATCACGATGCGCCCGTTCGGGTTGGCGAGCACCGAGGCCGCATCCTCGTGATAGAAGGGAAACGCTTCGCGCACGCTGGGCACCAGTTCCACCGCGGTCGTGCGCACGTTCCAGGTGAGAAGCGAGCGGAACGTCGTCCCCATGCCGAAGCAGATCACGAGCGCGGACTTGGGCGGGTCCTTGTGGAACGCAAGCGGCAAGTGCGCCATGAACTTCGTGATGGGCGTGAGCTGCGTGATGCCGACTCCGTTCACGAGAAGCTGGCGTCCCATTCCCTCGCCGTAGGACACGACGGTCGCCGCATAGTCCCGGCGCACCTCGCACTTGGGCAATCCCAGCGGACACGGGTTCTCGTAGCTCACGCTCACGAAAAGCGAGCACACCATCATCGCCGTGACCGCGATGCCCGTGGCCCATCGCCATGCGGGAGCGAGGTCGCGGCGGAACACGAAGACGAATCCGATCAACGGCAGCGAGAGGATCGCGAGCGAATAGGCGGCGCCCATGAGGGGCAGCAGGATGTACGAGGCGATCAGCGGCCCGAGGATGCAGCCGATGACGTTCAGCGCGTAGGCGCGCCCCGCCACGACGGGATCGCCGCGCGACGTGTCGTCGATGAGTCGTGGGGTGAGATAACCCAGCGCGGCGCACAGCGGAAAGATGCTGAGGAGTGCCACGTACGACCCGATGCGCCGCGTCTGGACGACTCGCGCGTCGTTCAGCACGATGGGCAGCATCGCGGCCGCCGCGACGATGGCCAACAGCACGCCCAACGAAAGCAACCGGCCCTTCGCGAGGTCGGAGCGGTACTTCCACGAGCCCACCCACGTCGCGACGAGATAGACCACCAGCAGCGAGGCGAACGCATACACCTCGTTGCCCAGCACGGGAACGAACGCGCGCGTCCAGATCACTTCCATCGCGAGCGATGCAAGCCCCGTCGTGAAGAGGATCGACGAGGCCCACGGCGTCGCGGTCCCCTCGCCCGCGGGCTTCCTCACCTCGTCCGTGAGTGCGATGAGCTCGCCCTTCGTCTGCTTTCCGAGGGCTGCGCCCGCCGCGGCGATGATGAAGTTCAGCATGCCCGCGACCCACAGCGTGCGTTGGAATCCCAGCAGCTCGACCAGCACGCAGGCCGTGACGAGCGCGCCCAGCGATGCGCCCAGCACGTTGGCGAAATAGAGGTGGCTGAAGCTGCGCGGGTCCGCGTTCTCATGCTGGCGCACGTACGCCATCATCACCGGGAAGGTCGCGCCCATCGCGAAGCACCACACGAAGATCGAAAGCGCGATTGCGACCGCGGAGAACGTGAGGTACGCGATCGAGTTCGCCTCGCCCAGCATCGCGAGCATCGACGCACCGAAGACGAAGAGCCACGGCACGAGGAAGGCACCCAGCCCGATCACGAGCTCCGTCATCGCGTAGAACTGGATCGCCGACATCCCCGTGCGCTGCGTGAGCCTCGCGATGTAGCGCCCGCCCACCCACGACCCGGAGGCAAGGCCCAGCATGAAGACCGAAATCACAACCGAAATGACGGGGGCGATGATGCCGAACGATGCGAACGCGAGGCGCACCCAGACGACCTGGTAGAGCAGGCCGCAGAATCCCGAAACGAAGAAAAGCTCGAAGAGAAGGCGCTTGCGTGAAGACGGAATTTGGATTTACTCCCCGGCCGCATTGTGCCCATCGCCCCCTGCCGTGGCAAGGGAACGATCGGAAGCCTCTCCGAGCACCACCACGAGGAGCGGGATCCAGGCCCAGAACATGACGATGGGGATGAGTGGAACGAGTCCCGCGGCTCCCAGGGCCTCGAGCAACGGATTGGCCATCGCGAGGTAGGCCACGACGATCCACGCGGTCCTCGCGGGGTGCTCGCGGGGACGGAAGAACGCGAACATCGGGACGAGCGCGAAGAGGTGGTAGTACGCCCACACGAGGGGTGCCGTCGCGAACGTGAACAGGATGCCGGTGGATAGCGCGAGCCACGGGTCGGCGAGGCAACGCAGCGCCGTGGGCACGAGCTGGTCGGTGCGCCGCCCCATGGAGGTCATGGCAAGCACGAACGCGAGCGCGAGCCACGCCGTGATCATGAGCGCGTATTGCACGAGCCCGAACGACATGGAGCGCTGCGCGAGCAGCATCGCCGGCGAGAGGTTGCCCTGCTCGAGCGAACGCACGAGCGATCCGCCGTTCATGCCCTGGGTGAAGTGGAACCAGTCGATCCACGCGCCTGGGCCGTTGAAGAACGCGGCACCGCAGGCGAACGCGATGATGGACCCGGCGGCTGCCGCGACCATCCCCATCGCAAACCTGCGCGTGCCGCGCGCGACCCAGTAGTGCGATGCGAGCGCGAGCGCGATCCACGGCGTGTTGGGCTTGAAGAGCACGAAGATCGCGAGCGAGCCGAGGTAAAGTGACTCGAGCCACGGATTCCTCGGATAGAGTCCCTTCACGGCGACGTAGAGCATCGCGGCCATGTAGAGGAACTGGAAGGAGCTCACATTCCCGTACTTCAGGTCCTGCACGAAGGGATTGAAGCTCAACTCCACCGCGAGCGCCACGCACACCGACGGCCAGAACGAGAGGCCGCGAAGCCTCGCAAGCAGCATCACGCCGAGGCCCGTCGCGACGTAGAGGAGGAACGTATAGAAGACCTGCGCCGTCTCGTAGTCGCCGGGAACGAGCGCGAAAATCGAGTAGAAGAATGGTGTCGCCATCGTCTCCAGGTTGCGGCGGAAACCGTTCGCGTGCTTGAGCTTCGCGTTGTCGGAAGCGTCCGCGAGTCCGTTCAGGGCGCGCTCGTATCCGGGCGGATCGAGATACGGGCTTGCGGCCACCGCCGTGCGATGCGCGATCGGCACGCCCCAGAATTGGTAGAAGTCGATGCCGAGCTGGAACGGGAACGCGAAGACGCCCTTCGCGACTAGCGCCGCGAACAGGACGGCCGCGGCGGCGATGACGGCGGCTCGCGAGGACATTGTTGGGGATTATAGTTCGACATGGTCTTACGCCCTATGCGCTGGGTCACACTGGCATTTGCGTCATTTCTCGCCGCCTGCGCTTCCGCCCCGGGCGTGGATCGCTCGTTCACGGCGATGGGCCAGGATAGCCGCATCCAGTTCATCGTGATCCACTTCACGTCGACGGATTTTGCCGAGGGGCTCGCGGTGCTCACCCAGGGGCCGGTGAGCAGCCATTACCTCGTGCGCGACCATCCCGTGGTCGTCTACCAGCTTGTGGACGACAGCCGGCGCGCCTGGCACGCGGGCGAAAGCTCGTGGCAGGGCAACACGCAACTCAACGCGGCCTCCATCGGCATCGAGATCGTGAATCGCGGCGATCGCGATGGTGGATGGCAGGACTATCCGCCGGCGCAGATCGACGCGGTCGTGGCGCTCGTGAAGCGTCTGGTCCGCGAATACGGTGTGAAGCCCGATCACATCGTGGGGCACAGCGACATCGCGCCGCAGCGCAAGGTGGATCCGGGGCCGAAGTTTCCGTGGAAGCGCCTGGCCGACGAGGGCCTCGTGCCCTGGCCCGATGCGGCGAAGGCCGCGGCGAGCCGCGCGCAGTACGAAGCGAACCTGCCCGGTGCCGCGTGGTTCCAGGACCAACTCGAGAAGATCGGATACGATGTACCGCACTCCGGAGTCCTCGATGAGGAAACGCGCCGCGTGATCGCCGCGTTCCAGATGCGATATCGTCCGCAACAATACGATGGAAAACCCGACGCGGAGACCGCCGCGCTACTCGATGCCCTCGAATCAAGCTCCCAGCCCGACTGATCTTCGCAGCAATCCGGCAGTCCAACTCGCGCTCGTGACGTTCGCCATCCTCGTGCTCGAGCTGGCACTCATTCGCTGGCTCGTCACGCAGGTGAGGGTCGCGTCGTATTTCGCGAACCTCGTGCTGCTGGCGGCCTTCCTCGGCATGGGATTGGGCGTGGGGCTCGGACGCTACTCGGCGCGGCTCGCGCGCTGGTCGCTCCCCGTGCTCGCCGTGGTCTGCGTGCTCCTCTCGACGGCACAGCCGCTCGGGTTCATCCATGTGCAGTTCCCGGACCTCGCCCCGACGGATTGGGGCGTGAAGGAAGGCGGTCAATTCCTCCAGTTCGCAGGCGCGGCCTTGCTCGTGACGGCGTGCTTCTGGGCGGTCGCGGCGGTGTTCCTCTTCCCCGGCACGCTGGTGGGCGAACTCTTCGGGAAGATTCCGCCGCTACGTGCCTACGCCGCCGACCTCGGAGGCTCGCTCGCAGGCGTGTTGGCGATGGCCGCGCTCGCGGCGCTGTGGTTGCCTCCGCCCGTGTGGTTCGTGCTGGGCGCGCTGCCATTGCTGTGGCTCTTCAGGGATCGATGGAGCGTGCTGGCGGCGGTCGTGGCGGTCGCGGCGGCGACCTACTCGATGCAGGGAGCCACGTTCTCGCCCTACAACCGCATCGACCTCACCCCGCGAGTCGATCCCGGCTATGGGACGCCCGCAAGTGGCTCCGTCGAATGGCTCCTCAACGCGAATCGCGACTACTACCAGCGCATGCTCGATCTGCGTCCCTCTCCGTCGGGAGAGGCGAAGGCACGCACCGACGCGCGCCGCGCGTACGAGCTGCCCTTCTCGTTCAGCGAGCGGCCGGGACGGAGCGCCGTCGTGGTCGGGGCGGGAACGGGCAACGACGTTTCGGCCGCCCTTCGGCGCGGCTTCTCACGCGTCGTGAGCATCGACATCGATCCGGCGATCCTCAAGGCCGGCCAGGACCTGCATCCCGAGCAGCCCTACTCCGATCCGCGCGCGTTCCGCATCAACGATGACGCGCGAGCCTACTTCGGACGCGACGACGGCGAGAAATTCGACGTCGTTTGCTACGGACTGCTCGACTCGCACGCGCTCTTCTCGTCGATGTCGTCGCTGCGCCTCGACAACTTCGTCTTCACGAAAGAGGGCATCGGCGCCGCCTGGGCCCGCGTACGCCCCGACGGCGTGCTGTCGATCTCGTTCACCGTCGGAGGCGAGTGGATCTACGCGCGCATGGTGGGCCTCGTTCGGGAGGCGACTCACCTGCAGCCATTCGTCGTCCCTCACGGATACGATGGGGGTGCCACGATCCTGGCCGGCCGCGGCCTCACGATCGAGCAAATGCGGGACCGGGCGCCGAACGCGTTCATGGAGAAGGGCACGGCCACGTCGATTGCGCTGCCCAGCGACGACTGGCCGTTCCTTTACCTACGCACCGTCGGGGTCCCGTGGACGTACATCACGGTCTTCTTGCTGGTGGGCTTGTCGGCCGCGCTCGCGGTACGAGGTGTCTTCGGCGCGACGATGTTCTCCCGGGCGCGCTTCGACGGCCAGATGTTCCTACTGGGCGCGGGCTTCATGCTGCTCGAGACCCGCGCGGTCACGCAACTGTCGCTGCTCTTCGGCTCGACCTGGGTCGTGAACACGAGTGTCTTCGGCGGCGTGCTCCTGATGATCCTCGCGGCGAACGCCGTAGCCGCGCGGCTACGCGTCTACCGCAGGCCGCCCTGGTACGCGCTCCTCGGCATGTCGCTCATCGCCATCTGGATGCTGCCTTTGCAGCCCTTCTTCGCGCTGGACGTCGGCTTTCGCGCGGCGCTCGCCGGTCCCATCATGGCGGTGCCTATCTTTTTTGCCGGAATCATCTTCTCGTCGGAGCTTCGCTCGCGCGAGGATGCCGCCGCTTCACTCGGCTCCAACCTTTGCGGCGCCGTGGTTGGAGGCCTGCTGGAGAATCTCTCGATGCTCGTGGGCCTGAAGGCGATCGTGCTCCTCGCGCTCGCGTTCTACCTCTTCTCGATGTTCGTCGCCATGCGAAGAAAGGTCCCGGGCGTTGCGACGCTGCAAAGCTGAAGATGGCAGGGAACCTTTCGCGCATCGGATTGCCTCCCTTTTGATGCAGAAAAGGGAATTGACGATCACCAATCGCCTCGGCCTGCACGCCCGGGCGGCTGCCAAGGTCGTGTCGCTCTGTACCCGCTACCGGTCGAGTGTCGTGCTCTTCGCCAATGGCCGGCGCGCGGACGCGCGGCATCTCATCGCGCTGCTGCTGCTCTCGGCGGCCATGGGAACCCCCGTCCTGATCGAAGCGACCGGTCCCGACGAGCAGCAGGTGGTGACCGCCGTCGCTCGCCTCATCAGCGGCGGCTTCGGCGAAGGGTAGCCGGCACTGGGCCGGCCGCCTCCGTCAATCCGTCGAGCTGGAAGTGGCGTATCCCTTGAGGGCCGAGTAGGTCATCGTGCCGCCGTTCACGTTGAACGACTGCATCGAGGTGGCCAGGGGGTCCGCGGTCTGCCCGCCGCGATGCACCGCCGGAACGAGCAATCCGATGAGGATTCCGTCGGTTCCGGCAGGCACCAGGTCGGGATTCCCGATGAAATCGGGATTCCCAATGGCACTGTTGATCTCGAACGACGGGCCGCGCTGGGTTCCGGAAGGACTCGCGTGAAAGGTGATCTTGACGTAGGACGTGGTACCGGGGCCGGGAGAAAAAGTGAAGACGCTGTTTCCCTGGCCGTCCATGAGCGTGAACTGGGCGTTGGAGCGCGCTTTCTGCACGGCGGGCACCAGCATGCCGAAGGTCACGCTTTCTCCGTCGTGCATCTGGAAGGGACCCGAGGAATAGATGTGGTCCGGGTTGCCGGGAGCGGTCTGGGCCGCTGCGGACATCGGGTAGAGCCCCAGCGTGCCGAGCGCAACGAGCGCCGCAACCAGCGATGCGCGGACACACCGGGCGCCAAGGAATTGGAATGTGACAAGCATGGGAGTCTCCTGTGGGGGTTTCAAGTGAGCGTGAAGGTGACCCACTGTAGGCTCTTTCTCATGGGGATGGACCCGTAGAATGCCGGGATGACCAAGCGAGCGCAGCAGAACGAAGGCTTTGCCGCCCTGGGCCTCGATGCGCGCATCGTCGAGGCCCTGACCACGCTGGGCTATGAAGAGCCCACGCCCATCCAGCAGCAGACCATCACCCCCTTGATCGACGGGCGCGACCTCCTGGGCCAGGCAGCCACTGGCACGGGCAAGACCGCCGCCTTCGCGCTGCCCATCCTGCAGCGCTTCATCAGCGCAGGCGGCCCCAGCTCCACGGGACCGCTCGCCGTGATACTGGTGCCGACCCGCGAGCTCGCGATGCAGGTGGCCGAAGCGGTGCATCGATACGGGAAGGCGCTCGGCGTGCGCGTGCTGCCGGTCTACGGTGGGCAGCCGATCGGACGCCAGATCCACGCGATGCGCTCCGGCGTCGACGTCGTGATCGCTACGCCGGGCCGCGCGCTCGACCACATGCGGCGCGGGACGCTGCAGATGGGCGGCGTGAGCATCGTCGTGCTGGACGAGGCCGACGAGATGCTCGACATGGGGTTCCAGGAGGACATCGAGGCGGTCCTCAAGGAATCGCCGGCCGGGCGCCAGACGGTCCTCTTCTCGGCCACCATTCCGCCCCGCATCGAGGCGATCGCGAAGCGCCACCAGCGCGACCCGATCCGCATTCGCATCAACAAGCCCGCGGCGAAGGCGGGCGAAGCGCCCAAGGTCCGACAGCAGGCGTACCTGCTGCCGCGCGCGCAGAAGATGGGAGCCCTCGGCCGGATCCTCGATCTCGAATCGCCGGCCGCGGCGATCGTCTTCTGCCGCACGCGCATCGAGGTGGACGAGCTCACCGAGACGCTGAATGCGCGCGGCTACAAGTCGGAGGCGCTGCACGGCGGCATGACGCAGGTCGACCGCGACAAGGTGATGCGGCGCGTGCGTTCCGGCGAGGCGGAGCTCCTCATCGCCACCGACGTCGCCGCCCGCGGGCTCGACATCGATCGCCTGACGCACGTGGTGAACTACGACCTGCCGGCCGCGCCGGAGGCGTACGTGCACCGCATCGGGCGCGTGGGCCGCGCCGGGCGCGAGGGCGTTGCGATCACGCTCGTCGAGCCGCGCGAGCACCACGCGCTGCGCAACATCGAGAGGCTCACCAATCACAAGATCGAGATCGCCAAGGTACCCACGGTGGCCGACCTGCAGGCGCGCAGGCTCGACAACACGATCGCCGTGCTGCGTGAAGCGCTCGCCGCCGACGACAGCGAACATTTCCGGGTCGTCGTCGATTCGCTATCGAACGAGTACGACGTGATCCAAGTCGCCATGGCGGCGGTGAAGCTCTATCACCAGGCGACTACCGCCGATAGCGACGACGAAGCCACTCGTGATCAAGGGTCCCGGGAAGAGCCGCGTCGCCCTGAGGCGCGCGCCGGCAACGCCGGCGAGATGGCGCGCATCTACATCGGTCTCGGCAAGCAAGCCGGCGTCCGCCCGCAGGATCTCGTCGGCGCGATCGCGAACGAGGCCGGAATCGCGGGAGGCCTCATCGGCGCCATCCAGGTCACGGAGCGATTCTCGTTGGTCGAGGTGCCCGAGGAAGTCGCCGACCAGGTGATCAAGGCGCTCGGAAAGAGCAACATTCGCGGCAGGAAGGTGCAGGTACGGCGGGACGCGGGTCGCTAGTTCACAAATGCAAACGCCCAACCTCGTTGGAGGTTGGGCGTTTGTCTTGTAGGGCCCTGGCGATGACCTACTTTCTCACGGGCAATCCGCAATATCATCGGCGCGACGTCGTTTCACGGTCCTGTTCGG